>AJXE01000010.1 GCA_000263395.1 Stutzerimonas stutzeri TS44
GCACGTATCGGCTTGGCGCAGGTTGCCGGCGAGGCTGTACAGCTAGAACTACAAGCCCTTGGCGGCAAAGCCTATTTGCAAGGATACGAAAAAGGATTTGCGCGACGCTTGCGTGAGTCGGCTTTCGTGCCGGTGATCACACCGAGTGTTGTGCAGCTGCGCAGCCAATTGCTAAGGCATGACGAAGCACTGTCGTGCAACGCGAGCAGTGATGGGGCGTAATATCAACGTCGTCCGTCGCACATCAATATTGTGGATTGCTGAGACGTGTGGTACTTCCTAGCGGGTCAGACGATCTAGCGGACAGCTATGCGGAAGCCGGTTCGAACATGAGGACGTTCTGCCATGAGTCCGCGATCGCCTTGCGCGAGATAAATACGTATGGCTGTGAAACGCACGTCTCTTATCCAGACTCCATTCTTGGAAACTACATCAGATCTGACGCGCTTCGCTGGGCTTGCTGCGTGATGGGCTGGCCGTGGGTATCCATGTGGTTTCCGGGTAAACCCAGTTGGACCGTTCACGGTGACCTAGGTTTTTGCTCTAGGAACGCAAGATGGCACGGGGTCTAAAGCGAATACGCTAACTCTGATGAGGCATTTCTTGGTGATGACAACGACCGCTTTTGGCCCAGAGTGTGTAAAAACACTTTCTTATCTTGCGTGCTTCAGCCCATTGCTCCTGGACGTGGCGATTTCCCGATTTTTTACCACGATCAGCGTCGGTAACGCTTCAGCGCGCGTATGAAACGCGTTGGCACCTCTTAGGGCAGTAAAATCCGGGGTTTACGCCGCCATCGCCTTCAACAACCCTTCGGTGCCGATGATTTTCATCACCCGCTTCAAGTTGTAGGCGAGCACATTCAGGCTCATTTCTGCGCTCACACCGTTCAGTTTTCGAGTCAGGAAGTGCGTTGCCCCCATCCATTGTTTGAGCGTCCCGAAAGGATGCTCAACAGTCCTTTTTCGAATCTTCATCATCTCTGGCGCACGGCTCAACCGGCCCTGCATTTCCTCTAGCACCGCTTCATGCTCCCAGCGCTTTACTCGACGATTTGTACTTGGAGTGCACTGGGTTTTCAGCCTGCAACTCTGGCATTTCGAACTCCAGTAGCAGTGCATATTCATGCCTTTTTCAACGCTGGAGAAACGCCAGATCAGTGCCTCTCCAGCCGGGCAGGTGTATTCGTTTTTCGTCGCGTCATAAACGAAGGCTGAATCGCCCCGGATTTCTTAGACACTTTCCAGGCTCAGTAAATGTCGCTTCTCAAACTCTACCGGTGACAGCTGGTTGTTGAAACCGTGTCGGCGTTTTGGGTTGTAAAACATCTCGATGTAGTCGAACACATCAGCGCGTGCGTCCTGTCTGGTGCTATAGATTTTTCGCCTGATCCGTTCCCGCTTCAGCAACTGGAAAAAGCTTTCCGCTACTGCGTTGTCATGGCAATTGCCGCGCCGACTCATGCTGCCAAGCAAGTTGTTGGCTTTCAGGAAGCTCTGCCAGTCGCCGCTGCTGAACTGGCTCCCCTGATCTGAGTGAATCATCACTTCCTGCTTTGGCTTACGCCGCCAAACTGCCATCAGCAACGCATCAATAGCCAGGTCGCTGGTCATCTGCGGTTTCATTGACCAACCGATTACCTGCCGCGAGAACAGATCGAGCACCACCGCCAAATACAACCAGCCCTCATAGGTGCGGATGTAGGTGATGTCCGTGACCCAGACCTTGTTGGGTTCGGTGACATTGAATCGGCGCTCCAGATGATTCGGTGAAGCCGCTGGAGGCTTACCACCATAGCGGCCCGGTCGGCGGCGATACCCTGTCTGTGAGCGCAGCCCTTCCAAGCGCATCAGTCGAGCAACACGATGCTTGCCGCATGCTTCTCCAAGCTCACGCAGGTCGTCGTGGATTTTGCGGTAGCCGTACACACCGCCGCTCTCTAGCCACGCGTGCTTGATTAGTCCAAGCAGGCGTTGATCATCCTTGGCTCGTGCCGACTTCGGTTCAGCCAGCCACGCGTAGTAACCACTGGCATGTACTTTCAGCGTCAGGCACAGGCGGCGAACCGAATAGTCAGCGGATAGCTGGTTGATGAAGGCGTACTTCAGCCGCACTCCTTGGCAAAGTACGCGGCGGCCTTTTTTAGGATGTCTCGCTCTTCGGTCACGCGCTTGAGTTCGGCACGAAGACGACGCAGCTCAGCTTGCTGATTGTCCTCTTGCGCGCGCTGCTCTTCGGGCTTGCTGTAGCGTTTAACCCAGGCATACAGGCTGTGGGTCGACATGCCCAAACGAGCAGCTACCTCCGCCACTGGCAGACCTCGTTCGGTCACCTGTTTGACTGCTTCGATTTTGAATTCTTCGGGATAACGCGGGTTGCTCATGGCACCTCCTAGTGGGCCGTATTATGAGGCCTGGAGGTGTCTACGAAACTAGGGGCGATTCAATATAGATCTTCAGCAGGATCGCAGGGTGGTAAGCCGGTCTTCCGGTTTCGGCTGGAATGACGCCATCAAAACCTAGCGTGGCTAGGTCGAGTTCGTCGACGAAAACGTCGACCACGCGCACTGGGTTGGTATCGCTGACGTAATCGTCGAGGCTTTCGGGGAGTAAGGTGCTTTGACCTCGGTGTTCACCCTGGATAAACCGTTTCATGGGCGTCCCTTGCGATGACAGTCTCAGAAATCATAGCAAGGGTTTGTACGGGCGTTTTTACACACTCTGGGCCGGCAGCTGCCTCTTACCGGCGACCGCGGGGCGAAGGCCGTGGCCAGGAGAAACAGCCGTTTCATGTCGCGATTAGCGATCAGAGTCAACAGATATTAGCTGCTGGTCTATCAGAAATTTGAGGGCTTCGATTGGATCAGATGGCGGCAGTGGATGGTGTTGACGTTCGTATTCCACGATCAGTTTCGTCAATAGTTCCAGCTCGCTGCCCTCTGAGCAGTCGGATTCTGCACCCCAAAGTTGCGTCAAGCGCGCTAAGGCAGTGGCTAGCTCCTCATCGGAGCGAATCGGCTTTTTGTTAATAGCGCTGTCTCCTTCATAGATCTGGTCGTAACGCTACCTGCGCTGGCTTTTGCAAGCCACTGCTATCATCGCGGCCCTCGATAATTCAGCGCGCCGTGCTCTCGTTCTATCGAAGGAGACGCAACGAATCGCTGCAGAATGATGTGGCTCGATAAATCCTGAACTCAATAACTGAGTTCAGCATATTATCCGCCGAAGCGCTTGAGGCCATCGACAGCTATTGGCTGGTTACTGTATTTCGTGACAACAGCTGTAAGTCGATAACGACCCGCCCAACGCCGTCCGGCTCCCGTACAGCTCCCTCAGATTGGCAGGCCTGGACAAGGCGTGGCTATCTCGCCCGGCGCGCAGCCCTTATCGCAGTTTGGTGGCTGGCAGTTTCAGGACTGGCGCCGGGCAGCTCAACTGCGCAGTGCGAAATGAGCATCCCGAATGGGCGTCAGGTGATGCGCATAATTGATTCAGACGATGAACAGAGCGATGTGATATCAAGCACCTACTGCCTATGGTGCCGAACAGCGCTACATTCATGTCATTTTTCGCATCTGGAGGTGACGCTATGGATTCCGCGTTTGCTCGTACTCGCAGGGCAGCGGCCGCCCCCCGCAAGCCAACGGAATATCTTCTCCAAAAAAGTGCTGACCAGCTCAGTCCTGTCATCGTCTACCGGCTCACGGTCAAAGGCTTTGATCTGAAAGACGTTAAAGACATGCTTGCGATATCTGATCTGTATTCAACCAAGAAGATCATGAGTCGCATTGTTGGTAAGTCCATCAGGACAATTCAGCGCCAGGGCAGCGGGCAGCCAGCACACCTGAACTCTAAACAGAGCGCCGTTGCTTTCCAGTACGCGAAGGTGCTGGAGCACGCGATGAATGTGTTCGGCACCCAGAAGCTGGCTGAAGAATGGCTAGGGCGCCCTTGCAAGCACCTGGATGGCGACGTGCCGCTGGACGTTATCGACAATCCGTTCGGCTTTCAGGCGGTCGAGGATTATCTGGAACGTATCGAATACGGGGTCTATCAGTGAATTTAATTCACTGGTCTAGCTCTTGGTACGCATGGCGCCTCGACCGCGAGCTCTACCAGGACACCTGGGACTGTGGAATGGGTGCGTACAAGATGTGGGGCCGTTGGAATCCTCCGGGACGAAACGTCGTGTATGCCTCCGTGGACCCCTCAACCGACATTTTGGAGGCAGCCCAAGTTGGCGGAATGACGGGAGGCAAAAATGGGGCGTAATCGTGTCGAGCGCTCTGAGTCGTAGAAAGGCCTGGACGAGAGTCAGCGGCTGGTTAGAGCAAATCGTCGCTTTCCGCAAGCTGCTGCGTGGCTTCTATCACGGCGCTTCATCGCAGCGGCAACTGTCGTACCATGCCATCGGAGCAAACGTGAGCACGCGAGGTTTCGATGAAAAAGCGGAAACGTACATCTGAAGCTGAAATGATAGCTCGATTCCGAGAAGAAGCGCGCTTGGTGTTGGCTAAACGCCATGGTGCTCAAGGGCGCTTGTTAGCTATTGCCGCTGCCGCGGGTCGAGATATGGAGCCGGTCGGCCGCTTGGCCGGTTCTACCTTTAAAATAAAGGATATCTAGGGCGGAAACTGGTTAGAGGTGCTCATGATTCGTAGTTGCGCCGCTACAAGTTCCGTATCGAAGCTAGGTAGCGGTGCACCTCCGCCAGTTCAGCAGTGCGCCCTGACAGCATGAACTGCAGAGCGCTTTGGCCGTTGAAGAGGGGTGTTTTATTGGGTTTTCTAACCCAATGGTAGCCGTAGTCGGCATGATTGCTGAAGATCGCCCTCAAGGATCTGTGGATCCCCATCAGGTAGGAAATCCTCTCCATGAGATCGTGGCACAGGCATACCTCTGGCCGGATGCAGCCCTTCGCGACCGGCTGCTCTGGCCAGAAGCGGACGTTCAAGCATAGACCGGGGATGTCTACCAGAGCGGGGTAGTCCAAGCAGTCATTCAATGCGTCTACAAAAGTAGGGTCGATTCAGCTGGATGCGTTTTTTTGATTTCAAACCCTTGCGAAGGGTAATAGATTACTTATTGAACATTTCGTAAAAAAGCGTAACATTGCCGACCATGATACTTGAACAGCTCAAAGCCCTGGGCAATGACACTCGCATGCAAATGATGGAGTGGCTCAAAGACCCACTCAGTAATTTCCCACCTCAGGATCATGGCGATCCTGCGATAGGAGTGTGCGTAACCCATTTGCAGCACAAGGCCGGGCTTTCACCTTCTACCGCGTCTGCACATTTAGCTATCTTGCAACGTGCAGGCTTCGT
Organism: Stutzerimonas stutzeri TS44; assembly: GCA_000263395.1. Classification (GTDB taxonomy): domain Bacteria; phylum Pseudomonadota; class Gammaproteobacteria; order Pseudomonadales; family Pseudomonadaceae; genus Stutzerimonas; species Stutzerimonas stutzeri_C. The sequence continues at coordinate 5,327 of AJXE01000010.1, forward strand.
GCTAACCACCCGCATCGGAAAGTGGACTTACTACCGGCGCAATGAGCAGGCGATTGATGACTTTGCGGGTAGGTTGATCATCGAATTGTAATTTTTAAACTTTCATTTCGTTATTTCGCGTAATTAGAAAACATAAGGAAACCCCTATGAGCAGCAAAGCTATCTTCGTCCAACCCGGTGGCGGCTATGAAAAGGTTGTGGTTGGCAGCAGCGAAGTCCGAGCCGCAGCGCGTGGCGAAATCACCGTACGCCTTCACGCCAACTCGCTCAACTACCACGACTTCGCGGTGGTCAGCGGTGTGTGGGGCCCTGCCGAAAAACGCATCCCCATGGCCGATGGTGCAGGTGAAGTCATTGCTGTCGGCCCAGATGTCACTGAATTCAAGGTGGGTGACTCGGTCGTCAGCACCTTCTTCCCGGAGTGGATCAACGGTGCGCCACTGGTTGAAGGCTTTGTTAGCGTGCCAGGTGATGGCATTGACGGCTACGCTCGTGAGCAAGTGACGGCCAAAGCCACATCGTTCACCCTCGCGCCTACTGGCTACAGCCATGCTGAAGCGTCGACGCTTACCACCGCCGGCCTTACTGCATGGCGCGCCCTGATGGCCGATGACTCACTCAAGCCGGGCGACACCGTGCTCGTCCAAGGCACTGGTGGCGTTTCAATTTTCGCCCTGCAGTTCGCTAAAATGGCCGGTGCTACCGTCATTGCTACCTCTTCAAGCGACGAAAAACTTGAACGTCTGAAAGCGCTAGGCGCTGATCATGTGATCAATTACCGCAGAGACCTTAACTGGGGCGAAACTGCACGCGCTCTAACGGGTGGCCGTGGTGTTGACCACATCATCGAAGTCGGCGGCCCTGCGACGCTTGAGCAATCGATGATTGCAATTCGGGTTGCTGGTCACATCTCCGTCATCGGGATATTGAGTGGCGTAAGCGGTGCAATGAATTTTGTACCGGCACTGATCAAGCAAGTGCGTCTGCAGGGTGTATTGGTGGGTAGCCGCAGCCAGCAGCAAGACATGATCCGAGCCATCAATGCTAATGGCATGCGCCCGATTATTGATCGTCATTTCCTTTTGAGCGAGATTGTCGAAGCGTTCAAGTATCAGGAAACCAACCAGCATTTCGGCAAAATTTGCCTGGATATCTAAGCACGCATGAATGGGCATGATCCGTATGCCTATCTCAAAGATGTGCTGACACGGCTGCCGACGCAGCGGACGAGAGAGATTGGCCGATTGCAGCCAGCCACGACGGGCGGCTACCGGCCAAGAGCAGACGGTTTGGCGATGACTTGCTATCCAAAGGAACAAATAGTCATTTTTCTAATGTATTTCCCTGTTGCCTCACACAAGGGGCGACAGGGTTTTCCCCTAAGAGACATATGCAATGAATTCGCGAGCTTAAATTCTGGCTTAGCCACGAAACGGTTCAACGATGCAATAGGGATGAACCCATAGAGCGCTGCATTGATATTGTTTTGAGTCGCCCCTCGGGCTGCCACGCCAATTACTTCCATCGAGTCATTAAAGATTGGGCCGCCACTGTTGCCCTCAATCAATGGCACATCTACCAACCATAAATCTAAGTCTACTTGGCGTCTAAGTTGCGTAGTAGTGCCTTTTGTGATGTAGTGAGCCGCGCCATCACGGTGCCTGGGGAATCCGATTGACAAAATAGGCTCCATCGGTCGGATAGACTCTTTGCTAGCCTTTTTAAGCATTGGAATTCGATCAAATTGTTCATTTGGATAAAATACAGCTAAGTCTTCTTTTGCATCCGAAATAATAAGATCAGCACTGAATTCAGTGTCATCACCAACACGAGTGAAAGATATCATGTGTGGCGCCATGGTTTTGGAGACCCCACTGATAACGTGTTGATTCGTAACCAGTCCAACGCCACCCAACAAGAAAGCAGTGCCCTGACTGTCGTCTGTGAGATTGCTCACAATGAAAATTGAGTTTCCTAGAATTTCTTCCGGTGACTTCCTGAACTCGGGATTTTCTTTGCCAATAGCAACGGTGAAGTCGTACGCCAGCCTTCTATACGTACTATCACTTCTGCCGCGAACCATTTGAATATAATTCAGTCGTCCTTTTATAACCTTTATAAAGAAATCACCAGCATTATCTTTTATTCTCCGGTGCTGGCGTGCGGGAAGAGCCTGTTTATCACCTTTTAGAATTTGTAGATATTTCTCCTCCGCAAGCACTGGGCCGTAACGTCTCAATGCATTAATCATTGAGCTTGTTTTGCGAATAAAAGCTCTAGGCACATTCGGGAATTTATTGACTACTAACCCGGTCACCATCTGACGCTGTGAGCGATGTTGAAGCCTAGTTTTCTCTGCGTTGATAGTGAATCCGTTAACCCTAACTATCTGCTCTAGCTCGCGCCCAGGAATTGCCATCCCGTCTTGAGTTACTTCAACTATATCGGTGGGAAGGTGCTTAATAGAGCTGGTAAAAGAAAAAGTTATATCATCTGCATAACGCGTTACATGACATTTCTGAGCTTTTGCCAAGGATTGCAGTTGAGAGTCTAGCTTTCGACAAATCATGTTGGAGATTAATGGAGATGTCGGTGCCCCTTGAACCAGCTTTCCATCATGACAGCAAATATGCGCCATCACTGTAGCAACATTGTGAGGGGCGCTGAAGGGCTCAGACATGAAAAGGTTTTTTACGCGACCAAAATGTATGGTCTCAAAGAAGTCTTTCAGGTCAACGTTGAATACAAAGGTTTTGTTGATATGGGGAAGGGCGTTAGACTTAATGCTTCTGCCTTTGATGAAGCCATGACTCGAAGGCTTGGGAGAATGAAATTTATCTAAATGGCTTGCCAATCTTTTTTGTAGTTCTTTCAGGGCTTTCTTGGGCGCCTTTATTACCCTTGTGGCGCCGTTTTTCTTGGGGATATGAAAGCTTATGTAGTGACTTGATGTTCTTTTATAGAGAAAGCTGAGAAGCTTGTCTTGCTCCACGCCGAGCAAGTTACAAAAACTCGGGAGGCTTCCTAGGCTAGGAGCAAACATTGCTTTAAGGAGGTCATCAAGATTCATCATTAAAACCGAGTGTAGGGACTATTTTCTCTTTTACATACGTCGCCAACCGTGAGAAACCGTCAGCGCGTAACGGCAAAGCAACCCTTTACTTGGCCACCGCATATAGTCAGTGGAAAGTTAAATTGTGCCCCTACACCCGATAGTTAATTGGTATCACGCGAGTCTCTTGACCGTCAAGTCAGTGGGCGGCGCACTAGGTAGTGGACTGTCAGATCGGGGCGCCGATTTGACCCGTGGCGTCCGGCTAACAGTAATCGCCCCATGGAACTCCGCCGAATAGGTCAGGTTGTAGATACCGCTCTTCAGGCCAAAGTGCGGATGCTTGCCTTGCTCAATATCGAGCCAGAGTGAAGCCGTGCGCTTATGGCCTGGGAACGCGTGAGAGAAGAAGAAAATCCAGCCGTTGTCCGACCGCTTGGGATGCTTAAGTCGGTAGTCCTCGAACTGGTATCGCTCGAAGGCTTTGGCGTTGAAAATGACCACTGGCTTGAGATCGCACTGGACAGATGCGTCGATGAACGCCTTGAGCGCAGTCGTATCCAGCTTGTGAGCAAGCATCAGGGAGAGACGCTTCTCTGGATGGACTCCATCGAACTCCACTCCGCCCATGCTGGTCTCCATGTCCCACCCACCCGACGCATGGTAGTGACGTATCCAACCGTACTGCCAGAAGGTCGCTGTCTTTCGATAGCTGCAAGCCTGGCCAGGCTTATGACTCCAATGCCACTCGTAGATATCGCCCAGCTTGGCAGTCAGCTGCTCGTTGCAACTCGGGCAATACCCGCTCTCATCTCGGGTGGCTGGAATGCGTCTGCCGTCCGTTGTGCGTGCTAGATACATACGGGCAATCCATCCTTGATCTGGCGTACGGATTCAATCTATCACCTGTTGCGGGCCAGCAGCAGACTAGGAGGCGAGTGCCGCCTAGCATCCGCGAGGTGCCTTCGCCTTGGCGATGGGTCAGCGCACTGGCCTTGGGCTACTATGCGACCATACAAGATGCAGGCCTCTTGGGATATCAAGGCATAGGGATCAGGATGTCGACTTCAACGAATTTCAGAGAGTTCTTATCCAATCTGCGTATTACTAACGACACCACAATTGAAGATCGATATGCAGAGATAACCCGGTCACTGAACAAGTATTTTCGGGATTTGGATTCAACAAGCAACAACCTTCAGGTTGGCTCTTACGGGCGCTGGACAGCCATTGAAGGCGTGTCAGACCTGGATATGCTCTACATCATGCCTGACAGCGCATGGGAGACCTACAACAAGGACGGTGGGCAGTCGGCACTGTTGTCACACGCCCGAGACGCAGTCCAAAAGCGCTATCCGACCACCAAGATCACCGTGGATCGTCTGGTGGTCTGTGTCACGTTCCAGAACTTCAACGTTGAGGTTCAGCCTGTCTTCAAGCAAGCCGATGGCAGCTTCAAATACCCCGACACCTATGACGGTGGGGCATGGAAAATCACCAAGCCCAAGGACGAAATCGAGGCCACCAAAACGGTTGATGATGAGCAGAATGGGAACCTGCGCCGCCTGTGCAAAATGCTTCGAGCATGGAAGAACAAGCACGGCATTGGTATCGGCGGTCTGCTGATCGATACCTTGGCGCATAATTTCCTCACGTCGACTGATGACTATGCCACTGCAAGCTCTGGGTCATACGACTGCATGGTTAGGGATTTCTTCGCGTACGCCAAAGACCTTCCCCAGCAAGACCGCTACGCGGCTTTGGGCAGCCGTCAGCATGTGAAGGTCAAACAGAAATTCCAAAAGCCTGCTAAGCGCGCTTATGAACTCTGCGTCAAAGCCATCAATGCACAGGGAGAGGAGTATGAGGGCGACCGCTGGAAGAAGGTTTTTGGGCGCAGCTTTCCGTCAACCCGCACAACCAAGCGCAGCGCCATGGAATCTTTGGGTTCTGCCTATAGCTTCAGGAATACAGAGCAGTTCATCGAGGATCTGTACCCGGTTGATATTCGTTTCCCACTGTCGGTCGACTGTGATGTTGAGCAGGACGGCTTCAGGGAGCGTCTGCTCAGTGAGCTAATTCAGCTTGGCCTGCCGTTACGTGCACGTAAGACCCTCAAATTCAAGGTTACCTATAACGGCGTTCCTAAGCCCTACAGTGTGAAGTGGAAGGTGCTGAACACCGGAGAGGGAGCTGAAAAACGTGACTGTATTCGCGGCAGCATTACGAGCGATTCAGGCCGTGAGGCTATTCAGGAGACCACAAGCTTCAAGGGTGAGCACATGGTCGAGTGCTATATCATCAAGGATGGGGTGGTTGTAGCCCGCAGCCCGATTCCAGTGCCGATTAGCGAGAACATATGAGCCAGGCCTCACTACTCAAGAATATTGCCGAGACAGGCTACAACGTGGGCTTTGGTGGCCGTAAGCACTGGGCCACCTATGACATTGTGGAGAAAGTCCCTGGCTTCATTGGTTTCCTAGGCACAGCCGTGGGCATTTTTGCCTTGGTATACGACTCGCTTTCGGCGAAAAACATATCTGCAACCATGGCTGTGATTGGGATTATTGGCATTTATATCTCTGTCTACGACGCCAAGAAGTCGGAGTATGAGAGGTCAGCTGTAGAGCTCACCAAGATATATAACAGCCTGCGAGATCTCTATCGGAAGGTGCAGTCACTTCCGGCTGATGCGGACTTTACCACCTGCCAGGGTGAGCTTTCTGACCTAGAAGGACGATATTACAATGCGTCTATTAATAAGCAAATTCTCTTCAGCGACTGGTATGCACATTACAAGTTCTTTTGGCAATACCAGATTGATTGGGTCAATGAGCAGAAGAATTTCTCTTTGGTCAGGGATAAGGTTCCGCTGACGGCATGGCTAGCTGTGGTGGCAGTCCTAGTGTCTATTGGCGCGTATCTAGTTTCGTGCATCGACACCATTAAGGTTTGCCTCGGGATAGCTTGACCGTCAAACTGGATTCGGATTCCCCTGGCTGCTATTCGTCGTTCAGGGTGTGTGAATTTCTGGTTGGTGGTACAGCAAGGGGGCGCCATGACTATGGATGTATTGTTGCATGAGGTACTCCGCAAGATTCATTCGGGAGTGACGTCCTTCAAGCCAGACAGTTCGTCACCAGACGATATTATTAATTTCCAGAGTCTTGCCAAAACAGTAGTCCACGCGCACAGCCAGGGCTATATAGATCAGATAATGCCCAGAAGGGAACACTATACTGGTAATGGGTATTACGCTGTAATATTGGTGAGGGGTGGACTTAGTTTCAAGGGAGAGCAACTTTTACAGCAATTCTCAGGTCAGCCAACGCCAGTGGATGAGTCTTTGGCTGACCTATTGGGGAGAATTCCAGGCCATAGAATAAGAGAGAAGTGGGATAAAGCTCTTCATCGCCGAATTACTGACCCAAGCGGCGCAATCACTGCTGCAAGGGCGCTACTTGAAACGACACTTAAATGGATCATTGAGCAACGTGGCGGGAAGCCGACTGATAATAATAAAGAGCTTTTCAGCAAGGCCATTGATGCTCTTGGGTTAGAGGTAAAAGGAAAGCCCATTGAAAAAACCATTGAGGGTTTGAACTCAATCATCTGGGGCATAGGTGACATGAGGAACAAGCATGGCGATGCACATGGAGTGGCATCGGATGCCATCGCTCCGACAAAAAGTGAAGCTGGTTTCTGCGTTAACCTGGCCGGCGCAGCGGCTTTATTTCTTTTGGAAGAGTTTGAGCTGAGTAACTGATCTTCTTTCAAAAGCTGAAGGTTGGACAGGAAGGGAAGTTAGTGCGATTGATGTAAGAATGGCGCTATGCACACTACATGAGTGAATGAAGGAAAAAGAAAGCATTGAAAAATTCCTATCAGGATTTCTTTCAGGATACGGTTTGGGCGAAACTGAATATATCCTGAATTATAAGAGCGATGTCGATGCCTTTGCAGCAATATATGCCATAAATAAATTCAGTTCATCCACGCATATTGAGCGAAAACAGCGATTAATAGAGTTTCTTTGCTTGCTTGATTAAGTGCAAAGATCTACTCCGCCGAACTAATAAGGCCTCAATTTAAATTCGTCTTATGACATTTGCAATCATTCGGCATTCTAAACGCCCCCGTATAGGCGAGGCGGTATTGGCTGTCCGTTTTATGCGCAAAAATCACGCTACCCTGGGTAAAGCGTGAGTGGCTGCTTCTGGCCGATAGCTGCTGGTCGTGAATCGCTGCTTTCGCACCTTAGCCATGCGAAAGGCCGGTCAGATCCAATGCAAGTGACTGGGCACGCAGGTCCAAATACGCATGATTGACCGAGCTTGGTTAGCTCATCCTTACTGTGCTGCGGCCTCGATGAAGCCAGCGTTGATCAACTCTGTGCGCATTGCGTCCAGGCAACTGTTGGGGACGGCAAGCCAAAAGAGATTTTTCGCTCTCGTCAGTGCCACGTAGCCGATACGGCCGTCCTCCGTAGCCGTGCCGGCCAGCAATGCGGTGATATTGGCCTTGGTTGCGACATAGAGCACTGCGCTGATGGACTCGCCTTTAACTTGGTGAACAGTCTCAACTCTTAAGCCATGAGCTTCTTGGTCATCAGCTTTGGCGCCGCTGAGCGCGACGTCCTCCAAGCGCTTCTTGGCCATCTTATTTCCGAACGCAGAGGCTATCTTCAGCCCGAACAGTTGATCAGTTTGAGTAAGCAAGGCGCGCAGATTTGTGACCAGCTTCGGATGCCACTGTGCTTTGGCTAGGAGCGAACAGGACGGTAGCCCAGTCTCGGTATTGCGGGTAAATGCCCACAGCAACCGCCTAAGCCCAAGCATCCAGGCTTCATGGGGCGCCCCCTGCAGCGCCGAGCTGAGTCCGCGCGGGGCATCGTCGATCAGGCTCACAACCGCGTTACATACCAGACGGAAAGCATGCTGATAGCGATGCTGTTGATCGCGGGCCAATGCAGCCTCTGCAAAAAGGTTCACAACTCCCTGTCCTGGGGCTTCTGTTTTTCCTGCAAGCTTGGCGGCGCGATCTGCGTTCCTGCTGAGAATGACTGCGTCTTTCTCCTCTATGCCCAGTTCGCCGAGACGAGCTTTGAAAGAGCTGATCAGCTTAGGGAGCTCGGCGTCCTTGTACCCTACGAAAAATGCGCCACCTTGCCCGGGTTGCCTGTCTGGCTCGTCGTTTCGGCCGCAGAGACGGTTCGCTATATCGATGATTGGAGGCAGGGAGCGGTAATTGCGCGTAAGCTTGTAGTCTTTCACTCCCGAGCGGTCGGCGTAGGTTTTCAAGAACATGCCATCAGCGCCGGCGAAGGCGAAGATGCCTTGGTTAACATCTCCGATCAGTGATACCTGCACGCCCGCCTTGATGAGTATTTCTAAGGTTACTTTGTGCATCGTGCCCAGATCCTGCGATTCGTCGACCAGCACCTGAGGATAGCGCGTAGCCAATGCCCTCAGAATGGCAGGCTGTTGAAGCAGCGTTCGAACCACCCAGTAGCGCCCAAGATCATGGGTATATGCGCCAGTGCGCCCCAGCTTTTCGATGAGCACCTGAGCCTTTCCGTAATCAAGCTTTTCCACCGCCCCTCTGGTGTCGATGAAGAAGATCAACTTTCCATCCTCTACGCCTACCTGCACATCATTGATCGGGATTGGGCGTTCGGTTTTGCTCTTCCAGTACTGGAAGCTGCTTAAGAACGCTTCCGAACCCGATACAAGATAGGAGGTTTGCGTGGCGCCCATGGTGCGGTAGGCATGGGGACGCAAAACATGCTGGGTGAAGAACCCGTCTAGCGTGTCCACTTCTACGCGCTTGCGATTAGCGTCATCCGGCAGATCCGAGGCTAGCTCTGCATAGCCCATGTTGAAGGTATTCACGGCCACATTGGAGAACGACAACAGCACGACGCGGCCGCGGTGATCGGCCAGCTTTTGCCGAATGGCGATCAGCCGCCGAATAGCGGTGGCTGTTTTACCACTGCCGGCGCAAGCAGTGACTGCCATCGGTTCTAAGGAGGCTTCGATTACAGCTTTCTGCTCATCGGATAGCTTCATGGCTTGTCCGCTCCCTGGCAAACGTGCCGAATAGCCTGCTCGAGGTACTCTGGGACCTTGAATCCTGGCGTTAAGGCAATCTGTTCGGCAAGCGCTTGACCGAAGCGGCCCTTCTGCACATTGCTATTGGTGTCTTTGCGCTCGAACATCCCGCAGAACAGCGCCTTGGCTTTGGCTGTGTTGTCTGGCACGCCGTCTACGATTTTCTGCAGCGCCACAGAGATCCTGGGATGAAGTTCGGCCAATGCTTTCAGCATGGCATCCCGATTTTCCGCCTGGAGCGCCAGGTCGTACTCAAGAGTCTTCACCCCGTGATGCACCTTCACAAACTGATCTTCGGACTCCTTCATTTTCAGTGTGTTGCTCGATATCCGAACAGCTTCGCCAAGCGAGGGATATGCAGCTTTTAGCTTCTTCTTTTTCTTCGACTCGCCACCTTCGTCGGCGAGCTGTTCGGCGACGTCCCCGTTTTTTGCACCTGCTTCGTCGAGATAGGCTGCCTCCGCGAGTAGCTCCTCCTGGATTTCCTCGTCAGGTCGCTCAGCCGCAGCGGGTTCAGATACCTCTTCTTCTTCGAACGGATCAGCATCGGTGATGACCGACACCGGAATTCGCAGCCCGTTCTCTCCAAACAGTGGCAGGAACGAGTCGAAATTCAGCCCCTCAACACTGATGAGACTGACGCCATATTCCCTCAGGTCGAATCCCAAAACCTTCGCGAGCGCGTCGACCAACATGAGTTCTGCGGCGCCCTCTACAAAAATGACGCGGCGGGCGAAAAACAGCTCAGCTCGGGTCACGTCCAAGTAGCGTTCCAGTTTCTCCCGCTTGCCTTTCGCGAACTGAACATCACGTGGAAAGAAGGTCTCCACGCCGGCTTCGTTCTCGACTAAGCACACCAGAGACTCAAGTTTCGAATTGCTGGCGAAGTTCGGCGAGTGGCTGGTGACGAACAATTGCACTGGCTTTTCACCTTCTCTGGTCGGAATGCCGGCCAGGTATCTCAGGAGAACGCGCTGCAGTTGGGGGTGGAGGTGGGCCTCCGGCTCCTCCACGATTAAGCTTCGGTACGCTGCTTCAGGATTCTTGGCCAGCTCGCTGAGCACAACTGCCATGAAAATCAGATTGTTGAAGCCAAGGCCGTTTTGCTCAATCTCCATGGACTGAGCACTCAGGGAGAGACGTGCGGAAAGGCGCTGGAAATCGGTTGCGCTGAGTCCGACGGCTAGTACCTGCGCCAACTGCTCACCCATCATGGAGCCGTGCCGCGTGGAGATCGCTGCATGAGTACTTTTGATTGCCTCGTTCTGCTGCAACTGCTCATCTAGTTCTTTCAACGCAGTATTGATCTTCTCCCGACCTTCATCATCGGTCAGGAGGTGGAGCAGGCGAGCCAGTTGGCTGTTGCGGCTTGGACGTAATCCCTGGGCAGCATCACGCAGAGGTTGTAAGTAGACGCCGCGCAGGTTTTCCATCATGTCCGAGGTGAGCGGGATGTCCTGGTGATCTCCACACCACCGTTTCACCCGGAATCGGCCAGTCTGATCGGCATCTGTGTACCTGACGTGGATGTGCGCTTCCATGGTGTTGTCAGCACTGGGCTGCAGAGCCGCGATGAAGTCGGCTTCGTCGTCGTGACTGAGATCCTTGAAGACGAAGTGGAAGCTGATGTCGCCTTCTGATTCGCCTTCTGTAGACCGATGACGGTCGGCGATATCGAGACGGGGATAAGGCTCCTCATGTCCGGCCAAGAGGGTCCGGAGAGCATCCACTACGGCGCTTTTTCCCACGTTATTTGGGCCGACGAGAACATTCAGTCCAGGCTGGAATTCCAGCTTCGCGTCACGCAGCTTGCGGAAGTTTTTTATGGTGAGTTCAGCCAGGTACATGAGGGTCTCCATCCTTGATTTGCGGATGGAACCCTATTCCGGCAGATCTACGCAATTATAGTGGCGAAAAACGGCGAGCAGCGGGAGGTCAGGAGCATGTGCGGCGTGCAGATTTGGAAATCTGCCATGTTTCCAGTGATTTTAATCGATGCTGACGAGTTGCCTCGCATGGCTGAGGGACAAAAGCAGTTATCCAGACTTGACCGCTAAAGCCCCGAAGCAGCCGTTGACGAAGGGCAGGGATCGGCCAATAGCGGTCGTTTACAATGGTTTAACAGTGTGATGGGCCAGTGAAGCCAAGGCTTGTCGCGAAATACCATCCGTACAGGGCTGGTTGGCGAGTGTTAAGGCTCGATAAAATCGACATTCCTGAAGGGCTCGTCAGGCCGGTTAGCAACGGCTTCAAGTGCCAACCGACCTAGATCAGGCGGCCTGGGTCAGGTCAGGGGAGCCGAACCCAGGAAGGGCTTTGTTAAAAGCAGGGGTATCAGTAACGGTTGACATCAACCACAACGCGCCCTCGGACTTTGCCATTGAGCAGATCATGGGCCATGTCAATGGCCTCGCTGAGCGCGATCTCCCGAGTCATTTCATCCAGTAGCGCCAAGCCCAATTCTGAGGACAGGCGCTGCCAAGCCGTTACCCGTTCCTCATAGGGGCGGGTCACACTGTTGATTCCCAGCAAGCTGACCCCGCGCAGGATAAAGGGGGCGACAGTGGCTGGGAAATCCATGCCCTGGGCCAGGCCGCATGCCGCAACGGCGCCATCTGCACGTGTGCTGGCGCAGGCATTGGCCAGAGTATAGCTACCCACCGAGTCGATTACTGCTGCCCAGCGCTCTGCTGCCAGGGGGCGCCCTGGGCTACCCAGCTCGGCTCGATCGATGATTGTGCTAGCACCCAGGTGCTTCAGATAGTCAGCTTCGGCCGGACGACCGGTTGAAGCGGTTACCGAATAACCGCGCTTGGCTAGCAGTGCGATGGCAAAGCTACCAACCCCACCATTGGCACCTGTGACCAGCACTTCACCACTCTCTGGTGACAAGCCGTGACGCTCCAGTGCGATCAGGCTCAGCATGGCGGTATAACCGGCAGTACCGATTGCCATGGCCTGCCGTGCGCTCAGTTGAGCGGGCTGGGGAATCAGCCAGTCACCTTTAAGCCTGGCTTTTTGAGCAAGGCCCCCCCAGTGCGTCTCACCAACGCCCCAACCATTGAGTAACACCCGGTCGCCAACCTTGTAACGAGCATGATCGCTGGCTTCGACAACGCCTGCCAGGTCAATGCCAGGAACCATGGGGAACCGCCGTACCACCGGACTACGTCCGCTGATGGCGAGACCATCCTTGTAGTTGAGCGTGCTGTACTCGACGCGCACGGTAACGTCGCCCTCAGGCAGCTGCGAGTCATCAAGCTCGGTCAGCCGCGTCTGATAGTTGTCGTCGTTTTTCTCGATGAGTAATGCGTGGAACATGGTCTCTCCTTATTTAGACTGATCGTCTTTAAATGGTCGAAAAAACACTACCTCGCGGCACCGGCCAGAAAGCCCTTGGCAAAGGTGTCTAGTGGTTGGGCGTTCTGCGCCAGCTTGGCGCGTAGTACTGCGCCTTCCCAGCCAATCCAGAAATAAGCGGCAAGCGCATCGCAATCGCTGTCGGGCTCCAGCTGCCCGTGGTTGACTGCCTGAACCAGGCAATTGGCCAGCCGGTCTTGCCAGTCGAGGAGGACATCCTCCAGTGCTTGGCGAAAACTGGCGGGTAGTGCCGTGATCTCCTGACCAAGGTTGCCGACCAGACAACCTCGGCGAAACTCATGCTTGGCCATGCCGGCTTTGGCATCATCGACGAAATTGCTCAGGCGTTGCAGGGGCGGTACCTGATCGTCCAGCAGCCAGCGATCCAGTTTGCGCGCGAAATAAGCGGCATAGCGCTGCAGCACCTCTTGGACGAAGGCTTCCTTACTGTCGAAGTAGTGATAGAACGAACCCTTTGGTACGCGCACGCGCTTCAGGACGGCATCTATGCCGGTGGCGGCAAAACCCTGTTCGGTCAGCACTTCCATGCCGCAACACAGTAATGCCTCGCGAGTGTCGTCAAAGCCTCTCGCGACTTTGGGTGGTCGGCCACGGCGGGCTTGGGGCTTTGAAGTAGTCATGGGAATACATTAGACCGACTGTCTACAATGTCAACATTCTGTCTGCTTGTCGTAAATGCGGTTTGGGATTCAGTGCTTTATGCATGGCCAAACGTCTGCTCTGCCGTTTCCAAAGCGTCATCTACCTCGATCCCGAGATATCGACGGTTGAACGAGCCCCCTGAAAGACAGGACACCGTTTCCCCCTTACGATAAGGGATAGGCAAACGGTTATGTTTATGACTAATAGCAACGATAAGAGTGGGGAGCTTTTGGGTCGGGAGCGGCGGCGCCGCTGGAGCCCTGAGCAAAAGCTGACCATGGTTCGAGAGAGCCTTGAGCCCGGGCAGAGCGTTTCGTTGGTGGCTCGGCGTAACGGCATCAATGCCAACCAACTATTCCTGTGGCGCAAGCTTTACCAAGACGGCAGTTTGTCGGCGGTCAGTGCTGGCGAAGCCGTGGTACCTGCCTCCGAGCTGAGCGATGCGCTCAAGCAGATCCGTGAACTGCAACGGATGCTGGGCAAGAAAACGATGGAAGCAGAAATCCTCAAAGAGGCCGTGGAGATCGCCCGGTCGCGAAAATGGATTGCGCACTCACCCTTGTTGCCGGGGGACGACCAGTGAAGCTGGTCAGCGAATGTCTCGGTGTGGCGCGCTCGAAATTAACGGTTCGAATCAAGCAATCGGCATCCCCCAAAGTACGGCGGAGCAGGCCTGTGAACGATGCTGATCTGGTAGTTGAAATCCAGCAACAGGTCAGCGAACTTCCCAGCTACGGCTACCGCCGCGTCTGGGGATTGCTGCGTCGCGCCCGTGAAACCCAGTCGCTACCGGCGATCAATGTGAAGCGGGTTTACCGGGTCATGCGTGATCACAACTTGCTGCTTGAGCGCCGCATCAAACAGCCCGGTGTGCCGCGTCGGCACGAAGGCCGTATTGCGGTGGAAGCCAGCGATACGCGTTGGTGCTCGGACGGCTTTGAGTTCCGTTGCGAGGACGGCGCCAAACTGAGCGTGACCTTCGCCCTGGATTGCTGTGATCGCGAAGCCATCGGCTGGGTCGCGAGCCCGACCGGGTACAGCGGCGATGATATCCGCGATTTGATGCTGGAAAGCGTGGAGAAGCGCTTTGGTGATCAACTGCCCGCCACGCCGGTGCAATGGCTAAGCGACAACGGCTCGGCGTACACCGCCGAACAGACACGCCTGTTTGCTCGACAGATCGGCTTGCAGCCGGTGACCACCCCAGTTCGCAGCCCGCAAAGCAACGGCATGGCTGAGAGCTTCGTGAAGACGATCAAGCGTGACTACGTGGCGCACATGCCCAAACCGGATCGAGAAACGGCGCTGCGCAACCTGGCAATTGCCTTCGAGCATTACAACGAGCAGCATCCGCACAGCGCTTTGAAATACCGCTCGCCGAGGGAGTTCAGGCGCTTGGCAGCAGCATCAATTTAACGGGGAGTTGGTGTCCGGTTTTGTAGGGGCAAGTCCAGGCATAGCCGGTAGCGTTGTTCATATGGGGTTCCTATTAGTTGGACGTTTCGGATGAAGTCGTTGACGGCTGGGTGATGGTCTTGCGAGACGATCTCAATAGGAGGCATTTCAAGGCGCTCACTGAATCGCTCATGGGCGCTACTCTTGAATCCAGCATTGGCTACCTACCGCATGAGCCGGTAGCCAGATACCGTCAGAAGCCCTCCAGAACGATCTTGCCCTTTGCCTTGCCGCTCTCCAGCAAGGCATGGGCGCGACGTAGGTTTTCGGCGCTGATACGCCCGTAGTTTTCGCCAACGGTGGTGCGCAACACACCCGCATCGATCTGGCGGGCCACTTCATTGAGGATGTTGTGCTGCTCCTGCATGTCCTCGGTCTCGTACAGCGAGCGCGTGTACATCAGCTCCCAGTGCAGCGACAGGCTCTTGCGTTTGAGCGGTACGACGTCCAGCGTGGCCGGGTCATCGATCAGGCCCAACCTGCCCTGTGGCTTCAGTGACTCGATGATCTGCTCGTAATGCCGATCGGTCTGCGTCAGGCTTGCGACGTAGCTGACCTGCGGAAGGCCGATGCGCTTGAGCTCTTCGCTCAGTGGCTTGGTGTGATCGATCACGTAATGGGCGCCGAGTTCGGTGACCCAGGCCTGGGTTTCAGGGCGCGAAGCCGTACCAATGACGGTCAGGCCGGTCAACTGACGCGCCAGCTGAGTCATGATTGAACCCACCCCGCCTGCAGCGCCAATGATCAGCAGCGTTTCGCCACGGTCGGTGGTGTCGCGCGCTACGCCGAGGCGATCAAATAGCAATTCCCAAGCGGTCAGAGACGTCAGGGGAAGCGCCGCGGCCTGGGCGAACTCCAGCGACTGTGGCATCGATCCGACAATGCGCTCGTCTACCAGCTGCAACTCACTGTTGCTGCCCGGGCGGATCAGCGACCCGGCGTACCACACCTTGTCACCGGGCTTGAACAGCGTTACGTCGGAACCGACCGACTTGACCACGCCGGCAGCGTCCCAACCGAGGATGCGCGGCTGTGTTTCGTCTGTATGCGGCACGTAGCCCTGGCGGACTTTGGTATCGACCGGGTTGACCGATACGGCCTTGACTTCTACCAGCAGGTCGCGCGGCCCCGGCACTGGCTCGGGTAGATCGATCTCCACGAGGGCGTCAGGGTTCTCAACAGGCAGACATTTGAAGTGTGCAATGGCTTTCATTCGGAGCTCCTCAGGAGACGCGGTACATTTTCATGACGGAGAATTTTTCGGCGGCGCGTTCGATGACGGGCAGCGCTGCCTGGAAATGCGGGGTGGCCTCGTGCGCAGTCAGCGCCGCTTCGTCTCGCCACTGCTCAACCATATGGAAGGTGCGAGGCTGTTCTGCATCTTTATGAAAGTCGTATTGGATGCAGTCTGCTTCGGCGCGACTTGCGCCTTGCAGATCCTGCAGCGTCTGCTGGAGCTCATCTTCGGAGCCGGCCTTGGCGACCAATGTGGCAACCAGTGTGAGTGGGGTGGTCATCGAACCTCCTGTCTGTGCATGTGTGAGAGACGCATCGAGCTGGCATGGGCTTATCGACAGTGACCCTACCGGCCATGCCGCGAAGACCTGCACGTGGTTTAAAGCGTTACAACAATCTTGCCCACCTGGGCATTCGATTCCATGTACCGGTGAGCCTCGGCCATCTCGTCGAAGCTGAATGTACGGTCGATTACCGGCTGCAGCTGCCCAGAGGCGAGCCCTTCGTTGATGAAGTGCTTGGCCCGTTCGAGTTTTTCTCGATCCTGGGTGATCTCGAACAGCTGATAACCACGCAGCGTCAGATGCTTGCCGAGCAGGTCCATGACCGACACAGGGATATCCCGAGTGTCCAAAGCGCCGTACTGGAAGAAGATGCCGTGGTTCGCCAGTGCCTTGAGCACCAAGGCCACTTCGGGCCCGCCAACGGGATCGAAGGCCATGCGAGCGCCTTTGCCATGAGTCATCGTCATGACCTCGGCCACCATGTCCTGCTCCTGCGTCGCAATGACTGCCGCCGCCCCGGCCTGAAGTAAGGCCTCGCGCTTGTCGCTGGTGCGGGTCAGCGCGACAGGAACGGCGCCCACCATGTTCGCAATCTGGATAGCGGCAAGCCCCACGCTGCTGGACGCCGCACGGATTAGCACCGTCTCGCCGGCCTGCAGCCCACCAAGCTCGATCAGTGCGCCATAGGCAGTGACAAACTTCATCCAGGTCGCCGCTGCTTCCGTGAAAGAAAGCGCTTCCGGGTGTTTGACCACCGCGTGAGCCGGCGCGTTGACCAATTCACCGTACAAGCCGTATTCGTCAAAGGAGAACGCGGGCACTACGCTGACCGCATCGCCAACAGCGAAGCCGACCACACCGGGACCCACTGCAGATACGGTCCCAGCCGCTTCATAGCCCAGCATGGCGGGAAACGTCGGTTCGATGACGTACTGGCCTGTGCGGTACATCACTTCAGCCCGGTTGATGCCGAGCGCCCTGACGTTGATTTGAACCTCGTTCGCGCCGGGAGCCGGCACGTCGATCTCGTCGATCTGGAGAACCTCCGGTCCACCGGTGCGATGAAAGCGTATGACGCGAGACATAGCGTAATCCTCAGCTATCTATCGGAAGGGCCGAGCCATGAGCGGCCCAGCCAGGTAGCCACCAGCGCACATCGGCGCTGAGGCAGCGGGCGATTAGGCCATGACGGCCGTCTTCGCCCCGACGGATCACTTGTAGCGTTCAAGCCAGTGGGCATAGGGAGCCGGCAAGGTCCAGGACGCACGCTCTACGCCCAGCTCTTGGGCGGCAAGATAGGACCAATTTGGATTGGCCAGATGTGCTCGCCCAATCATCGCCAAGTCCAGCTGACCGCTCTTGACCGCTTCTTCGGCAACGCTTGGCGTGCCGAAGCCCCATGCCGAATCCACTGGTATCCCCGCCTCACGCTTCACGCGCTGGGCAACTTCGCCCATGAAGCCAGGCGCCCAGGGAATGTTGGTTTCAGCGATGGTGAAACCAATGCTGACGCTCAGCAGATCCAGGCCACCATCTTTGAAGCGACGTGTCAGTTCGATAGCCTCGGTCAGCGTCTGTTCGTCCCGGCCGTCGTATTCGATAACCCCTAGACGAGCGGTTAGCGGCAGGTGCTCCGGCCAAACCTCACGAACAGCCGCCAGCGTTTCAAGTAGGAAGCGGCTACGGTTGTCGAAACTGCCGCCGTAGGCGTCATCGCGATGGTTGGAGTGTTCGGAAAGGAACGACTGGGCCAGATAACCATGGGCGAAATGCAGCTCCAGCCACTCGAAGCCAGCGTCACGCGCACGGCGAGCGGCTGCGACGAAATCCTCACGCACACGGGCAATGTCTTCCAGCGTCATGGCTTGCGGCTGCTTGGCCAGGTGACCGCCAAAAGCTATGGCCGATGGAGCGATGGTCTGCCAGCCACGGGCGTCATCTTCAGCGATGTGGTCATCGCCTTCCCATGGACGGTTTGCGCTTGCCTTGCGACCGGCGTGGGCGATCTGCAGGCCGGGGACCGAGCCGGCTGCCTTGATCGACTGCACCACCGGTACGAAGGCCTGGGCCAGCTCATCGTTCCAAATACCCGCACAGCCAGGAGTGATCCGCCCTTCTGGCGCTACAGCGGTTGCTTCGACAATCACCAACCCCGCCCCGCCACGCGCAAGGGAGGCGTAGTGAACACTGTGCCACTCGTTGATCAGGCCATCGTTTGACGAGTACATGCACATAGGGGGAATCGCAATACGGTTGCGAAGCGTGACGTCTTTAAGCGTGAAGGGTTGGAACAGCGCAGACATTGGTTTCTCCGAGGGTTGTCTATTACGTTAATTCGATAGTATTCGAACTATGGAGATAGAGCAAACCCGTGTATGCTTCGTTCATGCGCCCCTACAAACACCCTCCCGTCACTGAATTCGTCCTCGAGCGTCTGCTATACGCCTTGAGCGATCCTGTGCGCCTGGAGATCGTCCGACGCCTTGCCGAACTGGGCGAAGCCAGCTGTGGCGAATTGGACGGTGGCCGACCAAAGTCCACCATGTCCCATCACTTCAGGGTGCTGCGAGATGCCGGGTTGGTCCAAACCCAAACCATCGGCACGACCCATATGAACTCGTTGCGCAGGGATGATTTGAACAATCGATTTCCTGGTTTGCTCGAGACGATCTTATCTCAGCGCGGCTAAGGCTGGCTTGAGAGTCAATTCATCGAGGAAGACGCTGAAGACGGCCTGCTTCGAAACCCTGGGCTCCAGTGAGCTCAGGGACTACCTCGCCGCTGACTGCGGAAGCATGACTAGTCCCGACGTAAACGCCTTACCCAGATGGCCTCAATCGAGCAGCTGGAGCGTTTCGCTTGTGCGCAGTATCGGTGGCTCGTCTACAGATTACGCCGCTTACGACAGGCCGCTAGTGGCCGAGACTGTGTAAAAACGTTTTCAAGTGCGGCAGGTACTCAAACACAAGCTAGAAATCGTGCATCTGGGAGAAATCCACATTTGCTGACGTGCCGATAAACTCCAGATTTCACGTAGACGCGAGTACTTCAATTTTGACGAAGCGTTTTTACACACTCTGGGCCGGTAGCGGTCATCGGCGAGAGGCACCTTCCAGCCAACAGCGGTCATCTGGTATCTAGGAAAACTGGAGCGATTCAAGCTGCTTGAGCTGGGCTGCGAGCTGGGCTTCTAGAGCTTTGAATTCGGCGAGTTTGGACATGGGTAACCTTCGGAGAACGAAACTGCTTTGTGTGTCTCAGTCTACCGCTTGGGCACGGAGGGAGAAAACTAAGGACCGACCGATTTCGTGAGTAATTCAGTCATCGAGAAGGCTGGTACAGGGATGGCGCTGCGGAGTGTTTGTCAGCCAGAGAGGTGCGTACTTCCTGACATATGAAGTGGTGGGTTAGCAAAATGGGAGGTGACCAAGCGGCGGCCGTTGCATAGAAACGTCGCGCATCCCGTAGAGGAAGCGGACGTGAGCAGGCTTCTTCTGCTTTAGCAGAGGTAGCCATGCATAGCATCGAAATTGGAGCTAGCCATTTACCTGCGGCAAATGAAGAAAGCTGCCTTTTTTGACAACAATGGCAGCCGCTTCGCGAAGGCAGTTGATCATTTTGGTCTTATTGCTCGGTCTCGCTCCACATTCGTTTCGCTTACCTGCAAACGCCCAAAATGCTCAACTGCCCCATACTTGAAGGTTTCAAGTATGGGGCGCGGGGGCATACTTGAAGGAACGCTTCGCTGCTTCAAGTATGCCCCCGCAATTTTGTTGTCAAATCATAGCCGCCAGGCGTTGCCTGGCCGAAATGGCGATTGTGCACAGACGTGAGCTGCGCCATTCGCGGGCGCTGCCGCCCCGGCCTCAATCATAAGCCCGATCACTGCGGCACACTTGTCTTACGACCGCCATGTCACATGACTCGAGTGCTGCAGTCTCGCCGTGTCACTCGTAGGGCTTGCGGCAGTTAGTGAGTGTCGATGCGCCGGGTGACCGTGCCGTGTGTCTGTCACAGTGGCGTTATGAAGCGGTGTCCGGTCTGATGCCAAAGCGCCCACGCTTCAACTGAAATTTGTGTGGCAGCAGCCGACTGTCACGGAATTCTCGTCGCAGCGGATGCAAGTTCTTCGATGGTGGACTGTGCTCAGCGATAGGGCGTGCCAACCGTCGCCGCAAGCGATGCCCGGAGTTGCGTGAAAATTCGGTTTCTTTCCTGTTGTGTTCAGAACGAAAAAGGCCGCAGATTGGCTGCGGCCTTTTATTCATCCTGTCTCATAATCATCTCCAAGCGATGATCGTTCCCGCTCTATGCATTAGTGAAGCTGCAGCTTACTTTTCCTCCCGCGCTTTCCGCGTCCCGCTTGGCTATTGAGCAGCTTTTTAAAATGCTCCCAGCGAATCTCGTCGGTCTGGATGTTGTAAGTCAGGCCGCGTTCCATCTGCTCCAGTAATCTCAAACTCAGCGGCTTTTCCAAGTAGTGGTCTGCTGTGACCTCCGGAGCACCGCCCTCATGGCCCAGCAGATGGGCGATCGTGGATGGAGATATGCCTGACCGTTCCAGTCGCACGGCAAACGAGCGACGGAGACTTTTAAAATTCAGCCCGCCATTAACCGCCGGTGGGCAATGCTGGCCAATATAGCCTGTTCCCGTACATGGCCCGCAGAAAAAGCGACTCGGATCGCGGGAGTATAGGTGCTTCGGATCGAAGCTCAGCTCGCCGAAAAGCAATGCATCGTTGCCATCGGCCTGACGTCGTTCCTCTACGAAATTTATAAAACCCATCTCCACAAGCTTCGTGCAGATCGGAATCTGCCGTGCCGATGAGCCCGTTTTCAGCGACTTGTTGTAGCCGTTATCGTTTATGTCGATGAGTTCTACGCCGTGGACATCCCGGATCACATCATGCACACGAAGCTGGCAGAGTTCATTGAGCCGCGCGCCGGTGTAGAGCCCGAGAGGAAGCAACCAGAACCGATACGGCTTGGCATCCTGGTAGACCTTGGGCAGTGTGCCCGCGAGGTACTTTTGGTAAGGCCAGCCGGAGAGCATCTGAATCAGGTTGCTATCCAGAAATGGCTTTGTGACCTCGGCCTTTTTTGTACTGCAAGTAGCAACCTTGATCGCATCGGTAATTAGTTTGCTCTCCAGCGCCTCGTCCAGCATGCGATTGAACAGCTGGTAATAGGTCATGAGGTTTGCGCCTTTACTTCCCGAGGCCGAGTTCTGCTTCAGTAACAATGGCAGCTGATCCTTTAGACGCTGCACATCAGCTCGATCAAGCTCAGCGACTCGGCGTGTAGGGTTATCTCGGGTCAGGATGACCTTCAGCTTTTCCATTCGAGCCCGCAGCATATGCTCGGACTTTCCTGCGTAAGTGTTTTCTCGCAGGAAGCGGGACAGCGTAGTGTCCATGAACTCGGTAAGTAACGGTGAAGAGTGGAAGCGGTTTATCGCGTCCGTTACCGCGGAGATGTTCGCCAAGGCGATTCGCAAGTGCTCTTCATGGCCAGGCTCTACGATCAGACTCATACCCTTATAAAAAGGAATGGAGATAGGGGACGTTACATTCATATATACCTCACGGTGGGTGAGGCTCGAGATTATTACTGTATAAATGAACAGTCAAGATAATCTATTGGAAACGCACCTCCGATAGCTTTTATTGACACTTTGTCAATAATTAAGGGATGTGTAAAAAGGGCAGGAGCAGGGCTCCCGCCTCTGTTTGGCTAGGCCTTATGCGTACGATTTCCAGTGGCGCTTAGGAGCTCGCACGTTCGGGAATGGTGTGCCCACCGGCCGCCCAACTTTGAAGTCACCTTGTGTTTTTTGTAGCTCCTGATAGTGCTGGTAATGGATATGATCCAAGCCAAGCCCGAAATCGATTTTGTCGAGCTCGTCCTTGAGGACGTCTGACGGATAGCAGTCGCCATAGCCGCCAGTTGTACTTTTATCAGCGTGACCCACGAGTGCTTTAGCTTTCGCGAGGTCGAGGTTCTGTCGGCGGAATTGGTTGATAAAGGTGTGCCGTAGGCCGTGATACGTCAGGCCCTCCTCTCCGAGGCCGCAGAGCCCCAAGTAGCCATGACTGCTCTGGCTTGAGCCCAGGTACCAACGACTCGCAACGTGCCCAGGAGAAAGATCACCGTAGACACGGATATTTTCGAAAAGGGGAGCTTTTACATCGTGCTCTACTATGTCCAAGCGCGCTTGGTGATACTCAAGGAAGCCTGTTTCGATCAGCTGTTTATGTATGGGCACTAGCCGTTCAGAGTCGGACGTTTTGAGCTGCTTCGACCCAGTCCGATTGATGCTGATGATCCAAACGCCGAGCTCCTGCCGAATGTCTTCGAGCCGTAGCTGGCACAGCTCGCTGAGCCTCGCGCCGGTATAGAGGCCAAGCAGCGGCAACCAAAACTTGTAGTCGTCCAGACGCCAGCGAGGCGGCTGGGTCAGCGTGTAGGCCGGGCCGTGAAGAAGTTTCTCGATCTGGCTTGGGCTATAGGTGCGCTTCCTCGGGGCCTCGGCACCTTTGGTGCTGAATGCCAATCCGGCCGCGATGTTTTCGGTGATGTAACCTTGATCATGGGCGTAGGTGACAAGCGCCCTCGCCAATTCGAAAAACTTCTTCGCAGTGCGAGGGTTGATTGGCTCGAACTTACCGTCGCTAATGATCTTACTTAGCGGCTGGTTACGCGTGGCACGGAGGCGATGCCGGTTCTTCGGATAGCTACGCAGATGATCGCGTAGCGTGTTGAATTCAGCGCGAGTCAGCGTCTCGACTTGCCGGTGCCCGCCAAGCAGCTCGCACAGGCCTTCCAGGCGGGCCTTTGCGGTAATGCGAGTCCGCGGGTTAGCCCAGGCGCCTTCACGAATTTGCCGTTCTTCGTATTCCTTTACCAAAGCTGCGAGGCTCAACCCTGCGTTTGAACCACGCGCCGGCGAGACAATGCGATCGTTGACGGAGGGTTGCGTAAAGAGGGTTTCAAGCTTGGCTTTCTGCGCGTCGGGCAGAACGCTCCCGAGCGCATTCAGCAACGCGAGCGTGCCTGGATCCTGTGGCGGTGCCACAGCATCTGTCGGCGAGTTCAGCTCCGGAATCGTCTGCATAGGCTCGGTGGTTGCAGCAGAACCCAACATCCGCCGAACCAGGTCACCGATTTCCTGCATGGCTTGGGCGTAAGGATCTTGGTGATCGTCTTCCTGAAAGTAACGCAACAGCACCTTATCAACCTTCTGCAGCGTATACGTCAGCATGAGGACCGCAATGATGATGGAGCTAGTGAGCAGCTCAACCCGAAAGCTTTTCTTTTCTCTCAGATGCGCTTTCATGCACAGCGGATCGAGTTCGATAAGCATCACATAAAGCCCCGATCCCTCCTGCACCAAGAGCGCTCGATCAATGATGCGGAGCTTCAGATGCATCGCGTTGGCTTGCTGAAGATGAAAATGCAAAGCTTGCCGAGATTGCGGTAGTGCTGGGGGGATGTGCATGAGATTCCGACCCTGGTCTGGGCGGGCATGGCACAGGTATTCATAAAGCGTCATCGCTGCAAATGCAGGAGATTCTTTCGAATAGCGCCCTGGAGAGGGTGGGACGGTCTCGAGTACATCAAGGGCGGCGTAAATGTACCGGGCAGCGTCGCTCGCCACGTTCTGGTTGTTGGTTCCGAGCGGCCAGTCAAAGCGTACGAACCCGACCCCAAGCGCTTTTACCAGTGCGGGCGTTGGTGTCAGTGCGAAGAAAATTTCGCCCCCTGGCTCGTGGCTATAGAGCACTACACGCTCGGCACTCTCTTTCATCATGCGAGCGTGGGCGACCGAAAGGTCTTGGTTCGCGAGCTTCATGGGCGACGGACGGACTTTCCAAACCCGGTCGGCGAATTTGAGTGCTTCCGCTACCGCTAAGTGAAACCTTTGGAGGTCAACCAGCAGGCGGTCAGAAAAGAGCTCGACATAGTGCTCGGTTGCCTTGGCAAGGAACTGCTCGAAAGAAGCATTCAGGTACTTAGCGAGATCGCGGGCCAGGGCTTCGTCGTGGCTGAGCGACCACCGGATTTGCGCAGGCAGTTTCGGGTTGGCCGCGAAATGCTTCGGGAATGTGAGGTAGTACTGGAAGCCAGTGTTGGCTTGATAGACCAGGTGGGGGACACCCGTTTTGCTTTGGCGCTTGGACATGATGGCATACCTTTTGGATTCACAGACGGACTGTGAGTAATCCAATGCCATCAAATCTGGGCTGAAACCCGCGTTCTAGACGGGTTTCAGTGTTGAATTGGTGGAGCCGGGGGGATTTGAACCCCCGTCCGCCAGCTCTCCGCTATCGGTTCTACATGCTTAGCCAGATCTACTGAGTTAACTCCGCGCCGCCCGATTGGCAGGGTGCTTGGAGCGAGCTGTATGAGTTTTAGCCGTTACATCTACAGCGAACTTGGCGGCGATCCTGTTCTATCTGACGGTCATTTCGGGTTTACAGGCATCCCCTAGTGACCGCTGGCGCCGAAGCGACCAGATGAAGGTTAGGCGGCTAGCGCGTACCCTTCGTAGTTGTCGTCGTTGGCAACTATAGGTTTGCAACAGTTTATTTACGAGTTCTGTTACCAACTCGGCATGCCCCTCAAGTTTCGTTACCGGCGTCGAATCCTAATCGGCCCCTGGTGTCGCTTGTGGTGCTGGCGGCGAGTGTACGGCGATCGTTACGCGGTGTCGATCACTTTTTAATCATGATGGTTACAGAATGTACAACCGGGTGCGGCGGGGTCGCCTGGGCGGTCCCGCCGCAGTGGTTCAGTTGCCAGTGCCCGATCCCGAGCCGCTGGAGCCGCCGCTACCGGAGCTGCCGGGGCCTTTGAGTTCCTGCAGGGCCTTGGTGGAGTGGGTGATGCAGCCCTCGGTGTCGCCGGCTTGCTGGGCCTGCTTGGCCTGCATGACATGTTCCTCGACCTGGCTCTTGGCCGGTTCGCCGAGCGTGGTGCTCTGGGTGGCCATGTTGTCTTCGATCTCCTGAAGATTGGTCTGGCACAGGTCTTGAGCGGCGAAGACGGCGGGGCTGGCGAGCAGTACGGCGGATGCGAGCAGTGCGTGAATTTTCATGGTGGGTCCTCCAGTCTTGTGGACTTCCCGGGCCTGCCTGAAAACTGCGGAAACGGCGGCGCCGAGTCGAATCGAACCCGTCAGGGGCTCTGAAATTCCGACTGCGATTGCGCCTGAGCGTTCATCGAAATGCCACAAACGAAACGGCCCCGGCATTGCGCACGGGGCCGTTTCGCCATTCAGGCGGGCGTGGCGGCCTTGCGCCGGCTGACGCGGTCGACCAGATAGACCAGCCCGTGATAGTCGATCTCGCCGTGGCGCGACAGGCCGATCTCGCACGTGCGGCTGGTGGAAATGCCTTCCTCGCAGATCTGCACGGCGTTCTTCAGGCTGCGCAGCGCGTGCTCGTTGAGCTCCGGCGTGGTGAAGCCCTTGTCGCCGGCAAAACCGCAGCAGTGGATGCCTTCGGGCACCACGACTTCCCTGGCGCAGCGCCGGGCGATGTCGATCAGCGCCTGCGCCTCGCCCAGATGCTGGGTGCTGCAGGTGACGTGCACGGCGATCGGCTTGTCCTGCGGGACGAAGTCCAGCCGGTCGAGCAGATGGGTGCGGATGAAGCGCACCGGGTCGTACAGATCGAGACGCTGATCGGTCAGGCCCTGCACCAGGCGCAGGGTGCAGGGGCTGGTGTCGCAATAGATCGGGTCGAGCCCGCCTCGGCTGGCCTTGAGCAGCGCATCGAGCAGCTCCTGACGCTTGCGTTCGCCCTGTTCGGCGTAGCCCTTGGAGGCAAACGGCTGGCCGCAGCACAGGTCGTTCAGCTCATCGGGGAAGATCACCTGGTAGCCGGCCTTCTCCAGCAGGCTGCGGGTCTTGTCGAGCAGCGGCTCCTGCTCCTGATCGCGCGCCGCCGGGCCCATGGCGCGGGAGACGCAGGCGGCGAGATAGACCACGCGCGGGCGCTCGTCGCCCACAGGGGCCTTGGGCAGGTGCAGGCGTTGCAGCGGCTGCGGCGTGGCCGGCGTCCACTGTGGCACGCGGCCCTTGCTGGCGCGGGTCATGGTCGCCGACAGCCTGGCCATGTTGCGCGTGCCCATGATCAGGTGCGCGCCGTTGGCCACATGTAGCATGAAGCGGGTGCCCTGCACGGCGGTGGCGAAGTGCTCGGCCAGCCAGTTGGCGGTGCCGGTGCGGTTCGCCTCGCGGCCGCGCAGCTTGCGCACCAGGTCGCCGGTGTTGATGCCCACCGGGCAGCGCTGGGCGCAGAGGCCGGTGGCGGCGCAGGTTTCGACGCCGTGGTAGTGGTAGAGGCGCTCGATCTCGGTGGTGTCGATACCGGCGCGCTTGCGCGCCTGGATGTCGCGCCAGATGACGATGCGCTGGCGCGGGGTGAGGGTCAGGCCGTTGGAAGGGCAGACCGGCTCGCAGAAGCCGCATTCGATGCACTTGTCGACGATCTCGTCGGCGGCGGGCAGCGGCTTCAAGTTCTTCAGGTGGATCTGCGGGTCTGCGGAAAGCACCACGTCCGGGTTGAGGATGCCGGTGGGGTCGAGCAGGCGCTTGATCTTCCACATCAGCGCATAGGCCTCGCTGCCCCATTCCAGCTCGACGAAGGGCGCCATGTTGCGCCCGGTGCCGTGCTCGGCCTTGAGCGCGCCGCCGAACTCGACGGCGACCAGCTGCGCCACTTCGCCCATGAAGGCCTCGTAGCGCGCGACCTGTGCCGGATCATCGAAACCCTGGGTGAAGACGAAGTGCAGGTTGCCCTCCAGCGCGTGGCCGAAGAGGATCGCCTCGTCGTAGCGGTGCTTGTCGAGCAGTTCGAGCAGGTGATTGACACCCTCGGCCAGGCGCTCGACCGGGAAGGTCACGTCCTCGATGATCACCGTGGTGCCGGTCTGGCGCACGGCGCCGACCGCAGGGAAGGTGTCCTTGCGGATCTTCCACAGCTGGTTGTAGACCAGCGGGTCTTCGCTGAAGTCGACCTGCTTTTCCACCGGGAAGTGCGCGATGGAGGCCATGATCTGGTTGATCTGTTCATGCAGCAGCGACTGACTGGCGGCGCGCGATTCGATCAGCAGTGCACAGGCGGTCGGCGACAGCTCCTTGACCCACTCGGGCATGCCGGCCTTGTGCTCGACCGAGCGCAGGCTGCGGCGATCGAGCAGCTCCACGGCGGACACCGGTTGCTGCTTGAGCACCGGTACGGCCAGGCAGCAGGTTTCCACGTCGGGGAACACCACCAGCGCGCTGGCCTTGTGCGGATGATCCGGCACGGTGTCGTAGGTCACCGCGCTGATGAAGCCCAGCGTGCCTTCAGAGCCGACCATCAGGTGGTTGAGGATGTCCAGCGGCTCGTCGTAGTCGACCAGCGCATTGAGCGAGAAGCCGGTGGTGTTCTTCAGTCGGTACTTGTGACGGATTTTTGCCGCCAGTTCGGCATTGGCGCGGGTCTCACGGCCCAGTTCGGCCAGCTGTTCGAGCAGCGCCGCATGGCTCTGGCGAAAGGCTGCGACGCTGACCGGGTCTTCGCTGTCGATCACGCTGCCGTCGGCCAGCACCACGCGCAGGCCGGCGAGGGTCTTGTAGCTGTTCTGCGCCGTGCCGCAGCACATGCCGCTGGAGTTGTTGGCGACGATGCCGCCAATTTTCGCCGCGTTGATCGAGGCCGGATCGGGACCGATCTTGCGCTGGAAGGGTGCCAGCACCGCGTTGGCGTTGGCGCCGATCACCCCGGGTTGCAGGCGGATCTGCGCGCCGCCGTGGCGAATCTCGCGGCCGTTCCAGTTGTCGCCGAGGACGATCAGCACCGAGTCGCTGATCGCCTGACCGGAGAGGCTGGTGCCGGCGGCGCGGAAGGTCACCGGGACGTTGTCGGCGTGAGCCTGTTTGAGCAGCGCGACCACCTCGGCTTCGGCTTCGACGCGCACCACCAGCTTGGGAATCAGCCGGTAGAAGCTGGCATCGGTGCCGAAGGCGAGAGTGGAAACCGGATCGTCGAAGCGACGTTCGGCGGGGATCAGGCGCTCGACTTCACGGATGAACGCGGCCGGCAGCGGCGCGCGTTCGAGCTGAGCGGCCGCGCTCATGCGTCCTCCAGAATCAGCACGATCAGATCCTTCGGCCCGTGAGCGCCATAAGCCAGCACCTGTTCGATGTCGGCGGTCTTCGACGGGCCGGAAACCAGCAGCGCGTTGGTCGGCATGCCGGCGGCCCACTGGAACTTCTGCTGGATCTCGTAGAAGTTGTCGTGGATTTCGCTGGCCTTGAGGATGGCGAAGTGTACCGGCGGCACCAGGCTCATCAGGCGCGGCTCCTCGCGGGTCGGCCACATGATCAGGCTGCCGGTGGAGGCGATGGCGCCGAGGGTGCCGGTGAGGCTGGCCGGGGTGTCGTTGAACAGCTCGTCCTTCCAGTCCTCGACCGGACGGTCGTAGGCCTTGAGCGCCGGCAGGCCGTCGCGGCCGGCGCAATGCGCGGCGAAGCGCTGGCCGTACGGCGTGGTCGGGGCGATCAGCAGGCTCGGCAGCTGGCGATCGCGCAGCAGTTGCTCCAGCAATGCCGGCCAGGCGGCATCCGTGGTCAGGTGGATTTCGGTATGCACCGCTTCCATCAGCTGGCGCAGGCGGGCGATACGCTGCTCGGGTGGATAGCTCCAGGGCTGGGTGACCAGCGACTCGTCGTAGTCATCGACCACCGGCGTGGTGCCTTCCAGGCTCTTCTTCAGCTTGGCGAGAATGTTGGCCTTGGCGCTCATCGCTTGCCCTCCAGGTGTTCCTTGGCCAGCTCGTGCAGCGAGCGGGCAGCCGGTTTCGGTGCGCTGTGGTTCTGCGTCCAGGGGCCGATGTTCGACGGCGTCAGGGCGCGCAGGCGGGTGGCGAAGAAGCCGAACAGGCGGTACAGCATCGGGCTGGTGTTGAGCAGGCGCCAGCCGGCCCAGATCAGCCGTTCCTGCCTGGAGTATTTGGCGCCCTGGCCGCGCATGACCTTGTGCGGATCGTCCGGTGCCTTGACGTTTTCCTCGCGCAGGCGGCGCAGGATGGTCGGGATCGGAATCTTCACCGGGCAGACTTCACCACAGGCACCGCACAGCGACGAGGCGCTGGGGTGATCCGGGACCTTGTCCAGACCGACCATGTGCGGGGTGATGATCTTGCCGATCGGGCCGGGGTAGACCTCGCCGTAGGTGTGGCCGCCGACGCGGGTGTAGACCGGGCAGTGGTTCATGCAGGCGCCGCAGCGGATGCAGTTGAGCGTCTGGCGCAGCTCGCTGTCGGCGAAGGCCTGGCTGCGGCCGTTATCCAGCAGGATCAGGTGCACTTCCTGCGGGCCGTCCAGCTCGTGCGCCTTGCGCGGGCCGGAGATCATGTTGACGTAGGTGGTGATCGGCTGGCCCAGCGCCGAGCGGGTCAGCAGCGAGAGCAGCGGGACCACGTCGCGCAGGTTCTCCACCACCTTCTCGATGCCGGTGACGGCGATATGCACCGGCGGCACCGTGGTGCTCATGCGGCCGTTGCCCTCGTTCTCCACCAGCAGCAGGGTGCCGGTCTCGGCCACCGCGAAGTTCACTCCGGAGACGCCGATATCGGCCTCGAAGAACTTCTGGCGCAGCGTGCGGCGGCCGATCTGAATAAGTTGGTCGACGTCCTTGGTGTACTCCACGCCAAGCTTGTCGTGGAACAGGGACGCGACCTGGCCGGCGTTCTTGTGGATTGCCGGCATGATGATATGAGAAGGCTTCTCGTGGTCGAGCTGGACGATGTACTCGCCCATGTCCGATTCCAGGCTTTCGATGTCATGGCCTTCGAGGAAATGGTTCATCTCCATTTCTTCGCTGACCATCGATTTGCCCTTGATCACCTGGCGCGCCTCGTGAGCGCGGGCGATCTCGAGGACGATGTTGTTCGCCTCGTCCACCGTCTCCGCCCAGTGCACTTTCACACCGTTGCGGGTCAGGTTGGTTTCCAGCCGCTCGAGCAGTTCGGGCAGCTTGGACAGTGCGCGGGCGCGGATATGGTTGCCCATCTCGCGCAGCCGCTCGCGTTCGTCGGCGTCGCTGAAGGAGGCGGCGCGCTTGGTCATCAGCGAGTCCATCGCGGTGCGGAAGTTGCGCCGCAGCTGCTCGTCGCCCAGCGCGTTGCGCGCGCGGCCCTTGAAATCCAGCTCGATGGCGGGAATCCGTTGCGCGGAATTGCTCATCGGGCACCTCCGGTGCGTTGCCAGAGGAAGGACGCCAGATGCTGGCCGCGCAGGGCTTCGCGCTGCTTTTCCAGCGAGCCGTTGATATTCATCAGGCAGCCGCAGTCGGCGCTGACCACCTGATGCGCGCCGGATTCCTTCAGCGCGCGGGTCTTGTCCAGCACCATGGCGCCGGAGATGTCGGGCATGCGCACGCTGAAGGTGCCGCCGAAGCCGCAGCATTCGCTTTCGTGGTCATGCTCGACACGCTCGACCTGGCCGAGCTGGGCGAGCAGCGCGCGGCCGTGCAGGTGGGTGTTCATCTCGCGACGGGCCGAGCAGGAGGTGTGCAGGGCAACCTTGGTCGGCGTACCGGCATCCTTGAACTTGACCTGGCAGACGTTGAGCAGGAATTCGGCCAGCTCGAAGGTGCGTTCGGCCAGTGCCTGCGCCTTTTTCAGCGTGGCCGGCTCGTCCTTGAACAGCTCCAGATAATGGTGACGCAGCATGCCGGCACAGGAGCCGGAGGGCACCACCACCGGCCAGTCGTTGGCGAACAGCGCCAGCTGCGCGCGCGCGACCTTGCGTGCCTCGTCGGTGTAGCCGGTGGTGTAGGCCGGCTGGCCGCAGCAGGTCTGGCCCTGCGGATAATGCACGCGCAATCCTTCACGCTCGAGCAGGCGGATGGCATCCAGGCCGGCCTCGGGATAGAACAGATCCACCACACAGGTACCGAACAGGTAGACCTGGCTCGGCTTGGCCGGGTACTCGCGTGGCTTGGGCAGCGGCGGCGCGACGCGGGTGGCGTTCGGCGCGGCGTTGTAGAAGAGTTCGCTCATCGGCTTGGTCTCCGGGTGGGCCCGGTTATCCGCAAACTGCGGGATGTTGGAAACGCTCTTGCCCCGCGCAAGGCAGGGCAAGACTTCACGGTTGAATCACACTCCGACCAGCGGGTCGGTCACGCCGATCACGTAGATCGCGATCAGCGTCAGCAGGCCCGAGACCAGAACGTAGTACAGCGTCGGCCATACCGTCTTGCGAAGCGTAGTTCCTTCGCGACCGAGCAGTCCGACTGTAGCGGAGGCGGCGACGACGTTGTGGATCGCCACCATGTTGCCTGCCGCAGCGCCTACCGCCTGGGCCGCGACGATCAGTGCGCCGGAGATGCCGAGGTTCTGCGCGACGCCGAACTGGAACTGGCTGAGCATCATGTTGCTGACGGTATTCGAGCCGGCGATGAAGGCCCCCAGTGCCCCGATGCTTGGCGCCAGCAGCGGATAGACCGAGCCCACGCTATCGGCGACGAAGCGCGCCATGGTGATCGGCATGCTGGCCAGTTCTGCGGTGTTGACGCCGGAGTTGATCAGAATGCGCACCATCGGCACGGTGAACAGCAGCACGAAGCCGGCGCCGACCAGCACCTTGCTCGATTCGCCAACGGCGGCGGTCAGTTCGCGAACCTTCATGCCGTGCAGGAAGAAGGTGGCGAGAACCACCGCGACCAGGATGCCGCCCGGCAGGTACAGCGGCATGAAGTCGGCCTTGATGCCGGCCTCGCCGAGGATGTCCGGAAACACCACCACGATGGACTTCATGAACGCGCCGACTTCCGGGATGGTGCGGCTGATCACCAGCAGCGCGCCGACCAATACGTACGGCAGCCAGGCACGGAAGGTGCTCATCGGCTTGGCGGTCAGGTCCTCGAGCTTCATCTCGATGCTGCCGAGCCACTCGCTCGGCCAGTCTTTGGCGTCAGCGAAATCCCAGGACTTCTTCGGCACCAGGAAGCCGAAACGGGCCGCGCTGGTGACGATGGCCAGGCCGATCAGGCCGCCCAGCAGAGAGGGGAACTCCGGGCCGAGGAAGATGCCGGTGGCGACGTAGGGCAGGGTGAAGGCCAGGCCGCCGAAGATGGCGAACGGCAGTACCTCGAAGCCGGCCTTCCAGCTTTTTTCCTTGCCGAAGAAACGGGTCAGCATCAGCACCATGATCAGCGGCATGATGGTGCCGGTCAGCGCGTGGAGAATCGCCACTTCACTGGTGATCAGCTGCAGGAACGCCGCCCAGCTGGAGCCTTGGGCAGTCAGTTGGGTGCCGAGCGTGGCGGTGTCCAGACCACCGTTGATGCCAATGATGATCGGCGTGCCGACGGCGCCGAAGGATACCGGCGTCGATTGCACCAGCATGCCGAGGATGACCGCAGCCAGGGCCGGGAAACCGATGGCGACCAGCAGCGGTGCGGCGATGGCAGCCGGCGTACCGAAGCCGGAGGCGCCCTCGATGAAGCAGCCGAACAGCCAGGCGATGATGATGGCCTGGATGCGGCGATCAGGGCTGATAGTGGTAAAACCAGCGCGGATGGCGGTGATGCCGCCCGAATGCTTGAGCGTGTTGAGCAGCAGGATGGCGCCGAAGATGATCCACAGCACGCCGGCGGTGATCACCAGGCCCTGCAGGGTCGAGGCGAGCACGCGGTTGAAGCTCATGTCCCAGACATAGAGCGCGATGCCGGCCGTCAGCAGGTAGACCACCGGCATGGCGCGCTTGGCGGGCCAGCGCAGGCCGATCAGCAGGATGGCGGCAAGCAGGATGGGGGAAAACGCCAGGAAGGCGAGCAGGCCGTTGGACATGGATCAGACTCCTGCGACAGGCTGGCGGAGCGGGCCACGGCTGGCCCCGGGCTGGTGGGTCGGGTGAGACATCATGCGGTGGTCCTCTTTTTATTCAGATTGCCTGTCAAGTGGTAATACCAATTACCTCAGGCGCAGGGGCAGCGTAAGAGGTGTCACTCCGGTGCGTCAATTAGGAGGCTATAGACATTGGTAGTAGCGCTTCGACTTGCCGCCGGACGGCGTGCTCGTTAGCCTTGCGTAGTCCTTAAAGTGGTCAAACCAATCTTGGGAAATTTCATGGAAGTTGGAATGGTGCGCCAGCGGCGGCTGGCCGACGATATCGTCACGCAGCTGGAAACCATGATCCTGGAGGGCACGCTCAAGGCCGGCGAGCGCCTGCCAGCCGAGCGCGCGCTGGCTGAGCAGTTCGGCGTCTCGCGCCCGTCGCTGCGCGAGGCGATCCAGAAGCTGGTGGCCAAGGGCCTGCTGGTCAGTCGCCACGGCGGCGGCAACTTCGTCTCGCAGTCGTTGGGCTCGACCTTCAGCGACCCGCTGCTGCATCTGTTGGAGAGCAACGCCGACGCCCAGCGTGACCTGCTGGAGTTTCGTCATACCCTGGAAGGCAGCTGCGCCTACTATGCGGCGCTGCGCGCCACCGAGGTGGACCAGCGCCGCCTCGGCGAAGCCTTCGCGGTTTTGCAGGATTGCTACACGCGCGACGGTAGGGTCACCCGGGCCGAGGAGGGCGCGGCGGATGCGCAGTTCCACCTGGCGATCGCCGAGGCCAGCCACAATGCAGTGCTGCTGCACACCATCCGCGGGCTGTTCGACCTGCTCAAGCGCAACGTGGTGACCAACATCGGCGGCATGTATGCGCTACGCGACGAGACGCGCCACATGCTGATGAATCAGCACCGCGAGCTCTATGAGGCGATCATGGCGCGCCGCGCGGACGAGGCGCGCGAGGTGATCCACCGGCATATCAACTATGTGCAGGAAGTGCTCGCCGAGGGCCAGCAGGAAGCGCGGCGCCTGGCCCGGGCGCAGCGCCGGCAGGGTTCTGCGGGCGGCGAGCTGCAGCCCTCTGGCGACAAGTAGGGGTGGGGGTCGCGGGGCCGGCATGGGCGCCCGCCTGCGGCTGCGTCAGTCGTCCTTGCCCTTGCTGCGCATCGCCCGCTGGATCTCGCGATCAGAGTCGCGCTCCTTCTCGGTGTGGCGCTTGTCGAATTCCTTCTTGCCCTTGGCCAGGGCGATCTCGCACTTGATCATGTGCTTCTTCCAGTACAGCGACAGCGCCACGCAGGCGTAGCCCTTCTGCTGCACGGCACCGAACAGCTTGCCCAGCTCGCGCTTGTTCAGCAGCAGCTTGCGGGTGCGGGTCGGATCGGCGATGACGTGGGTGCTGGCGCTGGTCAGCGGGCTGATGTGCGCGCCCATCAGCCAGGCCTCGCCATCCTTGAGCAGTACGTAGCTGTCGACCAGCTGCGCCTTGCCGGCACGCAGGCTTTTCACTTCCCAGCCGGCCAGGACGAGGCCGGCCTCGAACTTCTGCTCGATGAAGTAATCGTGTAGCGCCTTCTTGTTCAGCGCGATGGTCCCGGGGGACTGTTTCTTCTGTTTGGCCATAGGGCGCGCATTATAGGCAGTCGCATCGCGGCTGGCGACAGCAGCGGCGGCGTTGCGGCGGGAAACTTGAGGGGCGCGTGCTTATCCCTGACAATGTGTCGGTTTTTTGCACGCGCCGCGGTGCGGGCGAGTCCGGCTTTCCTGTGTAACAGTCCCGTCGGTCGCGCTCCTGGCGCATGACGAAGTAGAAGGTCTGCATGACGACGCATATTCAACGTTCAGCACTGCTGCCCTACCCGGCAGGGGCGCTGTTCGACATGGTCAACGACGTGGCCAGCTATCCGCAATTCCTGCCCTGGTGCTCGGCCACCGAGGTGCTGGCCAGCAGCGCCTCGCAGATGCAGGCCAGCATGACCGTGGCCAAGGCGGGGCTGAGCCAGAAGTTCAAGACACGCAACGAACTGCAGGCCGGCAAGCGCATCGAGATGACGCTGGAGGAAGGGCCGTTCAGTCATCTGCACGGCATCTGGGAGTTCAAGGCGCTGGGCGAGAAGGCCTGCAAGATCAGCCTCGACCTGAGGTTCGACTATGCCGGTCCGCTGGTGAAGGCGACGCTGGGGCCGCTATTCAATCAGGCGGCCAATACCCTGGTCGATGCATTCTGCGAACGGGCGAAACAGCTCTATGGATAAGCCGGTGGTCGCGATCGAGGTGGTTTATGCCTTGGCCTACAAGCAGAAACTGCTGCGCCTGACCGTGCCGGCCGGAACCACCGTCCGCGCGGCAGCACTGGGGTCGGGGATGGAGGCGTTTTTCCCGGGGCTCGACTTGGCCAATGCGCCGCTGGGTATATTCGGCAAGGCCGTGGCCAAGCCGGATGAGCGTGTACTGGAGGATGGCGAGCGGGTGGAAATCTATCGGCCGTTGATTGCCGACCCGAAAGAGGTGCGCAAGCAGCGCGCCGCCCGCGCGGCGAAGAGCAAAAGCGACGACGCCGAGACCGAAATGAAGGAATAAAAAAGCCCGGTATGAACCGGGCTTTTTTGTCACTCGACGTCGAGGGGCTCGGGAATCGGCACCGGCACCGGCTCGGCAGCGTCGACCTCGCGCTGGATCTGCTCCAGCAGCGAACCCGGCGCTGGTTTTTCCTGCGTCTGTTGCGGCTTGTTGTCGCGCTCGGCAGGAGTCTGGGTGGTGGTCGACGAGGTGCCCAGGATGGCTTCGTCGCGGCTGACGCCCGGCATGAAGTCGCCGGCCAGGCCGACCAGTTGATCGCCATCGCCGAAGACCAGGCTCACGCGCTCCTGCTGCCGAATGCTGCCGCCGGGCTGGATGCTGTACAGGTAGTCCCAACGGTTGGCGTGGAAAGTGTCGGTGATCAGCGGGCTGCCCATGATGAAGCGCACCTGCTTGCGGGTCATTCCGGGGCGCAGCTGGTCTATCATGTCCTGCGTGACGACATTGCCCTGTTGAATATCGACCTTGTAAACCCCGGGAAAAGAACAACCGGCGAGTGCGAACAAGCCCACGAGCGTGAGGCCGGTCAGCATGAGCTTGGTGTTTTGCATCGGTGGGTGACTTCCACTATCTTGGCTGGGCAACGAAACCCGGATCATACCTGCATTGAAGGAGGCTGCGAAACAGCAGCAGCGAGAAAGCCACCCATGGTTGAAAATAACGAACTACGAAAAGTTGGTCTGAAAGTAACCCTGCCTCGGGTCAAGATCCTGCAGATGCTGGATACCGCGGATCAGCGGCACATGAGTGCGGAAGATGTCTACAAGGCGCTCATGGAGGCGGGTGAAGATGTCGGATTGGCGACGGTCTATCGCGTGCTGACGCAGTTCGAGGCCGCGGGACTGGTGGTTCGGCACAACTTCGATGGCGGGCACGCCGTATTCGAGTTGGCCGATAGCGGTCACCACGACCATATGGTCTGCGTCGACAGTGGCGAGGTCATCGAATTTTTCGATCCGGAAATCGAAAAGCTGCAGAAAGAGATCGTCAAGCGTCATGGCTATGAGCTGGTCGATCACAATCTGGTGCTCTACGTGCGCAAGAAAGACTGAAAACCTTCGGCGTATAAAAAAGAAAGGCGACTTGAGGGTCGCTTTTTTCATGCCTGGCGTACCGGCGTTCAGGTCTGTGCGGCCGTGACCATTTGTTGTGCGTGCGCCAGTGACTGCTCGGTGAGGTCGACGCCGCCGAGCATGCGGGCGATTTCCTCGATGCGGCCGCGGCCATGCAGTTCGGCGACGGCGGTGCGCGTCTGTTCGCTGTCGCGAGCCTTGTGCACGAACAGGTGGTGGTGGCCCTGGGCGGCGACCTGCGGCAGGTGGGTGACGGTCAGCACCTGGCCGCGTTCGCCGAGCCGGCGCAGCAACTGGCCGACGATTTCCGCGGTCGGGCCGCCGATGCCGACATCCACCTCGTCGAAGACCAGTGTCGGCACGCGCGAGGTCTGCGCGGTGATGACCTGAATCGCCAGGCTGATGCGCGACAGTTCGCCACCCGAGGCAACCTTGGCCAGCGGGCGCAGCGGCTGCCCGGGGTTGGCGCTGACGAGAAATTCCACCTGCTCGAAGCCGTAGGGCGGGTAGTCGCCCTCGGCGGCTGGCTTCAGCGTCACGCTGAAACGTCCGCCGGGCATGCCCAGGCGCTGGATTTCGGCTTCCACGGCGAGCGCCAGTTCCCCGGCCGCCGCCTGGCGGATGCGGCTCAGCTCTGTGGCTTTTTCCTCGTAGTGGCGGGCATAGGCCGCCAGTTCCTCGCCCAGCCGCTCGATGGCTTCGTCGTCCGCGTTCAGGTCTTCCAGTTCGTCCAGCAGGCGCTGCTGCAGTGCGACCAGCTCGGCAGGCTGCACGCGGTGCTTGCGGGCCAGCGTGTAGATGGTGTCCAGACGTTCTTCCAGCGCTTGCTGGCGCTGGGGGTCGGCATCGAAATGATCGACGAAGCGATTGAGTTCGCCGACCGCCTCCTCGACCTGGATCTGCGCGCTGGCCAGCAGGTTGACGGCTTCGCCGAGCGCGCCAGCGTGGTTCTGGAACGCGGCCAGGCGCTGCAGGCTCGAGGTCAGTGCGGAGAGCACGTTGCCAGCGTCGTTCTCGCTGCACAGCTCCGTCACCTGGCGGCAGGCGTCAAGCAGTTGTCCGGCGTTGGCCAGGTTCTTGTGTTCCTGTTCCAGCTGTTCGAGTTCGCCCTCGGCGAGCGCAAGGTTTTCCAGTTCTTCGAGCTGATAGCTGAGCAACTGCTGACGCGCGCGTTGTTCGTCGCTGCTGTTGCTCAGTCGTTCGAGCGCCTGTTGCGTCTGGCGCCAGCGCTGGGCCGCGAGCTGCACCTGGCGGGCGAGTTCCTGGCTGGCGCTGTATTCGTCGAGCAGGCGTCGGTGGGTGTCGGGTTTGAGCAGCGACTGGTGCTCGTGCTGGCTGTGGATGTCGATCAGCAGTTCGCCGAGCGCCTTGAGGTCGCCCTGCGGGCAGGGTGCGCCGTTGATGTAGCCGCGCGAGCGCCCCTCGGCGGTGATCACCCGGCGCAGGATGCACGGGCCGTCGTTATCCAGGTCGCGCTCGGCGAGCCAGGCACGGGCGTCGGGAATGTCGTCCAGGTCGAAGCTGGCGAGAATGTCCGCCTTGTCGGCGCCCAGGCGCACCACGCTGCTGTCGGCACGGTCGCCCAGTGCGAGGCCGAGGGCGTCGAGCATGATCGATTTGCCCGCGCCGGTTTCGCCGCTGATCACGCTCATGCCGCGTTTCAGTTCGAGGTCCAGGTGTTCGACGATGGCGTAGTTGTGAACCGAAAGATGAACCAGCATGGTGGCGCTCCGGATTGTGAGGCTGGCTATTTATACAGTGCTTTTCGTTGCGACCACAATATGCCTCCGACGGATTGGGTTTGCGTGCGGCGCGTGATTGGTCGATGTACGTCATGTCGGTGTCGGCAGCGAGCTGCCCTTGAACCGCACGAGGGTGCCCCCATATAGCGGCACAAGCGCGGGCGGTCGCCCGCAATCGTATCGAGATGAGGAGGACGCATGGCCGACGAGCAGAACCTGGAAAATCAGACCCTTGAAGAACAGGATCAGACCGCTGCCAGTGACGATCTGGCTGCCCGCGTGCAGTCGCTCGAAGAGCAGCTGGCGGCCGCCCAGGATCAGTCGCTGCGGGTCGCGGCCGAGATGCAGAACATCCGCCGGCGCGCCGAGCAGGACGTGGAGAAGGCGCACAAGTTCGCGCTGGAGAAATTCGCCGGCGATCTGCTGGCCGTGGCCGACAGTCTGGAGCGCGGTCTCGAGCTGTCGAAGCCGGACGACGAAGCGGTCAAGTCGGTGCGCGAGGGGCTCGAGCTGACCCTCAAGCTGCTGCTCGACACGCTGGCGCGCCATCAGCTGACGCAGATCGACCCGCATGGCGAGCCGTTCAATCCGGAACATCACCAGGCAATGGCGATGGAAGAGAGCACCCATGCCGAGCCGGGCAGCGTGCTCAAGGTGTTCCAGAAGGGCTACTTGCTCAGCGGTCGCCTGTTGCGCCCGGCGATGGTCGTGGTCAGCAAGGCGCCTTCGCAAGCGGTGCCTTCGATCGACGAGCAGGCTTGAATTCGGGCGGGCGACCCCCATCTGTTAGCCAAGCGTTTTTGTGTTACCGCAGCCGGTAAACAGGCGCGGACCAATCGAAATTCGGGAGAGAGATTAAATGGGAAAGATCATCGGTATCGACCTGGGGACCACCAACTCCTGTGTCTCCATTCTGGAAAACGGCAACGTCAAGGTCATCGAGAACGCCGAAGGCGGCCGTACCACTCCGTCGATCATCGCGTACACCAATGATGGCGAGACCCTCGTCGGTCAGTCCGCCAAGCGTCAGGCGGTCACCAATCCGCAGAACACCCTGTATGCAGTCAAGCGTCTGATCGGCCGTCGCTTCGAAGAAGACGTCGTGCAGAAGGACATCAAGATGGTGCCGTACAGCATCGTCAAGGCCGACAACGGCGACGCCTGGGTGGAAGTGAAGGGCCAGAAGATGGCGCCTCCGCAGATTTCCGCCGAAGTGCTGAAGAAGATGAAGAAGACCGCCGAGGACTATCTGGGCGAGCCGGTCACCGAAGCGGTCATCACCGTGCCGGCCTACTTCAACGACAGCCAGCGCCAGGCCACCAAGGACGCCGGTCGCATCGCCGGTCTGGACGTCAAGCGCATCATCAACGAGCCGACCGCGGCTGCGCTGGCCTACGGCATGGACAAGGCCAAGGGCGACCACACCGTGATCGTCTATGACCTGGGCGGCGGTACCTTCGACGTGTCGGTGATCGAGATCGCCGAAGTCGACGGTGAGCACCAGTTCGAAGTGCTGGCCACCAACGGTGACACCTTCCTCGGTGGTGAGGACTTCGACATCCGCCTGATCGACTATCTCGTCGACGAATTCAAGAAAGAAAGCGGCATGAACCTCAAGGGCGACCCGCTGGCCATGCAGCGTCTGAAGGAAGCCGCCGAGAAGGCCAAGATCGAGCTGTCCTCCAGCCAGCAGACCGACGTCAACCTGCCGTACATCACCGCCGATGCGTCGGGTCCCAAGCACCTCAACGTGAAGATCTCCCGCGCCAAGCTGGAATCGCTGGTCGAGGACCTGGTGCAGCGCACCCTGGAGCCGTGCCGTATCGCGCTGAAGGATGCCGGCATCGACAGCGGCAAGATCGACGACGTGATCCTGGTCGGCGGCCAGACCCGCATGCCGCTGGTGCAGCAGAAGGTCGCCGAGTTCTTCGGCAAGGAAGCGCGCAAGGACGTCAACCCGGACGAAGCCGTGGCGATGGGCGCCGCGATCCAGGGCGCGGTGCTGGCTGGTGACGTCAAGGACGTGCTGCTGCTCGACGTTTCCCCGCTGACCCTGGGCATCGAGACCCTCGGTGGCGTGATGACCGCGCTGATCGAGAAGAACACCACCATCCCGACCAAGAAGTCGCAGGTGTTCTCCACCGCCGACGACAACCAGAGTGCGGTGACCATCCACGTGCTGCAGGGTGAGCGCAAGCAGGCGGCGCAGAACAAGTCGCTGGGCCGCTTCGACCTGGCCGACATTCCGCCGGCGCCGCGCGGCATGCCGCAGATCGAGGTCACCTTCGACATCGACGCCAACGGCATCCTGCACGTGTCCGCCAAGGACAAGGCCACCGGCAAGCAGCAGTCGATCGTGATCAAGGCCAACTCCGGTCTGTCCGAGGAAGAGATCGAGCAGATGGTGCGCGACGCCGAGGCCAACGCCGAGGAAGACCGCAAGTTCGAGGAGCTGGTGAGTGCACGCAACCAGGGCGACCAGCTGGTCCATGCCACGCGCAAGATGCTGACCGAGGCCGGTGACAAGGCCAGTGCCGACGACAAGACGGCCATCGAGAAGGCCATCGGCGAACTGGAGCTGGCGATCAAGGGCGACGACAAGGCCGAGATCGAGGCCAAGATCGCGGCGGTCTCCCAGGCCTCCACGCCGCTGGCGCAGAAGATGTACGCCGAGCAGCCGCAGGGCGCCGAAGGTCAGCCG
This sequence comes from Stutzerimonas stutzeri TS44, assembly GCA_000263395.1. GTDB lineage: Bacteria > Pseudomonadota > Gammaproteobacteria > Pseudomonadales > Pseudomonadaceae > Stutzerimonas > Stutzerimonas stutzeri_C. The sequence goes on from AJXE01000010.1 coordinate 46,413, forward strand.
GCGGCGGACCAGGACCAGGCGGGCGACGACGTGGTCGATGCCGAGTTCGAAGAGGTCAAGGACAACAAGTAAGCTCCGGCTTGCTTCCGCTCCTGCCCGCCCTGGCGTCGTCCGGGCGGGCGCAACCGCTGCGCGGGGGCTTGCTCCCGCGTCGGCGTGTCTGGAGGGCACGAATTTGAGGGTTCAGGAAACATATGGCCAAGCGTGATTTTTACGAGGTGCTGGGTGTCGAGCGCGGCGCCAGCGAGGCGGAGCTGAAGAAAGCCTACCGTCGCCTTGCGATGAAGCATCACCCCGACCGCAATCCGGATGACAAGGCGGCCGAGGAGGCTTTCAAGGAAGCCAACGAAGCCTATGAGGTGCTCTCCGATGCGAGCAAGCGCGCGGCATACGACCAGTACGGCCATGCCGGCGTCGATCCGCAGATGGGCGCCGGTGCGGGTGCCGGCTACGGCGGCGCCAACTTCTCCGACATCTTCGGCGATGTGTTCAGTGACTTCTTCGGCGGCGCGCGCGGCGCCTCGCGTGGCGGTGCCCAGCGTGGCAGCGATCTGCGCTACACCCTGGAACTGGACCTGGAAGAGGCGGTGCGCGGCACCACGGTCACCATCCGTGTGCCGACGCTGGCCGAGTGCAAGACCTGCGATGGTTCCGGCGCGAAGAAGGGCACCAGCCCGGTGACCTGTACCACCTGCGGCGGCATCGGTCAGGTGCGCATGCAGCAGGGCTTCTTCTCGGTGCAGCAGACCTGTCCGCGCTGCCACGGCAGCGGCAAGATGATTTCCGATCCGTGCGGCAGCTGCCACGGTCAGGGTCGGGTGGAAGAGCAGAAGACGCTGTCGGTCAAGGTGCCGGCGGGCGTCGATACCGGTGACCGCATCCGCCTCTCCGGCGAAGGCGAGGCGGGTACTCAGGGCGGGCCGGCGGGCGACCTGTATGTAGTGGTCAACGTGCGCGAACATGCGATCTTCCAGCGTGATGGCAAGCACCTGTACTGCGAGGTGCCGATCAGCTTTGCCGATGCGGCGCTGGGCGGCGAGCTGGAAGTTCCGACGCTGGATGGCCGGGTCAAGCTGAAGATTCCCGAGGGCACGCAGACCGGCAAGCAGTTCCGCCTGCGCGGCAAGGGCGTGGCACCGGTGCGCGGCGGCGCGGCGGGCGACCTGATGTGCCGGGTGGTGGTCGAGACGCCGGTCAATCTGAGCAAGCGTCAGCGCGAGCTGCTCGAGGAGTTCCGCGGCACGCTGCAGGGCGACACGTCCCACTCGCCGAAGGCCAGTGGCTGGTTCGAGGGCGTGAAGCGCTTTTTTGGTGATGTTTGAAATCAGCCGCAAGCTCCAAGCTCCAAGCTGCAAGAGGATGTTGCGCTTGGCTTGCAGCTTGAGGCTTGCAGCTTGGAGCTGATGCTATGCGACGTATTGCAGTGATGGGCGCCGCCGGGCGCATGGGCAAGACCCTGATCGAGGCGGTGCAACAGACGGCGGGGGCCGCCGGACTGACGGCGGCGGTGGATCGGCCGGACAGCACCCTGGTCGGTGCCGACGCGGGCGAGCTGGCGGCGATCGGCCGTCTTGGCGTGCCGCTCAGTGGCGATCTGGCGCGGGCGGTGGACGAGTTCGATGTGCTGATCGACTTCACCCATCCCTCGGTGACGCTGAAGAACCTCGAAGTCTGTCGGCGTGCCGGCAAGGCGATGGTGATCGGCACCACCGGCTTCTCGCCGGAGGAGAAGGAGCGTCTGGCTGTCGCGGCCCGGGAGATTCCGATCGTCTTCGCCGCCAACTTCAGCGTTGGCGTGAACCTCTGCCTCAAGCTGCTGGATACCGCGGCGCGGGTGCTCGGCGACGAGGTCGACATCGAAATCATCGAGGCACATCACCGGCACAAGGTGGACGCGCCCTCGGGCACCGCGCTGCGCATGGGGGAAGTGGTGGCCGAAGCGCTCGGTCGCGACCTGCAGGAGGTCGCGGTGTACGGTCGCGAAGGCCAGACCGGTGCTCGTGCGCGCGAGACCATTGGCTTCGCCACGGTACGCGCCGGCGACGTGGTCGGCGATCACACCGTGCTGTTCGCGGCCGATGGCGAGCGGGTGGAGATCACGCACAAGGCCTCCAGTCGCATGACCTTCGCCAAGGGTGCGGTGCGTGCCGCGCTCTGGCTGGAGGGCAGGCCTGCCGGGCTTTACGATATGCAGGATGTGCTGGGTCTCAAGTGAGTTTCTGCGCCTGCGGAAGGCGTCCCGTCTGCTCGCGCTCGGCTTGCAGGCTATATTGACTGGACCGGAAAGTGGGTTTTCTGTAAGCTTCCCGCTTTAGTGTGTCCACTAAAAGTTGCGCAGAGATGAATCCAATAAAAAGCGGGATGACCTTCACACGTCATCCCGCTTTTTTACAATCTGCGTCTGCTCCAGCCTTGATCTACGGGAGGTCTCTTGACTAAGCCAGCCACTACGCCAGCCATCCTGGCCCTAGCCGATGGCAGCATCTTTCGCGGCGAATCCATCGGCGCCGATGGGCAAACCATTGGCGAGGTGGTCTTCAACACCGCCATGACCGGCTATCAGGAAATCCTCACCGATCCTTCCTACGCCAAGCAGATCGTCACGCTGACCTACCCGCACGTCGGCAACACCGGCACCACGCCGGAAGATGCCGAGGCTCGTCAGGTCTGGGCGGCCGGTCTGGTCATCCGCGATCTGCCGCTGCTGGCCAGCAACTGGCGCAACAAGCAGTCGCTGCCCGACTATCTGAAGGCCAACGGCACCGTCGCCATCGCCGGCATCGACACCCGCCGGCTGACCCGCATCCTGCGCGAGAAGGGCGCCCAGGACGGCTGCATCCTAGCCGGTGCGGATGCCACCGAGGAGAAGGCGCTGGAACTGGCGCGCAGCTTCCCGGGCCTCAAGGGTATGGACCTGGCCAAAGTGGTCAGCACCACCGAACGCTACGAGTGGCGCTCCAGCGTGTGGGACCTGAAGACCGACAGCCACCCGGAAATCCCGGCCGCTGAGCTGCCCTACCACGTGGTGGCGTATGACTACGGCATGAAGCTGAACATCCTGCGCATGCTGGTCGCGCGCGGCTGCCGCATCACCGTGCTGCCGGCGCAAACGCCGGCGAGCGAAGCGTTGGCGCTCAAGCCTGACGGCATCTTCCTGGCGAACGGCCCGGGCGACCCCGAGCCGTGCGACTACGCGATCAAGGCGATCCAGGACATCCTCGAGACCGATATCCCGGTGTTCGGCATCTGCCTGGGCCATCAGTTGCTGGCCCTGGCATCCGGCGCCCGGACGATGAAGATGCCAAACGGCCACCACGGCGCCAACCATCCGGTGCAGGATCTGGACAGCGGCGTGGTGATGATCACCAGCCAGAACCACGGTTTCGCAGTGGATGAGGCGAGTCTGCCGGCCAATCTGCGCGCCACCCACAAGTCGCTGTTCGACGGCACGCTGCAGGGCATCGAGCGCACCGACAAGGTCGCGTTCAGCTTCCAGGGTCACCCGGAAGCCAGCCCGGGCCCGCACGACGTGGCGCCGCTGTTCGATCGCTTCATCGCGGCGATGGCTGCGCGGCGCTGAGGAGGGCTGCCATGCCGACCCTGGGGATAACCGATTTCTGGACCTACGTGCTAGGTGTGGTTTTCGTCGTCCTGTTGCCCGGTCCGAACTCGTTGTTCGTCCTGGCGACGTCGGCCCAGCGTGGCGTGGCGACCGGCTATCGTGCCGCCTGCGGCGTGTTCCTCGGCGATGCAGTGTTGATGCTGCTGTCGGCGCTCGGCGTGGCGTCGCTGCTGAAGGCCGAGCCGATGCTGTTCAGCGGCCTCAAGTACCTCGGCGCGGCGTACCTCTGCTATCTCGGTGTCGGCATGCTGCGCGGTGCCTGGCAGCGGCTGCGCCATCCCGAGGCGGTCGTGGCGCAGGCCGAGCGTGTGGACGTCTACCAGCCGTTTCGCAAGGCGCTGCTGCTGAGCCTGTCGAACCCGAAGGCGATCCTGTTCTTCATTTCCTTCTTCATCCAGTTCGTCGATCCCGCGTACGCCCATCCGGGGCTATCGTTCCTGGTGCTGGGCGCGGTCCTCGAACTGATCAGCGCGCTGTATCTGAGTTTCCTGATTTTTACCGGTGTGCGGCTGGCGGCCTGGTTCCGTCGGCGGCAACGGCTGGCCGCCGGCGCCACTTCGGGCGTCGGCGCCCTGTTCGTCGGCTTTGGTGTGAAGCTGGCCACCGCAACCCTGTCCTGATTATTGCAACGAGAGTCCCATGCCTAAGCGTACAGACATAAAGAGCATCCTGATCCTCGGGGCCGGCCCCATCGTCATCGGCCAGGCCTGTGAGTTCGACTATTCCGGCGCGCAGGCGTGCAAGGCGCTGAAGGAAGAAGGCTTCCGCGTCATCCTGGTGAACTCCAACCCCGCCACCATCATGACCGACCCGGCGATGGCCGACGCCACCTATATCGAGCCGATCAAGTGGGCCACGGTGGCCAAGATCATCGAGAAGGAGCGTCCCGACGCGCTGCTGCCGACCATGGGCGGCCAGACCGCGCTGAACTGTGCGCTGGACCTGGAAAAGCACGGCGTGCTGGAGAAATTCGGCGTCGAGATGATCGGCGCCAACGCCGACACCATCGACAAAGCCGAGGATCGCTCGCGCTTCGACAAGGCCATGCGTGATATCGGCCTGGCCTGCCCGGTGTCCGGCATCGCGCACAACATGGATGAAGCCTACGGCGTACTCGACAAGGTCGGTTTCCCCTGCATCATCCGCCCGTCCTTCACCATGGGCGGCACCGGCGGCGGCATCGCCTACAACCGCGAGGAGTTCGAGGAGATCTGCGCGCGCGGTCTGGACCTGTCGCCGACCAGCGAGCTGCTGATCGACGAGTCGCTGATCGGCTGGAAGGAATACGAGATGGAGGTGGTCCGCGACAAGAAGGACAACTGCATCATCGTCTGCTCCATCGAGAACTTCGACCCGATGGGCGTGCACACCGGCGACTCGATCACCGTGGCTCCGGCACAGACGCTGACCGACAAGGAATATCAGATCATGCGCAACGCCTCCCTGGCGGTGCTGCGCGAGATCGGCGTGGAAACCGGCGGCTCCAACGTGCAGTTCGGTATCTGCCCGAACACCGGGCGCATGGTCGTCATCGAGATGAACCCGCGTGTGTCGCGTTCCTCGGCACTGGCTTCCAAGGCCACCGGCTTCCCCATCGCCAAGATCGCCGCCAAGCTGGCCGTCGGCTATACCCTCGACGAGCTGCAGAACGATATCACCGGCGGGCGCACCCCGGCGTCCTTCGAGCCGGCGATCGACTACGTGGTGACCAAGGTCCCGCGTTTCGCCTTCGAGAAATTCCCCAAGGCCGACGCGCGCCTGACCACCCAGATGAAGTCCGTGGGTGAAGTCATGGCCATCGGCCGGACCTTCCAGGAGTCCATGCAGAAAGCCCTGCGCGGTCTGGAAGTTGGCGCCACCGGTTTCGATCCGAAGCTGAACCTCGCCGATGCCGAGGCCGAGAGCACGCTCAAGCGCGAGCTGACCGTGCCGGGTGCCGAGCGCGTCTGGTACGTCGCCGACGCCTTCCGCGCCGGCAAGAGCATCGAGGACGTGTTCGCCCTGACCAAGATCGACCCGTGGTTCCTGGTGCAGATCGAGGATCTGGTCAAGGAAGAGGAGCAGGTCAAGACCCTGGGGCTGTCCAGCATCGATCGCGACCTGATGTACAAGCTCAAGCGCAAGGGTTTCTCCGACGCGCGCCTGGCCAAGCTGCTCGGCGTGACCGAGAAGAACCTGCGCAGCCACCGCCACAAGCTCAAGGTGCTGCCGGTGTACAAGCGCGTCGATACCTGCGCCGCCGAGTTCGCCACCGACACCGCCTACATGTACTCGACCTACGAGCAAGAGTGCGAGGCCAATGCCTCGAGCCGCGACAAGATCATGATCCTCGGCGGCGGCCCCAACCGTATCGGCCAGGGCATCGAGTTCGACTACTGCTGCGTGCACGCGGCGCTGGCCATGCGTGAAGACGGCTACGAGACCATCATGGTCAACTGCAACCCGGAAACCGTCTCCACCGACTACGACACCTCCGACCGCCTGTACTTCGAACCGGTGACCCTGGAAGACGTGCTGGAGATCGTCCGCGTCGAGCAGCCCAAGGGCGTCATCGTGCAGTACGGTGGGCAGACGCCGTTGAAGATCTGCCGTGCGCTGGAAGAGGCCGGCGTACCGATCATCGGTACCAGCCCGGACGCCATCGACCGCGCCGAAGACCGCGAGCGCTTCCAGCAGATGGTCCAGCGCCTGAACCTGCGCCAGCCGCAGAACGCTACCGCACGCAGCGAGGAGGAAGCCATCGCCGCCTCCAAGGCCATCGGCTATCCGCTGGTGGTGCGTCCGTCCTACGTACTCGGCGGTCGGGCGATGGAAATCGTCTACGAGGAAGAAGAGCTCAAGCGCTACATGCGCGAAGCCGTGCAGGTCTCCAATGACAGCCCGGTGCTGCTCGACCACTTCCTCAACTGCGCCATCGAGGTGGACGTGGATGCGGTGTGCGACGGCGAGCAGGTGGTGATCGGCGCGATCATGCAGCACATCGAACAGGCCGGTGTGCACTCCGGTGACTCCGCCTGTTCGCTGCCGGCCTATTCGTTGTCGCAGCACATCCAGGACGAGATTCGCGAGCAGGTGCGCAAGATGGCGCTGGAACTCGACGTGGTCGGCCTGATGAATGTGCAGATGGCGGTGCAGGGCGAGGACATCTACGTGCTGGAAGTGAACCCGCGTGCTTCGCGCACCGTGCCGTTCGTTTCCAAGTGCATCGGCGAGTCGCTGGCCAAGGTCGCCGCGCGCGTCATGGCCGGCAAGACCCTGGCCGAGATCGGCTTCACCAAGGAAATCATCCCGCCGTTCTTCAGCGTCAAGGAAGCGGTATTCCCCTTCGCCAAGTTCCCTGGCGTGGATACCATCCTCGGCCCGGAAATGAAGTCCACCGGCGAGGTGATGGGCGTCGGCGACAGCTTCGCCGAAGCCTTCGCCAAGGCCCAGCTGGGTGCCAGCGAAATCCTGCCGACCTCCGGTTGCGCCTTCCTCAGCGTGCGCGAAGACGACAAGCCCTACGTCGAGCAGGTCGCCCGCGATCTGATCGGGCTGGGCTTCGAAGTGGTCGCCACTGCCGGCACGGCGCGCATCATCGAGGCCGCCGGATTGCCGGTGCGCCGCGTGAACAAGGTGACCGAAGGCCGGCCGCACGTGGTCGACATGATCAAGAACGACGAAGTCACGCTGATCATCAATACCACCGAGGGACGGCAGTCGATCGCCGATTCGTATTCCATTCGTCGCAATGCCCTGCAGCACAAGATCTGCATCACCACCACCATCGCCGGTGGTCAGGCGATCTGTGAGGCGCTCAAGTTCGGTCCCGAGAAGACCGTGCGCCGCTTGCAGGATCTCCATGCAGGAATCCACGCATGACCAAGTTCCCCATGACTGTCCAGGGCGCGCGCGCCCTGGAAGAAGAACTCAAGCACCTGAAAACCGTACTGCGTCCGCAGATCACCCAGGCCATCGCCGAAGCGCGCGAACTGGGTGACCTCAAGGAAAACGCCGAATACCACGCCGCGCGCGAGCAGCAGGGCATGGTCGAGGCACGGATTCGTGACATCGAAGGTCGCCTACAGAATGCGCAGGTCATCGATATCGCCAATATCGCCCCGACCGGCAAGGTGATCTTCGGCACCACCGTGGATATCGCCAACGTCGAGACCGACGAGCAGGTGACCTACCAGATCGTCGGTGACGATGAGGCGGACATCAAGCAGGGCAAACTGTCGGTGAGTTCGCCGATCGCCCGTGCGCTGGTCGGCAAGGAAGAGGGCGACGTGGTCGCGGTGAAGACGCCCAGCGGGCTGATCGAATACGAGATCGTCGAGGTTCGCCATATCTGAGCGCCGCCCCGTGCGCGGCGGCACCATCACCTGGCAGCTGGCCCAGACGTTCTGGGTCGGCGGTCTGTGGCTGCTGCACTTCGTCGTGTTGCCCGCCTTGATCAAGGTGGGGCTGGCGCCGCTGCTGGTAGACGAGCTGGCCGCGGCGCTGCGGCCGCTGCTGGTGGGGTTCGCCGGGTTCTGCGTGGTATTGCAGGCGTTGGTGCTGCTTCCGTTCACCGGGTTTGCGCGGTTCACGGCCGAGCTGCGCGGTCAGTTGCTGTTGGCGGCTTTGCTGCTGGCCATCAGTTTCTTCGTCGAGCGCAGCGGTGTATTCGCATCGTCCTACTGGTCGCTGTTCAGCTACCTGGCGATGGCGTTTTGCGGGCTGTTGCTGGTGCTGCAGCCCCCACCGGGGCGTGAGGGCTGAGTCTCGCGAAGGTATGGCCTGGGAAAGTCAGGCCTGGAAGCGGTGAATATTGGAGAGCTGCTTGTTGGCCTTCGGATTCTTGCGATAGACCAGGGCCATCTTGCCGATGCTCTGGACCAGTTCGCAGCGCGCGGTCTTGCAGAGCTCTTCCATCAGCGCGTGGCGATCCTCGCGTTCGGCGATGCGCAGCTGCACCTTGATCAGCTCGTGATCGTTCAAGGCGCGCTCCAGTTCGGCCAGCACGCCTTCGCTGAGGCCGTTTTCGGCTACGATCAGAACCGGTTTCAGATGGTGGCCGATGGACTTGTAGTGTTTCTTCTGCTCGTTGGTGAGCGGCATATTTCGACCCTTGCGTCAGAACCCTTGAAAAACGGCGGCTAGTGTAACCGACAGGTTCCGGGCCGCACAGATGAGGTATCAGCTTGGCACGCTCCAAGACCAGCCCGCGTTGGCTGAAAGAACATTTCGATGACCCCTATGTGAAGATGGCGCAGAAGGACGGCTACCGCTCCCGTGCCAGCTACAAGCTGCTGGAGATCCAGGAGAAGGATCGCATCCTGCGTCCCGGCATGACCGTGGTCGATCTGGGCGCGGCGCCCGGTGGCTGGTCGCAGGTCACCAGCCGGGTCATCGGCGACAAGGGGCGGCTGATCGCCTCGGATATCCTGCCGATGGACAGCATCGCCGACGTCACCTTCATTCAGGGCGATTTCACCGAGGACGCGGTGTTCGCGCAGATCCTCGACGCCATCGGCGAACACCCGGTCGACCTTGTTATCTCCGATATGGCCCCCAACATGAGTGGGGTGAGAGCGTCCGATCAGCCGCGTGCGATGTTCCTCTGCGAGCTGGCACTGGATCTCGCCACGCGGGTGCTGCGCCCGGGGGGCGATTTCCTGATCAAGATCTTCCAGGGCGAAGGTTTCGATGCCTATCTGAAGGATGTGCGGCAGAACTTCGACAAGGTGCAGATGCGCAAGCCGCTGTCCTCCCGCGACCGCTCGCGTGAACAGTATTTGCTGGCGCGAGGTTTCAAGGGGCAGCAGGGCGAGGCCGATTGAGAAAAGCCGACCGGGCGATAGTCAGTGTCTGTTTTGCCGGTCAGGCCGTTTCATATAGGGTTACAGACGAGCTGTCAGCTCGTGCGCGTTGTGTAGTAAGTTAGGCCGAGCAAGCATCCGGCCGTCATGCAGACCCCCGTCTGGCGGGCCTGCTCCAGAGGGTAGTGAATTTGAACGACATGGCTAAGAACCTCATCCTGTGGCTGATCATCGCCGCTGTGCTGGTGACGGTGATGAACAATTTTTCCAGCCCGAACGAGCCGCAGACGCTCAACTATTCCGACTTCATCGAGCAGGTCAAGGACGGGCGTGTCGAGCGCGTGACCGTCGATGGTTTCGTGATCATCGGCAAGCGTAGCGATGGCGAAACCTTCAAGACCATTCGCCCGGCGATCCAGGACAACGGCCTGATTGGTGATCTGATCAACAACAACGTGATCATCGAAGGCAAGCAGCCGGAGCAGCAGAGCATCTGGACGCAGCTGCTGGTGGCGAGCTTCCCGATTCTGGTGATCATCGCCGTGTTCATGTTCTTCATGCGCCAGATGCAGGGCGGCGCGGGTGGCAAGGGCGGGCCGATGAGCTTTGGCAAGAGCAAGGCGCGCCTGCTGTCCGAAGATCAGGTCAAGACCACCTTTGCCGACGTCGCTGGATGCGACGAGGCTAAAGAGGAAGTGCACGAGCTGGTCGAGTTCCTGCGCGATCCGGGCAAGTTCCAGCGCCTCGGCGGTCGTATCCCGCGTGGCGTGCTGATGGTCGGCCCTCCCGGTACCGGCAAGACGCTCCTGGCCAAGGCCATCGCCGGCGAGGCCAAGGTACCGTTCTTCACCATTTCCGGTTCGGACTTCGTCGAGATGTTCGTCGGTGTCGGTGCCAGCCGTGTGCGCGACATGTTCGAGCAGGCCAAGAAGCATGCGCCGTGCATCATCTTCATTGACGAGATCGATGCGGTGGGTCGCCACCGTGGTGCCGGCCTCGGCGGCGGACACGACGAGCGCGAGCAGACGCTCAACCAGTTGCTGGTGGAAATGGATGGTTTCGAGATGAACGATGGCGTGATCGTCATCGCCGCCACCAACCGTCCGGACGTGCTTGATCCGGCCCTGCTGCGCCCGGGGCGCTTCGACCGTCAGGTGGTGGTGGGGCTGCCGGATATCCGCGGCCGCGAGCAGATCCTCAAGGTGCACATGCGCAAGGTTCCGGTGGGCGACGACGTCGAGCCGGCAGTCATCGCCCGTGGCACGCCGGGTTTCTCCGGTGCCGATCTGGCCAACCTGGTCAACGAGGCCTCGCTGTTCGCCGCGCGTGCCAGCAAGCGCATCGTCGAGATGAAGGAATTCGAGCTGGCCAAGGACAAGATCATGATGGGCGCCGAGCGCAAGTCGATGGTCATGTCCGAGAAGGAGAAGCTCAACACCGCGTATCACGAGGCGGGGCACGCGATCGTCGGTCGTGTGGTGCCGGAGCACGACCCGGTCTACAAGGTATCGATCATTCCGCGTGGCCGTGCGCTCGGCGTGACGATGTTCCTGCCGGAAGAAGATCGCTACAGCCTGTCCAAGCGTGCGCTGATCAGCCAGATATGCTCGTTGTTCGGTGGACGCATCGCCGAAGAGATGACACTCGGCTTCGAGGGCGTGACCACTGGCGCGTCCAACGACATCATGCGGGCCACGCAGCTGGCGCGGAACATGGTCACCAAGTGGGGCCTTTCCGAGAAGCTCGGGCCGCTGATGTATGCCGAGGAAGAGGGCGAGGTATTCCTCGGCCGCAGCGCCGGGAGCCAGCACGCCAATGTATCGGGCGAAACGGCCAAGCTGATCGATCAGGAAGTACGCAGCATCATCGATCACTGCTACGGCACCGCCAAGCAGATCCTGGCGGATAATCGCGATCGGCTGGACAGCATGGCCGAAGCCCTGATGAAATACGAAACCATTGATGCCGAGCAGATCGACGACATCATGGCCGGGCGACCTCCACGCGAACCGCGTGACTGGCAGGGCGGCTCCGGAACTTCCGGTACGCCGATCCAGCCCGAGGGCGGACGACCAGAAGCGCCGATCGGGGGCCCGGCCGGCGAACACTAAGCCTTAAGGCGTCCAAATGAGCGAAACGTTGTCTGCAGCCCGGCTACCGTGTGGTAGCCGGGTTCTTGATTTATCCCGTCCGCAAGTGATGGGTATCCTGAATGTCACTCCCGATTCCTTCTCCGATGGCGGGCGCTATGCACTGCAAGACGCGGCGCTGAAGCATGCCGAGTCGATGGTGCGCGCCGGGGCGACTCTGCTTGATGTGGGGGGGGAATCGACCCGCCCGGGTGCGCGTGCGGTTTCACCGACCGAGGAGCTTGAGCGTGTGGCGCCGGTGGTGGAAGCCATTGCTCGTGAACTGGACGTGGTCATTTCCGTCGATACCTCGACGCCGGCGGTGATTCGAGAGGTGGCTCGGCTTGGTGCCGGTCTGATCAATGACGTGCGCTCGCTGCGTCGCGATGGAGCCTTGGATGCGGCGCTCGATAGCGGCTTGCCGGTTTGCCTGATGCACATGCGGGGTGAGCCCGGCGATATGCAGGACGATCCCCAGTACGCCGACGTGACCACCGAGGTGTGTGACTTCCTCGCGCAGCGCATGGCCGAGTGTGTGGCCGCCGGCATCAAGGCCGAGCGTATCGTGCTGGATCCGGGATTCGGCTTCGCCAAGACGCTCGCGCACAACCTCAGTCTGTTCCGGCATCTTGAGCGGCTGCATGCGCTGGGGCGGCCGCTGCTGGTCGGTGTGTCGCGCAAGACCATGATTGGCAAGGTTCTCGGGCGCGAGGTGAATGAGCGGCTCTACGGCAGTCTTGCGCTGGCGGCGCTGGCGGTCGCCAAGGGGGCGCAGATCATCCGCGTGCATGACGTGGCCGAGACGGTTGATGTGGTTCGAATGATTGCTGCGGTCCAGGCTGCAGAATAAAGGGAAGATTTTCATGGGTAGAAAGTACTTCGGCACCGATGGCATTCGCGGGCATGTCGGGCAGTTTCCCATCACGCCGGATTTCATGCTCAAGCTGGGCTGGGCGGCGGGCATGGCCTTCCGCAAGCAGGGCAAGTGCCGCATCCTGATCGGCAAGGACACGCGCATTTCCGGGTATATGTTCGAATCCGCGCTGCAGGCCGGGCTCTCTGCGGCGGGTGCCGATGTGCTATTGCTGGGGCCGATGCCGACGCCGGCGGTGGCCTATCTGACGAGGACCTTTCACGCCGAGGCCGGTATCGTCATCAGCGCCTCGCACAATCCACATCATGACAATGGCATCAAGTTCTTCTCCGGCCGCGGCACCAAGCTGCCGGACGAGGTCGAGTTGATGATCGAGGAGCTGCTGGATGCGCCGATGACGGTCGTCGAATCGGCTCAGTTGGGCAAGGCGTCGCGAATCAATGACGCGGCGGGACGCTACATCGAGTTCTGCAAGAGCAGCGTGCCGACCAGTACCGACTTCAGTGGCCTAAAGCTGGTGATTGATTGCGCTCACGGCGCCACGTACAAAGTGGCGCCGAGCGTGTTCCGCGAACTGGGCGCCCAGGTCGTAGTGATCGGGGCGCAGCCCGATGGGCTGAATATCAATGCCGAGGTTGGTTCGACCCATGTTGGCCAGCTGCAGAAGGCCGTAGTCGAGAATGGCGCGGACATGGGCATCGCCTTCGATGGCGACGGCGATCGCGTGATGATGGTCGACCACACCGGTGCGGTCGTGGATGGCGACGAACTGCTGTACATCATCGCTACCGACCTGCAGGAGCGCGAGCGCCTGAATGGCGGCGTGGTGGGTACGCTGATGAGTAATCTCGGCCTGGAGCTGGCGTTGAAAGCGCGCGAGATCCCGTTCGTGCGGGCCAAGGTAGGCGACCGCTATGTCATTGCCGAGATGCTGGAGCGCAACTGGCCGCTGGGGGGAGAGAATTCCGGGCATATCGTCTGTGCTCAGCACACGACGACCGGAGATGCCATCATCGCGGCATTGCAGGTTGTGCTGGCGCTGCGCCGTCGAGGGCAATCCCTGGCCCAGGAGCGCCTCGCTTGGCACAAGTGCCCCCAGATTCTGATAAACGTGCGCTACGCGGGCGGGACTGATCCGCTCTCGCATCCTGACGTGCAGACGGCCTGTGATGATGTCACCCAGCGCATGGCCGGGCGTGGGCGCGTATTGTTGCGCAAGTCCGGTACAGAGCCGCTGGTGCGGGTCATGGTCGAGGGCGATGATGAAAAGCAGGTGCGCGAGCATGCCGAAGAGCTGGCCAAGGTAGTGGCAAAAGTTTGTGCGTGATCTGCTTGCCAGCGTGTGGGTGGTTGAGTAACATCTGCGCCCACTTTGACCGACGAGGTAAAGCATGCGCCGCAAGATGGTAGCTGGTAACTGGAAGATGAACGGTACCCGCACTAGCGTCGCAGAGCTGATTCGCTCCCTTCGGGTTGAGGAGCTTCCGGGCGATGTGGATGTCGTCGTTTTTCCGACATCCATGCATCTTTCGCAGGTCCTGAGCGATCTCGAAGATGCCGCGATCGCGGTGGGGGCGCAGGATTGCTCGGCAGAGCCTGGCTTCGGAGCCTTGACTGGCGAAGAGTCGGCCGCGCAGTTGCGTGATCTGGGGTGTTCCTGGGTTCTGGTTGGGCATTCCGAGCGGCGATCCCTGTTTGCCGAAAGCGATCAGGTTGTATGCCGAAAGTTTTCTTCGGCGCAGGCGAATGGTTTGAAACCCGTTCTCTGCGTGGGTGAGACGCTGGAAGAGCGTCAGGCGGGAAAGACACTTGATGTGGTGTCGCGACAGTTGAACGGCGTGCTCGATACGCTTGGTGTCGCGGCATTTGAGTCTGCGGTGGTTGCATATGAGCCAGTCTGGGCCATAGGGTCTGGCCTGACTGCTACGCCCGGGCAGGCGCAAGAGGTTCATGCAGCCATCCGGGCTGTGGTGGCGCAGCGAGATCTGCGCATCGCCGATGGCTTACGGATTCTGTATGGCGGAAGCGTCAAGGCGGAAAATGCCGCTGAGTTGTTTGCCCAGGTTGATGTGGATGGCGGGCTGATCGGCGGAGCCTCTTTGAAAGCGAACGAATTTGGCGCGATCTGTCGCGCGGCGGGGAAGTGATCAGATGTTGCAGACTGTTGTGATCGTGGTGCATCTGCTGGTCGCCCTGGGTGTGGTTGTGCTGGTATTGCTGCAGCAGGGCAAGGGAGCGGATGCGGGAGCTTCCTTCGGATCGGGTGCTTCGGCCACTGTATTCGGAAGCCAAGGTAGTACTACCTTTCTGAGTCGGTTTACTGCTATACTTGCCGGCGTTTTTTTTGTGACAAGTCTGGGATTGGCGTTTTTCGCCAAACAGCAGGCTGACAGTGTTTCACAGGCTGGCCTGCCCGATCCGGCGGTGCTGGAAGTTCCGGCAAGCAAGCCTGCAGTGAATGATGTTCCGGTTCTGGAAGAGCGTAGCTCGACGGGCGATGTTCTTCCGGCCCAGGAGAAGCAGTAAGGTTTTTGCCGAGGTGGTGGAATTGGTAGACACGCTACCTTGAGGTGGTAGTGGCCATAGGCTGTAGGGGTTCGAGTCCCCTCCTCGGTACCAAACAAGCAGGCCCGCCTAGTGCGGGCTTTCTTGTTTCAGGGTTTCGGTTGACCAATTGTTGGGATGATCGTACAATTCGTGCCCAGTTTGACGCGGGGTGGAGCAGTCTGGTAGCTCGTCGGGCTCATAACCCGAAGGTCGTTGGTTCAAATCCAGCCCCGCAACCAGTGAAGTGAAGAGCCCCTGCATAGGGGTTTTTTATTGGCTTCAGGCCAGGTCGCCGGCATTTTCGGGCGATCAAAGGGATGGGCGTTTCGCCCATTTTTCGTTTGTACAGCATGCGCGAGGGACTTCGATGTCGAGCAAGCTAGAACAGTTGCAGGCCTTGTTGGCCCCGGTGGTCGAGGCGCTTGGTTACCAGTGTTGGGGTGTCGAGTTCCTCTCCCAGGGCAGGCATTCGCTGCTGCGTGTCTACATCGATCATGCCAACGGCATTCTGATCGACGATTGCGAGAAGGTCAGCCGTCAGCTCAGTGGCGTGCTCGATGTCGAGGACCCCATCAGTGTCGATTACACCCTCGAGGTGTCCTCCCCCGGTATGGATCGGCCATTGTTCAAGTTGGAGCAATACGCCGCCCATGTGGGCGAGCAGGTGAAAATCAAACTGCGCTCCCCCTTCGAGGGGCGGCGCAATTTCCAGGGGCTTCTCCGCGGGGTGGAGGAGCAGGATGTGGTGGTACTCGTAGACGATCATGAGTATCTGCTGCCGGTCGACATGATCGACAAGGCCAACATAGTCCCCCGTTTTGACTGAATGCGGATCCCGCGGACCCCAATGGATTGCGAAAGGCGAGGCGTACGATGAGCAAAGAAGTACTGCTGGTTGTGGAGTCGGTGTCCAACGAAAAGGGCGTGCCGGCTGGTGTCATTTTTGAGGCGTTGGAGCTGGCCCTGGCCACTGCAACCAAGAAGCGCTACGAAGACGAAGTCGACCTGCGTGTGGAAATCAACCGCCACAACGGCAGCTATGAAACCTTCCGTCGCTGGACGGTGGTCGATGACGAGCATTTTGAAGATCCGGCCTACCAGTTGGCGCTCGATCAGGCGCAGGAGCGCAAGGCGGATGCCAAGCTCGGCGATGTCTTCGAGGAAAAGATCGAGTCCATCGAGTTCGGTCGTATCGCCGCGCAGACCGCCAAGCAGGTCATCGTGCAGAAAGTGCGCGAGGCCGAGCGTGCCCAGGTGGTCGAGGCTTACCGTGATCGCCTCGGCGAGATCATCTCCGGGACGGTGAAGAAGGTTACCCGCGACAGCGTGATCGTCGATCTGGGCAACAATGCCGAAGCCCTGCTGGCGCGCGAGGACATCATCGCCCGCGAAACCTTCCGCGTCGGCGCGCGCGTGCGTGCGCTGCTCAAGGAGATTCGTACGGAGAACCGCGGCCCGCAGCTGATCCTGTCGCGCACCGCGCCGCAGATGCTGATCGAGCTGTTCCGCATCGAAGTGCCGGAAATCGCCGAGGGCCTGATCGAAGTGATGGGGGCGTCGCGTGATCCGGGATCGCGAGCCAAGATCGCGGTTCGCTCCAAGGACAAGCGCATCGATCCGCAGGGCGCCTGCATCGGCATGCGCGGTTCGCGTGTGCAGGCGGTCTCCGGTGAGATCGGCGGTGAGCGCGTCGACATCGTCCTGTGGGACGACAATCCGGCCCAGTTCGTGATCAACGCGATGGCGCCGGCGGAAGTGGCGGCGATCATCGTCGATGAAGACGCCCACGCCATGGATATCGCCGTTGCCGAGGACAACCTGGCCCAGGCGATCGGCCGTGGCGGGCAGAACGTGCGCTTGGCCAGCCAGCTGACCGGCTGGACGCTGAACGTGATGACCGAGGCCGATATCCAGGCCAAGCAGCAGGAAGAGACCGGCGACATCCTGCGCAGCTTCATCGACGAGCTGGACGTCGATGAGGAGCTGGCCCAGGTGCTGGTCGAAGAAGGCTTCACCTCGCTGGAGGAAGTCGCCTACGTCCCGATGGAGGAAATGCTCGGCATAGAGGGGTTCGATGAGGACATCGTCAACGAACTGCGTACGCGTGCCAAGGATCGCCTGCTGACCAAGGCCATCGCCACCGAAGAGAAGCTGGCGGACGCGCAACCGGCCGAGGATCTGCTCGCGCTGGAAGGCATGGATAAGGAACTGGCGGTCGAGTTGGCTGTGCGGGGTGTGATTACCCGTGAAGACCTGGCCGAGCAGTCGATCGACGACTTGCTCGACATAGACGGCATCGATGAAGAACGTGCCGGCAAGCTGATCATGGCCGCCCGAGCCCATTGGTTCGAGTAAGTAATTAGCGGCCTGAGGAGAGAGATGCATGACGCAAGTCACGGTGAAAGAACTGGCCCAAGTGGTCGACACACCGGTCGAGCGACTGCTGCTGCAGATGCGTGAGGCAGGACTGTCGCACACCAGCGCCGAGCAAGTAGTGACCGATAACGAAAAGCAGGCCCTGCTGGCTCATCTGAAAAACAGTCATGGCGCCAAGGTGGACGAGCCGCGCAAGATCACGTTGCAGCGCAAGACCACGACCAAGCTGAAGGTCGGTGGCAGCAAGACCATCAGTGTCGAGGTGCGCAAGAAGAAAACCTTCGTCAAGCGCAGCCCGGATGAAATCGAGGCCGAGAAGCAGCGCGAGCTGGAAGAGCAGCGCGCTGCTGAAGAGGCGGCGCGCCTCAAGGCTGAAGAAGAGGCGCGCGCCCGTGCCGAGGAAGAGGCCCGTCGCCAGGCGCAACAGCAGCAGGCCAAGGTTGCGGCGGCTCAGCCCGCTGCTGCCGAGGTCGCTGCCGCGCCGGCGGTTGCCGAGCCTGCCGTCGCGGCCGCTCCGGCCGATGAGCGCAAGAAGGAGGAAGTGCGCCGTACCGAGAAGCCGCGCAGCGACGATGACGATCGGCGTGATCGCAAGCACGCGCAGCATCGCCCGTCGCTCAAGGCCAAGGCGCCGCTGACCCGTACTGTGCGCAGTGGCGAGGACGACGCCGACGGCTTCCGTCGTGGCGGTCGCGGCAAGTCCAAGCTCAAGAAGCGCAATGCGCATGGCTTCCAGAGCCCGACCGGTCCGGTCGTGCGCGAAGTCTCGATCGGCGAGACCATCACCGTGGCCGAGCTGGCCCAGCAGATGTCGGTCAAGGCCGCCGAAGTCATCAAGTTCATGTTCAAGATGGGCTCGCCGGTCACCATCAACCAGGTGCTCGATCGCGAAACCGCGCAACTGGTCGCCGAGGAGCTCGGCCACAAGGTCAAGCTGGTCAGCGACAACGCCCTGGAAGAGCAACTGGCCGAGCTGCTGAAGTTCGAAGGCGAGGCGATGACCCGCGCGCCGGTGGTGACCGTGATGGGTCACGTCGACCACGGCAAGACCTCGCTGCTCGACTATATCCGTCGCGCCAAGGTGGCGGTCGGCGAAGCCGGCGGCATCACCCAGCACATCGGTGCCTACCACGTAGAAACCGATCGCGGCATGGTCACGTTCCTCGATACCCCCGGCCACGCGGCGTTCACCGCCATGCGTGCCCGCGGCGCCAAGGCGACCGATATCGTCATCCTGGTAGTGGCGGCGGACGACGGTGTCATGCCGCAGACCCAGGAAGCCGTGCAGCACGCGAAAGCGGCGGGCGTGCCGATCGTGGTCGCGGTGAACAAGATCGACAAGCCGGAAGCCAACCCGGACAACATCAAGAACGGCCTGGCCGCGCTCGATGTGATCCCCGAGGAGTGGGGCGGCGACACGCCGTTCATTCCGGTTTCCGCGAAGATGGGTACCGGCGTCGACGAGCTGCTCGAGGCTGTCCTGCTGCAGGCCGAGATCCTCGAACTCAAGGCCACGCCGTCGGCGCCCGGCCGCGGCGTGGTGGTCGAATCGCGTCTGGACAAGGGCCGCGGTCCGGTGGCTACCGTACTGGTTCAGGATGGCACCCTGCGCCAGGGCGACATGGTCCTGTGCGGCGTGAACTTCGGTCGCGTGCGCGCCATGCTCGACGAGAATGGCAAGCCGGTGAAGGAAGCCGGTCCGGCCATCCCGGTGGAGATTCTCGGCCTGGATGGCACGCCGGAGGCCGGTGACGACCTCACCGTGGTCGCCGACGAGAAGAAGGCGCGCGAAGTCGCCATGTTCCGCCAGGGCAAGTTCCGCGAGGTGAAACTGGCGCGTGCTCACGCCGGCAAGCTGGAAAACATCTTCGAGACGATGGGCCAGGACGAGAAGAAGACGCTCAACATCGTGCTCAAGGCCGATGTGCGCGGTTCGCTCGAAGCGCTGCAGGGTTCGCTCAATGGTCTGGGCAACGATGAGGTGCAGGTGCGCGTGGTCGGCGGCGGTGTCGGTGGCATCACCGAGTCCGATGCCAACCTGGCGCTGGCGTCCAATGCGGTGGTCTTCGGCTTCAACGTGCGCGCCGACGCCGGTGCGCGCAAGATCGTCGAGGCCGAAGGCCTGGACATGCGCTACTACAACGTCATCTACGACATCATCGAAGACGTCAAGAAGGCGCTCACCGGTATGCTCGGCAGCGATGTGCGCGAGAACATCCTGGGCATCGCCGAGGTGCGTGACGTGTTCCGTTCGCCGAAGTTCGGCGCGGTTGCCGGCTGCATGGTCACCGAGGGCATGGTGCATCGCAACCGCCCGATCCGCGTGCTGCGCGACGACGTGGTGATCTTCGAAGGCGAGCTGGAATCGCTGCGCCGCTTCAAGGACGACGTCGCCGAAGTCCGTGCCGGCATGGAATGCGGTATCGGTGTTAAGAGCTATAACGACGTCAAGGTCGGCGACAAGATCGAAGTGTTCGAGAAGGTCGAGGTGGCGCGCTCGCTCTGACAGGCAGCGACAAGCTTCAAGCGGCAAGCTTCAAGAGGTGGCCAGGGTCACCGATTGAGCTTGCCGTTTGGCTTTTTGGTATTTTTTTAGCTTGAAGCTTAGTGCTTGAGGCTTGAGGCTTGAGGCAGTTTTATATGGCCAAAGAATTCAGCCGTACCCAGCGTATCGGCGATCAGATGCAGCGCGAACTGGCCCAGCTGATCCAGCGTGAGATCAAGGATCCGCGGCTGGGGCTGGTCACCATCACCGGTGTCGATGTCAGTCGCGACCTGTCCCACGCGAAGATCTTCATCACCCTCATGGGGCAGGATGACGACGAGGAGGCGGTCAAGGGCAACCTGCGCATCCTCAACGAGGCCGCCGGCTTCCTGCGCATGCAGTTGGGCAAGGCCATGAAGCTGCGCAGTGTGCCGCAGCTGCATTTCAACTACGACGCCAGCATCCGTCGCGGCGTCGAGCTGAGCTCGCTGATCGAGCGTGCGGTCGCCGAAGATCGCAAGCACGGCGACGAGCGCGGAGAAGAATAAGCGTGGCCCAGGTCAAGCGTGTCCGCCGCAACGTCAGCGGCATCATCCTGCTCGACAAGCCGCGCGGGTTTACCTCCAACGCCGCGCTGCAGAAGGTGCGCTGGCTGCTCAACGCGGAGAAAGCCGGGCACACCGGCAGCCTCGACCCGCTGGCCACCGGTGTGCTGCCGCTGTGCTTCGGCGAGGCGACCAAGTTCTCGCAGTATCTGCTCGATGCCGACAAGGCTTACGAGACGGTCATGCAACTGGGCGTCACCACCACTACGGCGGATGCCGAGGGTGAGGTGCTCGAGCGCAAGCCGGTGACGATCGCGCGCGAACAACTGGAGGCGCTGCTGCCGCGCTTTCGCGGCGACATCCAGCAGGTGCCGCCGATGTATTCGGCGCTCAAACGCGATGGCCAGCCGCTGTACAAGCTGGCACGCGCCGGCGAGGTGGTGGAGCGCGAGCCGCGTTCTGTTAGTATTGCGCGCCTGGAACTGCTCGCGCTCGATGGCGACAAGGCGCGTCTGGCCGTGGCGTGCAGCAAGGGCACCTATATCCGCACGCTGGTCGAAGACCTCGGCCAGCTGCTGGGCTGCGGTGCGCATGTCGCCGAACTGCGCCGGACTCAGGCTGGGCCATTCACTCTGGCGCAGACCGTGACGCTCGAGGCGCTGGAGCAGGCGCATGCAGAGGGCGGTGCCGAGGCGCTGGATCAGTTCCTGCAGCCGGTGGACAGCGGGCTGGAGCACTGGCCGCTGTTGCAGCTCTCCGAGCACAGTGCGTATTACTGGCTGCATGGGCAGCCGGTGCGGGCGCCGGAGGCGCCGAAATATGGCATGGTCCGCGTACAGGATCACGCCGGTCGCTTCATCGGTATCGGTGAGGTGAGCGAAGACGGGCGCATCGCGCCGCGTCGACTGATTCGGTCGGAATGACCGGTGCGCAGTGCGTTCGCGCGTTGCGTCAGAGGGTGGCTGTCAACAGGCGCGGTCATTCCTCTCTACTAAACACGGGACCCGTTCCCGGCCTGTTCACTCAAGGAGCCCATCATGGCACTGAGCGTTGAAGAAAAAGCCCAGATCGTTAACGAGTACAAGCAAGCTGAAGGCGATACCGGTTCTCCGGAAGTGCAGGTTGCCCTGCTGACCGCCAACATCAACAAGCTGCAAGGTCACTTCAAGGCCAACGGCAAGGACCACCACTCCCGTCGTGGCCTGATCCGCATGGTCAACCAGCGCCGCAAGCTGCTGGACTACCTGAAGGGTAAGGACACTACTCGTTACAGCGCCCTGATCGGCCGTCTGGGTCTGCGTCGCTAAGACGCGCCCGAGCTGGGAGCCGGAAGCTGGAAGCCTGAAGTTGACACCGGGATATCCCGGGATCGACTTCGGTCTTCCAGCTTTTGGCTTTCTTGCAGGTCGTTTCGGGCCGACTCCCGGACGTTCTGCCCATTTCCCCAAGGCAACAAAGAGAAGGAAAAACCGTGAATCCGGTAATCAAGAAGTTTCAATTCGGTCAGTCGACCGTAACCCTGGAGACGGGTCGTATCGCCCGCCAGGCCTCTGGTGCCGTGCTGGTCACCGTTGACGACGACGTTGCCGTACTGGTCGCCGTAACCGGTGCCAAGACCGCCGATCCGAGCAAAGGCTTTTTCCCGCTCTCCGTGCACTACCAGGAGAAGACCTATGCGGCCGGCAAGATCCCCGGCGGCTTCTTCAAGCGCGAGGCGCGTCCTTCCGAGAAGGAAACCCTGACCTCGCGCCTGATCGATCGCCCGATCCGTCCGCTGTTCCCGGAAGGCTTCCAGAACGAAGTGCAGGTCATCTGTACCGTCATCTCCACCAGCAAGAAGACCGATCCGGACATCGCGGCGATGATCGGTACCTCGGCTGCCCTGGCGGTATCCGGCATTCCGTTCGACGGCCCCATTGGTGCCGCGCGCGTGGCCTTCCACCCGGAAACCGGCTACCTGCTGAACCCGAACTACGAGCAGCTCAAGGCTTCCAGCCTGGACATGGTCGTGGCCGGTACCAAGGACGCCGTGCTGATGGTCGAATCGGAAGCCCGCGAGCTGACCGAAGACCAGATGCTGGGCGCCGTGCTGTTTGCTCACGAAGAATTCCAGGCCGTGGTCAAGGCTGTCGAAGAGCTCGCCGCCGAAGCCGGCAAGCCGCGCTGGAACTGGACCGCTCCGCAGGCCAATACCGCGCTGCTGGACGCCATCCGCAGCGAGTTCGGCGACGCCATTTCCCAGGCCTACACCATCACCATCAAGCAGGACCGCTACGCGCGCCTGGGCGAGCTGAAGGACCAGATCGTCGCCAAGTTCTCCGGCGAAGAAGGCCAGCCGTCCGCCGGTGAAGTGAAGGATGCCTTCGGTGAGATCGAATACCGCACCGTTCGCGAAAATATCGTCAACGGCAAGCCGCGCATCGACGGTCGCGACACGCGTACCGTGCGTGGCCTGAACATCGAAGTCGGCGTGCTCGACAAGACCCACGGCTCGGCGCTGTTCACCCGCGGCGAAACCCAGGCGCTGGTCGTCGCTACCCTCGGCACCGCCCGTGACGCGCAGTTGCTGGACACCCTGGAAGGCGAGAAGAAAGATCCCTTCATGCTGCACTACAACTTCCCGCCGTACTCGGTCGGCGAGTGTGGTCGCATGGGCGCCACCGGTCGCCGCGAAATCGGTCATGGCCGCCTGGCCCGTCGTGGCGTCGCCGGCATGCTGCCGAACGCGGACGAGTTCCCGTACACCATCCGTGTGGTGTCCGAGATCACCGAGTCCAACGGCTCCAGCTCGATGGCTTCGGTCTGCGGTGCTTCGCTGGCGCTGATGGACGCTGGCGTGCCGATGAAGGCGCCGGTCGCCGGTATCGCGATGGGCCTGGTCAAGGAAGGCGAGAAGTTCGCCGTGCTGACCGACATCCTCGGCGACGAAGACCACCTCGGCGACATGGACTTCAAGGTAGCCGGTACCGCCAAGGGCGTCACCGCGCTGCAGATGGACATCAAGATCCAGGGCATCACCGAAGAGATCATGGAGATCGCCCTGGGCCAGGCCCTGGAAGCGCGCCTGAACATCCTCGGCCAGATGAACCAGGTCATCGCCCAGTCGCGCAGCGAGCTGTCGGCCAACGCGCCGACCATGCTGGCGATGAAGATCGACCAGGACAAGATCCGCGACGTGATCGGCAAGGGCGGCGCCACCATCCGTGGCATCTGCGAAGAGACCAAGGCCTCGATCGACATCGAAGACGACGGCTCGATCAAGATCTTCGGCGAGACCAAGGAAGCGGCCGAGGCGGCCAGGCAGCGCGTGCTGGGTATCACTGCCGAAGCCGAGATCGGCAAGATCTACGTCGGCAAGGTCGAGCGCATCGTCGACTTCGGCGCGTTCGTCAACATCCTGCCGGGCAAGGATGGCCTGGTGCACATCTCGCAGATCAGCGACCAGCGCATCGAGAAGGTCACCGACGTGCTCAAGGAAGGCCAGGAAGTGAAAGTGCTGGTACTGGACGTGGACAACCGCGGCCGTATCAAGCTCTCGATCAAGGACGTGGCGGCGGCGGAAGCGTCGGGCGTCTGAGTGAGCGCTTCGTGAACAGAAAAGGCCCTGCGGGGCCTTTTTTGTTGCGCTGGCGCCGTGCAATCGGGACCGCGGCAACACAGCATCACCGATCGACGTACGCCCGCCGGCTGATTGCAAGTTGCAAGTGTTGCGTTGACAAAACGTGCATAGTGCACGCTGGTCGTTGCCTGAGGGTTTTTATAACTGATTGAATTTAAACAAGATTAATGGTGTGGGCGATTTGGCACGGCGCTTGCGCTCTTAACTCCTGAGCTCCGGGATCGGCGCAATGCCCGGGCAACCACGAGAAACAGGAGTGACACCATGAAAACCATTCAGAACGCTCTCACTGCCGCCGCCGTTACTGCCGCTCTCAGCCTGCCGCTGGCCGGCGTGGCCATGGCTGACAGCACGCCTGCTATCGAGAAAGCCGACACCGTGATGCTGGCCACCAATGAGAATGTCGAGCAGGCCAAGGACGCCGCATCCGACACCTGGATCACCACCAAGGTGAAGTCGACGCTGCTGGCCGAGGACGCCACACCGGGCATGGAGATCGAAGTGGAAACCAAGAACGGCGTAGTGTCGCTGTCCGGCACCGTCGCGACCGAGGCGGAGAAGGAGGCGGCCATCGCCAAGGCCCGGGATATCAAGGGCGTGACCGAGGTGTCCGCCGATGGCCTGAAGGTCGCCGAGTAAGAGCGGGCGCCAAGGTCCGACAGAACCCCACCTCGCGTGGGGTTTTTTCATTCAGTTGCCGCGCTGGCTGTCGATGCCGCGCAGGCGGTTACCCTCGAAGCGCAGGTAGTGGTACATGCCGTGGCTCGGGCCGTAGACCCACTCCTCGACGATCACTTCCTGGCGGTAGCCGTACTCATCGACGACTTCCTTGTAGCCGATCATCGCGCTGCTGCTGGGTTCGCCGCAGCGCTCGCGCACTTGCGCGGTACTGGCGTCCAGGCTTACCAGGCGGCTGTTGCAGCGAAAGGTGGATGAGGCACTTGCCGGTTCGCCGGCCAGCGCGACGAGCAGTGCGATCAGGGCAAAGCGGGGCATGCGGACTCCTGAAGATTCATCGCGTGCGCTGCGATTCGATACGTACCAGGCGGTTGCCCTCGAACGTAAGGATGCTGAACGTGCCGTTGTTCGGCCCGTAGATCCATTCCTCCAGCACGAATTCCTGCCGACCGTTGGGGCTCAGGCCGTAGCCGACCAGGTCGCGCCGGGCTGGCGGGCCGCACTTGCGCTCGACCTCGAAGGCGCGGTCGCCGCTGCTGACCAGCTGGCTGCCGCAGCGCAGCGTATCGGCGCTCGCGCCGAGGCAGGCAAACAGCAGCAGGGCAGGCAGCAGGCCTTTGCCGGACAGCTTCATTCGCTGCCCAGGTGCAGAGCGGTGGCGACACGGCCGTCGGCCTGCGCTTCGGTGGTGCCGGTGTCGAGCAGGAACACCCGCTCGGCATCCAGCCCGTGATCGACCAGATAGCCCTTGATCGCCGCCGCACGATCGCGGCTCAGCGTGCGCAGCAGGGCGCTGCTTTGTGCCCAGGAGGTGACGACCGCATCGTGTAGCTGCACGGCACGCTCCTCGTCCTCCAGCTCCTTCCACTGCGCTGGCGGTTGCTGCTTCAGGCGGCTGCGGTAGATGCCCTCGAGCAGCACGGCCTTGTCCTCTTCATCCACCTGCAGCAGGCTGGCATCGGCCGGCACCTTGTCGCCGCGGCGCTGCAGGATGCGGTACTGGGTCTGCTGGTACTCGCGCTGCAGGCGCTGCTCGGCCAGCAGCGGGCCATCGCTGGCGGCGGCGCCCATGCCCTCGACTTCCAGGCGCAGCGTTGGACGCTGTTGCAGGGCCTGGACCAGTGTGTCGAGTGCCTTGCGTGCTTCGCCATCCAGCTCGCTACTCCCGGCGGCGAAGGCGATCTGGCTGAGATCGACCTGATCGCCGCCGACCAGCCCGGCGATGAACTTGAACGGCGCCTGTGCGGCGCGCAGCACCAGGTTGCGCAGGGTCTGCCAGACGATCGGCATGACACTGAACTGCGGGTCGTTGAGGTTGCCGCTGACCGGCAGCTCGATGGAGATGGTGCCCTTGGTGTCCTTCAGCAGCGCTACCGCCAGGCGGATCGGCAGGTCCACTGCGCTCGGGCTGTCGACCTTCTCGCCCAGCTGCAGTTGCTCGACCACCACCTTGTTCTCGGCATTCAGCTGGCCCCGCTGGATGCGGTAGTGCAGGTCGAGGTTGAGCCGGCCCTTGCGGATGCGATAGCCGGCGAACTTGCTGGAATAGGGCGTCAGCGTGGTCAGTTCCACCTGCTTGAAGCTGGTGGCGATATCCAGGCTCTGCAATGGATCGAAGGGGGTGAGCTGGCCCTTGATGCTGACCGGCGCGTAGCGGTCGACCTTGCCCTTGATATCCACCGCGGCGGGTTTTTGCTGGCGGTTGTCGAGGGTGCCGATCCGCCCGTTGAGGCTCTGGATGGCGGTGCCGAAGGGCGGCAGCAGGCTGAGGTCGGCGAAATTCGCCGAACCGTCGACGATCTCGATCCCCCCGATGTGCAGCGCCAGTGGTGTGCTGGCCTCTGCCTGTTGCGGCGCCTGCGCGCTGCTGGCCGGGGACGCGGCTTGCTTGACCAGCAGGTCGTTGATGTTGGTGGTCTGATCCGGGTTGATGATGAAACGCGCGTACGGTTTCTGCAGTTGCACCTTGGCGATGCTCAGGCTCTGCGGGTGGCGGTAGTCGATGCCCTCCAGGTGCAGGCGTTCCCATTTGGCCAGGTCGCGGTTGCCGATGGTGTCGAGCGTGTGCAACTGGGTGACGTCGGCCTGACCGGTGACGGCGAAGACCAGCGGTTCGGTGCTCTGCAGTTCGGCGTTCAACTGGCTGTCGAGCAGGCCGCTGCGCAGCTCCAGATGCACGAAGGGGCTGAGGTAGGCCTGGGCGATGCGCAAGTCGATGTCGCGGGTGCCGATGGCCAGCTTGCCGCTGGGAGGACTGAGCTGCAGCTGGCCTTCGGCCTGCAGCGAGCCCTGGCGACCGATGCCGCTCTGCAGGTTGAGCTGGAAGGGCGAGGTGCCGAGGCTGTCGAAATCGCGCAGGGTCAGGTCGAGCGGACCCACCTCCAGCGCGACATCCTGTTCGGGCATGCGATCGGCGAGGTGGATGCGGTAGCCGCGCAGTTCGGCGTTGCGCAACAGTACCTGCCAGGGACGGGCGGCGCCGGGGGCGCTGGCGGTGTCGGCAGTGGGCGCTTCGGACTCTGTGGCAGCGGGTTCTGGCTGTGGCTGCGGTTCGGCGCTGGGCGATGGTGCCGGCTGGGCGAACAGCGCCTGCCAGTCGAGCGTGCCATCGGGGTTGCGCGCGGCCCAGGTTTCCAGCTTGCTGCTGCGCAGGTTGCCGATGGTGACGCGCTGTTCGGCCAGGTCCAGCGACGTGTCGTCGATTTCCAGGCTTTCCAGGCGGATCAGCGCCTTGCCGTCGGGGCCATCGATGGCCAGCGGCGCAAGCGTCATCTTCGCCTGGTCGAGCAGGAGCTGGGTGCCTTCGCTCAGGTCCAGGCGATAGGCGGTGCTCACGTCCAGGCGGCCTTCCTGCAGTTGCAGCGGGACGATATCGCGCACATACGGCCAGATGTCCTCGAGCAGCAGGCCGTCGGCCTTCAGCTCGCCACTGGAGGTGATCGGCGCCAGGCTGAACTGCCCCTGCCAGGCGATGTGGCCGCCACTCGGGCCGTTGGCAGCGAGGCTGGCATCGGCGCTGCCGTCGGCGCGGGTCGCCAGGTTGTGCAGCTCGACGTTCAGCGCGTCGTAGCGCAGGTCGATGGCCTCGCTCGGCCGCAGGTCGCGGAAGCCGACGTTACCATCGGCCAGCTGCAGGCGGTCGATGCGCAAGGGGAAGGGCTCGCCTTCGACCTCCTCCTCGACAACGGGCTCGGGGCTGGGCGGCAGCTGGAACAGGCGCGACAGGTTGAGCGTGCCTTGCGGGTCGAACTCTACCTGTACCGCGGGTTTGTCCAGCTGGATGTCGGCCAGGTGCAGGGTGCGCGTCCACAGGCTGTCCCAGGACAGGTTGAGGTACAGCCGCGCGAACGCGATCTGGCGCGCGTCGGGCTCGCCGATGCCCAGGTTGAAGGTGGTCAGCTCGAGCGTGAAGGGATTGAGCTCGATGCGCTCCAGCGTCGCCGGCACCGTGGCATAGTGCGCCAGCTGCTGGTTGGCGATGCGTTGGGCGGCGCCAGGCAGGATGAGAAAGCCGAGCAGGCAGTAACAGACCAGAACGCTCACCACGACCGTGAACGCGCGCTTCATTCCGTTAGGCATGTCCGAGAATATTCCGTGCGGTTGGATGCCTTGGAGTATGGCATGCCCGCCGGGTTCCTCTTGCGATCCAGCGCAGTTATCGATGCGCTCGCGTGAGGGCCGTAGTGTCGGGGGGGGCTTCGGCGAGGGCCCGGCGCAGGTGCACCGGGCGATGGGCACTCAGCCGCGGTGGCGGCCGCGGAAGTAGTCGATCAGGCCCTGGGTCGAGGCGTCCTCGGCGGGCGCGCTCTCGAAACTGGTCAGGCGACCGTAGACGCCCTTGCCCAGGTCCTTGCCGAGTTCCACGCCCCACTGGTCGAAGGAGTTGATGCCCCAGATCACGCCCTGCACGAAGACCTTGTGTTCGTACAGCGCGATCAGCGCGCCGAGGCGGCCGGGGCTGATGCTTTCCATCACCAGGGTGTTGCTCGGGCGGTTGCCGGGGATCACCTTGTGCGGCGCCAGGCGCCGGATCTCCGCCTCGGCCATGCCCCTGGCGCGCAGCTCGGCCTCGGCTTCCTCGCGGGTCTTGCCCTGCATCAGCGCCTGGCTCTGCGACAGGCAGTTGGCGTACAGCCATTCGTGGTGGTCGGCGACCGGGTTGTGGCTGACCACCGGGACGATGAAGTCCGCCGGGATCAGCGGCGTGCCCTGGTGCAGCAGCTGGTGGTAGGCGTGCTGGCCATTGCAGCCGACGCCGCCCCAGATCACCGGGCCGGTGCTGCAGGACACCGGCGTGCCGTCCTGGCGCACGCTCTTGCCGTTGGATTCCATGTCCAT
Source organism: Stutzerimonas stutzeri TS44 (assembly GCA_000263395.1). GTDB lineage: Bacteria > Pseudomonadota > Gammaproteobacteria > Pseudomonadales > Pseudomonadaceae > Stutzerimonas > Stutzerimonas stutzeri_C. The sequence continues at coordinate 75,409 of AJXE01000010.1, forward strand.
CTGCTGCAGGTGCTTGACGAAGTTGCGCAGGTAGTGGTCGTAGGGCAGGAAGGCGTAGCTCTGCGCGCCCCAGAAGTTGTGATACCAGACGCCGAGCATCGCCAGCAGCACCGGCATGTTGCTCTCGAACGGCTCGCTGCGGAAATGGCAGTCCATGCCGTAGGCGCCCGACAGCAGGTCCTTGAAGTTGTGCATGCCGATGGCCAGGGCGATCGGCAGGCCGATGGCCGACCACAGCGAGTAGCGGCCGCCGACCCAGTCCCACATCGGGAAGATGTTCTTCTCGCGGATGCCGAATTCGATCGCTGCCTGCTTGTTGCTGGTCACCGCGATGAAGTGGCGGTAGAGCTTTTCCTCGGTACCGCCCTTGCCCAGGTACCAGTTGCGCGCGGCCTGGGCGTTCTTCAGCGTCTCGAGGGTGCCGAAGGTCTTGCTGGAGATGATGAACAGCGTGGTCTCGACGTTGAGCTTGGCGGTCACTTCGCGGAACTCGCTGCCATCGATATTGGCCAGGTAGTGGGTGCGCACGCCGTGCTGGGTGAACGGCAGCAGCGCCTCGGAGACCAGCTGCGGGCCGAGGAAGGAGCCGCCGATGCCGATGTTGACCACGTCGGTGATGGTCTTGTCGCTGAAGCCGCGCCAGAGGTTGTTGTGGATGCGCGTGACGATGTCGGTCATCTGCGCCAGTGCCGCGTGCACGTCGCGCATGACGTTGCGCTCATCGACCAGCACCGAATCGCCCATGGGGCGGCGCAGGGCGGTGTGCAGCACCGGGCGACCCTCCGAGGCGTTGATCCGCTCGCCCTCGAACATGGCGTGGGTGGCCTGTTCGACGCCGGCTTCGCGCGCCAGGTTGACCAGCAGCGCACGGGTTTGCGGGGTGATGAGGTTCTTCGAATAATCAAGGAACAGCCCGCAGCAGGAAACCGAAAGCTCCTCGAATCGCGCCGGATCGGCGGCGAAGGCTTCGCGCATGTTGAAGTGCTGCATGGCCAGGCGGTGTTCTTCCAGAACGTTCCAGGATGGCAGGCGGGTGACATCGAGCGGGTGCTGGTAATAGCTCATGGTTAATGCGGCTTCCTTTGCTTGGACGGGCCATGAAGACATCGCGATTCCGCGCGCACGGATCATGCGCCGGGGGCCTGCGTGGCTTCAACAGCCGTTTGATCGGCACACCGGCATTCATCCTGAATGCGGCTGTCACGGTTGGCAGCGGTACGGACCGTGCCGGCGGCGGTCACTCCGGTTCCGCCGAGACTGCTCTGACCAGCGAAACGGCCGATGTGTTCCACCTGCTCGACGTCCCGTCGGTTGCGGCAAGAAAAAGCCCGAAGCGTGGTGTGCGCTTCGGGCTGCAGATTGACAACGGTACGGCTGGTTTCAGGCTACCTGAACCGGAATGGCGTTGCTGGTATGGCTGAGGTCGCCATCGGCCCCCATGTACAGCACGTGGGGCTTGAAGTTCGCCAGCTCGGCCTCGCTGTAGTGCGCGTAGGTGCAGATGATCAGGCGATGGCCGATGCCGGCCTTGTGTGCCGCGGCGCCGTTGACGGAGATGATCTTCGAGCCTTCCTCGCCACGGATGGCGTAGGTGGTGAAGCGCTCGCCGTTGTCGACGTTGTAGATCTGGATCTGTTCGTACTCGCGGATGCCGGCGAGGTCGAGCCAGTCGCCGTCGATGGCGCAGGAGCCCTCGTAGTCGAGCACTGAGTGAGTCACCACGGCGCGGTGCAGTTTTGCCTTGAGCATGATGGCGTGCATGGCAGGGTCCTCCGGTGCGCAAGCGGCGCAGAGTGTGCCCGAAGCCCTGAGTGTGATCAAGGCCACAGGGCGGGCGGTTAGTGGGTGGCGAGGTCGACCAGCAGGTTGTCCAACAGGCGGGTCTTGCCGAGGAACGCGGCCACCAGGATGACCAGTTCATGTGCGGCCGCATTGGCTGGCTGTAGGTCGGGCGCGTGGCGAATTTCCAGGTAATCCACGCGCAGCCCGGCGGCCTGCAGTTGCGCCTGGCCCTGAGCGATCAGCGCGGGATAATCACGCTGTCCGCCGAGCAGGGCCGTCTTCATCTCGCACAGCGTGCGATACAGCACCGGCGCGATCGCGCGCTCCTCGCTGCTGAGGTAACCGTTGCGCGAAGACAGCGCCAGACCGTCCTCGGCGCGCACGATCGGCTCGGAAATGATCTGCACCGGCATGTTCAGGTCGCGCACCATGGTGCGGATCACGGCCAGCTGCTGGAAATCCTTCTGGCCGAATACCGCCAGATCCGGCAGGACCATGTTGAACAGCTTGGTCACTACCGTCGAGACGCCGTCGAAGTGCCCCGGGCGGCTAGCGCCACAGAGCCCTTCGGAAACCCCGGGCACGCGCACGAGAGTCTGCTGCGCCTGGCCGTGGGGGTACATTTCCTCCACGCCCGGGGCGAACAGCAGCTGGCAGCCGGCATCGAACAGCTTCGTCTGGTCGGCCGCCAGCGTGCGCGGGTAGCTGTCCAGGTCTTCGCTGGGACCGAACTGCAGCGGATTGACGAAGATGCTCGTCACCACGAAATCGGCGCGCTGGCCGGCCTTCTTCACCAGGGCGATATGCCCGGCGTGCAGGTTGCCCATGGTCGGTACGAAGCCGATACGCTTGCCCTCGCTGCGGGCACGGGCTACCGCGGCACGCAGGTCGGCGATGGTCTTGACGATGTTCATGCGGAGAAACCGTGTTCGGCTGCAGGGAATTCGACTGCCTTGACCGCGCGCACGTAGGCGGCGATGGCGGCCGGGATGTCGCCCTGCTCGCGCATGAAGTTCTTCACGAACTTCGGTACGCGGCCGCTCAGCGACAGGCCCAGCATGTCATGCAGGACCAGCACCTGGCCGTCGGTGTCGCTGCCGGCACCGATTCCGATCACCGGAATGTCGACCGCCTGGGTGATCCGCGCGGCCAGTTCGCTGGGCACGCATTCGAGTAGCAGCATGGCGGCGCCAGCGGCTTGCAGGGCGCGCGCGTCGGCCAGCATCTGCTGCGCCTGCGCTTCTTCGCGACCCTGTACCTTGTAGCCGCCGAAAAGGTTGACCGCCTGGGGCGTCAGCCCCATGTGCGCGCACACCGGGATGCCCCGCTCGGCCAGCAGGCGGATCGACTCGGCCAGCCAGGCCGTGCCTTCTAGCTTGATCATGTGCGCGCCGGCCTGCATCAGCAGCGCCGAGTTGTTCAGGGTCTGCTCGGTGGTGGCGTTGGCCATGAACGGCAGGTCGGCAACGATCATCGCGCCACGGTTGCCGCGCTTGACGCTGGCGGTGTGGTAGGCCATGTCGGCGACGGTGACTGGCAGGGTGCTGTCGTGCCCCTGCAGGACCATGCCGAGCGAATCGCCGATGAGCAGCATCTCGACGCCGGCATCGCAGGCAGTCTTGGCGAAAGTGGCGTCGTAGCAGGTGAGCATGACGATCTTCTCGCCCTTCTGCTTGAGCCCTTGCAGCGTGGTCAGGGTTACCTCTGGCATGAATGCCGTCCTCTTCGAGCCTCGGAGGGATCACGGTTGCCGATGCGTTGCGACGAAGCGTCGCGCGCGGCAGAGGGCGCTTATAGTCCGGTCGGCGAGTGGCTAAGTCAATCGCGAGTGTTACCCCGCTGTTACAGCGTTACCTGTCCGGTTACACCGTTTCGTCGAGACGCTCCAGGCCGCGGAACGGACAGGCGGCCCGCAGATCGTCGAGGTTGCGGCCATCGGCCAGGCGGAGATGGGCGGGCGCCAGTTCGGCCAGCGGGTAGAGCACGAAGGCGCGCTCCTGCAGATGATAGTGCGGCACCTGGAGGCGCGGCTCGTCGATCACCCGGTCGCCAAACAGCAGGATATCCAGGTCCAGCGTGCGCGGCCCCCAGCGTTCGGCCTTGCGCTCGCGGCCCTGGGCGAGTTCGATCGTCTGCAGCGCGTCGAGCAGTTCGAGCGGCGCGAGCGTGGTGGCCAGCGCCGCGACGGCGTTGACGTAGCGCGGTTGATCGGGCGGCCCCAGCGGATCGCTGGCATAGAACGAGGACACGCCGAGCACTTGCGTGTGCGGCAGGTCGGCGAGCGCCCGCAGGGCACCGCGCAGTTGCTGCAGCGGGTCGGCCAGGTTGCTGCCCAGGCCGATGTAGACGCGTTCCATTTACTCGGCCGGGGCGTCGGCACCGCGACGGCGGCGCCCGCCGCTGCGGCGACGTTTGCGTGGCGCAGCGTCGTCCTTGCCGCTCAGGTTGCGGATCATGCTGCGCCGGTCACTGTCGCTGGCTTCCTGATAGTCGGTCCACCAGTCGCCGAGGCCGCCAGTCTTCTCGCCGGCGCTCTCGCGTAGCAGCAGGAAATCGTAGCCAGCGCGGAAGCGTGGGTTTTCCAGTAGCTGGTCGGCGCGGCGCCCCTGTCGGCGCGGCAGACGCTCCTGCATGTCCCAGATTTCGCGCATGGGAATGGTGAAACGCTTGGGAATCGCGGTGCGCTGGCACTGTTCCCAGATGATGTCGTGTGCGGCTTCCTGCATCGCCGGGATCGGCGGCATGCCGCGGTCCTGCAGTTCGAGCACGCGCGCCGGCAGTGCGGGCCAGAGCAGGGCGGCGAACAGGAACGCCGGCGTGACCGGTTTACCCTGCTGGATGCGCAGGTCGGTGTTGGCCAGGGCGTTACGGATCAGCGTGCCGGCGTACTCGGGGTTGCGCTCCAGTGCGGCGGCGCTGGCCGGGAACAGCGGGGCGAACAGATCGTATTCGAGCAGAAGTTCGAAAGTGCGCTCGGCCTTGCCGCCGAGGAACAGCTTGAGCGTTTCGTCGAACAGCCGCGCCGAGGGAATTCCGTCGAGCAGGTCGGCCAGTTCGGCGATGGGCTCGGCGCTGTGCCGTTCGATCTCGAAGTCGAGCTTGGCGGCGAAACGCACCGCGCGCAGCATGCGCACCGGATCTTCCTGGTAGCGCTGCTCGGGATCGCCGATCAGGCGGATCAGGCGATTGCGGATGTCGTGCACACCGTGGGTGTGATCGAGGATGCGCTCGCTGGTCGGGTCGTAGTACAGCGCATTGATGGTGAAGTCGCGACGCTGGGCGTCGTCGTCGAGCGTGCCGTAGACGTTGTCGCGCAGAATGCGTCCGCTTTCGTTGCGCGCGGCCAGGTGGCTGGCCTCCTCCTCATCGTCTTCTTCCGGGTGATTGGCGCGGAAGGTAGCGACTTCGATGATCTCGCGGCCGAAATGCACGTGCACCAGCTTGAAGCGGCGCCCGATAACCCGCGCGTTGCGGAATTCGGCCCGTACCTGTTCGGGGGTGGCGCTGGTGGCGACGTCGTAGTCCTTGGGATCGAGATCCAGCAGCAGATCGCGCACGCAGCCGCCCACTACATAGGCTTCGTAGCCTGCTTGCTGCAGGCGCTGGACCACATTCACCGCATTGCGGCTGATGGCGTTGCGCTGCAAGGAGTGCTGCCTGCTGGACAGTATTTCGGGAGTGCGGCGAGCCGGCGGGATTCGGCGCAGGGGAAAGCGAAAAGACTGGAACAGCTTTTTCAGCATGAGCAAGCACTGTTGTGGCGAATGGGGGTGGATGGCCGTGGAAAGCCGCGAAAACTGCGCGGATTCTAGCATCGGGAGGCTGGATGTTGAACGAAGGCGAGAGGGGTGTCAAAAACGGCGGGCATAAAGCACTGAGGGGAGCCGAAGCTCCCCTCATAAAAGATATTGCGTGCTTTGTTGTTATTGGTGCAGGCGTATTGTTTTTGTTGTTCCGCCTGTTCCCTTCGGCCATTGCCTTCGGGAGGTCCCTACGTGGGAACCAATAGCAAACGGATTGCTTTGGTCGCTGAGTTGCCGGTGATCGTTGATCCAACCAGTGCGGGCCCTGCTCAATGCAGTTTTTGTTGTTCTCGGCCTGGTCGTCGGGGTTGAGCCCTTCGGCAAATCCTCTCCAAAAGAATCAGTTAGCTGCGCCTCCGCGTTCTTATGGTTATTTTGCTGGAGTCGTTACGTTTTGTTCTTGTTATGGGACGGCTTGTTATTGTTGTTATGCCAGATATAAAGCAGGTGTCGTGCCAGTTTTTAAAATCTCATATATTTCAATGGCTTAGATTTTTTCTGTGAAAAGCGAGAGGCGAAAAAAAGGGATCGTCGTTACCGATGATCCCGATTTTGTTACGGCGCATGAGCCGGACGGTAACATCTCAGCCGGTGGTGGTGCTCGACTTGCGCCGCGGGATGCCCAGGCGCTGGCGACGCTCCCACAGACATTTGCGGCTGATGCCGAGCTTGCGTGCCAATTCGGTCTCGGTCATGTGGTCTTGGTGTTCGAGCACGAAGTGCTGGAAGTAGTCTTCCAGCGAGAGGTCTTCGGTCGGCTCGTTGCCGGCCGCTGACAGCAGCGAGGTGCAGGGCTCGTCGAATTCGTCGTCCAGGCCATCGAGTTCGATGTCGATGCCCAGCAGCGTGGCGTCGATTTCCGCACTCTCGCTAAGAATGGCTGCGCGCTCGATGGCGTTTTCCAGTTCGCGAACGTTGCCTGGCCAACTGTAATGACGGATGGCCTGCTCGGCGTCGCGGGAGAAATGCATGCCGTCGTTGCCCATCCGCTGACACTGGCGGGCGAGGAAGGCGCGAGCGATCTCCAGCACATCGTTACCGCGCTCGCGCAGCGGCGGCAGCTTCAGCGCGATGACATGCAGGCGGTAATAAAGGTCTTCGCGGAACTGTCCGGTCTTGGCCAGCGTTTTGAGGTCGCGGTGAGTAGCGGCGATCAGGCGTACGTCGACCTTCTGCGACTGCACGGAGCCGACCCGGCGAATTTCACCCTCCTGCAACACTCGCAGCAGGCGTGCCTGGGCTTCCAGCGGCAGCTCGCCGATCTCGTCGAGAAACAGTGTGCCGCCATCGGCCGCCTCGACCAGCCCGGCGCGACCTGCGCTGGCACCGGTGAAGGCGCCCTTTTCGTGGCCGAACAGCTCGGATTCGATCAGGGTTTCCGGGATCGCCGCGCAGTTCACCGAGATCATCGGTGCCTTGGCGCGGTGCGACAGATTATGCAGCGCGCGGGCGACCAGCTCCTTGCCGGTGCCGGACTCGCCCTGAATCAGGACGTTGGAGTCGGTCGGCGCGACCTTGCGGATTTTGCCGAACAGGTCCTGCATCGGTGGGCAATGGCCGATGATGCCGATGTCGCCCTGAGCGCTGGCGGGCGTGCTGGTGATCGCCGGGGACGGTGCGGCCGCGGTCGCGCTGACGCGTTCCTGGCGATCATGCAGGATGCGCGCGACGGTCTGCAGCATCTCGTCATGGTCGAACGGCTTGGCGATGTAGTCCACCGCGCCCATCTTCATCGAGTCCACCGCCGAGCGCAGGCTGGCGTAGCTGGTCATGATCAGTACTGGCGTGCCTTCGGCCAGCTTGATCAGTTCGGTACCCGGCGCGCCGGGCAGGCGCAGGTCGCTGACGATGAGGTCGAAACCGGGAATGCTGAAGCGCTCCTGCGCCTCCTGTACCGAACCGGCTTCGCTGACCTCGTACTGGTTGCGTTCGAGCAGACGGCGCAGGGCGGAGCGGATGATGGTTTCGTCTTCGACGATCAGAATGTGTGACATCAGTACTCTCTCGACGGTCTGGAGGCGATGCGACCGGAAGGCCGCTACTGCGGTTGCCTCCTCAACTTACGGCATGTGGCACTTCGACATGCCGCGGCAGGGTGATGCGAAAACGGGTGCCGCGCTGTGCTATCGGGTCGGCCGGGCTGTCGATATCGATCTGGCCATAATGCTCTTCCACGATCGAATAGACCAGCGCAAGCCCTAGGCCGGTCCCTTCGCCCGGGTCCTTGGTGGTGAAGAATGGCTCGAACAGCCGCCCCTGGATTTCCTTGGAGATGCCGCTGCCCTGATCCTCGACGATCAGATACACCGACTGCTCGGCGACTTCGCTGCTGACGCGGATGATGCCGCCCGGCGGCGAGGCATCGCGGGCGTTGGACAGCAGGTTGATCAGCACCTGGGCGAGGCGCTGCGGATCACCTTCGGCCAGGTGCTCGGGTTCGCAGAGGTTGAAGAACTGCACCTCGGTGCGGTTCTTATTCAGCGACAGCAGGGCGATGGCTTCCTGGGTGATCTGCGCCAGGCTCACCGGGTAGGCGCGCTGCTGGCGCTCGCCGGCATGGGCGAAGCTCATCAGCGACTGGACAATGCGCGACACGCGTTTGGTCTGCTCGATGATCTGGTTACTGGCCTCGGTGATTTCGGCGTCGTGCTCGCGCTCCTCGCGCAGGTTCTGCGCCAGGCAGGCAATGCCGGTGATCGGGTTGCCGATTTCGTGGGCGACGCCGGCGGCGAGACGGCCGATGCTGGCCAGACGCTCGGAGTGCACCAGGCGGTCTTCCAGCTCCTGGGTTTCGGTCAGGTCTTCGATCAGCAGCACCAGGCCACTGTTGCCCGGCGCCAGCGGCTCGGCGATCGCCGCCTTGTGTAGGTTGAGGCAGCGACGATGGCCGTTGAACGACAGGCGCTGCTTGTGCAGGTGCTCGTCCGGTTGGCGGATGAAGCCTTCCAGCAGACTCTTCCACGGCTCGGCGATCGAGGGCAGGCGCGAGCCGACCACCTGTAGCGCAGGGATTTCGGTGAGCTCTTCCAGCGCCTTGTTCCACATGAGGATTTCCTGATCCTTGGCCAGCGAACAGACGCCCATCGGCAGCTCCTGCAGGGTCTGGCGGTGGTAGCGGCGCAGTGCATCGAGTTCGGCGGCCAGCCCGGTCAGGCGCGAGTGGTATTCCTCCAGGCGGTTCTCGATGAAGTGGATGTCCTCGGTGACGTAGCCTTCGGCAGCGCTCTTGTAGGGCAGGAAGTTCTCGACGATGTCCTGGGCGATGCTCGGCCCCATCAGGCCCGAGAGGTTGGCCTCGATGCGGTCGCGCAGGCGTCGCAGCGCATAGGGACGGTGTTCGTCGAAGGGCAGTTGCAGATCGCGCAGCGCCTGTTCGACCTCGCGTTGCGCGGTCTTGGCGCCGAGCGGCTTGGCCAGTTGGGTGGCGAACTCCTGCGGCGAGGCGGCCATCAGCTCGCGCCGCTGCGGCCTGCGCACGTTCTCCACGGCGCAGGCTTCGGCCGCGCTTTGCTCCTCGGTGCTGGTGTCGGTGAACAGTGAAACCAGGGTGAAGGCCAGCACGTTGACTGCCAGCGAGGCGATTGCCGCCAGGTGCCAGCTGGTGTCGTCGAGCACGTAAACCACGTTGAAGAGCGGGATGTAGAAGCCATCCAGATTGCCCACCAGCGGTAGCAGCATGGTCACCACCCAGACGGCTATCCCTGCCAGCAGGCCGGTGATGTAGCCGCGCCGGTTGGCCGTCTGCCAGTAGAGCACCGACAGCACGCCGGGGAGGAACTGCAGAGTGGCGACGAAGGCGACGATGCCGAGGTTGGACAGGTCCTGTTCCGCGCCCAGCAGCAGGTAGAAGCCGTAGCCGGCGATGATGATGGCGAAGATCAGGCTGCGCCGCGTCCATTTCAGCCAGCGGTAGATATTGCCCTCGCTGGGCGGCTGATAAAGCGGCAGCACCAGATGGTTGAGTGCCATGCCCGACAGCGCCAGGGTGCTGACGATGATCAGCCCGCTGGAAGCCGACAGCCCGCCGATGAAGGCGATCAGCGCGAGGGCATCGTTCTGCGCGGTGAGGCCGAGGCCGAGGGTGAAGTATTCCGGGTTGGTCCGCACGCCGAGCTTGAGGCCGGCCCAGAGAATCAGCGGCACCGCCAGGCTCATCAGCAGCAGGTACAGCGGCAGGCCCCAGCTGGCGCTGACCAGCGCGCGCGGATTGAGGTTCTCGGCGAAGGTCATGTGGTACATGTGCGGCATCACGATGGCCGAGGCGAAGAACACCAGCAGCAGGGTGCGCCACGGGCCTTCCTGCAGCGGCGTGTGCAGGGCCTGCAGCGCCGACTGGTTCTGCAACAGCCAGATTTCCAGCTGGTGCGGTCCGCCGAAGACCACGTAGAGCGCGTACAGCCCGATCGTGCCGAAGGTCAGCAGCTTGACCACCGATTCGAAGGCGATGGCGAACACCAGCCCTTCGTGCTTTTCGCGGGCGGCGATGTGGCGTGCGCCGAACAGAATGGTGAACAGCATGATCAGCACGCAGTAGCCGAGCGCGACGCGTTCCTGCATCGGCTCCAGCGTGAGGATGCCGATGGCATCGGCCACCGCCTGGATCTGTAGTGCCAGCAGCGGCAGCATGCCGATCAGCATCACCACCGTGGTCAGCGCGCCGGCCCAGGTGCTGCGGAAGCGGAAGGCGAACAGGTCGGCCAGCGACGCCAGCTGATAGGTGCGGGTGATGCGCAGGATCGGGTAGAGCAGCACCGGGGCCAGCAGGAACGCGCCGCACACCCCCAGGTAGGTGGCGAGAAAGCCGTAGCCGTACTGATAGGCCAGCCCGACCGTGCCGTAGAGCGCCCAGGCGCTGGCATAGACGCCTAGCGAGAGGGTGTAGGTAAGCGGATGGCGGATGATCCAGCGCGGGATGATGCCGCGCTCGCTGACCCAGGCGACGCCGAACAGCGCCAGCAGGTAGGCGGCGCTAATCAGCACCAGGTGGCTGAGGCTAAAGCTCGTCTGCATCGCGTTGGCTCTGGAGAATGAAAGTCACCACGATGAGGATCAGCCACAGCAGGTAGGGCCGGTACCAGGCGCCGTTGGGGTCGATCCACCAGTCCATGATGGCCGGGGAAAACAGATAGATCCCCACCACCAGGAGCAGCACCAGTCGGTAGATGTACATGCCGGGTCTCGTGTCGGAAGTGGGGCGATGGTAAAGGAAGCAGCTGGAAGCTTGAAGCTGAAAGCTCGACGCCATCAAGCGCCAGCCCTCACTCTGATTCGCTTCCGGCTTTTAGCGCAGCTGTGCCTCGGCCAGTGTCAGCGTGCGCGGGATACGCCCGGCGTCCCAGTGCGCGACCGCCCAGGCGAGAATCTCTGCCGCAGGGGCGCCGGCGAGTTCGGCCGCTGGCTGCAGGCCAAGCGCGCGCAGCGCACGCAACAGCAATGGGCTGGCCTCGTCGGGAGGCAGCGGTGGCGAGCGGTAACTCTTGCCCAGCTTGTTGCCGTCCGGCTGGATGATCAGTGGCAGGTGCAGGTAGCGCGGCTGCGGCAGGCCGAGCAGCTCCTGCAGGTACAGCTGGCGCGGCGTGGAGTCGAGCAGATCGGCCCCGCGCACCACGTCGGTGACGCCCTGCCAGGCATCGTCGAGCACCACGGCAAGCTGATAGGCGACCAGACCGTCGCGCCGACGGATGACGAAGTCACCGACCTCGCGGCCCAGGTGCTGGCGGTACTCGCCCTGCACGCGATCGCAGAAGTGGTACTCGCGATCCGGTACGCGCAGGCGGATCGCGGCGTCACGCGGGTCGTGGCCGGCATCGCGGCAGAAACCCGGATAAGCGCCGGGGTATGCCTGCAGCTGCTTGCGTGAGCAGGTACAGGCATAGGCCAGGCCGGCGTCCAGCAAGTGCTCGATGGCCGCCTGGTAGGCGGCCTGGCGTTGGCTCTGGCGCAGCATGGCGCCGTCCCAGGCGAAACCGTAGCGGCGCAGGGTTTCGACAATCGCGGCCTGAGCGCCGGGCATTTCCCGTGGCGGATCGATGTCTTCCATGCGCAGCAGCCAGTCGCCGCCAACGGCGCGGGCGTCGAGGTAGGAGGCGAGAGCGGCAAACAGCGAGCCGAAGTGCAGATAACCGCTGGGCGTCGGCGCGAAGCGGCCGATGTAACGATCAGCGGGGCGGGGTGAGGTCATGGCGGCGGGCTGGAAATGAAGCGGGGCGCCGTAGCGCCCCGTTCGGGATCAGGAACCGATCTGCTTTTCCTTGATCTCCGCCAGCGTCTTGCAGTCGATGCACAGCGTGGCGGTGGGGCGGGCTTCCAGCCGGCGGATGCCGATCTCGACACCGCAGGAGTCGCACCAGCCGTACTCGTTGTCTTCGATCAGCTGCAGCGTCTCGTCGATCTTCTTGATCAGCTTGCGCTCGCGATCGCGAGCACGCAGTTCCAGGCTGAATTCTTCTTCCTGGCTGGCGCGGTCGGCCGGATCGGGGAAGTTGGCCGCTTCGTCCTGCATGTGATGCACGGTGCGATCGACTTCCTCCATCAGCTCCTGCTTCCACTTGTTGAGGATGCTGGTGAAATGAGCGCGCATCTTCTCGCTCATGTATTCCTCACCCTTGGATTCCTTGTAGGGCTCGAAGGCGCGAATCAGTTGCTTGCTCGACGGTGTTGCTTTGGTAATGGGCATGGATGAACGCCTCTCGCTATGTCCATTTGCGCAGGATGATATGTCCCTGCCGGCCCGTGCCGGCCCTGCGGCTGCAAGCGGGCGAACTTACCAGATCGGCTCGGGGTGCGCTACTCCCGTACCCGCCAGTGGCTGCAGCGCTTACGGGACCTTGGGTAGAATCCAGGTTTCGTCCTCCACAGGTGGGTCAGATGACCGCTTCTTACAGTGCGCGCAGCCGCGCGATCGAACCCTTTCACGTCATGGCGCTGCTGGAACGGGCCAACCAGCTGCAGGCCCAGGGGCATGATGTGATCCACCTGGAAATCGGCGAGCCGGACTTCACCACCGCCGCGCCCATCGTTGCCGCCGGTCAGGCGGCACTGGCCGCCGGACACACCCGCTACACGGCGGCGCGCGGGCTGCCGGTGTTGCGCGAGGCGATCGCCGGGTTCTACGCCAGCCGCTACGGACTGTCTATTGACCCCGAACGCATCCTGATTACTCCCGGCGGCTCCGGTGCGCTGCTGCTGGCCGCCAGCCTGCTGGTCGATCCCGGCAAGCACTGGCTGCTGGCCGACCCCGGCTATCCGTGCAACCGGCACTTCCTGCGGCTGGTCGAGGGCGCCGCGCAACTGGTGCCGGTCGGCCCCGAGGTGCGCTACCAGCTGACCCCGGAGCTGGTCGAGCGTTACTGGGACAAGCAGAGCGTCGGCGCGCTGGTCGCCTCGCCGGCCAATCCGACCGGCACGCTGCTGGCGCGCGACGAACTGGCCGCGCTGTCGGCCGCGCTGAAGGCGCATGGCGGGCATCTGGTGGTCGACGAGATCTACCACGGTCTGACCTATGGCGTGGACGCCGCCAGCGTGCTGGAGGTCGACGACGAGGCCTTCGTGCTCAACAGCTTCTCCAAGTACTTCGGCATGACCGGCTGGCGCCTGGGCTGGCTGGTGGCGCCGCCGGGCGCGGTGACGGAACTGGAAAAGCTCGCGCAGAACCTCTACATCAGCGCGCCGAGCATGGCCCAGCATGCCGCGCTGGCCTGTTTCGAACCGGCAACGCTGGAGATCCTCGAGGCGCGCCGGGCGGAATTCGCCCGCCGCCGCGATTTCCTCCTGCCGGCGCTGCGCGAGCTTGGCTTGCGCATTGCCGTGGAGCCGGAGGGCGCCTTCTATCTGTATGCCGACATCAGTGCGCTGGGCGGCGATGCCTATGCGTTCTGCCAGCACATGCTGGAACGCGAGTTCGTCGCGATCACCCCGGGGCTGGATTTCGGTCGTCATCAGGCCGGCCATCATGTGCGCTTCGCCTACACCCAGGACCTGCCCCGGCTGGAACAGGCGGTGGCGCGGATCGCCCGCGGGCTGCAGAGCTGGCAGGGCTGATGCGCTTTTCCAGCCCGCTGGAGACGGGCCGCCTGGTACGCCGTTACAAGCGCTTTCTCGCCGATATCGTCAGCGATGCCGGCGAGGAGCTGTGTATCCACTGTCCCAACACCGGCTCGATGCTCAACTGCATGGGCGAGGGCGCGCGGGTGTGGTTCCAGCGCAGCCAGGACCCCAGACGCAAGCTGCCTGGCACCTGGGAACTGGTGGAAACCCCGCAGGGGCGGCTGGCCTGCGTGAACACCGCGCGCGCCAATGCGCTGGTGGAGGAGGCGCTGCTGGCTGGGGTGATCGGCGAGCTGGCCGGCTTCAGCGGGCTCAGGCGCGAGGTGGCCTACGGCGTGGAAGGCAGTCGCGTGGACTTTCGTCTCGACTACGCCGGCGGGCCGGCGTTCGTCGAGGTCAAGAGCGTCACCCTGGGCTTCGCCGACAGCCCGGTGGCGGCGTTTCCCGATGCCGTCACCACGCGCGGGACGCGGCACCTGCGCGAGCTGACGGCCCTGGCGCGCGCCGGTGTGCGGGCGGTGCAGCTGTACTGCGTGAACCTGTCCGGTATCGAGGCGGTGCGCCCGGCTCGCGAGATCGATCCGCTGTATGCGGACGCACTGCGCGCGGCGCATGACGCCGGTGTGCAGGTGCTGGCCTACGCGGCGCGGCTGTCACCGGAGGAGCTGTGGCTGGAGCGGCCGCTGCCCGTGCTGCTCGATAGTGGCCGGGAGCTGGCATGAGCGGCGCTTCGGCGCGCGTTCGTCGGCTGTTCGACGGAAACTTGCACAAGAAGACGCCCACTGCGGAACAAAAGCCCCATCGACTGGCCTCAACGTGGCCCGGGAGAATAATCGGTGGATGCTCTGGTTCGGTACATTGAGCCAGGTTTCGGGGAGTCCGGAGTGCGTCCTTTTCGATGACGCGAAATCAGCTTCGCGGCGGGCGACAGCGCCGCCCTTTTGAATTCAGTACGGATGGCCTGTTCGTTGCGGCCGTCTTCATGAGGCGAAAAAACAATGCGAATCCTTGTATGTGGTGCCGGTGGCCAGGTCGGCCATGAAGTGGTCGAGCGTGCTGGCGGGTTCGGCCTGGAGGCACTGGGTCGCACGCGCCAGCAACTGGATATTTCCTGCGCCGACCAGGTCGCGCGCGAGCTGCAGTTGCAGCGGCCGGGGCTGATCATCAATACCGCTGCCTATACCCATGTCGACAACGCCGAGAGCCACGCCGAGCAGGCCTACGCGGTCAACCGCGACGGCTGTGTCAATCTGGCGGCGGCCGCCGCGCAGGCGGGCATCCCGCTGCTGCATCTGTCGACCGACTACGTGTTCGCCGGCGATGCGCACGCGCCTTACCGCGAAACCGATCGCACCGCACCCGGCGGTGTATACGGCGCGAGCAAGCTGGCCGGCGAGCAGGCCATCGTGCAGCGCTTGCCGGCGCATCTAATCCTGCGTACCAGCTGGGTCTACGGCGTGCACGGAAACAATTTCGTCAAGACCATGCTGCGCCTGGCGCGCCAGCGCGATGCCCTCGGTGTGGTCAGCGACCAGATCGGCTGTCCGACGCAGGCCGGGCGTATCGCCGAGGTGCTGCTGGAGCTGGCCAGCCGTTACGCGCGCCAGGGAACGCTGGCGTGGGGGCTCTATCACTACAGCGGGCAGCCGCGCTGCTCCTGGTACGAATTCGCCGGCGAGATCTTCCGCCAGGCGCACGAGCTCGGGCTGCTTGCGCGCGTGCCGCGACTCTCGCCGATCTCCACGGCGCAGTACCCGACGCCGGCACGGCGCCCGGCCTGGTCGGTGCTCGATTGCAGCCGCTTCGAGACGACGTTCGGCCTGGCCACAGGCGACTGGCATGCCGACATCGCCGAGGTGCTGGCCGAGCTGGCGCGGCAGGAGCGCCGCCCGGCAGCGGCGGGGCAGGTCTGAGAAGGGGCCTGCTACCTGCGGGCGCAGTGCGGCGAACATGCCAGACGCATGGGTGTCACAAAATTACAGACACCCGATAAGCGGAGGTACGGCATGTTGAAATTCATCGGTGGTACGGCGGGGATCATCTTCATCATCGGCCTGATCGTGGTGATCGGCCTGTTCAAGCTGGTGTTCTGACGGCGTCGTGCCGTCAGCCTCACTGTTTCGGGCGCCGCTCGTGGGGCGTCGCCATGATGTCTTCCAGACGCAGCCCGGTCAGGCCGTGGATGGTGCGCCACAGGTAGAAGAAGATCGCCATCATCATCAGCATGCTGGGGATGGCGATCATCGGGTAGCTGAGCAGCGTCATGCGCCCCAGCTCGGCGTTGAAGGCTTCGCTGCCAGCCGGGCTGTTGACGATCCACTTGGCCAGCACGTAGTTCATGAATGACGAGAAGAAGAAGGTGCCGCTGAGCAGGTAGGTCGCGCGCAGCAGGCGCGCCTCGAAGTGCGCGGTCTGGCCGTTGCGCTCCAGGTGCTGGTGAATCTTCTCGACGTTGAGCACCTTGGGGTTGTAGAGCAGCGTGCGGATCAGCGGGTAGGAGGTGCGGGTCGATGCCAGCACGACGACACCGATGATGCCCGGCACCGCCGCTTCCTTGATCGCCAGCCATTGCGTATCCAGCTGCAGCAGACCGATGCCGCCGGTGAGCAGCACGCTGACCAGGCCGAGCAGGGCGATCCAGTTGAACTTGCGATAGCGCGCCAGCTCCCACAGCCCCCAGCCGAGCGGAAAAGCCAGCGCCAGCAGCAGCGCGCCGTCGGCGCCCAGGCGCTGCTCGCCGCTGAGCTTCATCAGGATCAGCGAAGGGATGACGATGCTGATTGCCAGGTCGACCAGCGGGCGCGGCTTGTGTTCGGCGTGGTGGGGAGTATCGGTCATGTCTTCGACGCGTCTTGCTGAAAGGGCCGCATGATCGCCCGAGGCGCGCGGCTTCGCCAGTGAATGTTGCGCCGGCGGCTAGGTGCTGCGGCGGCGTGCCGACCATTGGCCGGCCTCGAAGCCCAGCACCACGAGGATCGCCAGGGCGAACGGCAGCAGCAGATAGAAGCCGCGAAAGACGATCAGCGCGGCGAGCACGTCGGCGGTGGGTAGCTCGGGCAGGGCCGCGAGAAAGGTCACTTCGAGCACGCCGAGCCCGCCGGGCGCGTGGGACAGCAGGGCCAGCGAGAAGGACGCCAGGAACACCCCGAGGATCGTCAGATAGCCGGGGTTTCCGGCGGCCGGCAGGGCGAAATAGATGATCGCGGCTGCGCACAGCAATTCCATCGGCCCGGCCATCAGCTGCCGCGCCACCACCTTCAGCCGCGGGTATTCGATGTGCCACTTGCCCAGCCGCCAGGGCGGCAGCTGGCGCCAGGAGCCGAACGCGTAGAGCCCCACCAGTGCCAGCAGCAGAGTGCCGAGTCCGCGGGCGACCCACGGTGAAACCTCGACGATGCGGTCCAGCACGCCCGGCCGCATGAGCAGCACGCCGCCGCAGGCCAGCAGGGTGCCGAGGGCGAACGTCAGCGAGCAGAAGACGATGAGAATGCCGATTTCCTGTGGGGTCAGGCCCTTGCTGCGGTAGGCGCGATAGCGCACCAGTGCGCCGGAAAATACCGAGGCGCCGATGTTGTGCGCCAGCGCGTAGGTGGTGAAGGAACAGAGGGTGATGAACCACCAGGAAATGCGCTTGCCCAGATGCGCCATCGCGATGCGGTCGTACCAGGCCAGCGCCACGTAGGCGCCCAGGGTCGCGGCGCCGGCGAGCAGCCAGTGTATCTTGCCGATGGCCAGCAGGCTGTTGCCGAGCTCGGCCAGGGAAATGGTGCGGACCTCGTGATACAGCAGGTAGCCCGACAGCAGTACCGCCACGATCCCGAACAGGGTCCAGGCAGCATCGCTTCTTTTCATCATCGCTCGGCTCCTTACTTCGCCGGTGCGGTCAGGACGGGACAAACCCGGGAGGTGAGTGCCGCCGGCGAGGGGCGCAGAGCATTACATGTCTTCGCCGACTTTCACCAGTACTGCTTAATCGGCAGCGGGCAGGCGCTTTTGTTCAGTGCCTCGTCGCGGGGCAGTGATGTACGGACGCGGGCCGGCGCACAGCGATGCGTCGAATGCTTCGGCCGGCGAGCTTACTCGGCCAGCAATCCCGTCGCCTTGATATGTATCCAGTGTTCGATCAGCTCGCGCAGTTGCGACAGCTCGACCGGCTTGGCCATGTGCCCGTCCATGCCGGCCTCGCGCGCGCGCTCGCGGTGCTCGCTGAGGATATGCGCGGTGAGCGCCACCACCGGCGTGCGCCGGCGCCCGTGGGCGGCCTCCCACAGGCGCAGCTGGCGGGTGGCTTCGAAGCCGTCGAGCACCGGCATTTCGCAGTCCATCAGCACCAGGTCGTAGGGCTGGGACTGGATCGCGCGCAGCGCTTCTTCGCCATTGCTGGCGGTATCCGGTTGCAGGTGCAGCTTGTTGAGCATGCCGCGGATGACCTTGGTGGAAATGCTGTTGTCCTCGGCGACGAGAATGCGGAAATCCTCCGGCACCTGCAGCGGTGCGATGGCGGACGGCGGCGTGGCGGCGGCGCGGCGCTGGTCGCGCTGGGCCAGTTCGTCGGCCAGGGTGGTCTTGAGCGTGTAGCCGGCCACCGGTTTGGCGAGGATGCGCTTGATCCCGGCGTTGCGCGCGATGACCTTGCTCGGCGCGCTGCTCATGCCGGTCAGCATGATCAGCAGGATGTCGTGGTTGAGGCTGAAGTCTTCCTTGATCCGGGTCGCCAGCTGCATGCCGGTCATGCCCGGCATGTCCTGGTCGAGCAGCACGACATCGAAATATTCCTTCAGGTGCGTCTTGGTGCGCAGCAGGGCGAGCGCCTCCTTGCCCGAGGCCACGGCGCTGACCTCCAGCCCCCAGCTGCTGCATTGCTGGACCAACACCTTGCGGCAGGTGTCGTTGTCGTCGACCACCAGCAGGCGCGTGCCCTGCAGGGCGCTGTCGAGGACCGAGTCGGCCGGCGCCAGGCCTTCGTTGGCCAGCGGCAGGCTGATCCACAGGGTATTGCCGCGGTCGGTGCCGGTCTGCACGCCCAGCTCACCATCCATCAGTTGCACCAGCTGGCGCGCGATGATCAGGCCCAGGCGCCCGCCGTGGCGCGTCGCCGCCAGGAAGTCCTGGCTGTCCAGCGCGGCATTGAGCAGCGCATCGCGCTCGTAGGCTTCCAGCGGGCGGCCGCTGTCCTGCACGGTGATGCGCAGGCGCGGCTGCCCGGCGCTCTGCTCGAGCGCGGCGATCAGCAGCACTTCGCCTTCGTCGGTCTGCTTGAAGGCGTTCTCCAGCAGGTTGAGCAGGGCCTGGCGCAGGCGCGTGGGGTCGCCGGCCAGCACCGGCGGCAGCTGTGGCTGGACCAGGCTGATCAGCTCGACCTTCTGCTGTTCGGCCTTGGTGCGGTAGATGTTCAGGCAGTCCTCGAGCAGCGCGTGGAGATCGAACTGCACGTCGTCCAGTTCGATCTGCCCGGACTCCAGCTTGGAAATGTCGAGAATCTCGTTGATCAGGTTGAGCAGCTCGTTGCCCGAGCTGTGAATCGTCTGCACGTAGTCGCGCTGCTTGGCCGACAGCGAGGTGCCCAGCAGCAGCTCGCTCATGCCCAGCACACCATTCATCGGCGTGCGAATCTCGTGGCTGACCTTGGCGAGGAAGTCGGCCTTGGTCTTGAGTTCGGCACTGATCACCGCCGCGGCGGTGTGTTCGGTACGGCTGTCGGCCTGTACCTGGCGCTGCCGCTCGAGCAGCGCGAAGCTGAGCATCAGGCCGCTGAGCGTGGTCAGGCTGAACAGCCCGCCGGTAAGCCAGCCCGGATCGAGCTGGTCGAAGCCCAGCAGGGTGGGAATGAAGAAGATGAAACCGATGCTGAACAGCAGCAGGCCGGCAACCACCAGGCGGGCCGGCTGGTAGCCCCGCCGCCAGTGGTAGATCGCCACCGCCAGGCTGCTGAGCGCCACCAGCAGGATGCTGGTGTAGATGATGCCGCTATGCCACAGCCATTGCACCAGCGCCACGGCGGCGGCCAGGGCGAGTACCAGGTTGAACTGCGTGCCGAGCAGCCAGTTGATCCAGTTGCGCTGCTGGCGCCGGAAGAATCCCAGGGTGAACCCCAGCAAGGCCAGGCAGGCGACCAGGGCGCACAGATCGGCGATCAGCGGCTGGCTGTAGATCAGTTGTGGCAGCCATACCGCCAGCAGCCCCAGGTTGGCCACGGCGCAGCCGAGCAGGGCGGCGTGCAGCAGGCTCAGCCAGATGTGGCTGTAGCTGCGGGTGTAGGCGAAGCGCAGCAGGTTGTACACCGTCAGCAGCGCCAGGGCGCCAAACAGCGCGCCGAACAGGTAGGCCGGCTGCGCCTGTGCCACCAGGCCGGCCTCGTCGAGAGTCTTGAACCAGGCCATCAGCGGATGGCTGGACTGCAGGCGGATATAGGCCTCGCGCGGCTGATCGTCGTTGGGCAGCGAGAAGACGTAGGCTCGCTCCGGCAGCGGCCGCGAGGTCAGCGGTCGCAGTTCGCCGGTGGCCACGTGGCGCTCCAGCGCGCCATCACGCAGCAGGTAGTAGTCGAGATACTGCACCCGTGGCGCGAACAGCCAGAGCCAGTGCGGCTGCGTGTGGGGTGACAGGTTGACCTGCAGCCAGACGGCGCCGTCGCTGGCCGGTCCGGCGTAGGCCAGTTTATCCAGGCGCTGGAACAGCGGGCGCTGTGCGAGCACTTCGTCGAGCGTCAGGCGGCCCGACTGGTCGAGCAGCAGGCGCCAGTTCGACGGTTGCGCTGCGGGTTCGGCCGCGGATGGGAGCGTGTTTGCCGAGAGCGGAGTCAGCGCAGTCAGGAGCAGGCTAAAGATGAATGCGGTGGCGATCCGAAGCCGACCCACGGGTGAAGTCCCTTCATGTGTGTGACCGCGAATTATAGCCGCGTCGGCAATCGGCTGTAATCGCACGGGGCGCGGAAACCCGGGCCCCGTGCGCGTTTTCCGGTGAACGGTCGCTCAGCCTTCGCCTCGTTCGCGCGCGATGGCGCGGTAGCCGATGTCATGCCGGTGGAACATGCCGTTCCAGCGGATCCGCTCGGCCAGGCGGTAGGCCTGCTGCTGGGCGTCGGCCACGCTGGCGCCGATGGCAGTGGCGCACAGCACGCGACCGCCGGCGGTGACCACCTGGCCTTCCGCGTTCAGCGCGGTTCCGGCGTGGAACACCTTGCCGTCCAGTTGCGCAGCATCGTCCAGGCCTTCGATCACGTCGCCCTTGGCGTAGTCGCCCGGGTAGCCACCGGCGGCCAGCACCACGCCGACGGTCGGTCGCGGGTCCCAGGTCGCCTCGACCTTGTTCAGCGCCTTGGCCAGCGCGGCCTCGACCAGCAGCACCAGCGAGGACTCCAGGCGGCACATGATCGGCTGGGTTTCCGGGTCGCCGAAGCGGCAGTTGAACTCGATGACCTTGGGCGCACCCGACTTGTCGATCATCAGACCGGCATAGAGGAAGCCGGTGTAGACGTTGCCCTCGGCCGCCATGCCGCGCACGGTCGGGTAGATGACTTCGTCCATCACCCGCTGGTGCACTTCGGCGGTGACCACCGGCGCCGGGGAATAAGCGCCCATGCCGCCGGTGTTCGGGCCGGTGTCGGCGTCGCCGACGCGCTTGTGGTCCTGGCTGGTGGCCATCGGCAGCACGTGCTCACCGTCGACCATGACGATGAAGCTGGCTTCCTCGCCGTCGAGGAATTCCTCGATCACCACGCGCGAACCGGCGTCACCGAAGGCGTTGCCCGAGAGCATGTCGCGCACGGCGTCCTCGGCTTCTTCGAGGGTCATGGCGACGATCACGCCCTTGCCGGCGGCCAGGCCGTCGGCCTTGATGACGATCGGTGCGCCCTTCTCGCGCAGGTAGGCCAGTGCCGGCTCCACTGCGGTGAAGTTCTGGTAGTCGGCGGTGGGAATCCTGTGACGCGCGAGGAAATCCTTGGTGAACGCCTTGGAGCCTTCCAGCTGCGCGGCGGCGGCGGTAGGGCCGAAGATATCCAGGCCGCGTGCGCGGAACAGGTCGACCACGCCCTTCACCAGCGGCGCTTCCGGGCCGACGATGGTCAGCTGCACATTCTTCGCGGCGAAATCGGCCAGCGCCTCGATGTTCAGCACGTCGATGGCGACGTTCTCGCACTTGGCCTCGGTGGCGGTGCCGGCGTTACCCGGGGCGACGAAGACCTTGGCGACGCGCGGGTCCTGCGCGACCTTCCAGGCCAGCGCGTGCTCGCGGCCGCCGCTGCCGATGATCAGTACATTCATAAAGCTCTCCTGCGGAGAGAGCGGCAAGCTTCAAGCCTCAAGCTACAAGTAAAAGCGGACGGCTCTTGCTTGCGGCTTGCGGCTTGCGGCTTGCGGCTCGCTATTTAGTGTCTGAAGTGGCGCATGCCGGTGAAGACCATCGCGATGTCGGCTTCGTCGGCCGCGGCGATGACTTCTTCGTCACGCATCGAGCCGCCGGGCTGGATCACCGCGCTGATGCCGGCCTTGGCGGCGTTGTCGATGCCGTCGCGGAAGGGGAAGAACGCATCGCTGGCCATGACCGCGCCCTGCACCTGCAGGCCGGCGTGCTCGGCCTTGATCGCAGCGATGCGCGCGGAGTTGACGCGGCTCATCTGGCCGGCGCCGACGCCGACGGTCTGGCGGTTCTTGGCATAGACGATGGCGTTGGACTTGACGAACTTGGCCACCTTCCAGGCGAACACCAGGTCGTGGATTTCCTGCTCGGTGGGTGCGCGCTTGGTGACCACTTTCAGGTCATCGGCGGTGATCATGCCGATGTCGCGGCTCTGGATCAGCAGGCCGCCATTGACGCGCTTGTAGTCCCAGCCCGGGGTGCGCTCAGCTGGCCACTGGCCGCATTCGAGCAGGCGGATGTTGGCCTTGGCGGCGACCACGGCGCGGGCTTCGGTGGAGATGCTCGGGGCGATGATCACCTCGACGAACTGGCGCTCGACGATGGCCTTGGCCGTCTCGCCGTCCAGCTCGCGGTTGAAGGCGATGATGCCGCCGAACGCCGATTCGCTGTCGGTGGCGTAGGCCAGATCGTAGGCCTTGCGGATGCCGCCCTCGTCTTCCGGGACCACGGCGACGCCGCACGGGTTGGCATGCTTGACGATCACGCAGGCCGGCTTGACGAAGCTCTTCACGCATTCCAGCGCGGCGTCGGTGTCGGCCACGTTGTTGAACGACAGTTCCTTGCCCTGCAACTGGGTGGCGGTGGCCACACAGGCTTCGTCCGGCTTCTCGACGTAGAAGGCGGCCTGCTGGTGCGGGTTCTCACCGTAGCGCATGTCCTGCGCCTTGATGAACTGCATGCTGTAGGTGCGCGGGAACAGGCTGCGGCCCTCGGTGCTGAGGGTCTGCGCGCTCTGGTCGATGCCGCCGAGGTAGTTGGCGATCATGCCGTCGTAGGCGGCGGTGTGCTCGAAGGCCTTGAGCGCCAGGTCGAAGCGCTGGGCGTAGCTCAGGCCGCCGTTCTTCAGGTTGTCGATCACCGCGGCGTAGTCGTCGGCGTTGACCACGATGGCGACGTCCTTGTGGTTCTTCGCCGCGCTGCGGACCATGGTCGGGCCGCCGATGTCGATGTTCTCGATGGCGTCCGGCAGCGTGCAGCCGGGCTTGGCCACGGTGGCGGCGAAGGGATAGAGATTGACCGCTACCAGGTCGATCGGGGCGATGCCGTGCTCGGCCATCACCGCACCGTCGAGGTCACGGCGGCCGAGGATGCCGCCGTGGATCTTCGGATGCAGGGTCTTCACCCGACCGTCCATCATTTCCGGGAAGCCGGTGTAGTCGGCGACTTCCACGGCATTGACGCCATTTTCGCGCAGCAGCTTGAACGTGCCGCCGGTGGAGAGGATCTCGACACCGAGGGCGGCGAGTTCACGGGCGAAGTCGACGACGCCGGTCTTGTCGGACACGCTGATCAGCGCGCGGCGGACGGGAAGGCGGGTGGTCTGGTCGGTCATCTCGGATTCCATCAGGACAGAATTGAAAGAAAAAGGGCGCCGGCGCGGCGCCCTTCATCCAGCGAATCGGGTTACAGCAGGTCGTACTGCTTGAGTTTCTTGCGCAGGGTGCCGCGGTTCAGGCCCAGCAGCTCGGAGGCCTTGGTCTGGTTGCCCTTGACGTAGTTCATCACGGTTTCCAGCAGCGGAGCCTCGACTTCCGAGAGCACCAGGTTGTAGACGTCCGTGACGTCGGCACCCTCGAGGCGGGCAAAATAGTTGTGCAGCGCCTTCTCCACGCTGCCGCGAAGGGTATGTCCCGCTTCGCTCGGCGTGTTGAGATGCTGCTTCAGGTTCACGTTGTCGCTCACGGATACGGTTCCAGTTAGCAAGGTTTCGTTCAACAGCGTCATGCGGCCACCCCCTGTCCATCCCCGGAAGCGGGTCTCGATCGTTGCGCGGCGAAGAACGCCCGAACGCTGGCAGCCTGTGCCGCCCGGTCTTCCAGGTGATTGAAGCGGGCGCGGAATTCCCGGGCGCCCGGCAGTGTTTGCAGATACCAGCCGACGTGCTTGCGGGCGATGCGTACGCCCATGACATCGCCGTAGAAATCGTGCAGGGCATCCAGGTGCTGCAGCACGATGGCTTCGATGGCGTCGGACGCCGGCTGGGCCAGCAGCTCGCCGGTGGCGAGGTAATGCGCGATCTCGCGGAAGATCCACGGTCGGCCCTGCGCCGCGCGGCCGATCAGCAGGGCATCGGCGCCGGTCGCCTGCAGCACCTGGCGGGCCTTGTGCGGCGAGTCGATGTCGCCATTGGCGAAGACCGGGATCGTCACCTGCTGCTTGATCGCCGCGATGGTGTCGTACTCGGCCTCGCCGGTGTAGAGATCGGCGCGGGTGCGGCCATGCACGGCCAGCGCGGCGATGCCGCTCTGTTCGGCGATCCGCGCGATCACCGCGCCGTTGCGGTTCTGGCGGTCCCAGCCGGTGCGGATCTTCAGGGTCACCGGCACGTCGACGGCGGCGACCACGGCGTCGAGGATCTGCCCGACCAGCCGTTCGTCGCGCATCAGCGCGGAGCCGGCGGCCTTGTTGCAGACCTTCTTGGCCGGGCAGCCCATGTTGATGTCGATGATCTGCGCGCCCAGTTCCACGTTGCGGCGCGCGGCCTCGGCGAGCATCTGCGGATCGCCGCCGGCGATCTGCACCGAGCGCGGCTCCGGTTCATCAGCATGCGGCATGCGCAGGCGCGACTTGCGGCTGTTCCACAGGCGCACGTCGCTGGTGAGCATTTCCGAGACCACCATGCCCGCGCCGAAGCGTCGGCAAAGCTGGCGGAACGGCTGATCGGTCACGCCGGCCATGGGCGCGAGGATCAGGCGATTCGATAAGGTATAGGGGCCGATGCGTACCGCTGACATGAAGATTCCCTGCCTGGAGCCTGCTTGTTAGGTCGATCGGGACTGCAAAAAAGGGTGGGCATAATACCCGCTCCGGATGACGGGTTAAAGGTGGTTTTGAACAAAATCTGAGCAGTGGCCGGTTTGCCGCCACTGCCCGGAAGCTGCTGCGGACCACGCAATACGCCGCCCGCAGCGCTATTCCGGAGACTGGAAGCTTAGACTGTAATTTACCGCCTTCGAGCCCGGGTCGAGGATGTCCAGCGCGATGTGGATGGGGACCTGCGGGGGCATTTCCGTCTGTCCGGCCAGCTCGCCGGACAGGTATTCGCCGGGCTTGAAGCTGCGGCTGGCGATCAGCTTGCCGGTGAGGTCGGCGAAGCGGATTTCCAGCAGCGGAAAGGGCTGGGCGAAGGGCGCGCGGTTGTAGAGGATGGCGTCCACCACCAGCGCGCCGCGGAAGTCCGGGTGGCTGCGCACCACCAGGTTGCTGCTGCGAATCTGGCTGACGTCGACCTTGCTCGGCAGGGTGCAGCCCAGCGTCGGGCAGAGCTGCTCGAACCAGGGTCGATAGCGGTCCTGGCGCGCCAGTTCATCGAAGTTGTACGCCACGTACTGGCCGGCGAGGCCGAGCAGCGCGAGAAGGCTCAGCGTGCCCCAGGCCAGTCGCTGCCCCCAGCGCTTGCGTGGCTGCTGCCAGGCGAGCTGCAGCGGTTCGTCGTCGAGTTCGAACAGCGGTGCGTTCGCCAGCTCCGGCTCGTGGCGCTGGCTGGCGGGCGATCGTTCCGGCGCGGGTGCGGCCTGCGCCGCGGACGGGGCGTCGATGGCGGGTTCCTGGCGGGTGGGCGGCACGTCGTCGTGCGTCGGGGCCAGGTGCTCGGCGGCGACCACCGGAGTCGGCTCGCTGGGTGCTGAGGGCTCGGTCGCGCCGGGATTCAGGTGGGGCGGCGCAGCGGCGGCCGCCGGCGCGATCGCTTCCACTGGCGCGACCGCTGCGCGCGGGTCGTGCTCCGGCGCGGCGCGGGGCGTATCCGGTATGGCTGTGGCGTCAGGTTCGGCGTGCAAGGGGGTGATGATTGCCGGTTGTGCGACGGCAGGCTGGCTGAAGTGCTGGGCACGCTCGCGCTCCTGGGCTTCCAGCTTGGCCAGTTCCTCGTCGAGGTCGAGGCTGTCCAGATCCAGGTCGTCGTCGATCCAGCGGCTCTCGTCTACGCTCGGCGCTGGAGGCGCTGGAGGCGCTGCCGGCGGCTGGGGCGCGGGGCTGGCGCTGGCCGCTGGCGGCGTCGAATGCTCCTCGGCCAGCAACTGGCGCGCCGCATTGAACACTTCAAGGCAGGCCCCGCACCGCACTGCGCCGCGCGCCGCGCCGAGTTGGCTGTGACTGACACGAAAGCTGGTGTGGCAGTGGGGACATTGGGTGATGAAGCTGCTCATGCGGGGTTCCGGCGAAAAGTGCTCGCAAGTCTAGTTCATGCCCGCCGCGCGGCGACAGCGGGTGCGGTTCAGCGGCGGGTTCCGCTGATGCGCACCCAGCCGTCCTTGTCGGCGGTGGGGTCGAGATCGAAGGCGCCTTCGTAGGCGCGGCGAACCTCTTCGGCCTGCTCGGCGAGAATGCCGGACAGCGCCAGACGGCCGCCGGGCCTGACCAGCGTGGTGATCTGCGGCGCCAGTTGCACCAGCGGGCCGGCGAGGATGTTGGCCACCACCACGTCGACCGCCTGCGCTGGAAGATGCTCGGGCAGGTAGACCGGGAAGGCTTCGGCCGCCAGGCCGTTGCGTCCGGCATTGTCGCGCGAGGCTTCCAGCGCCTGTGGATCGATGTCGGTGCCCAGTGCCGACTCGGCGCCGAGCAGCAGCGCGGCGATGCCGAGGATGCCTGAGCCGCAGCCGAAGTCGAGCACGCGGCAGCCGGCCAGTTCCTGGCCGTCCAGCCACTCCAGGCACAGCGCGGTGGTCGGGTGGGTGCCGGTGCCGAAGGCCAGTCCCGGGTCGAGCAGCAGGTTGACCGCGTCCGGCTCCGGCGCGGCATGCCAGCTCGGCACGATCCACAGGCGGCGACCGAAACGCATCGGTTGGAAGTTGTCCATCCAGCTGCGCTCCCAGTCCTGGTCCTCGATGCGCTCGATATGCTGCTCGGGCAGCTCGCCGCCGCGCAGCAGGCGCAGGTGCGCGAGTACCGCGTCCGCATCGGTATCGGCCTCGAACAGGGCGAGCAGGTGGGTGTGGCTCCACAGCGGCGTGGTGCCCAGGTCCGGTTCGAAGATCGGCTGGTCCTCGCCATCCATGAAGGTCACCGAGACGGCGCCCAGCTCCAGCAACTGGTCTTCCAGCGCTGCGGCCTGATCGGGGGTGATGGCAAGGCGGATCTGCAACCAGGGCATGGGGGCCTCTTCGGAAACGGGCGGGACAAGGCGCGCAAGCTTACTGGAGAGGGTGGGGCTGCGGCCAGCGGCCCTTTGCGGGAAGCGGAAACGACAGGGGCCGCCCGAAGGCGGCCCCTGTGCCAGCGCCGAGCCGTGGCTCAGTGCTTGTCCATACCCAGTTTCTTTTCCAGGTAATGGATGTTGACGCCGCCCTTGCAGAAGCTGTCATCGCGAACCAGGTCGCGGTGCAGCGGGGCGTTGGTCTTGATGCCGTCGACGATCAGCTCGTCCAGCGCATTGCGCATGCGCCCCATCGCCTCGTCGCGGCTGCCACCGAAGGTGATCAGCTTGCCGATCAGCGAATCGTAGTGCGGCGGTACCGTATAACCGTCGTACAGGTGCGAATCGACGCGCACGCCGTTGCCGCCCGGCGCGTGGAAGTGCTTCACCTTGCCCGGGCTGGGCATGAAGGTGCGCGGATCTTCGGCGTTGATGCGGCATTCGATGGCATGGCCGCGGATGACCACGTCTTCCTGCTTGATCGACAGCTTCTGGCCGCCGCCGATCAGCAGCATCTCCTTGACGATGTCGACGCCGGTGACCATTTCGGTGACCGGATGCTCGACCTGCACGCGGGTGTTCATCTCGATGAAGTAGAAGTGGCCATCTTCATAGAGGAACTCGAAGGTGCCAGCGCCGCGGTAGCCGATGTCGATACAGGCCTGGACGCAGCGCGCCTGGACCTTGCGACGGGCTTCGGCATCGATCAGCGGGGCGGGGGCTTCCTCGATCACCTTCTGGTGGCGGCGCTGCAGCGAGCAGTCGCGGTCACCCAGGTGGATCGCGTTGCCCTGGCCGTCGGCGAGTACCTGGATTTCCACGTGACGCGGGTTGGTCAGGAACTTCTCCAGGTAGACCATCGGGTTGCCGAACGCCGCACCGGCTTCGTTGCGGGTCAGCTTGGCCGAGGCGATCAGGTCTTCCTCACGGTGCACCACGCGCATGCCGCGACCACCACCGCCACCGGCGGCCTTGATGATCACCGGATAGCCCACCTTGCGGGCGATCTTCAGCGCTTCGGCTTCGTCTTCCGGCAGCGGGCCGTCGGAGCCCGGTACGGTCGGCACGCCGGCCTTCTTCATGGCGTCCTTGGCCGACACCTTGTCGCCCATCAGGCGGATCACGTCGGCGGTCGGGCCGATGAAGGTGAAGCCGGATTTCTCCACCTGCTCGGCGAAGTCGGCGTTCTCGGCCAGGAAGCCGTAGCCGGGGTGGATGCCGTCGGCGCCGGTGACCTCTGCCGCGGCGATGATCGCCGGAATGCTCAGGTAGGACTGGGCGGAGGAGGCCGGGCCGATGCAGACGGACTCGTCGGCCAGCGACACGTGCATCAGGTCACGGTCGGCCGTGGAATGCACCGCCACGGTCTTGATCCCCAGTTCCTTGCAGGCGCGCAGCACTCGCAGGGCGATTTCGCCGCGGTTGGCGATCAGTACTTTTTCCAACATCGCAGGCTCTCCGCGGTTCAAACGATGGTGAACAGCGGCTGGTCGAATTCGACCGGCTGACCATTCTCCACCAGGATGGATTCGATGGTGCCGCTGGTTTCGGCCTCGATGTGGTTCATCATCTTCATGGCTTCGACGATGCACAGGATGTCGCCCTTCTTGACGGTCTGGCCGACGTCGACGAACGGCTTGGCTTCCGGCGAGGAGGCGCGGTAGAAGGTGCCGACCATCGGCGAACGGGCCACGGTGCCGTTCAGCTTCGGTGCGGCCGGCGCGGCGTCGGCGGCCGGAGCGGCGGCAGCGGCGGGGGCCGGCGCCGGAGCGGCAGGGGCGTGTGCGTAGATCGGTTGCTGCATCGCCACCTGCTTGCTGTGGCGACTGATGCGAACCGACTCTTCACCTTCGTGAATCTCCAGCTCGTCGATACCCGACTCTTCCAGCAGTTCGATCAGTTTCTTGACTTTGCGAATATCCATGAAGCATTGACTCCCAGGTAAGTTCAAAGGGCATTGCTGCGCGCGTCTTCGAGGTCCGGCATGTGCACAGGCCTGTCAGGAAGCGGCGAGTTGTTCCAAGGCGGCCTCCAATGCCAGGCGGTAGCCGCTGGCGCCAAGGCCGCAGATCACTCCTACCGCTACGTCGGAGAAATAGGAGTGATGGCGGAAAGGTTCACGCTTGTGCACGTTGGACAGGTGCACTTCGATGAATGGGATGCTCACGGCCAGCAGCGCGTCACGTAATGCGACGCTGGTGTGCGTGAAGGCAGCCGGATTGATCAGGATGAAGTCGACGCCTTCGCCACGCGCGGCGTGAATGCGCTCGATCAGCTCGTATTCGGCGTTCGATTGCAGATGCAGGAGATGATGGCCGGCATCGCGTGCGCGCTGCTCCAGATCCTGGTTGATCTGCGCCAGCGTCACGGCGCCGTACACGCCAGGTTCGCGGGTGCCGAGCAGGTTGAGATTGGGGCCGTGGAGCACGAGCAGCGTGGCCATTGGCGGTCCTTGTTGTTCTGGGCGAAACGGCGGCGCGTGATGCGCCGGCCGGAAAGGGGAAAAACTATGCCCGAAGCAAGGGTTGACTGTCCAGTCATGCAGCGATCGCCGGAAATGTCCGCATTATGACTGGAGATTGCCGCAACAGACCCTAGAGCGAACGCTCGGCGCGATCCAGCCGCTCGCTGAATTCGCGGGCGTCCAGTTCGCCCACGACGCGGACCTCCTTCAGTTCGTTGCCGGCGCGATCGAAGAACTGGATTGCCGGTGGGCCGAACAGCTGGTAACGGTCGAGCAGGGCGCGCTGTTCGGCGTTGCTGTCGGTGATGTCGAAGCGGATCAGCCGATAGTCGGCCAGGCGCGGCGCCACCTGCGGATCGGCGAAGACCTCGCGTTCGAAGACCTTGCAACTGACGCACCAGTCGGCATACCAGTCGAGCATCAGCGGCTGGCCGGCGGCACGGGCGGTGGCCAGTTGCGCATCGAGTTCGGCGGTGCTCGAGAGAGTCTGCCAGCCTGCGCCGATCGGGCTGCCCAGGCGCACTGCGCCGGGCTGGGGCAACGGCCGCAGCGGATCGGAATTGCCCTGCAGCGCGCCGACCCAGGCGGCCAGCGCGTATACCAGCAGCGCCAGCCCCAGCAACTGCGCGAGCTTCTGCCGTGCGGTCTTCTGCGTGAACTCCAGCGTGCCGAGAAACAGCGCCGTGCCGGCGGCAAGCAGTCCCCACAGCGCCAGCGCCACAGGGCCGGGCAGCACGCGTTCGAGCATCCACACCGCGACGGCCAGCAGCAGCACGCCGAAGGTGTTGCGCACGTTCACCATCCACGGGCCGCTCCTGGGCAGCAACGCGCCGCCGCCGGTGGCGAACAGCACCAGCGGCGCGCCCATGCCCAGGCCCAGGGCGAACAGTTTCAGGCCGCCGCCCAGGGCATCGCCGCTGGCGCTGATGTACAGCAAGGCGCCGGCCAGCGGTGCGGATACGCAGGGCGATACCAGCAGACTGGAAATCGCGCCGAGCAGCGCCGCGCCGGTGAAGGAGCCGCCGCGGGCACTGCCGGCCAGGCGATCGAGGCGCGCGGACAGCGCCTGCGGCAGGCGCAGTTCGAACAGGCCGAACATGGCCAGGGCGAAGGCGACGAAGAACAGCGCGAAGGGCACCAGGATCCACGGCGACTGCAGGCGTGCCTGCAGATTCAGCTCGGCGCCGAACACGCCCATCAGCGCGCCGAGCAGGGCGAAGCCGCCGGCCATCGGCAGGACGTAGGCCAGCGACAGCAGGAAGCTGCGCATGCCGCCGGTCTGGCCGCGCAGGACCACGCCGCTGAGGATCGGCAGCATCGGCAGCACGCAGGGCGTGAAGGTCAGGCCCAGGCCGGCGAGGAAGAACAGCCCGATCGCCCGCCAGGAAAGCTCGCGCTCCGCCGCCGGCGCGCCCGGCGCGGCGGCGGGGGCGCCGGCCGTGCCGGTCTCGCCGAACGCCAGTTTCTCGGTTTCCGGCGGGTAGCACAGGCCCTTGTCCGCGCAGCCCTGGTAGCTCACCTGCAGGGTGAAGGGGCGCCGCTCGGGATTGTCGACCGGTACCTCGATATCCAGTACGCCGTAGTAGACCTCCACGTCGCCGAAATAGTCGTCGGTCTTCTGCTTGCCGGCCGGCAGTTGCACCGCGCCGATGGTGACGCCCGGGTCCTGGGCCTTGAAGGTGAAGCGGTGACGATAGAGGTAGTAGCCTTCGGCGGCGACGAAGCGCAGCTTCACCTGGCTCGGGGTGCTGTCCACCAGGCTCAGGCGAAAGGCCTCGCGCACTGGCAGGAAGTCCGCGCTGTTGTTGAGCGGCGCGCCAAGCGTGGGGCTTGGCTTGCTGTCGAACAGCCCGGCACTGGCCGGCAGCACGACGAGAAACAGCAGCAGGGTCAGCAGGCGACGCATGGCGATCTCACAAAAAACGGTAATGCATGATAACCAAGTCGGGCGCTCAGGACTCGTGCTCAATTGTCTCGTCGTGCAACCAGATCGCTCCGTCACGCTCGCATCCGACCAGTGGTCGCAGCCCCTGGCCTGCGCAGGGGCCGGCGACGCATTCGCCCGATTCGATCAGGAACAGCGCGCCGTGGGTCGCGCATTGCAGCAGGCTGCCGCTGCTGTCGAGGAACTGGTCAGGCAGCCATTGCAGCTCGATTCCGCGGTGCGGGCAGCGATTTTCGTACAGGTACGGCACGCCGTCGCGGCGCACTGCCACCACCTGGAGCTGCGGCAGGGTGAAGCCGCGGCTCTGGCCTTCGGCCAGTTCGTGCGACGGGCATAGACGGATCATCGGGGGACCTCGCTCGGCCGGCGATTATTACGCATTGGTGCGCGGGCGCACAGCGGGGCTGGCGGTCGCGATGGCCCACTCTATATGCTTGCCCGCTCATTCTTTGGCGGACCAACCGGATGGGGCCTGTTCTGCGCGCACGCACGCTGTTTCTGTCGCTCGGCCTGTCGCTGCCGCTGGTGCTGTGGCTGGCACTGGCGCTGGGGCCGGTGTCGCTGCCGCTGGGCGATACGCTGCGCGTGATTGCGGGGCTGCTCGGCCTGGTGCCGGATGATCCGCAACTGGCCCAGGCCGCGCTGATCGTCGGCCAGCTGCGCCTGCCGCGCGCCTTGCTGGGACTGGCGGTGGGCGCCGTGCTGGCGCTGTCCGGGGTGGCCATGCAGGGGCTGTTTCGCAATCCGCTGGCCGATCCGGGGCTGATCGGCGTGTCCAGCGGGGCGGCGCTGGGCGCGGCATTCGCGATCGTCGGCGGCGCGCTGCTCGGCGGGCTGCCGGCGGCGCTCGAACCTTACCTGCTGTCGCTGTGCGCGTTCGGCGGCGGACTGGGCGTCACCGCGCTGGTCTATCGGCTGGCGCACCGGGACGGCCAGGCCGAGGTCTCGACCATGCTGCTCGCCGGCATCGCCCTGACCGCGTTGGCCGGCGCGCTGATCGGCCTGTTCACCTACCTGGCCGACGACGCCACGCTGCGCATGCTGACCTTCTGGAACCTGGGCAGCCTGGGTGGCGCGAGCTACGGCCGGCTGTGGCCGCTGCTGCTGGTCACCGGCATCGTCGCGTTATGGCTGCCGACCCGCGCCAACGCGCTGAATGCGCTGCTGCTGGGCGAATCCGAGGCGCGCCACCTGGGATTCGAGGTCGAGCGGCTCAAGCGCGAGCTGGTGCTCTGTACCGCGCTGGGCGTCGGCGCGGCGGTGGCCGCCGCCGGGATGATCGGTTTCATCGGGCTGGTGGTGCCGCATCTGGTGCGTCTGCTGGCCGGTCCGGACCATCGTGTGGTACTGCCGGCCTCGGCCCTGGCCGGCGCGAGTCTGCTGTTGCTGGCCGATCTTGTCGCACGGTTGGCATTGCAGCCGGCCGAATTGCCGATCGGCATCGTCACCGCGCTGCTCGGCGCGCCGTTCTTCCTTTATCTGCTGCTGCGCAGGCGCGTCCGATGCTGAGCGCGACGGGGATTGCGGTACGCCGCGGCGCGCGGCTGGCCGTGCGGGATATCGACCTGCGGTTGCAGGCCGGCGAGCTGTTCGGTGTGCTCGGCCCCAACGGCGCCGGCAAGAGCAGCCTGCTCGGTGCGCTGAGCGGCGAGCTGCCGAGCGCTGCCGGCGCGGTATCGCTGCATGGGCGCGCCTTGGTCGATTGGCCGGCACGCGAGCGGGCGCGCCGCCTCGCGGTGTTGCCGCAGAGCTCGACGCTGAACTTCGCCTTCCGCGTGGACGAGGTGGTGGCGCTGGGGCGCCTGCCGCACGACAGCGGGCGCGAGGCGGATGCGCGAATCGTCACCGAGGCGCTGGAGGCGGCCGATGCCGCGCATCTGCGCGCGCGCAACTATCTCGAGCTGTCCGGTGGCGAGCGCCAGCGCGTGCATCTGGCGCGGGTGCTGGCGCAGCTCTGGCCGGGGCACGAGGGGCAGGTGCTGCTGCTCGACGAGCCGACCTCCATGCTCGATCCGGCGCACCAGCATCGGGTGCTGCAGGTGCTCAGGGATGTCGCTGGACGGGGTGCGGCGGTGTTGGTGATCCTGCATGACCTGAACCTGGCTGCGCGCTACTGCGACCGCCTGCTGCTGCTCGCCGAGGGGGGCAGCCAGGCGAGCGGCACGCCGCGGGAGGTGCTGCGGGCCGACCTGCTGCACGCCGTGTTCGGCCTGGAGGTGCTGGTGCAGTGTCATCCCGAGCGCGATCATCCACTGATAATTGCCCGTTGAGGTATCCGTCGTGCGCATTCTCCTGCCGTTGTTGCTGCTGTTGCTGTCGGCGTGCCAGACGCTGCCGCCGCTGCCCGAGTGGCAGAGCCCGGAGGGGCGCGAGCATGCCGATCTCGGCGCAATCATCGACCTGCGCAGTGGCGAGCGGCTGGATGCCGCGCAACTGGTCCGGCGACTGGCGCAGGCGGATTACGTGCTGGTCGGCGAGCGTCACGACAATCCCGATCATCATGCGCTGCAGCTCTGGCTGCTGCAGGCGCTGGCCGAGCGACGCAGCCAGGGCAGTCTGCTGCTGGAGATGCTGACGGCGGATCAACAGTCCGCGGTGGAGCGGGCACAAGCGCAACTGCGCCGCGGCGAGCCGGTGGAGGATCTGCCGACGGCCCTGGCCTGGTCGCCGGGATGGCCGTGGCAGCTCTACGGTCCGCTGGTCAGCCACGCGCTGGCGCAGCCGTACCCGCTCATGCAGGCGAACCTGACGCGCGCCGAGATCGGCCGGATCTACCATGAGGTTCCGCGCCTGCGCGATGGCGAATCCGCGCGCGCCGAGGTTGCTGAGGCGTTGCGCGCGCAGATCGTCGAGTCGCACTGCGACATGCTGCCGGACGCCCAGGTGCCGGCCATGCTGGCGGTGCAGCAGCAGCGCGACCGGCGCATGGCCATGCGCCTGCAGGCGGCGCCGAAGCCGACGCTGCTGATCGCCGGAAGCTTTCACGCGCGCCGCGATCTCGGCGTGCCCTTGCACCTGCGTGACCTGGATGCACTGGGCAACACGAAGGTGCTGATGCTCGCCGAGGTCGGGGAACGCGTTGCGGCGCGGCAGGCGGATTTCGTCTGGTACACGGCAGCGCAGCCGGCCAAGGACTACTGCGAGCAGATACGCAAGCGCTGAGCAAGCGAGGCATTTTCGCCGGACAAAAAAAGACCCGACAGAGTCGGGTCTAAAAACCGTGATTAGCCTGATGAGGAGATAACCTGAAAGTCCGACTGCCTGGGCCTTCAGTTACCGGCTGATCTCGCGACCAGTTGAGGTAATAATAACAATTCTCATTAGCAAGTCAACGCTTGCGCGAAAGATTTTTTCATCACTCTTGCGCCGCAGTGGCCAGGCGCAACTGGGTGACTTCCTTGTTCAGCAGGTCGATGCGCCGCGCCATGCTTTCGATCAGGCTGTGGGCGATGCGCGGGTTGTTCTGCGTCAGGCCGAGAAACTGCTCCTTGGGGATCACCATGACCGTGCACGGCTCGCTGGCGACCACGGTGGCGCTGCGCTTCTCGCGCGTGAAGACGGCCATCGCGCCGAAAATCTCGTCCTTCTGCACATCGCCAACCTTCTGCCCGTCGACGAACGCATCGGCTCGGCCGTCGACGATGATGAACACGTTGTCGGCCTCGTCGCCCTGATGGATCAGCTCGTCACCGGCAGCGAAGTGGCGGAATCCGGTGGTGGGCCGGACTTCCGGCTGGCGCAGGCGCGCCAGGGCATCGCCGAGCAGGGCGGTATGCCCGCCGAGGTACTGGATGAGCAGCTCCTGGCGGCGCGCGTCGGCATGGATATGCGCGAGCACCTCGCGCCGGGAGTAGGGAATCAGCCGGATGGGTTCGTCGCTGCTATAGCGGCAGGGCGGCAGTTCGCTGCCCTGGTGCAGGCCGAGCAGGTCACCTTCCTGCAGGTAGAACAGCGGCTTGTCGCCAATGCGCGCATGCAGCAGGCCGCTGTCGAGCAGATACAACCGCTCGGCGGCCAGCTCGCTGCCCAGGTCGTCGTTATGCCCGCATTCGATGGGGGAGCCGCACGGCGCCAGGCCCTCGAGCAACTGGCCGGGAAGGCCCTGCAGATGATTGATCAGACGATCGGCGTAGGCCGGCTGCTCCCCGAGTAGGTACATATCGGTAATCCTTGAACGAACGGGCGGAATCGATGACTGACGCGATTCGCGCACAATAGGCACGCCCTCTGGGGGAGTAAATCCTGGGCGGCGGAGGTTGTGAGCTAGCTCTTGTTGTGGTCGTCGTCGAGCAGCCGGTTCAACTCGTCCTTCAGTGACGTGGGCAGCGCCTGCCAGGGCAGGTCGCGCAGGGCGCCCTCGATGGCATACAGGAGCACGCGCGACGCCCCGAAACCGCGGGCCTTGACCGCCCGGTAGGAGCCCACCGCGCCGAGTCGGCGTAGGTCGGCGGCGGTATGAATGCCGGAGGCGTGCAGCCACTGTGCGGAGGTCTTGCCGAGGTTGCGCAGGGTGAGCAGTTCATCGTGCATGGCAGCTTCCTTGCGTAGCTACTGGACGGGATAACCTGCAGGAAAATGGCGTGGCCGGCGGATGGGGCGCGAAACCTGCACGCGGCCATGCGTCTGCCGCCAGTTCGTTACGGTGCACCCGCTGCGCCGGAAGCCGGCCAGCCAGGCGAGCAGGTCGGCCGGGCGACGCTGCGCATGGCTGCTGGCGCGTGCGGCCTGTGGTGGGGGCGGGGAGGCAGTGGAGCAGCCGGACATGTTCGACTTCCGCACGGGAGGTGCGTGTGAGTATAGAAGGGGCGCCACGATCTGCTCGCGGCGCCCTCCCGGCTCAGACGCCCGGCAGATGCTGGCGAATGGCTTCGACCAAGCTATCGAGACTGCCGGCATCGTGGGTGTCGATGCGCCGGCTGCGCGACTGTTCCTGTTCGCTGAGCGGATCGCGACTGGCCTGTTGTGCGCGGATCACCTCCTGCGTGGCATCCGAAGGGTCCCCCCCCTCGGTCTGGCGCTGCGCGAGCCACTGTTCCAGCACCGCATCCGGCGCATGACAGTCGAGGATCAGGAAGGGTACGCCGGTAGCTTCGGCAATCTGCCAGGCCGCGTCGCGTTGCGCCTGCTTGAGGTAGGTTGCGTCGATGACCACCGCGAAGCCCGCCTGCAGGGCATGCTCGGCAAGCTGGTGCAGGCGCTGGTAGGTCGCCTCGCTGGCATCCTGGCTATAGATGCCGGCGTTGAGCAGGCCCGGCTGGTCGGTCGCCTGCATTCCGTGCAGGCGCTTGCGCTCGACATCCGAGCGCAGGCGCACGGTGCCCAGGGCTTCGACCAGACGCAGCGCCACATGGCTCTTGCCGACGGCCGATACGCCGTGGGTGATCGCCAGAAAGCGCGACGGGATGGCGCTGTAGCTCTCCGCCAGGTTGGCGTAGCTGCGGTACTGGCGCAGGATCACCTTGCGCTCCACCGCATCCTGCTCCTGATACAGACGGAACAGGCTGACCTTGGCGCGCACCAGGGCGCGATAGGCCTTGTACAGGTTCAGCAGTTCGAGCGCGGCGTAGTCGCCGGTGTGCTCCAGCCAGCCATTGAGGAAGCGCCGGGCCTGGCATTTCAGGCCACGGTCCTCGAGGTCCATCGCGAGGAAGGCGGCGTCCGAGGCGATGTCGATCAGGCGGAACGGCTCGTTGAATTCGATGCAGTCGAACAGCACCACTTCGCCGTCGATCAGCGTGGCGTTGCCCAGGTGCAGGTCGCCGTGGCATTCGCGGACGAAGCCTTCCTGGCAGCGCCGCTGCAGCAGCGGCCGCAGGCGGCTGACGCTGGTTTCGGTCCATTCCTGCAGGGCGTCGAGCTGACGCAGATCGGCGTCTTCGCTCAGCAGTGGACGGATCTGCTCGAAGTTCTGCCGCATCGGCGCGACGATCGCCTCGGCGCTGTTGAGCGAGTGTTCTGCGGCCACCTGCGGCGTCTGCAGGTGGAAGGAGGCGATCTGCCGCGCCAGTGCATCGATGTGGGCGTCGGTTAGTTCGCCGCGCGCCTGGATTTGCGCCAGCAGTTGAGATTGCGGGAACTCGCGCATCTTCAGCACGTATTCGATGGGCTCGCCCGTGCCGTCCAGCTGCGGCGTCTGTTCGCTACCGGTGATCGGCAGCACCTCCAGGTACAGGCCCGCGGCCATGCGCTGATTCAGGCGCAGTTCCTCTTCGCAGAAGTGCTTGCGTGCCGCCAGTGCGGTGAAGTCGAGAAAGCCGAAGTCCACCGGCTTCTTGATCTTGTAGGCGAACTGGCCGGTGAGGATGACCCAGGAGATGTGTGTTTCGATGACCCGCAAGTCGTCGACCGGATGCGGATAGAGGGCCGGATTCTGCAGGGCGGCGATCAGTGCTTGGCTCACGGTCTTTCCTTGTTGAAGTTGTTGGAGGCGCGCGGCGCTTCGCTGGGAAGCCCGTCACGTGGTCGAAACCCCGGCATTATGGCGGCTGAGGCCCAGGCTGCAAACCGCCGAGAGGGCGTCTGACCGTCGCGGTAAAGCTGCGTATAATGCGCCGCCATGACTAGATCCCGCTCTTCCCGTACCCGCTCGAAACGCCGTGCCGGTGGTGCTCGCCCCTGGCTGGGGTGGGTGCTGAAACTGTCCATCGTCGGCTTGGTGATCCTCGCCGGGTTCGCCATTTACCTGGATGCCGTGGTGCAGGAGAAATTCTCCGGCAAGCGCTGGACCATCCCGGCCAAGGTCTATGCCCGGCCGCTCGAGCTGTTCGTCGGGCAGAAACTGGCCAAGGCCGATTTCCTCACCGAACTGGACGCGCTGGGCTATCGCCGCGAGAAGGCGGTCAGCGGTCCGGGTAGCACTTCGGTGGCCGGCAACAACATCGAGCTGCATACCCGCGGCTTCCAGTTCTACGAGGGCGCGGAGGAGTCGCAGCGGGTGCGGGTGCGCTTTTCCGGCGACTTCGTCGCGGGGCTCAATCGCGCCAACGGCGGCGCCCTGGCGGTCGCGCGGCTCGAGCCGCTGCTGATCGGCGGGCTGTATCCGGCGCATAACGAGGATCGCATCCTGATCAAGCTCGATCAGGTGCCGCCGTATCTGGTGGAGACGCTGGTGGCGGTCGAGGATCGCGAATTCTTCGAGCATTTCGGCATATCGCCCAAGTCGATTGCCCGCGCCGTCTGGGTCAACCTGACGGCCGGTCAGGTACGTCAGGGCGGCAGTACGCTGACCCAGCAGCTGGTGAAGAACTTCTACCTGACCAACGAGCGCAGTCTCAGCCGCAAGGCCACCGAGGCGATGATGGCGGTGCTGCTGGAGCTGCATTACGGCAAGCAGGAGATCCTCGAGGCCTACCTCAACGAGGTGTTCCTCGGGCAGGACGGCCGCCGCGCGATCCACGGCTTCGGTCTGGCCAGCCAGTACTTCTTCGGCCGGCCGCTGGCCGAGCTCAAGCTGCATCAGGTCGCGCTGCTGGTGGGCATGGTCAAGGGGCCGACCTATTACAACCCGCGGCGAAACCCGGAGCGCGCGCTGGAGCGGCGCAACCTGATTCTCGACATGCTGGCCGAGCAGCAGGTGGTGACCGTCGACGAAGCCGCAGCGGCCAAGCAGTTGCCGCTCGGGGTGACGCAGCGCGGCAGCATGGCGGACAGTTCATATCCGGCGTTTCTCGACCTGGTCAAGCGCCAGCTGCGCGAGGACTAC
Organism: Stutzerimonas stutzeri TS44; assembly: GCA_000263395.1. Lineage (GTDB taxonomy): Bacteria > Pseudomonadota > Gammaproteobacteria > Pseudomonadales > Pseudomonadaceae > Stutzerimonas > Stutzerimonas stutzeri_C. The sequence continues at coordinate 114,928 of AJXE01000010.1, forward strand.
CGCGAGGAAGACCTCACCGAGGAGGGCCTGCGCGTCTTCACCAGCTTCGATCCGATTCTGCAGCTCAAGGCCGAGACGGCGATGAGTGAGACGCTCAAACGCCTCGGCAAGGGTGCGGAGGCCGTCGAGGCCGCGATGCTGGTGACCAATCCGGAAACCGGCGAGATCCAGGCCATGCTCGGCAGTCGGCAACCGGGCTATGCGGGCTTCAATCGGGCGCTGGATGCGGTGCGGCCGATCGGCTCGCTGATCAAGCCGGCGATCTACCTCGCCGCGCTGGAGCGACCCAGCCAGTACACCCTGACCAGCCTGCTGGAGGATGAGCCGTTTTCGGTCAAGGGCGGCGACGGCAAGGTCTGGAGGCCACAGAACTATGGGCGCCAGGCGTATGGCACGGTCTACCTGTACCAGGCGCTGGCGAACTCCTACAACCTGTCGACGGCGCGCCTGGGGCTCGATCTCGGCGTGCCGACCGTGCTCAAGACGCTGGCGCGCCTGGGTGCCACGCCGGACTGGCCGGCCTACCCGTCAATGCTGCTGGGCGCCGGCGGATTACGACCGATCGAGGTCGCGGACATGTACCAGACTATTGCCAACGGCGGTTTCAACACGCCGTTGCGCGGTATCCGCAGCGTGCTGACCGCCACCGGCGAGCCGCTCAAGCGCTATCCGTTCCAGATCGAGCAGCGCTTCGATGCCGGCGCCATCTACCTCACGCAATACGCGATGCAGCGGACGATGCACGAGGGGACCGGGCGTTCGGCCTACAACCGCCTGCCGCGCTCGCTGAATCTGGCCGGCAAGACCGGAACCACCAATGATTCGCGCGACAGCTGGTTCGCCGGCTTCAGCCAGGATCTGCTGGCGGTGGTCTGGCTCGGTCGCGACGACAACGGCAAGACCTCGCTGACCGGCGCCACCGGGGCGCTGCAGGTCTGGACCGATTTCATGCGCCGCGCCGACCCGCTGCCGCTGAACATGCCGTTGCCGGATAACGTCGTGCAGGCCTGGGTCGACTCGCGCAGCGGCCAGGTGACCGACCAGCGTTGCCCTGGTGCGGTGCAGATGCCCTATATTCGCGGCAGTGAGCCGGCCGCCGGCCCGGGCTGCGGGATCCAGGCACCGGTCGAATCGGTCATGGACTGGGTGCGGGGCTGGTTGCAGTGATTCGCCGGATTTGGCTTCTTCGCTTCTTTAAAGAGGTTTACTGATTGAACAGGCAATGGATGATCGTGCTGGTGGCTGCGGCCCTGCTTCCGGGGTGCGCCACGGTGGACCGGCGGGCGATCCCGGTGGTCGACGCGGGCGCGCCGGTTTCCGAGGAAATGGCCGCGCGCCAGGGCTATCGGGCGGCGGGCGTGACTCCCGCGCCGAAGGCTCTGGCGGAAGATTCCGAGGTGACGGTGATGGTGCCGCAGGGTAATTCGGCACCGCTGCAGACCTATGCGGCGCCGGACGGCGGAGTCGTCGGCTCGATCGACCCGGCACCAGTCACCCAGGGCGCGTGGAATACCGCGCCGCAGTCCGCGCCGGCCATGAGCGCGCCTGCGTCCGTACCGCAGCCGAGCGGCATTCCCTCGCCGCGCGGCCTGTCAGCCGACGAGCAGCTCGACGGCCCGGTGCTGGCGCTGTTGACCACCGCGCAGCAACTGCAGGGCAGCGGCGATCTCAATGGTGCGGCCTCCAGTCTGGAGCGCGCGCAACGGATCGCGCCGCGTGAGCCGCAGGTGCTCTATCGCCTGGCACAGGTGCGGCTGGCGCAGGGCGATGCGGTGCAGGCCGAGCAGCTTTCCCGCCGCGGCCTGAGTTACGCCAGCGGGCGTCCGGCTCTGCAGGCCAGCCTGTGGGAGCTGATTGCCCAGGCCCGGGAACGCCAGGGGGATGCCGCGGGTGCAGCCCAGGCACGCGAGCGCGCCAAGGTCAGCCTGTGATGGATGCGCGACTGGCGGACGTGGCGCAGCAGTTGCTGCTGATCGAGCGGGAATTACGCGTACTCGGACTGTGGGCGTCGGTGCCGCCGTCGCCCGTGGCACTGGCCAGCGTTGAGCCGTTCTGTGTCGATACGCTGGAGTTCGAGGAATGGCTGCAGTGGATCTTTCTGCCGCGGATGAAGGCGATTCTGGAAGACAATCAGCCTCTACCGGCGGTGTCCGGCATCCATCCGATGGCTGAGGTGGTGTATCGGGAGCGCCCTGTCGGCACCTTGCTCACCGTCCTGCTCGAATTCGATCGCCTGATCGCCAGCGAATAACGCCGCGAGCGGCGGCACTGCATGCCGGACTGGCGATGAGGTGTGGTTACGGCTTGCAGTACTCGTCGATCTTCTGCTGCGCTTCGGCAATGCGCGATTGGCGTTCTTCTTCCTTCAGGCGGCGCACTTCGCCGTTTTCCTCGACCCGCACGCGCGGATTGTTCTGCAGTTGCGCCAGGGTGGTCAGCAGTGTCTCGCAGTAACGCTTGCGCTCGGCCTCCTGTTCGGCGACCTGCTGCTTGACCTTGTGCTCGATCTTCTCCTGATCGACCAGCGGCTCTCTGTTTTCACTGGCTTTGGGTTCGGCAGCGACGGGTTTCGGTGGCGGGGTAGCCGTATTCAGGGTCTGGGCGGCCTGACCTTGCGGCGGTTGCGCACTGAAGTGGGTGGTGCCCTGCGCGTCGACCCATTTGTATACCTGCGCGGCCATCGTGCTGCTGCTCAGGGCGAGCAACAGGCTGCCGGCAATAACCATCGATCGCATGTGTTTTCCTTCGTTTGGGCGGAACCGCCGGCACTATACCCAAAAGTCCGGGGGGCGCTGCTGCACCAGATCACAGCCTGAATGCACCTCAACGCAACGGCAGGCTTGACTTGCCAGTGCCGAATCCGAACAATCCGAAGCTTGCTGTCCTGAGCCGCCTCGCCGCAAGTGATACCGGCTCAGTCTAGACAGACATGAGGTGCTACCCGCGCCGACCTGCATCACCCGCAACGCGTTACCTCGCGCTGGGTGGAGAGCCCGCGACAACAGGGTTTCTTCCAATACTGGCTCAGTCAGTGGCTGACGTAGTCGGCGACCACCGTCGCTCATGCCCTGTCGGCAGTAAACCTATTTCAGGTGGCTCCGCTCCTTGGGGTCGCTATCTGGCGTTTCAGAGGTGAACAACGTGGAACTCTTATCCGGCGCTGAAATGGTCGTCCGCTTCCTGCGTGACGAAGGCGTTAAGTACATCTACGGGTACCCGGGCGGTGCCGTTCTGCACATCTACGATGCGCTTTTCAAGGAAAAGTCCATCGAGCACATCCTGGTGCGTCATGAGCAGGCCGCCACCCACATGGCCGATGGCTATGCGCGCGCGACCGGCAAGGCTGGCGTGGTGCTGGTGACCTCCGGTCCGGGGGCGACCAATGCCATCACCGGTATCGCCACCGCCTTCATGGATTCGATCCCGATGGTGGTCATCTCCGGTCAGGTGCCCAGCACCATGGTCGGCACCGATGCCTTCCAGGAAACCGACATGATCGGTATCTCCCGGCCCATCGTGAAGCACAGCTTCATGATCAAGCATCCTTCGGAAATCCCCGAGGTGATGAAGAAGGCGTTCTATCTTGCCGAGTCCGGGCGTCCTGGGCCGGTGGTCATCGATATCCCCAAGGATATGACCAACCCGGCCGAAAAATTCGAATACGTCTACCCGAAGAAGGCCAAGCTGCGTTCGTACAGCCCGGCCGTGCGTGGGCATTCGGGGCAGATTCGCAAGGCGGCGGAACTCCTGCTGGGAGCCAAGCGGCCCATCATCTACGCCGGTGGCGGCGTGGTTCTGGGTGGCGCCTCGGCGCAGCTGACCGAACTGGCGAAGATGCTCAACCTGCCGGTGACCAACACCCTGATGGGCCTGGGATGCTATCCGGGCAGCGACCGCCAGTTCGTCGGCATGCTCGGCATGCACGGCAGCTACACCGCCAACCTGGCGATGCATCATTCCGATGTGATCCTGGCCGTCGGTGCGCGCTTCGATGATCGCGTGATCAATGGCGCGGCCAAGTTCTGCCCGAACGCCAAGATCATTCATATCGACATCGATCCGGCGTCGATCTCCAAGACCATCAAGGCCGACATCCCGATCGTCGGTCCGGTCGACAGCGTGCTGACCGAGATGGTCGCCATCGTCAAGGAAATCGGCCAGGCACCCAATGTCGAGACGGTCGCCAGCTGGTGGAAGCAGATCGATGAGTGGCGCGGCAACCGCGGGCTGTTCCCTTACGACAAGGGCGATGGTTCGATCATCAAGCCGCAGACCGCCATCGAGGTGCTCTGCGAAGTGACCAAGGGCGAGGCCTATGTAGCCTCGGACGTTGGTCAGCATCAGATGTTCGCCTGCCAGTACTACAAGTTCGATAAACCCAACCGCTGGCTCAATTCCGGCGGGCTGGGCACGATGGGCTTCGGTCTGCCGGCAGCCATGGGCGTGAAACTGAACTTCCCTGACACCGATGTCGCCTGTGTGACCGGCGAGGGCAGTATCCAGATGAATATCCAGGAGCTGTCGACCTGTCTGCAGTACGACCTGCCGGTGAAGATCATCAACCTCAACAACGGTGCGCTGGGCATGGTCCGCCAGTGGCAGGACATGGTGTACAACAGTCGCTACTCGCACTCCTACATGGAGTCGCTGCCGGACTTCGTCAGACTGGCCGAGGCCTATGGCCACGTCGGCATGCGCATCACCGACCTGAAGGACCTCAAGCCGAAAATGGAAGAGGCCTTCGCCATGAAGGATCGCCTGGTATTCCTCGATATCGCCGTTGACACCAGCGAACACGTCTATCCGATGCAGATCAAAGACGGCGCGATGCGCGATATGTGGCTGAGCAAGACGGAGCGGACCTGATCATGAGACACATCATTTCCCTTTTGATGGAAAACGAACCGGGCGCACTGTCTCGCGTGGTCGGGCTGTTCTCGCAGCGCAACTACAATATCGAGAGCCTCACCGTTGCGCCCACCGAGGACCCGACGCTGTCGCGGCTGACGCTGACGACCATCGGTCATGAAGAGGTGATCGAGCAGATCACCAAGAACCTCAACAAGCTGGTGGAAGTCGTCAAGCTGGTCGACCTGTCCGAAAGCGCCCATATCGAGCGCGAGCTGATGCTCATCAAGGTCAAGGCCACCGGCGCCCAGCGCGCCGAGGTCAAGCGCACCACCGACATCTTCCGCGGGCAGATCGTCGATGTGACCACCAGCGTCTATACCATCCAGTTGGCTGGAACCAGCGACAAGCTGGACAGTTTCATCCAGGCCATCGGAACCGCAGCGATTCTTGAAGTTGTACGCAGTGGCGTCACCGGGATCTCCCGGGGCGACAAGGTACTGAGCATCTGACTGGTCACGCTCGTCGAGCCAGTTGGCAACGTTTTATCGAATGGCCCACGAGGCCGGTAACAGGGGTAGTTTCATGAAGGTTTCATACGATAAAGATTGCGATCTTTCGATCATTCAGGGCAAGAAAGTCGCCATCATCGGTTACGGCTCCCAGGGTCACGCGCATGCGTGCAACCTGAAGGACTCCGGCGTTGACGTCACCGTCGGCCTGCGTCCGGGCTCGTCGTCGATCGCCAAGGCTGAGGCTCATGGTCTCAAGGTCAGTGACGTGCCGGCAGCCGTTGCGGCCGCCGATCTGGTGATGATCCTGACTCCCGATGAGTTCCAGGGTCGTCTGTACAAGGACGAGATCGAGCCGAACCTGAAGAAGGGCGCGACTCTGGCCTTCGCCCATGGCTTCTCGATCCACTACAACCAGGTGGTGCCGCGTGCCGATCTGGACGTGATCATGGTCGCGCCGAAGGCGCCGGGCCACACCGTGCGCTCCGAGTTCGTGCGTGGCGGCGGCATCCCCGACCTGATCGCCATCTATCAGGATGCTTCCGGCAATGCGCGCAACGTCGCACTGTCCTACGCCTGTGGTGTGGGTGGCGGTCGTACCGGCATCATCGAGACCACCTTCAAGGACGAGACCGAAACCGACCTGTTCGGTGAGCAGGCCGTGCTTTGTGGCGGTTGCGTCGAGCTGGTCAAGGCCGGTTTTGAAACCCTCGTTGAAGCGGGTTACGCGCCGGAAATGGCCTACTTCGAGTGCCTGCACGAGCTGAAGCTGATCGTCGACCTGATGTTCGAAGGCGGCATCGCCAACATGAACTACTCGATTTCCAACAACGCCGAGTACGGCGAGTACGTGACCGGCCCGGAAGTCATCAACGCCGAATCCCGTGCCGCCATGCGCAATGCTCTCAAGCGCATCCAGAATGGCGAGTACGCCAAGATGTTCATCACCGAAGGCGCTGCCAACTACCCGTCCATGACTGCCTATCGTCGCAACAATGCTGCGCATGGCATCGAAGTGGTCGGCGAGAAGCTGCGTGCGATGATGCCCTGGATCGCGGCCAACAAGATTGTCGACAAGAGCAAGAACTGATTTCTGTTCTGCAGGAGAAACGCGGCTTCGGCCGCGTTTTTTCGTTTTGGCGTCCAGTCATCTGGTATAAAACGAGTGTTTGGCCGGACCTGAACCGCATGTCTTCAGGCTTGGTCGAATTTATCCGTACCTGTTGTGAAGGTGATAGTGCATGAATGAGCAACCTGAAGAGCCGAACAAGGCGGTCGAGCCGGAAAGCATTCTGCCGATCGACGAGCACGTCGAGGAGACCCAGGGGCCCGATGGCCGCAAGGTGCGGCATCGTGGAATCTACCTGCTGCCTAATCTGTTCACCACGGCCAATCTGTTTGCCGGGTTCTTTTCCATCATTACCGCCATCAACGGCAATTTCTACGTGGCGGCGGCGACGGTGTTCGTGGCGATGGTGCTCGACAGTCTGGATGGCCGTGTGGCTCGTCTGACCAACACGCAAAGCGCGTTCGGCGCTGAATACGATTCTCTCTCGGATATGGTGGCCTTCGGTCTGGCGCCGGCGGTGTTGGCTTACGAATGGGCATTGTCCGAATTGGGCAATGTCGGGTTGACCGTAGCCTTCATTTATGTGGCCTGCGCGGCCCTGAGACTGGCGCGTTTCAATACCCAGATTGGCAAGGTCGACAAGCGCTGGTTCATCGGTTTGGCGAGTCCTGCCGCAGCTGGCGTGGTTGCAGGCTGGGTATGGGCCGTCTGGGCGCTGGACGAGCATGGTATCCACGGCGTGGACCTGCCGCTGGTGCTGGTCATGCTGTTCGCGTTGATGGTTGCTGCTGCGGGCCTGCTGATGGTCAGCAACATCAAGTACTACAGCTTCAAGGATCTGGATCTAAAAGGGCGAGTACCCTTTGTCGCCATTCTGATAGTGGTGCTGGTGTTCGCTGTGGTGTTCAGCGATCCGCCGCGGGTTCTGCTGCTGATCTTCCTTGCCTATGCCGCATCCGGCCCTGTGCAGTATCTGATGCAGATGCGTCGTCGCAAGCGCATCGAAGATTGATTTCTATTATGTAGCGCTTGCCGGGTTCTGGCAGCGCCCGTTTTTGCAGATATCTTACAAAAGCG
>AJXE01000011.1 GCA_000263395.1 Stutzerimonas stutzeri TS44
ACTTCGGTATGAAGCTCACATCAGTGTCGATGAAGAGTCGGGCCTGGTGCACAGCGTGGTGATGACCGCCGCCAATGTCGCGTACATCACTCAGGTCGACAAACTGCTGCACGGCGACAAGAACGTCGTCTGCGCCGATGCGGCTACACCGGAGTCGAGAAGCGCTCCGAACATACTGACCGAGATGTGATCTGGCAGGCCGCGGCACGCGCAGTACGTACAAGAATGCGGGCAGGAACAGCCCGCTCTACAAAGCCAAGCGTAAGATCGAAACGCCATGGCGCAGGTGCGGGCCAAGGTCGAACATCTATTTCGGTTCATCAAGCGCCAGTTCAGCTACACCCTAGAGTACGGCTGATCACTAAGTGTACCTGTAGGTACACTTGGTGTACTTACGTGCGGCCGAGTCCATAGAATCGGAAATAGCGGTCGTCGCGGTGATTCGGAGTGTACCTAGAAGTACACTTAGTGACATTAATAAGCTAACCGAGCTCAAGCTATGTTATCTGCAGTCCCGGGAGCGGCTAAATAGCTAATATTGCGAATAACTCCGACTTGCCTAGCCGTATAATTACTTATACTTGCCGCGTCTCAAGCCACGCATGTGTCGTGGCGCGCTTGCTAGCTGGGCAAGGGAAATAAACAGCTTCTCAACACACCGGCTGAGGCCGGTACCTACCGAAATCTCAAGAAAAATGGGGCTCTGCCTCCCGCCTAATGCTGGATTCAACCAGCGCTCGCCTAACAAAACTGCCTTACACCCTGTCAGCCAGCTTCTACGCCTGATCCTATGATCAACAGGCTAGGACTGGGCGCCGTTTAAATGATGTTTAAAAAAAGTAACGGCTTATGAAAAACGCCCCAAAGCCCCGTCATCAGGGGGCTCCAGTAAATTCTTGTCGCGTGAAATCGCGTGACGGAGACCTCTTAACGCTTAAAAAAAGTTGATCCGCGGAGTGGGATGCGTGCTCTCACAGGAGAGCGCAGCGAGCCTGGCCAGCGCCTATAGGAGACAACATGGCAATTTTAAATCCAGGGTTTGCGACCCCCTTACCAACCGTCGCTCGCTCACGTTCGCCTCGTACGTTACGAGCGCGAGTAAAACTCACCGTGCAGTTCGGCCATGAGCGAAAAAAAAAGGGGGTGCCAGTTGGCTCAGGCCTGAACTGTGCGGCGGCACCCCCTTTCGATTTGACGATTTGAGAGAGAGGACAGAGTGGGTCGTAACGTCGGAGTGGGTACACGCGATATGGCATCGGCAGGTCGAATTCTGCTCGATCGGGAGCGCGAGAAAGGTCACATCTCATTTTCAACCGCTGCATCGGTGGATATGGCGTGGAGGCAATTTGCCGATATTGCGCGAGCCAAGGGTGTTCGCCGCCTCGAACATGTGACGGAGGATTTGCTAATGCGCTACGGCGCGGAGCTCGCCCAGCAAGTGGCGCGCCATGAATGCACGGCCGGGTATGCGCAGCGCCTAATCAGTGCGGTTAACAGCGTCATGAGACTGGCCAATCCTAAATGGAGACGAGTCAACGCTGTGCATGATTGTGGAGTACCAAAACGCACCGCGGTACGCAAAGAACCACCGTCGGGAATGGACGCCCAGTTAGTCGACGCGGCCATACAGAGTCTGCGCCTCAGTGATCAGGCGGCCGCTGCTGCAGTAGTGAAGTTGTGCTGGGCGCTCGGCTTGCGCATACAAGAAGCCGCATTGCTAAACGCCAAGAAAGCGGTGTCCCAAGCCCGATCGGATGGTTGCATTGAGGTCCGATATGGCACGAAAGGCGGCCGCAAACGCGTGTTGAGGATCCTGCACGCACATCAGTTGGAGGCGCTGGAGGCTGCTGCCGTCATACAGGCGCAGGGCATCTCGATCATACCGTCGGACCTCGACTGGAAGATGTACCGGATGTCTGTTCTGGACCGAGCACGAATAACATTGAAAGCGCACGGCATTGTCAAATTTCACGATCTACGTGCCGCATATGCATGTCGGCGGTACCAAGAGCTGACGGGGTATCCCGCGCCTGTGCTAACCGGCTGCATCGTTGAAAAGGTGGCTGATCGGGTTGCGAGGGCCGAGATTGCATTGGAGTTGGGCCATAACCGGATCAGCGTCGTCACCGCATATGTTGGAGGTCTGGCATGAGTCGGCTAGTTGGCCAGATTGACGAGCTGACCAGGGGATATGGACGCAAGGGAGGAAAGCGGAACCGGGCGCAACAGAGGGCTCGAATGGCCGCCTTCGGCGTGTTCTGTGAGTCGCTGGGAGTCACCCACCTCGGGCAGGTAGGCGCCAGGCATGTGATTCGCTACTGGAAATCCTCAGTGATGCAAAGCTACTCCGATCGTACGCGCATGGGTCACTACTACGCTTTGGAAGTGCTGTGGAGATGCGCAGGCAAACCTGAGAAACCACCAAGGCCGTTTCCCCTGGCGACTACGGTTAAATGAGCAGCTGCGACTGTCCGATCTCGACGGAGAATGAAAACCAGGCATTCCAGATAGAGCTGAAAATCTCGTCAATATCAGCGCAATGAGCCGATTGAGTGTTTGGTTTTTTTGCTTCCCATCTGCTCAATGATTTTACCTGTATAAGTAAACACACTGGATGTGTCTAGGCGTGCTACATATCCTTGGCGCGAGTAGATCGGCTAGGCCACCTCAAGTAGCAAGAAACGAGGGACCTGCATTATCGAAGATACGCGTCGGCCTGGTTTGTACGGGAACGGCCCCGATGTTGAGTGGCGACCAACTGACCGTGCTGCCGAAAAACACCGTGCATAGCTTTACCCATCGCTGGCCAGTGGATAAGGTGACGAGGATCACAGCATGGCAAGTCACGGTATCCCAAGGACGGCTCACCTCTGTACTTCTGATTACAAAGTACGCGCGCTACAGACCCGCTTTCGGATTCCCCGAGCCTCTTCAGCCATCATCATTTGAATACTTGCGAGCTCACCTCCTAGGGCACGCACGAGGAGTTATGCATGACAGATTTGGCCCAGCTATCTCAGGCCCTGCTCGCCGCTGTGCCTGTGGCCGGCAGCATTGGCAATCAATCTCTGTTCGAGCAATTGCATGGGCAGTTTGCTGAGTTGACCGAAGAGCAGTTCTGGGTGGCGCGCGATGCGCTGATTGAGCAAGGCGTGCTGGTCAAAGGCCGTGGTCGTGGTGGCTCGGTGTTACGCCCGCAAGCGGGTGGCAGCCTGGCGGAGCAGGTGCTTAACAATGTCCGCGAGCGCATGGCTCCGGCTGCTGTTGAAGAAGCTTCCGCGGGTTATGTGGTCGACGCTGTCAAGTCGGACGACGACGAAGCCTTTGCCGAGAAGATGCAGCGGATGACCCAACAGCTTGGCAAGCAGATGCAGAAGGGCGCGGAACTCGATCAGTTGATCCGGCAGAAGCTGGGGGGCTGGGGTATGAGTTTTGACCTGCCAATGCTGCCAGAAAGTTGGAGATATCAGCCGCTTGATCAGTTATCTAAGCCCGGCTCTATAAGTTACGGTGTGGTTCAACCCGGAGCAGCACTGAATGAGGGAGTCCCGATCATCCGGGTGAATAACTTCAAAGATGGACGAATCGAGTTGGCTGATTTGATGCGTATTGATCCTGCTATTGAAGGGAAATATGGTCGTACGCGTCTAAAAGGTGGAGAAGTTCTGCTGACGATAGTGGGGAGTGTGGGGCAAGTTGCTGTCGCACCTAAAAACTGTTAGCGGCTTCAATGTTGCGAGGGCTGTTGCCGTAATCCATCCAGCAGACCACGTAGAGTCTGAGTGGATTGCCCTTTGCCTCCGATCACCGCTATCACAGCACCTGCTTGGTAGCCGTGCGAATACAACCGTACAGACAACGATCAATCTTAAAGACCTTCGAGCACTTCCAATTCCTTTGCCTCCCGTTAATGAAAGGAGGGAAGCTGCTTCGGTGATGTCGGCTCTCGACGACCGCATCACCCTGCTACGCGAAACCAACGCTACCCTGGAAGCCATCGCCCAGGCGCTGTTCAAATCCTGGTTCGTCGATTTCGACCCCGTCCACGCCAAGGCCGAAGGCCGCCAGCCGGAAGGCATGGACGCCCCCAACGCCGCCCTGTTCCCCGATAGCTTCGAAGAGTCCGAACTGGGCTTGGTGCCGAAGGGGTGGGTTGCTGCCAAGATGACTGATATTTCGACAGTTGGGATAGGAAAGACGCCTCCTCGTAAAGAGTCGCAATGGTTCAGTGAAGATGCACGTGATGTGCGCTGGGTGTCGATTCGAGACATGGGCACTGCAGGTGTGTATGCGAACCAAACCAGTGAGTTTCTGACTTCTGAAGCGGTTGAGAAATTCAATGTCCGCCGTGTGCCCGACAACACCGTGCTAATGCTTCGTCGTCGCCCAGGTGCGACTCGGTGGCGGTCGCGTGCATCACGCCATGCGCGTTATCGGACAGGCGCAAAGGGCGCTCGATGCATTGTGCGAGCGCGCCCTGTCGCGCACCACCCAGGGCGGCCTGCTGGCTGCAAAACAGATGGTGCAGGAAAAAATCGCCGACTCCTGGATCGAGCTGGAGCAGTTCCGGTTGCTGGTGATGCGCACCGCCTGGCGCATCGACAAATACCAGGACTATCGGCGTGTACGCAAAGACATCGCCGCGGTAAAAGCGGCCATGCCCAAGGTGCTGCACGACATTGCCGCTCGCGCGCTGCATGTGCATGGCTCGATTGGCGTATCCGAGGAGATGCCATTCGCCGGGTACATTCTGCGTTCCTTCCAGATGGGCCTGGCGGATGGCCCGACCGAGGTACACAAGGTCACGGTGGCCAGGCAGCTGCTACGGGACTATCAGCCAAGCGACAGTTTGTTTCCCAGCTACCACCGCCCGACCGCGGCAGCGCTGGCGCGTGAGAAATATGCCGACGCGCTGGCGACGCTGGAACAAAGCGGAGAGCAGCGTTGAGCAGCGGAACCGACTGGCGCGAGCTGGTCGAACTCGACCGCTTGAGTGCCTGGATGGATGAGCGGGAACTCGCATCCGGGCCACTGGAAGATGCCGTACGACTGACCGGTGGCACGCAGAACCTGTTGCTGCGCTTTCGACGGGGCGAGCGTGAATTCGTGCTGCGGCGGCCATCGGCGGAATTACGGGAGGTGGGCGGCAAGACTATCGCGCGCGAAGCCCGCATGCTGAAAGCGCTGGCGAGCAGCCGGGTGCCACACGCGGGATTGATCGCGGCTTGCGATGACGAGACCGTCCTGGGTGCGAAGTTCTACCTGATGGAGCCGGTGGATGGTCAATCCCAATTCAGCCGCCGGCTTGCCGCTGCCCCACGCCGGCGACCGCGACATGCGCCGGCGCATGGGGCAGGCCATGATCGACGCGCTGCTCTGCCTTCATGAGCTGGACTATCGAGCCATCGGCCTCGACGACTTCGGGCGCCCCGACGGTTTCCATCAACGGCAAGTCGCGCGCTGGCTGCATCAGCTCGAAAGCGTTGCCGGATATGCCGGTTGGCCGGGCGCGAGCAGCCTTCCCGGGCTTGACCGGCTGGCGCGCTGGCTGAATGACAACTGCCCGCAACGGTTCAGCCCCGGCATCCTGCACGGCGACTATCACCTGTCCAACGTGATGTTCAGTCGCAAAGGACCGGAGCTAAGTGCGATCGTTGACTGGGAACTGGCCACCATCGGCGATCCGCTGTTGGATTTGGCCTGGCTGGTGATGACATGGCCGGACGTCAGCGGCCATGGCGCCGGCACGATCGAGGTGCATCCGTGGGAGGGGTTTCCCGCAGCGGACGAGCTGGTGGCGCGCTACGCGGTCGGCAGTTCCCGCAGCTTCGAAGCCTTTACCTGGTACCTGGTACTTGCAGCTTTCAAGCTCGGCATATTTCTCGAAGTCAGCTATGCCCGGGCCTGCGCCGGTAAGGCGTCGATGGAGCACGGCAGAAAGCACCACGCCTCGGCGCTGCGGCTTTTCGAGAAGGCGTTAGAGCGTATTGGCTAGCTGTCCGAGCAAGCCGGCTTCGCTGAGCTAGTGTTAACCTTGGGTCGACTCAACGAGGGTCGATTCGTTGCCAGCACGGCGCTAAGCACGAAATCGATCGCGTAGCTGCGCCACGCTTCCAGGCCTGCCGGTGTGTTGGTATCGAATCCCGTTGCGGTGGAAGTGATGTGGCGACTGGTGAACCAGAGGGTGGTCAGCAACATAGAGGCCCCGCAGAACATGCGCGCGTCTACGTCAGGCAGGAAATCTTCGCTTTCAACGCCGCGTTTGAGGATTCGGCCGATCAGCTCTATAAGCGGTGCAGCTATGGCACCGAAGCGATTCTGGTTGTGCGTTCCATGCTCATGGAGGTGAAAGCTCTCCTGTGCGAGTGATCGCAACTCAGGATCCGCGCCGTATTGATCGAAAAGGTATTCCAGTAGAGCTGTCAGCGCCTGGCGTGGCGGCAACTGATCAAGGTCCATTGATAGCAGGTCTTTTATGATTTGCGCTGTGCTTTCGTCCAGCACGCTGGTGAACAGAGTCTCCTTATTGCTGAAGTATTGATAGATCAATTGGCGCGTGACGCCTGCCGCGCTGGCAATTTCTTCCAGCCTCGCACCAGCGAGGCCCTTTTCCGCAAAAATTCTGCGCGCCTCCACAAGTAGGCGCTCCAGCGTGGCGCGTTTTCGGGAAAAGGCTTCGGTCTCGCGTGGCGGATGCATGGTGTCTCGACATCTTATTGGTAAGCATCTGAGCCTAAGCCATCTCGGCCAGAGCAGCCAGGCCAGTGAACGGTGCATACCGTTATGATTGAGGTCTGCCTGCCCTCAAAGTGGAATGTAGGCTCGATATCGAAATTTACTTTGGCTGCGCAGAATCACATCTCATGCGTTTTAGTCTGTGATCGCCTCCAGCCAAATCGCTTCGGCGGGGCAGGCAGCGGCGCCCTCGCGAGCGCTTTCTTCCAACTCCGGCGGTACGCGGTCGGTGGCTAGATAGACTATGCCGTCATCGTCTAGTTTGTAAATTTCCGGGCAGACCGCAGCGCAGAGTCCGTAACCGCAACAACGGCTGCGGTCGGCGATTACTTGGTATTGGGTTGTGTGCAGGCTCATGGTGTTTTTCCAGGTTCAATGACAGAGCGGCAGGTTGGCGAAAATGAGGACGCTCCAGAGGCTTGCCCGTTTACGTAACGCTGCCCATTTGGTCGATTTAGGCATGTTGTCCTCCCGTAGTGCCGGGATTACCGGCGGGCGCTAGACAACGGTGGAAGGGCGGCCTTGCGGCCGCCTCGTTTACGTGGCCCGTCACGCGCTCAATCCCACAGCACATGGATGTCGCGGGTACCACGCAACTGTCCACCGGAAATTCGGGGTGCTGGCATGGATGGATCCAGGCGCATGTTTGGAAACAGATCGAGCATCGCGTTGATTGCGCAATTCAGCTCCACCTTGGCGACGAACTGCCCGATACACATATGCGGGCCGAAGCCGAAGCCGAATGACGGCTTAACTTTGCGGTCGATGTCAAACTCGTCCGGGTTGTCGAAGACGTCCTCGTCGCGATTGCCGGATATGGTCATGCACTGAACCATCCCCCCTTTCGGCACGATGATTCCACCGATTTCCACTTCCTTCGAGGTCTGGCGAACCTTGAAGGTCGAGATAGGCTCGTGGCGGATCCCCTCGTCGATGAGTTTACCGATGAGGCTGCGGTCGTTGCGTATCCGCTCCACTAGTTCGGGACGTTGCATCAGGTTGGTCATGATGCAGCTGAACGTGCGAGTGGTGGTTTCCCCGGCGGCCGGGGTCAACGAGCGGACGAATGTGGTGATCTCATGGTCGTCTAGTGAGCGGCCTTCGGCTTCGGCGTTGATCAGGCGACTGATCAGGTCTGTCTCTTGGGTGCCTTGGGCTCGCCGTGCAACGACGACCTCCTTGATTCCATCATAAAGGTGCTTGGCCGCCTGACCAGCCAGGGGGCCGTAGATCTTGGCTTTTTCCGGGTCGATCTGGTTGCCCGCCACCATGGCTAATGCCCAGGTAGCGTACGTCTTGTATTTTTCCGTGTCGCTGGTTGGAAAACCCATCAGGGCATACATCACGCGTATCGGGAAATCCAGTGCGAAGTCCATCAGGTTGGCTCGCTTATCCGCCACCATCGGTTGCAAATAGTCTTCGCGGATAACCCGGTCGATTTCCGGTCGCCACTTGTTGACCGTCTCAGGCATGAACACCGGTTGCAGCAGCGCCCGGGTCCGGCGGTGCTGCTCGCCGTCCATGGCAAGGATGATCAGACCGTCGAAGAACGCGCCTAGCCCTTCGGCGATGAAACCATTGGTGTAGGTTTCGGCGTCGCGCATGATGGCCATGATGTCCTTGTGCTTGAACACTGTCACCGTCGCCTTGGCCGCTTTGGCGCCAGCGTTTGTCGGCACCTTCAAATAGGTATCGACGAAATCGCCCTTCATCACCGGTTCGTTATGGCGGTACTGGCGGCACAGTGCGTGGATGTCTACATCGGTGCCGAGGTAAGTGTCGCTTACGGCGTGATAGGCCGCGACGATGTCAAGTTGCTCAAACTGGCTCATTGGTTTCGATTCCCGATTTGGTTTTGTTGTAGTTGTTCTCATGCCTCGAACAAGCGGCTAGGGCAGGTGCCCGGCATCCAGGCGAGTTGGAGCCGTGTGTCAATTGTTTCCCGAACGGCGATAACCGAGTCTTTCGCGTGTCCGCTTCGGGCTTCTGTTCAACAGCAGGTTTACCCTAACAGCCACGGCGATTCCTCGGGCGAGAAGCCGTTTACACGGAGTAAAGTCGTGGTGCCAGAACGCCTTAGGCCAAGGGTGCGAATTCTCCTTTGTTCGCCCTAGCGTGGTGTTGCGACTTATCGATCCAGAAATGGAGACGTCGTTGGGCACGGAGGCTTGGTTTCTCGAGATATTCGAGCTAGCAGCGCTTAAGGCCGGTGCGCCAAGACTCAGAACATGAAAGGTTCCCTACACCCCGTTTGACTTCGAGTTAAACGAAAATCCATGTGTAAATGGCAATACGGCAGCAGCGTGGCATGGTGCTCACTAAGCTTCTGGATGAACCTCATTCACTCATGCTCGTGGCCGTTGCGCGAAACATGATGTGTTCGCCAGGAAGCCGCCTTGATGCGAAGGCCCATTTAGTTGGAGCACAGGCATGCAATTGAATAACAAGCGCATCATCGTTACAGGTGGCGCACGAGGAATCGGCGCCGCAGTAGTCACAACTTTTGTAAACGAAGGCGCCCATGTGGCGAGTCTCGACTTAAGCGAAAGCGCCCCGCGAGAGGCAATCGAAGGCAATGGCTGGGCTCGTTCGCATATCTGCGATGTCTCGGATTTGGAATCGGTAAAAAGGGCTTTTGCTTGGGCTTCCGCGCAGTTGGGCGGACTGGACGTATTGGTCAACGCTGCCGGTATAGCGCCTAACGCCACCGCTGATCAAATCACGTTGAATGAATGGGAGAGAGTGTTTGCGGTGAACGCCCGCGGGACTTTTCTGACCAATCGCGCGGCGTTCGAGGATATGCGACAAAGTGGCGGGCGGATCATCAATTTCGCCTCTGCCGCCGGCGTGGGCGGGCAACCAGGAAAGGCGCATTACGCTGCAAGCAAGGGCGCGGTATTGGCATGGACACGCACTGTCGCGCGCGAGTGGGGTCCGTACGGCATTACCGTTAACGCCATCGCGCCGGCGATATGGACGCCGATGTACGACGCCACTCGTGCCAGCATGAGTGATACACAGCTCGAACAGCACGATATTCATGGCCAGTCTGATCTCGCTGGGAGGTCGGCTTGGAGATGCCGCGCAAGACTTGGCACCCATTCTGGTTTTTCTTGCCGGCGAAGGCTCGCGCTTCGTAACAGGCCAGACTCTAATGATCGACGGCGGAATGTTGATGCTGAGCTAAGTCAGCGACCGGAGCACCAGTTGCCACGGAGCGGCTTTGACATTGAGGGGCATCCGCCCCGCCTTACCGCAGGTAACTACAATGAAAAAGAATATGTTGATCTTTTACGGCTTGGCTATCTGTCTGCCTGCAACGGCAATGGCTGACGGGCTCGATCTGGACAAGCAGCTGAGCGGTCTCGACATCGAGACTGAGGTGGTCGGTTCCAGCGGAGGAGGGAGTGCTGGCACGGCCACTTCCAGCACAACGCAGATGCTGAAAGTCACTAACAATGCCGAGGTCAGCGTTACGTGCAAATTGCAGCCAGGACCGGCTGAAGCTCAAAGCGATGCACCGCCACCCGCTACCATAGAGCCGGGCGAACAGACCAGCCTTGCCGTGCCGGGTAAATACACCGGTGCACCACTGCAAGCCAAGTTGGTCTGTGAGCCTCAATAAATTTTGCAGTGATAAAGAAATCGCCGGGCATATGCTCGGCGACTTTGTTCTTGCGGCACCCCCGTGCGGACGCGCTCTTTATAAGCACATCCCGGCATGCAGCACTATCGCGTTACTTCAGGCCGCCGAGGAAATCCATCTTGCCTAGCGGTACGCCGCGGTGCCGCAGAATGTCGTAGGCGGTGACGACGTGGAAGAAGAAGTTCGGCAACGAAAATATCTGCAGGCTGCCCTGGCCAGTGAACGGAAGGTCGGCTCGCGGTGTGGCCAGCACTATTTCGCGGTCTTCGCTGCCGTTGAGCTCTTCGGGGCGAACACTTTCCAGAAGGGAGACGGTTTTGCTAATCCGCGAGCGTAGTTCGGCGATACTGCGATCCTCGTCTTTTTGGAGTTCGGCAGGCTTGCCCGTGATACCGGCGATAAACAGCAGTGGATGCAAACAGGCCATCTGAACCTGCTGGCTGAGGGTGAACATGTCATCGGCCAGTCGGGCTTCAAGCAGGTCTTTCGGATCGGCTCCCGTTTCGTCCACGTGGGCCTGCGCCTTGGCGAGGATGTTTGAGAGATTGTTCAGCAGGCGGGTGAAATAAAATACAGATGACTGGTGCATGGTGAGTGCCAATGTCGTTCTCCTGGTGAGGGTTTGTTAGAAAGGGACCGGCGTGGCTACAGGTGTCCGCCGGCCATCCGGGCGTCAGCGTTGGGTTATGCGGCTGACAATGGCCTCGGCGTTCATCTGCCGCTCAGGTAGCGCTTCCTTGGGAATCTTGAAGCCGCCCTTCAACCCGTCGTTGATTACGCCGTACATGCCCTTGTTGAAGTCGTAGATGACGTTCTTCACCGCGTATGGAATCTGCTTGTCGTACAGTTGAACGCCACTCAGGAACATCGAACGGTAGAGGTTGCCTTCCTGGTCCCAAGCGTCGTACAGGCCGGCGCCAAAGGTGTCCTCGTCCAGATAGTAGTGCCGCTTGCTGTAGACGTGGCGCATCCCGGGCTTGAGCGTAGCTTCCACCACATAGACGCGATGCAGCTCCCAGCGCTCGTATTTCGGGTTTGCGTGGTTGTCGCTAAACTGGTCCATCTGATCGGCTTCGAAGTTGAACTTATAGGCGTTGTAGGGGATATACATCTCCTTCTTGCCAACGAGCTTGAAGTCGAAACGGTCTTGCATTCCGGCGAACATCTGCAGTTCGTCGAACAGGGTGACCCCACCTTGGCTCGCTACTGGTGTGTCATAGGCAAATTCCGGCGCGAGCTTCACGCGGCGTTGGCCTGGCGTGTAGCTCCAAGCGCGGCGCGGCTTTTTGGTCGGATCGAGATAGTCGTTGATACCTACCACCTCACCGGCTCGGCGCGCAGGTTGCTTGTTCAACGAGAACACCCGTGCGTACATCTCGGGATCGCGGTCATCGCGATCTGTCTGGTAGTAGGGGAACTCTTCAAAGGTCGCTTGTTCCGCCGCCTTGGTGATGGTGCCGTTGCTGTCGATGACCCAGCTGTTGGAGGACGTAGTGGTGGTGGCTGTCGGCCCATTCTTGTAGCGCAGCAGCTGGTTCCACATCACTTCATTGCCGGTTTTCGGAATCGGGAACGGAAGGCCCCCACGGCACTCCGGCTCGATGGACAGCCCGTCGTTGTACGTGTTGCAGGCGGTGGCATTGCGCACCGTTGCTTCCATCACCTTTTCAGGATACGCGGCGGTGCGATGGCTCGGATACACATCCATGTACCAAGTTTCGGGGTTCTTCTTGAGCAAGTGCTTCTGACCGTCGCTGAGCTTGTCCGCATACTGATCGGCGTTGGACGCATCGATACGGAACAGCGGCTTTTCGTCCTTGAACGGATCGGCCCAGAAGCCGCTGTCAGGCTTGAAGTCGGCGGGGGCAGTGGTGAGTCCCCCTTCATAGGCTGGAATCGTACCTTCGGCATTACCGGCCTTGATCGCGCCAAAAGGGGTGAGTTCGTTGCCCAGTTGCTTGGCTTCTTCAGGGCTGACAGCTGCGACAGACAAAGTCGCGATACCGCTGAGGGCGGCAAAAAGAGCGAGCTGGAATTTCATCGGGGGGTCAGTCTCCGTTTTTGGATTTATTAATGGAGCTTCTTCGAGTAGGAGTGATGTCGTACATCAGGATCTACCCTAGCCGTTAACATTTGCTGCGGCTTGCGTACCGTTTTATCTCGGGTCAAACGAAACAGCGCCGAGCCGCTGGCGAATATATGGTGGGGTTGTAGGCTGAGATAAGCAGCCCATGACGGCAGGTTCCGATCAATCAATACATTAGTAGGCACCAGACATAACCCTTGATTAACGACCGACAATCAGGTACTGATGCCGATTCGACTCGCCATGTGAGCGAATCCCCCGTAACCAGGAGCGACTGGTGGTTCGCTGCTCTACCTTTGGGTGAGCAGCTTTTTTTTGTCCGCGCGTCGGACGACCTCGCAGGCTTTCCGGCGCAGTGCTCGCGGGGCGCTCAATCGCGGTGCCCGGCCAGGGTGATCGACACCGATTCGGCGAAGCGAAGGGCGTGCGGCTTGTCGATTTCCACTTCAGCATAGCGTACGGCCTGCGGCGCCATCGCCAGATCCAGCACCTCCTGGGTCAGCCGCTCCAGCAGGGCGAAGCGGTTTTCCTCGATATGCCGGATAATCGCCTTGGTGATGGTTCGGTAGTTGAGAGCCTGTTCAATGTCGTTATCGCGCACGGCATCGGCGGCCGGGTACAGGATGGTCAGGTTGATCAGCACGTCCTGCTTGTTACGGATTTCATCTTCCTTGATGCCGATATAGGTACGCAGGCGCAAATTCTTGACACGAATCTGCGCCAATCCCGGTTCCAGTCTCGGCATGTTAGCGGCCTCGAATGAGCTGCAGAAATTCCTGGCGAGTGTTGTACGAATCTCGGAACTCACCTAGCATCACCGAAGTTGTCATGACTGAATTTTGCTTCTCGCAGCCCCGCATCATCATGCACATATGCTGCGCTTCGATGACCACGGCGACGCCAGCAGCGTTGGTCACCTGCATGATCGCGTCGGCGATCTGCTTGGTCATGTTTTCCTGAATCTGTAGACGCCGGGCGAACATATCTACGATTCGCGCCACCTTGGACAGCCCGAGGACTTTGCCGGTAGGGATGTAGGCTACGTGGGCTTTGCCGATGAAAGGAAGCATGTGGTGTTCGCACATTGAATAGAGCTCGATATCACGGACGATGACCATTTCATCATTGTCCGACTCGAAAAGTGCACCGTTGACGACTTGCTCAACGGTCTGGCCATAACCCTGGCAGAGGTACTGCATGGCTTTTGCGGCCCGCTTGGGTGTGTCCACCAGACCTTCGCGTCCCGGGTTTTCACCGACACCTTCAAGAATTCCGCGATAGTGCTGAATCATATCTTCGTTCATAACTGCTTCCTTAACGTTCGCTTCGATTGTGCGGAGGCTGTTGGCATTGAGGTAAAGCGCCGTTGTATTTGAAGCGGCTGCGCCATGGCCGCTCAGGCTGATCGAGCCAGCGGTAAAGATCGTTCCGCGCTGGGCCCCGCCAGTCCACCAACCGCCATCTGCGTCACTACGGCTATAAAACCTTCGACTGCAGAGACATCGTCCGGTGACCACCAGGTGGGTGCATCCTCGAGGATCGACATCAGGCTGCGCGCGACAGCGCTCCTTTGTTCGGCTGCGACCGGTGAGGGTATCTGCCGAAGAATTTTTTCCAAGTGATCGACGTGAGCCTGTCGAGTTGCCTCGATTGAAGCGCGTTGCTCGGCGCTCAGGCAGCGGGACTCCCGGCGAGCCAGCACCAACCGATGTTGATGCATCAGGTTGTATCGAATGTGCTGGTCGATGTAGCTGCGCAGGCGGGTCAGCCCGTCCGCCTGACAGGGATCATCGGCCTCCAGTAGATCCAGAAGGTCCGTTTCGTGCTCCTCGATCAGCTCGAAAAGCAGGAGTTGCTTGCTCTCCATATGGTTGTACAACGAGCCGGCTTGCATGCCGAGCGCCATGGCCAACTGGCGCAGGCTGACCGCCTGAAAGCCATGCTCGACGAATAGTGTCAGCGCCACTATTCGTAGTTGCTCATGCACTGGCGGTGTGTCAGCCCGCACCGGCCGACTGGCGTCGCCGTGGGCGAGGTCAATCAGCGGTAGCGGTCTGCCCCGTTGGTAGCTTGCGCGCATGGAGCGGTTCACGGTCAGTCGCGCTGCAATGTCAGTGCGACGCCCTGGCCGCCGCCGATGCAAAGCGTGGCCAGACCTTTCTTGGCGTCACGGCCCATCATCTCGTGCAGCAGGGTAACCAGCACACGACAACCGGATGCGCCGATAGGGTGACCTAGAGCGATGGCGCCGCCGTTGACGTTGACCTTGTCGCTGTCCCAGCCCAGCTCTTTGCCGACCGACAGTGCCTGTGCGGCAAAGGCTTCGTTTGCTTCGATGAGCTCGACTTCTTCGAGTGTCCAGCCGGACTTGTCCAGGCACTTGCGAGTCGCACTGACCGGTCCAATCCCCATGATCGCCGGATCTACGCCAGAGCTGGCGTAACCCTTGATGGTGGCCAGAATCGGTAGGCCAAGCGCTTTGGCCTTGGACGCGCTCATCAACAGCACCGCTGCCGCACCATCGTTAAGCGTCGAGGCGTTGCCGGCGGTGACGCTGCCGTTCTTATCGAAGGCTGGTTTGAGTGTGGCCAGAGACTGGGCGGTAGTGTCTGTCCGGGGCTGCTCATCAGTATCGAATAGCAGGGGATCGCCTTTGCGCTGCGGGATGGATATGGGTGTGATTTCCGCCTTGAAGCGACCGTCCGCTATAGCGGACGCCGCGCGCTGTTGGGATTGCACAGCGAAGGCGTCCTGTTCTTCGCGGGTTACTTTGTAGCAGGCCACGAGGTTTTCTGCGGTGATGCCCATGTGATAGTTATGAAAAGCGTCAAGCAACCCGTCCTGCAGCAGCGAGTCGGCCAGTTGAGCATGGCCCATACGTAGGCCGGTTCGCGCCTTTGGTAACACATAAGGGGCGAGGCTCATGTTTTCCATGCCGCCCGCGATGACGATTTCGGCATCACCGCAGCGTATCGCCTGGGCCGCAAGGTGAACGCTTTTCAGCCCGGAACCACAAAGCTTATTTACGGTCAATGCTGGTACGCTGTAGGGAAGTCCGGCGCTGATAGCGGCCTGCCGAGCGGGGTTTTGGCCGCAGCCGGCGGTAAGCACTTGACCCATGATCACTTCATCAATGGTATTCGGATCAATACCGGTTGTTTTCAACAGGCTACGGATGACTGTGCTGCCCAGATCGACTGCGCAGATATTGGCTAGCGCGCCCTGAAAAGCACCGATTGCTGTACGAGTGGCCGCAACAATTACGACTTCTTGCATTTCTATTCTCCTGGGACTTCCCGTCGGCCGCTTTCGATTGGCTGACCTTTAGAGTGCACATTAAAAAGACACGCCCGCCGGCGAGTTTTGTAGAAACGGCGAGCGCCAAAGACCATCAGGTTGCGAGGATTTGACAGCCGGTCGCCTCTTGCAGCTCCTCGAAGCTGACGCCTTCGGCCAGCTCCACCAGCTTCAGGCCCTGCTCGGTGACGTCCAGTACGCCGAGGTCGGTGATGATCCGGTCGACCACGCCGAGACCGGTCAGCGGCAGGTCGCAGGCCGGCAGGATCTTGTGCGCGCCGCCCTTGGCGGTGTGCTCCATCAGCACCACGACGCGCTTGACGCCGGCCACCAGGTCCATCGCGCCGCCCATGCCCTTGACCATCTTGCCGGGGATCATCCAGTTGGCCAGGTCGCCTTTTTCCGACACCTGCATGGCGCCGAGGATGGCCAGGTTGATATGGCCGCCGCGGATCATGGCGAAGCTCTGCGCGTTGTCGAAGAAGCTCGAGCCGGGCAGGGCGGTGACGGTCTGCTTGCCGGCGTTGATCAGATCGGGGTCGATCTCTTCTTCGGTGGGGAAGGGGCCGATGCCGAGCAGGCCGTTCTCGCTCTGCAGCCAGACGTCCATGCCTTCCGGGATGTAGTTGGCGACCAGGGTCGGCAGGCCGATACCGAGGTTGACGTAGAAGCCGTCCTGCAGCTCCTGGGCGGCGCGTTGCGCCATCTGTTCACGTGTCCAGGCCATGGTCTCAGCTCCTCACCGTGCGTTTTTCGATGCGCTTTTCCGGGCTCGGGTTGTGCACGATGCGTTGCACATAGATGCCCGGCAGATGGATCTGGTCCGGGTCCAGCTCGCCGGTCTCGACGATCTCCTCCACCTCGACGACGCAGACCTTGCCGGCCATCGCCGCCAGCGGGTTGAAGTTGCGCGCGGTCTTGCGAAACAGCAGGTTGCCCGCCTTGTCGGCCTTCCAGGCCTTGACCAGCGCGATATCGGCGGTCAGCGATTCCTCCATCACGTACCACTCGCCGTTGAACTGGCGGGTTTCCTTGCCCTCGGCCACCAGCGTGCCGTAGCCGGTCCTGGTGTAGAACGCCGGGATGCCCGCGCCGCCGGCACGCAGCTTCTCGGCCAGCGTGCCTTGCGGGGTGAACTCCAGCTGCAGCTCGCCGGCCAGGTACTGGCGTTCGAACTCCTTGTTCTCGCCCACGTAGGAGGAAATCATCTTGCTGATCTGCCGCGTTTCCAGCAGCAGGCCGAGGCCGAAGCCGTCGACGCCGGCGTTGTTGCTGATGGCGGTAAGGTTCTTCTTGCCGGAGTCGCGCAAGGCGGCGATCAATGCTTCGGGGATGCCGCACAGGCCGAAGCCGCCGACGGCGAGCGTCATGCCGTCCTCGACCAGGCCTTCCAGGGCGTGGGCAGCGCTGGGGTAGAGCTTGTTCATGAAATACCTCTACTTATTGTTGTGTCCGTGCCCGCGGCTGAACCGGCCACGGGCTGAATGCGTCAATGCAACAACGATGCCGATCAGCCTGCATGGCGGGCGCGCGCCACCCGCGAGCCGTTGACACGGCCCAGCACGCGGCTGATGCGGTCGCCAGCAGCGATCAGCGCATCGAGGTCGATGCCGGTGGCTATGTCCAGCCCGTTGAACATGTACAGCACGTCTTCGCTGGCGACATTGCCGCTGGCGCCTTTGGCGTAGGGGCAACCGCCGAGGCCGGCGACCGAGCTGTCGAACACGGCGATGCCTTCCAAGAGGCTCGCATAGATATTCGCCAGCGCCTGGCCGTAGGTGTCGTGGAAATGCCCGGCCAGCCGTTCGCGCGGCACGTCGCGGGCCACGGTATCGAACAGGGTGCGGGTCTTGCCCGGTGTGCCGGTGCCGATGGTGTCGCCCAGGGAAACCTCGTAGCAGCCCATGGTATACAGCTCGCGGGCCACTTCGGCGACCTTGGCTGGCGATACCTCACCCTCGTAAGGGCAGCCGAGCACGCAGGAAACGTAGCCACGCACGCGAATGTCGTGCTCGCGGGCAGCCTCCATCAAAGGCGCGAAGCGTGCCAGGCTCTCGGCGATGGAGCAGTTGATGTTCTTCTGCGAGAAAGCTTCGGAGGCCGCACCGAACACCGCGACTTCCTTCACGCCGGCCTCGATGGCCGCCTCCAGGCCCTTCATGTTCGGCGTCAGCGCTGCGTAAGTAACCCCGGCCTTGCGCTGGATCTGCGCGAAGACTTCGGCGGAGCCCGCCATCTGCGGCACCCACTTGGGCGAGACGAAGCTGCCGACTTCGATATAGGACAGCCCGGCGGCGCTCAGGTCGTCGACCAGACGCACCTTGTCCGCCACGCTGATCGGCTGCTGCTCGTTCTGCAGACCGTCACGCGGGCCGACTTCCACCAGCCGGACCTGTTTGGGCAGGCTCATATGTCCTCCAGGGGTAACGGCGTCCGCCGTTGCGTGGGTATCGGTGGAAAATCGCTGCGCGAGTTTTCCACCCTACGGTGTTGCGTTCGTGCGTGGGGTGGACAACGGCGAAGCCTTGTCCACCTTGTGCATCCTTCAGGCCTCTTCCATCTCCAGCAGCACCGCGCCTTCGCTGACCATTTCGCCTTCGCTGCAGAACAGGCTCTTGACCACGCCAGCCTGGGCGCTGCGGATGCTGTGTTCCATCTTCATCGCTTCCAGCACGATCAGCGCGGCGCCGGCTTCGACATGCTGACCGGCCTCCACCAGTACACGCACGATACTGCCGTTCATTGGTGCGGTCAGGCCGCCGTGATGCTGGTGGCTGGCATCGGCTTCGGCGATGGGGTCGAATGCGCGCACGGCCAGCCATTCACCGTTCCACTGCAGGTACAGTGCATCGCCCTGACGGATCGCCCTGGGCGTGCGGACGTTCTGCCGCGGCGCTGCCGGGTCGACCTTCAGCCGGCGGCTCTCGCCATTGCACTGCAGGTGCAGGCTGATCTGCGCCGGCATGCCGAAACGCAGCCCGTTGCGCTTGGACCACGGCGAATGGGCATCGTCGTCGCGAACCGAGGTCGGTTCGCTCTGTACGAAGCACTCGGCAGCCTGTTGCCAGAAGGCATCGGACAGCTCGCCGGCCGGACGCAGCAGTTCGCTTTCGTGGCGCGGGATAAAGCCGGTATCCAGCTCGGCCTCGGCAAAGGCACGATGGCCGACGACGCGGCGCAGGAACGCGAGGTTGGTGCGCACGCCGCCGACGGCGGTCTCGTCGAGCATGGCCAAGAGGCGCAGCCGCGCTTCCTCGCGGTTCTCGCCCCAGGCGATCAGCTTGCCGAGCATCGGATCGTAGAACGGCGACACGGTATCGCCCTCGGCGACGCCGCTGTCGACGCGACGGCCCGGGCCATTCGCGGCCTCACGGTAGAGCTCGAGGGTGCCGGTGGCGGGAAGGAAATCGTTGTCCGGGTCCTCGGCGTACAGCCGTACCTCGATGGCATGGCCGATCAGCGGCACCTGCTCCTGGCTGATCGGCAGCGGCTCGCCACGGGCGACGCGAATCTGCCAGGCGACCAGATCGAGGCCGGTGATGGCCTCGGTGACCGGGTGCTCGACCTGCAGACGGGTGTTCATTTCCATGAAGAAGAACTCGCCACGGGCATCCAGCAGGAATTCCACGGTGCCGGCGCCGACGTAGCCGATGGCCTTGGCCGCCTTCACCGCGGCTTCGCCCATGGCACGTCGCAGCTCGGGGGACAGGCCAGGGGCAGGGGCCTCTTCGACCACCTTCTGATGGCGGCGCTGGATCGAGCAGTCGCGCTCGTTGAGGTACAGGCAGTTGCCGTGCTGGTCGGCGAAGACCTGGATTTCCACATGGCGCGGCTTGAGCACGTATTTCTCGACCAGCATGCGTGAGTCACCGAACGACGACTGCGCCTCGCGCTGGGCGGACGCCAGCGCCTCGGCCAGGTCCGCCTCGCGCTCGACCACCTTCATGCCCTTGCCGCCGCCACCGGCGGTGGCCTTGAGCAGTACCGGATAGCCGATCTTCTCTGCGGCAACGCGGAAGGTTTCCACGTCCTGCGCTTCGCCGTGATAGCCGGGTACCAGTGGCACGCCGGCCTTTTCCATCAATGCCTTGGCAGCGGACTTGCTGCCCATGGCGTCGATGGCCGAGGCGGGTGGGCCAAGGAAAATCAGCCCGGCGTCTTCAATGGCACGGGCGAAGCCGGCGTTCTCCGAAAGAAAGCCATAGCCTGGATGGATCGCCTGGGCACCACTGGTCTTGGCTGCGGCAATCAGCTTGTCGATCAGCAAATAGCTGTCGGCCGGCTTGGCACCGCCGAGGTCGACGCGAATGTCCGCCTCGCGGGCATGTCGTGCGTCACGGTCGATGGCGCTGTGCACGGCGACGGTGGTCAGGCCCATGGCCTTGGCGGTGCGCATCACGCGGCAGGCGATCTCGCCACGGTTGGCGACCAGGAGGGTGGTAATTTGCTGTTTGCTCATGAATGCTGTTCCTGCCAGGCCGGCTGGCGTTTTTCGAGGAAAGCGCGCAGGCCTTCTTGGCCTTCCGGGCTCGTTCGCAGGCTGGCGATGACACCTTCAGTATAGGTACGCAACGAAGGCTTGAGCGCGCCACTACCGACCTGATGCAGCAAGCCCTTGGTGGCTCGCATGGCCTGTGGACTGTTAAGCAGAAGGTTGCCGAGCCACGCGTCCACTTTTTCATCGAGCTGTTCGCTCGAGCAGCTTTCAGCGAACAGCCCCAGCTCGCGAGCGCATTCACCGCTGAATCGCTCGGCGGTGAGGGCATAGCGACGGGTGGCGCGTTCGCCAATTGCCTGGACGACGAACGGGCTGATCACAGCCGGTGCCAAGCCAATACGTACCTCGGACAGCGACAGCTGAGCATCGGCTGTCCCGATGGCTATGTCGCAGCAGGCGATGAGGCCAACTGCGCCACCAAAAGCCGCACCCTGAACAACAGCCAGCGTGGGTATTTTCAGGTGGTAGAGCTTGTACATCAGTTCACCAAGCTCATGGGCGTCGCGCACGTTGGCGTTGTAATCGAGGCGAGCGGAATCTTGCATCCATGCCAGATCCGCACCCGCCGAGAAATGCTTGCCGCGACCGCGCAGTAGCAGGAAACGCAGCGACTTATCGCTCTGCACATCAGTGAGCGCCAGGATCAGTTCACGAATCATCTCGGCGTTGAATGCGTTGTTCTTTTCCGGGCGGTTCAGCCAGAGGGTGGCGAAGCCTCTGGCGGAGCGCTCGAGTTCAATGGTTTGAAAGGGGGACGTGCTCATATTCGATTCCCTGCAGGCGAAAGCCTGCGGCCCTTGGCTTGAGGCTGAAGGCAGGACATCAAGCTTCCAGCCTTCAGCGCCGTTATCGATTTTTCGTTACATCCGAAATACGCCAAAGCGGGTTGGCTCAATCGGCGCGTTGAGGGAGGCTGATAGCGCTAGCCCCAACACATCACGGGTCTGCGCCGGATCGATCACGCCGTCATCCCACAGCCTGGCGCTGGAATAGTAGGGATGGCCCTGATGCTCGTACTGCTCGAGAATCGGTTGCTTGAGCTTGGCCTCTTCCTCCGCCGAAAACGTCTGTCCGCTGCGTTCGGCCTGCTCGCGCTTGACTTGCGCCAGCACACCGGCCGCCTGTTGCGCGCCCATCACGCCGATCCGCGCGTTCGGCCACATCCACAGGAAGCGCGGATCATAGGCGCGGCCGCACATGCCATAGTTACCAGCGCCAAAACTGCCGCCGATGATGACGGTGAACTTAGGCACCTTGGCGCAGGCCACTGCGGTCACCAGCTTGGCGCCGTGCTTGGCGATGCCGCCGGCCTCGTATTTCTGGCCGACCATGAAGCCGGTGATGTTCTGCAGGAACAGCAACGGAATGCCGCGCTGACAGGCCAACTCGATGAAGTGCGCGCCTTTCTGCGCGGACTCGGCGAACAGGATGCCGTTGTTGGCCAGGATCGCGATGGGGTAGCCCTGGATATGCGCGAAGCCGCAGACCAGCGTGCTGCCGTACAGTGCCTTGAATTCATCGAACACCGAGCCGTCGACGAGGCGGGCGATCACCTCGCGTACGTCGAAGGGCTGCTTGGCATCGGCAGGGACGACGCCATACAACTCCTGGGCATCGAACAACGGTGCAATCGGCGCACGACTGTTTACTTCACCAAGCTTGCGCCAGTTGAGATTGGCCACGCAGCGGCGGGCGATGGCCAGCGCATGCTCGTCGTTCTCGGCATAGTGATCGGCAACGCCCGAGGTCTTGCAATGCACATCGGCGCCGCCCAGGTCTTCGGCCGTCACGACTTCACCGGTAGCGGCTTTGACCAGCGGCGGGCCGGCGAGAAAAATGGTCGCCTGGTTGCGCACCATGATGGCTTCGTCCGCCATCGCCGGCACGTAGGCACCACCGGCGGTACAGGAACCCATCACCACCGCAATCTGCGGAATGCCCATGGCGCTCATGTTGGCCTGATTGAAGAAGATGCGACCGAAGTGCTCGCGATCAGGAAAAACTTCGTCCTGGCGCGGCAGGTTGGCGCCGCCGGAATCCACCAGGTAAATGCACGGCAAGCGGTTCTGCTGGGCGATGGTCTGCGCGCGCAGGTGCTTTTTTACGGTGAGAGGGTAATAGCTGCCGCCCTTCACCGTGGCGTCGTTGGCAATGATCATGCATTCGACGCCTTCGACCCGGCCGATGCCAGCCACCAATCCTGCGGCTGGCACGTCCTCGCCATAGACATCATGGGCAGCCAACTGGCCGACTTCGAGAAATGGCGAGCCGGCGTCGAGCAAGCAGTTAATGCGTTCGCGCGGCAGTAGCTTGCCTCGCGATGTGTGGCGCAGCTGCGCCTTCTCGCCACCGCCTTCATGGACACGACCGAGGAGGGCGCGCAAGTCATTGACCTGCGCGAGCATCGCCTCGCGATTCGCGGCGAATTCCGGCGAGCGGGTGTTGATCTGGGTATGCAGAATGGCCATGAAAAGCCCTCGAAAAAAGCGCTAAAGGCTGGAGGCTGAACGAGGCGTGCGGCTGTTGTTGCGTCCAGCCTCTAGCCTCAAACCTCCAGCGTCTTTTATTTCGTTTCGTTGAACAGCTCGCGGCCGATCAGCATCCGGCGGATCTCGCTGGTGCCGGCTCCGATTTCGTAGAGCTTGGCGTCGCGCCACAGGCGACCGACCGGGAATTCGTTGATGTAGCCGTTGCCGCCCAGGATCTGGATCGCCTCACCGGCAAGCCAGGTCGCCTTTTCCGCGGCGTAGAGGATGACGCCGGCGCAGTCCTTGCGGACCTGGCGGACGTGGCCGCTGCCCTGTGCGTCGAGGTGCTTGCCGACCGCGTACAGGTACGCGCGGCATGCCTGCTGGGTGGTGTACATGTCGGCGACCTTGCCCTGGATCAGCTGGAATTCGCCGATGCTCTGGCCGAACTGCTTGCGGTCGTGAATGTAGGGAATGACCACGTCCATCGCCGCCTGCATCAGGCCCAGCGGGCCGCCGCTGAGTACCGCGCGCTCGTAGTCGAGGCCGCTCATCAGCACCTTGACGCCTTCGCCGACGCCGCCCAGTACGTTTTCTTCCGGCACCTCGACATCCTGAAACACCAGTTCGCCGGTGTGTGAGCCGCGCATGCCGAGCTTGTCGAGTTTCTGCGCCACCGAGAAACCCGGGGCGCCCTTCTCGAGGATGAACGCGGTCATGCCCTTGGGACCGGCAGCCAGGTCGGTTTTGGCGTAGACCACCAGCACATCGCAATCGGGGCCGTTGGTGATCCACATCTTGGTGCCGTTGAGCACGTAGCGGTCGCCTTTCTTGTCGGCGCGCAGCTTCATCGAAACCACATCGGAACCGGCGTTGGGCTCGCTCATGGCCAGCGCGCCGATGTGCTCGCCCGAAATCAGCTTGGGCAGGAATTTGCGCTTCTGCGCCTCGCTGCCATTGCGGTTGATCTGGTTGACGCAAAGGTTGGAATGGGCGCCGTATGACAGGCCGATGCCGCCAGCGGCGCGGGAGATTTCTTCCATGGCGATCATGTGCGCCAGGTAGCCCATGCCGGAGCCGCCGTATTCTTCGGCAACGGTCAGGCCAAGCAGGCCCATGTCGCCGAACTTGCGCCAGAGGTCCATCGGGAACTGGTCGGTGCGGTCCGCTTCCTCGGCACGCGGGGCGATTTCCTTGGCAGCGAATCCGGCAACGGAATCGCGCAGCATGTCGATTTCTTCACCGAGGAAGAAATTCAATCCGGGCAAGCCATTCATGGTCCAACTCTCCTATTGTCATTATTGGTTTCATGGGCGACGCCGCCGGCCTGCTCCAGTGCCAACCGGCAGCGTTGTGCCGCAATGTCCAGTTCTGCCTGCATTTTCTGGATGTCCAGCACCTGCTGCTTGAGCTGCTGGCGCCTGTCGGCAATCGTTTCCAATAGCCTGCTCAGCTGCATGCTGTTGCCGCCGGCTGGGTCATACATGCCGATCAATTCCTTGCATTCGGCCAGCGACAACCCGATGCGTTTCCCGCGCATGATCAGTTCGAGCGTCACCCGGTCGCGCTGCGAGTAGAGGCGCTTCTGACCGCATCGCTCGGGCAGCAGCAGGCCCTGCTCTTCATAGAAGCGAATAGCACGAGTGGTCACCGTCATCTCCCGAGCCAGTTCGGAAATGCTGTAGATGTTGGGCATGTTCACTCGCAACCACCTCTCCTTCACGTTAACGTCCGTCTGGTGTCGGCGAAAAATGGCGTTCGCCTGGGCCGTCCGGTTGTTACTAATTGTTGGGTCACCCGGCCTTCGCTTGAAGGCCGGGCACCACATCAAAGCTGGACGGCGTCGATGCGTTTCGATGTACCGGTCTGGCTCGCGTCGTAAAAACTCGAGCCGGTGCGCAGTTGCTCCAGTAGCTGCGCCTTCCTGCTTTCGGCGTGCGAGAGGTAACGCTCCTTGACCGGGCCGTAACCGCGCACCGCATCTGGCAGCTCGGCCAGTTGCACAGCCAGATCGAGGTTGTCCGTAGCGACCTTGGTCAGGAGTTCGTCGAGCAGCGCTTCGTAGCTCTGCAGCCAGTGACGTTCGACCTTGCGTTCCTGGGTGTAGC
The DNA here is from genome assembly GCA_000263395.1 of Stutzerimonas stutzeri TS44. Classification (GTDB taxonomy): domain Bacteria; phylum Pseudomonadota; class Gammaproteobacteria; order Pseudomonadales; family Pseudomonadaceae; genus Stutzerimonas; species Stutzerimonas stutzeri_C. Next base: position 24,839 of record AJXE01000011.1, read on the forward strand.
CGAATGGATCGAGCCAGGTATTGCGCACGAATTTCAGCTTGGCCAGCAGCTTGAAGCCCTTGAGCATCCAGGGACCGAAGCTCTTCTTGGCCGGCTCGGCGCCGGGCTCGGCCTTGTTAAGCACCGGTGGTGCGAGGTGGAAGCGAAGGCTGTAATCACCCTCGAAAGTCGCCTCGATCTTCTTCAGGAAGTCGCCATTGGTGAACAGCCGCGCCACTTCGTACTCATCCTTGATCGCCAGGACCTTGAAGTAGTAATGGGCCACGGCTGCCGTGAGCGCGCCAGGCTGGCCGACGAGCGCCGTTTCCTTGGTGCTGAATTGCTCGATGCGATCCAGATAACGCTTGGCCAGTGCCGCGTTCTGGTAGTCGGTGAGATAGCTGCTACGCCGTTCAATGGACTCCTCCAGCGACTGCGAGAGTTGCTGATCGCGGTTCTGGACCTTGCCGGACTCCAACTTGTGCTGCACGCGAAGCAGATCGACCGCTGCGCGACGGCCCCAGACAAAGGCGTTGCGGTTGAATTCCACCGCCGTGCCGTTCAGTTCGATTGCCTGCATCAGGGCCGCTTCGCCCACCGGCAGCCAACCCTTCTGATAGGCGTAACCCAGCATGAAGGTATTGGTGGCGATGGAGTCGCCCATCAATGCGGTGGCGAGCTTGCTGGCGTCTATGAAGGTCGCCTGGCCGTCGCCTACTGCTTCGCGAATTTGTGCTGCCATGTCGCCGGTCTGGAAGTGCGGGTCCGGGTGCGCTTCAAGGTCGCCGCTCTCCGCCTGCATGGCAAAAGTACGGACGAAGGCGCTGGTGATGCTTTCTTCACTGTTGACCACCGCATGGGTCACACCCTGGCGCATCTTCGACAGCGTCTCGGTGTTGGCGCTGACCACCAGATCGCAGCCCAGCAGCAGGCTGGCTTCGCCTTCGGCGATGCGCGGGGCGAAAAGCTGATCCTGCTGAGCGGCAATGCGGATATGCGACCACACCGCGCCACCTTTCTGAGCCATGCCGGCCATGTCGAGGTTTAGCGCGCCCTTGCCTTCGATGAAGGCCGCCATGCCGAGCAGGGCGCCGATAGTGACCACGCCAGTTCCACCAACGCCTGTGACCAGAATGCTATAGGGCTCATCCAGCGCCAGTGGGGCGGGCTGCGGCAGCTCCCAGTGGTCCTCGGGGTTTTCCGCCAATGCCTTGGGCTTGCGCAGCTTGCCGCCCTCGACCGTGACGAAGCTCGGGCAGAAGCCAGACAGACAAGTGAAGTCCTTGTTGCAGGAAGACTGGTCGATTTCGCGCTTGCGCCCGAATTCGGTTTCCACCGCGACCACGGACATGCAGTTGGATTTGCTGCTGCAGTCGCCGCAGCCTTCACAGACGGCCTCGTTGATCACCACCCGGCGCGCAGGGTCCGGAAACTTGCCGCGCTTGCGCCGGCGCCGTTTCTCGGCGGCGCAGGTCTGGTCGTAAATGATGGCCGAGACGCCGCTGAACTCGCGCATCTCGTTCTGCACGTCGTCCATGTGGTCTCTGCGATACACCGGAACGCCAGGGGCGAGGTCTTTTACATGCTCGTATTTGTCCGTGTCGTCGCTGACCACCACAATTTTGGTCACGCCCTCTGCGGCCAACTGACGCGAAATCTGCGACACGCTGAGCGTACCGTCGACAGGCTGGCCACCGGTCATCGCTACCGCGTCGTTGTAAAGAATCTTATAGGTGATCGATACCTTGGCAGCCACAGCCGCGCGGATCGCCAGCAGCCCGGAGTGGAAGTAGGTGCCGTCGCCGAGATTGGCGAACACATGCTTGGTCGCAGTGAAGGGCGCCTGGCCGACCCACGCTACGCCTTCGCCACCCATCTGGCTGAATGTCTGGGTTTGCGGGTAAATCCAGGCCGCCATGTAGTGGCAACCGATCCCCGCCAGCGCTCGGCTGCCTTCGGGAACCTTGGTCGAGGTGTTGTGCGGGCAGCCGGAGCAGTAGTGAGGTACGCGATCCATCAGGTTGACCAAGTGGCCCTTGCTGCACAGTTGCGCTTCCAGGACAGCCAGGCGGACCTGCAACTCACCGCCCTGATAGACCCGCAATATCCGCCGCGCCAGCGCACGGGCAATCTGCGCGGGCGTGAGCTCGCCGATGGCCGGCAGCAACCAGTCGGTATGTGGCCTGGCCCATTCGCCTTTGTCGTCGAACTTGCCGACGATGACGGGGCGCACATCCTCGCGCCAGTTGTAGAGTTCTTCCTTGAGCTGGTACTCGATCATGTGGCGCTTTTCTTCGACCACCACGATTTCTTCCAGGCCCTCGGCAAACTGCCGCACGCCTTCGGCCTCGAGCGGCCAGATCATTCCTACCTTGTAGATGCGCAGCCCGATTTGTTGAGCGAGCGCGTCGTCGATGCCAAGAATCTTTAGCGCCTGGCACACGTCGAGATACGATTTGCCAGAAGTGATGATGCCCAGGCGCGCCTTGGACGAATCGACAACGATACGGTCGAGGCGGTTGGCGCGGGCGTAGGCTAGCGCGGCGTAAACCTTATGCTCGAATAGCCGCTTTTCCTGATCCAGCGGCGGGTCCGGCCAGCGGATGTTCACGCCGCCTTCCGGCATCGGCACGTCGGGGATGATCGGCTGCACGCGATGAGGATCGACGTCGACGATGGCGGCGCTTTCTACGGTGTCGGCCACCGCCTTGAGCGCAACCCAGCAACCGGAAAAGCGCGACATGGCCCAGCCATGCATGCCGTAGTCCAAGTATTCCTGCACGCCAGATGGTGCCAGCACTGGCATCATGACGGCTTTGAAGATGTGTTCGGTCTGGTGCGGCAGGGATGAAGACTTGGCTCCGTGGTCGTCACCGGCAATCGCCAGCACACCGCCAAAACGTGAGGTGCCTGCGGCATTGGCGTGGCGGAACACGTCGCCACAGCGGTCGACGCCCGGACCCTTGCCGTACCACATGCCGAACACGCCGTCGTACTTGGCGCCTTCGAAGATGTTGACCTGCTGGGTGCCCCACAGCGAGGTGGCCGCCAGGTCTTCGTTGACGCCTGGCTGGAAGTGAACGTGGTGTTCCTTCAGATGGTCACGAGCCTTCCATAGCGCCTGATCGAACCCGCCGAGGGGCGAGCCGCGATAGCCAGAGATGAAGCCTGCAGTATTGAGCCCATTCTCAAGGTCGCGCTGACGCTGCATTAACGGCAGACGCACCAGCGCCTGGATGCCCGTCATTAGGACTTTGCCGGTCTGCTGAACGTACTTGTCGTCCAGCGATGGGGTTTTGCTCACGGCCAACCTCCAGATTGTTCTTGTCTACGCGGCACATGGCGGCGCGAATGATTTGAACAGATTATCTGTTTACGTGTAAATATCGTAAAACGATAAAATCGGCTATCTGGTATCAGATAAACAGATATCAGGAGACGCAGGAGAGGGGAGATAACGAAGCCGCAGGGATGGAGCGATTGGCTGAGCGGAATCGCCTGGATAACGAGCGACCGCCGTTGCGGCGATCACCCAATTCGCTATTACTTGGCCAGTTCGGCTTCTATCGTCTGTTGCAGGCGTGGGTCATCCGGGCTGACATCCGGCGAGAAACGCGCCACCACCTGGCCGTTGCGACCGATGACGAACTTCTCGAAGTTCCAGAGCACCTCCGGGGCAGCGTTGGTCTGGATGCCATAACCGGCGAGCCGCTCTCGCATGGGACCTTCACCGGTAGCGTCTGGCTTGGCGGCGGTCAATTCCCCATAGAGCGGATGACGATCCTCGCCGGCGACAGACACCTTGGCGAAAAGCGGGAACTGCACGTTATAGGTCAAGGTACAGAACTCCTTGATCTCCTGGTCGCTGCCCGGCTCCTGCTCCTTGAAATTATTGGCGGGGAACGCCAGCACCTCCAAGCCTTGTTCGCGCTTGTCTTCGTAGAGCTTTTCAAGCCCTTCGTACTGTGGCGTCAGCCCGCATTTGGACGCCACATTGACGACCAGCAATACCTTGCCTTTGTAGCGCTCCAGCGTAAGCGATTGGCCATCATTGGATTGCACCGGGATATCGAAGATTGAAGCCATGGATGTCCTCCTTCTGTTATGAAATTTTCAGCCTAGACGAAGATTACTGGAGAAAAGCAGAATAACGATACAAATTCACAAAAAGTGAACAGATTATCTGGTAGTCGAGTAGGTCTGCCCGCTTTGTGGTCATTCGAGGGATAGTGCGAAGCCGGCGCCACGGTTCCATAACGGAATTATTGCTGGACAAAATACGTTAAAATGTTCAACTAATACCCTGGCTTCAACCCCGACAACAAGACAAACAAGAAGGAGATTCGCATGCGTGCAGCCATCATTTCCGAGCGCAATGCTCCACCGGTAGTAGGCGAGTTTCGCGAACCTGAGCCGCAGCAAGGCTCCGTCATGATTGACGTCGACACTGCCGGCCTGGGCGGTTGGGACGTGCTCGGCGCTTATCGACTCGGGGTCGAGTATCCCTGTGTGATTCGTGGCGAAGGTGTCGGTCGCGCGGAAGACGGCCGTCGAGTGTATTTCGGCGAGCGTTCGGTTTTGCCGTTCGGTGCCTGGGCCGAGCGCACGCTGGTACCGGCTGCGGAGGTCTGGAACGTTCCGGACGACGTAGATGACAAAACCGCGATCAGCATGGGTATCGCCGGGACCGGCGCCATCGTGCCGCTGGAAAAGGCGCAAATCCAGAAAGGCGAAAAAGTGCTCGTGCTCGGCGCTACCGGCACCCTTGGCCAGATCGCGCTGCAGCTGGCTCGTGGCATGGGCGCCGGAAAGGTCGTGGGTGCGGCACGCTCTGCCGAGGCACTGACGCGCTTGAAGTCGCGCGGCATCGCCGATGACGTGGTGACGTTGGGCGGCGCCGATGATGTTGCGGCACTGAAAGACGCAGGCGACGGTGGGTTCGACGTAGTGCTGGATCTGGTTTGCGGCCAACCCATGCTTAGCTCTTTGAAGGCTACCAACTGGGGCGCACGGATCATGACCATCGGCACCGGGGCAGGGCGCAAGCTCGATCTCGACATTGCCGATCTGCTGTTCCGTTCGCTGTCGTGCATTGGCACGGGCCAGCGCCCGCCCGCTGACCGCGAGCAAATCTGGCTGCGTCTGCTGAAGATCGCGAGGGAGCAGGAAATCCAGATCGACTACGTCGACTACACCCTCGACCAGGCCGCCGAGGCCTGGGCTGCGCAGGTGTCTGGCCCGCATGCGAAAATCACGGCGAGCGTGCGCCGCTGAGCCAATGTACGGCCGGCCGCCTCGCGCTAGCCGGCCGAGCATCGTGGTCTCTGGTTCGGCTTGATGGGTACGGCGGTGACGGGGCGCCCAGCTAGCCGGACTATGGCGGCGGCACTCGTGTACCAATCCGGCCCAATCCTGACCAGGGGCGCTGCCTGGCGGTCAGCTCGAAGCGGTGGAAAACTTAGGGAGCGACAATGGATATCCACAGGATGAATAGAGCGGCAATACTCATGTTGTTTTTGATTATTGCCGTGCCGGCTCAAGCCGGGCGCATACAGCAAGAGCTGCAGACGACCCAGGAACTCCGATCCCTGGCCTTTCTGACCTGCGCAAATGCATTGGTGTATTTCAATCAGAACGGAAGCCCCTACGAGTTGCGTAACAAGCAGGGCTATGAACAAAGAATCCTCCGCTTGCGAAGCCTGGCCAAAAGTCTGGGCGTTGCGGACGTTATAGATGAAGTGCAGCGCCTGCAAACACGCCTCGATGATACTGACGAGTTACCCCAAACCAGCGCGGCCCTACGCTCTACCGAACCCTCTTATTCACGTAGGTTGTTGCCGGTAATCGAGTCGCACGCACATCTGCAAGCCTTACTGGATGCCCATTACGCCCAGCTGCAGGGTGACGAGCCTCTGGGTGAACTTGGAAAACTACACGCCATCAGCCGCGCTATGGGCGAATTGCTGGTGAACTATCAGATCGCGTCGTTCAATCGTCTTGGCGCCGAAACATGGATACTGAGAGACGAGAAAACCCATCAACTCGATCACGAAGTAATCGATGCGTTCGAGCGTTTGTCGGCCGGCCATCCGGCACTTGCCGAGGCGCTTGAGCATGCGGCACGCGAGTACTCGTTCGTCCGCGGCGTGATCCTCAAACAGGACGGAAATTGGGCGCCCAACGGGGCTGAACGCTATATGCGGTCGACGATTGCCGAAGTCGACCAAATCGCCAGAGGATTGCGCCAGTAACATTGCCTGCCGCTTCTGGTGTGGGATGTCCGGCGGCACGCGTTCGCGTCTTTGTGCTTTTATTGTCCGGCGTCGGCGATCATCACTGCTACGGGGCATCGCGTGATTGCGAGCTGCGATGCCTTGGCCCGACAGGTCAGTCGGCGGCAGGCCAGGTGCCGTTGTTCATCAGGCTATCGAATGCTTCTGTCATTTTGTTGGCCGAACTAGGGTAGTCATGACGCACCCACCACAGCCATGTGCCGATCAGCGCGCCCACGAAGCTGCGCACCGCCACCTCTCCGCGCAATCCGCTGCACTCGTAGATGCCATGTTTGCGGTAGTGCTCGCGCACCAGAATCAGTAGCAAATTTTCCAGGTGAGCAAGAACGATCGCTTGTGAAGGACTGTTGAAGAATGAGGTGGTCAGGGCTGCATGCCGCTCGGTGGCGTTGAACAGCCATGCTGAAACATCGAGCACGATCCGTTTTTCCCCGGCGACATCGCAAGCGCGGGTTTGCGGCAGGCCGATGGACTCATAACCGGCCACCAGCAAGTCTTCCTTGTCACGAAAGTGTGCATAAAACGTCGAGCGTGCTACCCCGGTATGGCTGAGCAGTTCCTGCACCGAGATGTCCCGAAAATCCTTTTCCAACGCCAATCGATACATCCCGTCCAGAAGCAGCTCTCGGGTTCGCTGTGTGCGTAACGCGTGGCGCTTGCTGGCCATGTCGGGCTTGGTCGGTCGTTCCGGCACAGCAGAGATGTGCTGCTTCATCCTTTACCTCTGCGAAGTGTGTTTGTCGGTCGTGGCGCCAGTACCTGTAAGCGTAGCTGGCATGAGCATGGAGACTGGCACGTGCGCTTCACCGGGGCGTTGCCGAAGCAAGCACTTCGCTGGCCGATTAGCCGGCCGCCCAACCCCAGCCGGTGCAACCCTGCGCTTCCCAGCCATCGTAATCGGCCGGCGCTCCGCGCACGTAGACCATGCCATGACCGAACTGGAGCCGCCGATGGCCTTACCCTTGAGCCACAATTCGGTGGCCATGCCTTCACCGCGCGAGGCCTGGTAGTCGTAAACATGCGGGTTTCCGGGTATCAGCAGTTTGCCGATGCCGCGCGGCATTGCGATCAATGGGCTGGTGTGGTCGGGGCCGCTTTTGTTTCGCATGCCTGGGCCTGCTGCGTTCGGTGGCGCAGTATTTTTTCAGCAAGAAAGGCCCGATGACCCACGCCGCGCACGAAGCGGGCGGTTTCGTGAAGACCCGGCCGGGTCTGAATCGCCCGGACGCGCAGATCGGCGTCAGCCTGTATTCCATGGATGGCGACGGCAAGACGGTGATGATCGACAAGCAACCCGGCCTGACCATCGGCGGTTATTTCATGCATCCCGAAAGCCAGGGCGAAATCACCATTCAGTCGGCCGACCCTGCCGCGCCGCCGAAGATCGTCGCCAACTACCTCACCGCCGAGGCCGACCGGGTCGCCGCCATCTCGCTGCTGCGCTGGATTCGCCGTCTGGCGGCCGAGCCGGTGCTTACACCCTTCATCGTTCAGGAGCTGACGCCGGGTACGCAGGTGCAAAGCGATGAGGAAATCCTCGCCGCGTTCCGCCGTTTCGGCCAGACCGCCTTTCATGTTTCCGGAACCTGTCGCATGGGCGCGGACAGCGATTCCGTTCTCGATCCCGAGCTGAAGGTACGCGGGGTCAAGGGCGTCCGCGTCGTCGATACCTCGATCATGCCGAGCCTTGTCTCGGGCAATACCAACGCGCCCGCCATGGCCATCGCCATGCGCGCCGCCGAAATCATTACTGGCACCGTTGTCACTGGCATAACCAAAGGAGCTGTAGCGGCATGAGCATTCCATTTACGCAGCTGAACAAACTCTATATCGACGGCGCCTGGGTTTCGGAAAACGGCGCGACCGAAGCCGTGCTCAACCCCGCCACCGAGGAGGTGATCGGCCAAGCGCCGGTGGGCGATGCCGCCAGTGCCGACGCTGCGATTGACGCCGCGCGCCGTGCGTTCGACAGCGGCCCCTGGCCATGGCTGAGCGTGGCCGAGCGTGCCAACTACATGCGCCGTATGCATAGCGCGCTGGTGGCGCGCCGGGAGGAAATTGCCGCGCTGATCATCGCCGAGGTCGGCTGCGCGCAAGGGGTCACCTACGCGATGCAGATCGATATGCCGCTGGCCCATGTGCTCAAAGCCATTGACCAGTCGCTGCATGACGGGACGCAGCAGATTCCCGTCGAAGCAACGCCCAATCCATTCAACCCGGGCGGGCCGATGATCCTCGGCAGCGGAAGCATCGAGCACGAACCGATCGGCGTGGTTTCAGGCATCACCGGCTATAACTTCCCGTTTCTGCTCAACTTGGCGAAGATCTTCCCGGCGCTGCTGGCGGGCAACACGCTGGTGCTCAAGCCGTCACCGTTCACGCCTTACTCGGCACTGCTGTTCGGTGAAATCGCCGAGCAAGTCGGTTTGCCCAAGGGTGTGCTCAATATTGTCACCGGCGGTGTCGAGGTCGGTAGCCTGCTGAGTAGCGATCCGCGGGTGGACATGGTGTCGTTCACCGGTTCCGAAGCGGTGGGCGTGAGCATCATGTCCCAGGCTGCGCCGACGCTGAAGCGCGTGCACCTGGAACTGGGCGGTAAATCTGCCTTGATCGTGCGGCCCGATGCTGACATCCAGGGTACGGCCTTGGGCGCCATTGCCGGTCTGACGGTCAATGCCGGGCAAGGCTGCGCCTTGCTCACGCGCTTCCTGGTGCACAACTCGATCCGAGAGCAGTTCGTGCAAGTCGCCAAAGCGGTGGCAGCCAGATGAAGATTGGCAACCCGGCCGACCCGAGCGTGGTGATGGGTCCGCTGATTCGTGAATCGCAGCGGGCCAAGGTCGAGCATTTCGTTGCCAGTGGCCGCGATTCGGGTGCCACGCTGGTATGCGGCGGTGGTCGGCCTCAGGGGTTGGACAAGGGCTTCTTCAGCGACATCACCCTGTTCAACGACGTGCGCAACGACATGGCCATCGCTCAGGAGGAAATCTTCGGGCCGGTGGGAGTGGTCATCGGTTTCGATACCGATGAAGAGGCCATCGCCCTCGCCAACGATTCGCGCTACGGCCTCAACGGCGCGGTCGCCACGGCGGACGCCGCGGTTGCCTACCAGATGGCTCGGCGCATCCGCGCAGGCAGCGTTTATATCAACGGAGGCGGCGGCAAGATGCCCTACGCGCCAATCGGCGGCTTCAAGCGCTCGGGCATCGGTCGCGAGTTCGGCCCGGACTGGCTGAAAGAGTTCACCCAGGAAAAATCCATCATTTATCCCATAGGGCGCTAACGCCTTCGATACCAAATGGTGCCGTCAATGGCGGCGCCAATGGGTTCTCGACGCCTGCATTTCGTCGAAATCACATGAAAACGGCTGGAAAAATAAAAACAAAAAGGTGGTTTGAATGAGAGAAGTGGCCAAACGGGGAATGCTGAGCGCTACCCAAGGAATGACGACGTTGCTAATGCTGGGCGTTGCGGGAAACGCACTGGGCGCCGCCATAGAGTTACCGAACCCCGATTTCCGCCTGCGCTGGGACAACACCGTTCGCTATACCCTCGGCATGCGTACCGAGGGGCAGGACAGCCGGATCATGCGCAACCCCAGCTACGACGAATCCGACGGCAAATTCGACAGGGGCGATATCGTGACCAACCGCCTTGATCTGTTGAGCGAGGTCGACTTTTCCTACCGCCGGGACTGGGGCGCCCGGCTCAGCGCCGCAGCCTGGTACGACCGGGCCTATCATGATGATGAAGTACGCAGCTACGTCGCCGGTTACAGCTCCAGCTATGACAACGATCGTTACAGCTCGGAAGTGAAACGCTATGTGCACGGGCCTTCCGGCGAAATTCTGGACGCTTTCGTCTGGCGCAACTTCAGGCTCGGCGAGTCTCTGGTCAACGTGAAGGTCGGCCGCCATACCAACTACTGGGGCGAAGGACTGTTTTTCGGCGCCCACGTCATTTCGTACTCCCAGGCACCCACCGACGGGGTCAAGGCGGTCACCAGCCCGGGGATCGAAACCAAGGAAGTGTTCCTACCCATCGGCCAGGTATCCTTCAAGGCGCAGATGACCGACAGCCTTTCGGTGGCCGGGCAGTACTTCTATGAGTGGGACTACACCCGCATCCCCTATGGCGGTACCTATTTCGGTGCGGCCGATCCTTTTTTCGAGGGACCGGACCGCTTGCCGCTGGCACCCAACGGGGCGTCGTTCCAGCGCGGTTCTTCACGCCTGGGACGTGACACCGCCAACTTCGGCCTGATGGCCAAATACGATGCCGCGGCCATCGAGTCTACCATTGGTCTGTACTATCGCCAGTTCGACGATTACCAACCCTGGCTGGCGCCGCAGGTGAATCCCCTGAAAGGGAAATACCGGCTGGTCTATCCGCGAAATGTGAAACTGGTCGGTCTGAGCTTCTCGCGGATGCTCGACACCATATCCGTCGCCGGCGAGCTGTCCTACCGCAAGGGTGGCGCGCTGAATGCGGTGGGCGTGGATGCGCTCGACAACGAAGGTCCGCGCGGCGACTCGTTCCATGCGGTGGCCAACGCCGTTTACGGGGTGCCGCGCAACTTCATCTCCGACAGCGCCACACTGATGGCCGAAGTCGCCTACAGCCACTTGCACAAGGTCACCGATCACGAAGAGCTTTACCTAGGCGAGGGCAACGGCAATTGCGTCGATCCGCGCATCGGTACAGCGGGCTCCGGCGACAAGTCCGATGGCTGCTCGACACGCAACTACTACGCGGTGGCCGTCAACTACACGCCCGAGTATCTATCCGTGTTCCCGTCTTGGGATCTGCGTGTGCCGGTGACCGTCAACTATGGCATTCATGGCAATGCAGCCACCGCCGGCGGCGGCAACGAGGGCGCCCTAACCTGGTCCGCCGGCGTTCAGCTCACCTATGCGCAGCGCTTCGAGTTCGGCCTGCGTTACGCCGATACCGATGCGCAATCCAGGACCCTGAACGATGGCAGCGTCGGCGGCAACGGCCCGGTTGGCGGTACTGACCGTGGCTGGCTGGCCTTGACGTTCAAAACCTCCATCTAACAAATCCAAGAACGGAGAGCACTCGATGAAAAAGCAAAATCGCCTTTGCCTGCGCCCTGATGAGCGCCGCTATCAACAGTATGGCTGCCGTTACTGCCGCAGAGGCCCAGGAGCTAGGCAAGAGCCTGACGTCCTTCGGCGCGATCCAGGCGGGCAATGCCGATGGCAGCATTCCACCGTATGAGGGTGGGTTGCGCACTATTCCGGACGGGCACAAACCCGACTGCGGCTTCTGGGTAGATCCTTTCAAGGACGAAAAGCCCCTATTCCGCATCGATGCGAGCAACGTCGAGCAGTACGCCGACAAGCTCAGCGAAGGGCAGAAGACCCTGATGAAAAAAAACCCGGATACCTGGTACATGGATGTGTATCCGAGTCACCGTACCGCCGCCTATCCGCAGGAAATCCTGGATGCGACGGCGCGCAACGCTACCGGTTGCACCACACAAAATGATGGCTTGGCGGTCGATCAGGCCTGCCGGGGCGGGCTGCCGTTTCCGATTCCGAAAACCGGCCATGAAGCCATGTGGAATCAACAACTGCGCTACAAGATCGGCCCTGGCTATTCGACGACGTCCTCGTCCAATAGCTGGGTCGTGGATAGCAACGGCAGTGTCACAAAAACCGCCGAGTCCGTGACCTTCGAGGAAATGCCGTACTACCAGGTCGACCAGACCGACCGCGACCCCACGATGTATGCTCGCGTATGGGCAATGGACACCTACCCCGCGCGCAGTGCAGGCCAGCTGATCATTCTTGCCGATTACCTCGATCCGCAGACCAAACCGAGACGGGCCTGGAGCTATACACCCGGCATGCGTCGCATCAAGTTGGCGCCGGAGTTCGCCTACGACACGCCGGTGCCGAACCAGGGTGGCGTGAACCTGTTCGACGAGCTGCAGATGTTCTCCGGCAGCCAGGACCGCTTCGACTACAAACTGGTGGGTAGGAAAGAAATGTACATCCCGTACAACGCCTATAAGTTCTATTGCGGTTGCGGGCAGGAAGAGCAGTTCATGAAAAACCACGCCAACCCGGCGTGCGAACGGTGGGAGTTGCATCGTGTCTGGGAAGTCGAAGCCACACTCAAGCCAGGCAAGCGTCTCGTCTACAGCAAGCGCACCTATTACCTTGACGAAGACACCTTCGGCGTCGGTCTTTACGACGCGTGGGATCAGGCCGATGCACTGTATCGCTCGTTATTCCTCAGCGGCGTACAGATCTACGACAAGACCATTCCCTACAACGTGAAAAACGTCAGCTACGACTTCAACAAGAACATGTATGCGCTGGTCAACGATGCGCTGAAAGGCGGCTACAGGTTCCATGACAAACCCAAGTCCGAGCGTGACATGAACCCCGAAGCCATCGTTTCCATGGAGACCCAGCGCTGATTGATGAGAGCGTGGAGCGTCATCGTTTACGGCCCTTCGCGGGCCGTTTTTTTTGGGCCAGCAAACGGCTGCGCCCTCGCTGATCGTCCGTGGCGCTTGCAGGTAGGCGTGATGCATTTCAGCGATATCGCTTTGCATTTGAGCGATAGCCGGTTTCGTTGTGTCGCCGTGAGTCGTCCCGTCTACTGAAGCAGCTGCCCCTGGCTAGAGGGGCGCGCAGGTCAGCTGACAATAAAAACAATGGGCGCGACGGAGAATGTGATGTTCAAGACCAACGTAATTGCCAATTCCGCGCTGAGCCTGGCGGCGCTGCTCGTCTGGGTCGGCCAGGTGCAGGCGGCTCAATACGATCTCGGCAATCCGGACCTCTCGATGCGTTGGGATAACACCTTGCGCTATAACCTGGGTGTTCGTGCCGAGAGCCGTGACGACGCGCTTGCCAACAACGCCACCTATGACGAATCCGACTCCAAGTTCGACCGTGGCGATGTGGTAACCAATCGCGTCGACCTGATGAGCGAATTCGAGTTGGCCTACAAGCGCTACCACGGTTTTCGCATCAGTGGCGCAGCCTGGTATGACCAGGCCTATTCCGATACCGATGTCGAAACCGGATCGGGCGCGGTGTACTACCCGGGCGCCTTTCCCGGCGCGAGCGTTCCGAGCTATCGCGGCGGCGAATATTCGAGCCATACCAAGCGTTATCACCATGGTCCCAGCGGCGAACTGCTGGATGCCTTTGCGTTCACTCGCTTCTATGTAGGCGATGCTCCGGTCAGCGTGCGCGCCGGTCGGCATACGGTGTACTGGGGCAACGGACTGTTGATCGCGGGACATGCGTTGTCCTATTCACAAGCACCGCTGGACGGCCGCAAGGCGCTCGCCAACCCAGGCACCGAAACACGGGAAATCTTCCTGCCGTTGGCACAGATATCCGCCCAGGCCCAGGTCACCGACCGGTTGTCCATTGCCGGTCAGTATTTCTTCGAGTGGGACAGCACAAGAGCGCCGGAAGGCGGTACCTATCTGGCCTCGGCCGATGTCGCCCTCGAAGGTCCCAACCAATTGCCGGTTGCACCGGGTTTTGCTTTTCCCATCGTCGACCCGCTGGAGCCCGACGACAGCGGTAACTGGGGCGTAATGGCCAGCTACGGGCTGGACTTCATGCACTCCGAGGTCAGCGCCTACTACCGCGAGTTCGATGACTACACGCCTTGGGGCCTGCAGGTCGGGCCGGATTTCGCCCGCTATGTGTACGCTGAAAACACCAAGCTTTACGGTCTGGGCTGGTCTATGGGACCGGTGCTCGGCGGCGCTTCGGTAGGTATCGATCTTTCCTACCGCAAGGATGCACCCTTGATATCCAGTGGCATCAGCTTGGCGGACAACCAGGGCGCGCGTGGCGACACCCTGCATATGGTGGTCAATGGGTTGTGGCTGTTACCGCGCACGGATTATTTCGACACCGGCACCCTGATCGCCGAGATGGCTTACAGCCATCTGGACAAGGTCACCCACAACGAGAGCCTGTTCCGCGGCGAAGGCTACGACGGCTGCGCAGCGGGGCAAGACAAGGAATGGGGTTGCGCCACTCGCAACTATGTCGGCGCGGCGCTCAGCTTCACGCCGCAGTGGCTGGGTGTGTTCCCTGGCTGGAATCTGTCCATGCCCATGAGCGTGGATTACGGCATTTCCGGCAACGCCGCGACGGGTGGCGGCAACGAGGGCCGGTACACCTACAAGGTCGGCGTGAAGGCGCTGTTCGACGAGCGCTACGACTTCACCCTGGCTTACATCGGCTATGGCAGCCAACGCAATTACGACGATATCGCCGGCGTTGGCAAGACCGTGGTTGGCGGCAGCGGGGATATCGGCCTGTCCGACCGCAACTGGCTATCCCTCACATTCAGCACGGCTTTCTGAGCGGATAACGACGTGTCGGTCTGCATGCAGAGCCGCCGCGAATCTGCGCGCTTTTCCGGTGAGCCTGGCTTTGCCGAGGCTTGGCTCAATGAGCAGGCGCGCTTTCCAGACTATGACAAAAACAACGATGACTGGAGGTATACATGCTCTTCAACCGATCTGTGACCGGATTGCTGGCCGCCATAGGCGCCGCGTCAGTGTGCGCAGCGCCGTACTCGCCAGCCGACCTCGGCGACGAGTTGACCCGCTTCGGAGCCATAGCGGCTGGTAACGAAGCCGGCACCATCCCGGCCTATGACGGCGGCCTGAAAGTACCGGCGGGCCTGCAGCCCGGCGATGGTCAATGGCCGAATCCGTTCGAAGGCGAGACGCCTCGGGTGCGGGTAACGGCGGCCAACGCTGATGAATACGCCGAGCAGCTCTCATCGGGGCAGATGAAACTGCTCAAGCAGTACCCCGACACCTATTACATGGACATCTACCCGACCCACCGCACCGCGGCATTCCCAGAGGAATTTCTGGCGGCCACCGAGGGCAATGCCAAAAGTTCGGAGTGCAAGACCATTAATGACGGCCTTTCGATCACCGAAGCCTGTCGGGGCGGCTTACCCTTCCCGCTGCCCGAAAGCGGTGAGCAGGTGATGTGGAACTACATTCTCAATTACCAAGGCATCAACGGTTGGGACTGGAACCACAGTGCTTATGTCGTCAATCAGGGCCACGCCACGCTTACCAATACCAATCAATCCACGGGTGAAAAACCGTATTACCAGATTGGCGTGGACGGTCGTGACCCGACGATAGCCCAGCGCATCTGGTCGCGGGTCGTTGCGCCAGCACGTACCGCAGGGCAGGCATCCGGCTACTGGGATTACCTCGATCCCGTGGAGAACTCGCGCTACGCCTGGAGCTACTCCACCGGCCAGCGCCGAGTCCGCCAGGCCCCCGAATTCAACTACGACACTCCCAACTCGGCCTTTGGCGGCGTGGCCTTCTATGACGAAATTTTCCTGTTCTCCGGAAAGATGGACCGCTTCGACTGGAAGCTGGTCGGCAAGAAGGAAATGTTCATTCCCTACAGCAACTACAAGCTGAAGTGGGGCTGTGACATGGAGACCAAACTGATGCCCAACCACATCAATCCTGACTGCGAGCGCTGGGAGCTGCATCGCGTCTGGGTGGTCGAGGCAACTCGCAAGGAGGGCGTGCGCCACGCGCAGAGCAAACGCCGCTACTACATCGACGAGGACACCTTTGGCGCAGCGGTTTACGACGCCTGGGACGACAGCGGCGAAATGTTCCGGGCCGGCGCCCAATACAACATCCAGGCCTACGGCATTCCCAACAATCCTCAGCAGGACGCCTACTCGCTGTACGACTTCACCCGCAGCCAGTACGGCATGTTCGGCAACGGCCCGACGCGCTATCGCGACAAACCGATCGCCGAGCGCGAAGCCAATCCGCAGACCATAGCCGGCGGCCAGACCCGCTAAGCATTTACTCGTGGCGTGCTCCGTTTCTGTCTTTGAAATAGCGGGGGCAGGTCGGTCTTTGCCGCCGCTGGACGCGATGGGTGCAGCCTGATGATTAACAGAGGGGTTTGTTAGTGAGCAATCGACTGGAAAACAAAGTGGCGCTGATCACCGGCGCGGGCAGCGGTATTGGTCGCTCATGCGCGCAGATGTTTGCGGAGCAGGGTGCCCAGGTTGTCGTGACCGATCTGTACGCCGACGCGGCCGAGCGCGTCGCCGAAGCCATTTCGCAGGCGGGGGGCAAGGCGATAGGGATGAAGGTCGACGTGGGCCGCGAGGAAGATCTGGCGCAGATGGTCGACACTGCGATGACATCCTTTGGCCGTCTCGACGTGCTGTTCAACAATGCCGTGAACAAGAACCCCGACACCGCAAGAGACGTGGATTTTCTCACCTTCAACGAGGACCTGTTCCACGCCAACATGCGCGTCAACGTACTCGGCGGTGTGCTCGCCTGCAAACACGCGCTGCCACACATGCTCGAGCAGGGGCAGGGCTCGATCATCTTCACGTCGTCCACCAGCTCGATTGCCGGTGAAGTTGCCCAGTTCAGCTATGGCGCTTCCAAGGCAGCAGTGAACTGGTACGTGCAGACGCTGGCGGCAACCTTCGGTAAGCGCGGCGTGCGCTGCAACGCAATCCTGCCGGGCGTGATTCGTACCGCCGCGCTCGACGGCTGGGCCAACGACAAGATGGTGCAGGGCTTTCTGGACATCCAGAACGTGCCGCGCCTCGGCCTACCCGAGGACATCGGCGCAATGGCCGTTTACCTCGCCTCGGACGAGTCCAGGTATGTCAACGGCGCCCTCATGCGAGTCGACGGCGGCATGAGCTGCGCCACGCCGATGGTGCCGGTGGTACGCGCCTATCTCTGAGCAGTCATCCGCCATCCGGCGGGACGTCATCAATTCTTCTGGATAGCAAAAATGGGCATACGACAAGAGACGTTTATCCGCGAATTCCTCGACGCCTGGGGCGACGGCACCGCCGAATCGCGTCCGCAGGTCGACAAGATCATTTCGATGATGGCCGAAGACGCCGTCTGGCAACTCTGGGTGCCGGGCGGGCCGGTCATTCAAGGACGCGAGGCGCTCAGGCGCGAGATCGAACGGCAGATGAGCTACGTCACCCACAACAAATGCACGATCCGCCACATGGTGTCCTCGGATGATGTGGTCATGACCGAGCGAGACGACTATGCCGTGTCCAACGGCAAGCCGATGCCGCACTCGATGGTGGCCGTCTATGAGCTCGACGAGCAGGGGCTGATCAAGGCCTGGCGTGAATATCTCGATACCGCAGATCTGGCCAAGAAGCTAGGTGTTTCGGTCGCCGAAGTAGGCGGTCCGAGCCTTCATGCGGCTGAGCGCTGAGCCTCATTGTTTAGGAGTGTGGAATGAATACGGCAGTAAAAGAACAAGAAAGCGCCGCTGCAACCAGCGAAAGCAAGTTGAAGGCATTTGTCGAGCAACTCACGAACGGGCGGGTCACGAGCATGCAGCGGCTGGTTCGCTGGCGGCCGGCCTGGAATCTGGAAGTGGACAGCAATGGCCACACGCTGCGTTTGCACCTGCGAGGCGAGCGCGGCGGCGACGTCAGCCCTTTCCCGGATCTGCGCCGCGAGGCCGATATTCTCACGCTGCTTGGCCAGCAGGGCATTCCGGTGCCGCGTATCCATGGATTCTGCGAAGACCCGCCAGCGATAGTCATGGAGCTGGTGCGCGGAACGCGTGATCTTTCCGCTGCCCGCAGCGACGAAGAACGGCGCGATCTGGCTCGCCAGTACGTGCGAGCCATGGCCGCCATGCACCAACTGCCCGTCGAACCCTTCGTGGCGCAGGGCATCGACCTGCCCGAGGGCGCCGAGGCCATTTCACTGGCTGGTTTGGAGGCTTATTACCCGCTCTACGAACGCAACAAGACACGGCCGCAGCCCTTGGTGGAATTCGCTCTCGGCTGGTTGCGCCGCAACGTACCCATGCACCGGACCGACGCGCGCTTCGTGCAGTACGACTCGGGCCAGTATCTGTTCGAGAGCGGCCAGCTGAACGCGCTCTATGACTTTGAATTCGCGATGATCGGCGACCCCCTGGCCGACCTCGCCTCGGCGCGTATGCGCGACAACTATGAGCCGCTGGGCGACACCTTCAGGGACCTCTATGCCTATTACCAGGAAGTCACTGGCGAGCGGCCGGACGCGAACGTGGTGCGTTTTCATACCGCGCTGTTTTCTACGGTCAGCGCCATGCAGTTTTCTTCCACCGTGGCCACGCCTCAGCCTGGCGATCCACACGATACCTACACCGAGTTCGACATCGCCTTGCGCCGTGTGGTGGTGCATGCATTGGCCGAAGCGATGGGCGTCCCTCTGGAAACCCCGGCGCTGGACATCGCCCCGGAAGGGCCGAACGCGGCACTGTTGATGATGCTCGAGGATGCCGTCGCGCAGGTGAAGGTGAGTGATGAGTTTCAGCAATCCAAGCTCAGGTCGGTGAGCAAGCTGGTCGAGTATCTCGTCAAGGGAGACGCCATGACGTTGCGATTACAGGCATTGGAACAGGCGGACGCCGAAGCGCTACTGGGCCGCACATTCGGCCATTACAGCGAGATCGACGCGGCATTGGAGGACTTCGTGCGCAGCGCCGGCCCGGAATATGACGAGCCCTTGTTGAAACTGTTCATGAAACAGATCGAGAGGCGCGTGCTGGTGTTCGGCGGCACCGCGATTGGTGGCTCGGCGAGCCATATCGATCTGCCGCCGATCGAGCCCCGCTGAAACCGGCCAATCATTGCCGTAGCCAAGCCACCCGTTCAGTTAGAAAGGAAGTTGTTCCATGTCCGAGCAAGACACTCACGCCTTCACGAAAAAATATGGCCCTTGGGCCGTCATTGCAGGTGCTTCCCACGGTGTTGGCGCCGCGCTTGCCGACCAGGTGGCTGCAAAGGGTCTGAACTGCGTGCTGGTTGCCCGGCGCGAAGATGCCCTGACCGACCTGAAGAACCAGCTTGTCGACCGTTATGGCGTCGAGGTGCTGGTCGTCACACTGGACCTGACGCTGGACGATGCCGCCGACCGGCTGGTGGCAGCGGTGGCGGACCGGGAAGTAGGGCTGCTGATCCATAACGCCGGCGGCGATCCATACATCACTCGCTTTCTCGACACCCCGGTTGAGGACTGGGGCAAGTTATTGCGCCTGAATACTCAGACGATCATGCGCTGCTGCCATGCGTTCGGTGGCCGAATGGTTGCGCGTGGCGCCGGTGGGGTCTTGCTGGTTGGCTCCCAGGCTGCGCTGGGTGGCGTGCGCAAGCTGGCTATGTACGCGGCCACCAAGTCTTTCGCCATGACGCTGGGCGAAGGGCTCTGGGCCGAATGGAAGGGGCAGGGCGTCGATGTGCTGAACCTGCTGATCGGCACGGTCGATACGCCAACCATGCGCGACGCGATGATCAGGCAAGGAATCGCCGGCGCCCTGACCATGCAACTAACCAAAGCCGAGGATATAGCCGCGATCGCGCTGCGCGAGTTGCCCAACGGGCCGACGCTGATCCATCCCGACGATCTGGCGGAGTCCTCCGCCGGGTCGCATTCGGGGCAGGCGCGGCGCGAACACGTACAGCGGATCAGCGCAGAGTCTGCGCTCTTTATCGGTGATTGAAACCGTGGGGCGAGGGCGGTCGGTCGAGTATGCAGCGATGGGTTAGCACCCATCAGATATGGGGTGGCGCAGTGCCGAGCTCGGCGGTAAACGCAGTGGGTTTTTCCATACACCAGGCAGAGTCCGAAACATGAAAAATTTCGACAATACGGAGTTCAAACGAGGCTGGCGGATTCTCATCCTTGCAATCGTCGGGGTAGCCACGAGCTCGAGTTCCCTGCTGTTGTACAGCTTCAGCTCGATGGTGATTCCGCTCGAGGAGGCGATGGGCTGGCCGCGCGCCGAGCTCCAGGCTTCGATCACCGCGCTTTCGCTGGGGACCATCATTGCCGCGCAATTGGCCGGCTGGCTAAACCTGCGTTACGGTTTGCGGCTGGTCACGCTGATCTCCCTGGTGACGCTGGCACTCAGTATGCTCGCCTTGTCGCGTGCCTCGGGATCGATCTGGATGCTTTATCTGGGGTTTTTCCTGGTTCCGCTGGCCGGTTTGGGGACCCTGCAGGTGACCTGGTCGCATCTGGTCAATCTGTGGTTCGAGGAGAACCGCGGCTTTGCCCTGGCGATCATCCTGAGCGGCTCCGGGCTGGCGGCGATCATGCTGCCGCTCATCACGACCTGGGCGATCTCGCGCTGGGACTGGCGGGCGGGTTTCATTGCGCTGGGTGCGTTGCCGCTGCTGCTGGCGTTGCCGCTGGCGCTGCGCTGGTTGTTGCCGGTGGCCAAGGGCTACGCGTCACACTCGATGCAGAGCGGCGCCGAGCGAAGCCATCCGGGAATGCTGCTGCGTGATGCGCTGCGTTCGTGGCGCTTCTGGATCTGCAATCTTTCGATGACGCTGGTGGTGTCCTGCGTGGTTGGCATGGTGACCAACATCATTCCTCTTTTGCGGGACAAGGGGATCGCGGCGGAGCAGGCCAGCCAGATCTTCAGCACCTTCGGGATATCGCTGATCTTCGGTCGCCTGGTGGTGGGTTACCTGATCGATCGATTGTGGGCGCCGGGCGTCGCGGCTGTGGCCTTGCTGATGCCCGCCTTGGCCTGCCTGGTGTTTCTCTATGCCGATGCCAGCATCTGGATGTTCATTCTTGCAACCCTACTGGTTGGCCTTGGCGCGGGTGCGGAATTTGACATCGCCGCCTTCCTGATCGCCCGCTATTTCGGTATGCGCGACTACGGCCGCCTGTTCGGCGTGCATCTGGGCCTGATCACTGCCGGGGCCGCTGCCGCGCCTTTGCTGTTCGGCGCCCTGTATGGCGCGAGCGGCAGCTATACCGGCCTGCTGGCCTTCTGCTGCATCTGCTTTACCGTGGGGCCATTGTTGCTGCTTGGATTAGGCGGCTATCCGGTGTTCGAGCGCGAGGCTGCGCCTGCACCGGTCTAGCTGACGTCCTGCTCATCAGGCCAGGCCTCGCGTTGGCCTGGTGAGCGCTGTCGACGGAACTCCTCGGGCGTCCAGCCGACCGCTTTTCGAAATGCTGCGGAAAAGGCGGCGGCGCTCTGGAACCCGGTCATGTAGGCGATCTGCTTGATCAGCAGGGAAGGGTCGCCGAGCAGCCTCATCGCCCGGTTGACCCGTGCTTCGGCCGAGTACTGGCGCAGGGTCTTGCCCGTGGTGTTCTTGAAATAAACCGACAGCTTCCTTTCCGGTAAGGCACACAGATCGGCCAGCTTGCGCAGCGAAATATCGTTTGCATCGGCTTCCAGGGCTTCCCTCAAGTGCTGCAGCTGCCGGCGACTCAGCTTGCCGGGTTCGTCGTCATCGCGCTGTTCGCCCAGAAATTCCTTGCGCAGTTCCAGCGCGATGCCGGTCATCAGGCATTCGATATGAAGCTCGCTGGCAAACCCGGGTGTTGCAACCTCTTCGCCAAGCCTGCGCAGCGAGGCCTGCAAATAGCTGCTTTGGAGGTTCAGCATGGCGTCCGTGATGCAGTGTTCCCAGTCCCAGCGGTAAGCCGCGAGCGGAGCGATGGCAGCAGGGTCGAACAGGCAGATCACCGCTTTTTGCTGACAAGCCCGATGCTTGAGGTGAAAGTCGCTTCCCGGCGGGATGAATATCGTCTGACCGAGCGGCTGGCAGCTTCCCTGGTTGCCCGACAAGGTGCCCCGATTTGATAGCGGCGCGTTTTCGGGGGCTTCGGCCAGCAGTAGCCTGATTAGACAATGATCGGTTAAGTGTATCAGCGCAGCTCCCGAGCTGGACCAATGTGCATGCTCGACGCGGACCTCGAAACCCGTGTTCGAAAGGCCGGCTTCGGTTGAGAAATTGCCTGGATGGTGGGATTCGTACTCCCGATATTCAATGACATTCATGTCGATTCCTTCAGCCGTTCTTATTGTTGGTGCTGAGCTTTCCTGCCGCTGACTGACACGTCGGGTGCAGGTTTACGAAATGAGGACCATCGCCGAGTGTAACCATCAGGTTAAGCTTGGCGATTCATATATTCCGGATCCAGGTATTGGGTTTTCAGATGGCTAAGGGCAAGGACATATCGATGCGCCAGCTGCGCTATTTTATGGCGGCGGCGGAGGCGGGGCAGCTTTCCCAGGCAGCGGTAAAGGTGCACGTATCGCAATCGGCGATCACCGCTGCCGTTCTGCAGCTTGAACAGACGCTCGGCGTTCGGCTGTTCGATCGGCTGCCTTACGGCGTTACCCTGACCGCGGAAGGCCACAAGTTCGCTCAGCATGCGGGACACATTCTCGACACATTACAGGACGCGCTCAGCGAGCCGCTTTTTCTGAGCCATTCGATACAGGGGGTGATTCGCGTCGGAGCTTCTTACACGGTGCTCGGCTATTTTCTGCCGTCGCTGCTGGCGCGGTTCAAGCGGAGCTATCCGCAGGTGGAAATCGATCTGGTCGATATGAATCGGCCTGTCATCGAAGACGCCATCGCTGCGGGACGGCTGGATATGGGGCTTTCCATCGTTTCCAATACCGAGAACCTGCAGCGTTTCGAGCATCAGGTGCTGATTCGCTCGCGACGCCAGTTGTGGCTCGCCAGCGAGCATCCGCTGATGCAGGCCTCGGTCATCACACTCGAAGACGTGGCGCGTCACCCTTATATTCTGCCCACGGTCGATGAAGGGGAGAGCTCCACCTATCGATATTGGAATTCTCGCAGCCTGGAGCCGAATGTGGCGTTCCGGACGTCTTCGATGGAAGGATTGCGGGGGCTGGTCGCCCACGGATTCGGTGTAACGATTCTTTCCGACATGCTCTATCGAGCGTGGTCGCTGGAAGGCAAGAAAATCGAGGCTCGGCCGTTGGTGGACGCTATCCCGCCCATGGAACTGGGCTTGACCTGGCGCCGCGAGACGGAGTTGCCGCAATCGGCTGAAGCGTTTCGCCAGTTCCTCATCATGGCGTGCGCATCCTGAGTGATCCGCAAGTCGGCTCAACGCCAATATTGCTCAGATGCTGTCGCGATTAGATGACCTTGCTCTCGGCCGGCCTGCGCAGCGATGGCGCGCCGCGCCGGATTCAGAGGGTTCTTGCCCATCGCCGCGGCCGATGCGCTGTCCGGGCCGATAAGCTGGACGCGCGTCCCGTACTGCTCGAGTATCGCTATTTGCTTGGCCAGCGTGCGGCCAGGAATTCCACGGTTCGCGCCAAGGGGCGACACAATGATCACCCCTGATGAACGCTCGACTAGATCGGCATTACTCGAGCTTCGTATTCCGCCATCCATATATTGCCGTCCGCCGATGTTAACGGGCGGCCAGATACCAGCCACGGCACAGCTGGCGGCGACCGCATCGGCCAATTCCACGCCGGAATGTCGATCGAACATTCTGGTTTCGCCAGTCAGTGCATCGACAGCGATGACGGCCAGAGGCGGCAGCGAGGGAAATTGACCGCGCTGTAGGCCAGCTGGGCGCGCGGGGCGTCTGCGTAGGCGGGGCCAATTTCAATGGGCTGCAAGCGCATGACGAGCAGCTATTCCCGGTTTGGGAAAAGCTCTCTCAGCTTGACGTGCCGATCATGGTCCATGGCTTCAACCAGTCGATCTACTGGGGCGAAAAGCATACCGATGACAAATTCGAGACCACCTCGATCATTGGCGATTGCGTCGATGAGACATTGTTCTTCTGGTACCTGATCTGCGGCGGCGCGCTTGACGTATTTCCTAACCTAAAAACCTACATCACCCACGCCGGCGGCATGGCGGTATTTCAGCTCGGCCGGCTGAGCGAGCTCAACCGCGCCATGGCGCCGGACAGCCGAAACAAGCGGCCATTGATGGAATACATGCCCAACTTCTATTTCGATCTGGATGTGCACGCCCCGGGCTTACGGCGCGGAGTAGTGGAAGTGGTCGGCGCGGATCGCCTGTTATACGGCACCAATTTCGGCGGCGCCTATGATCATGGTGACCTGACCCATGGCCTGGGTTTGTCCGAGGATGAACGCGAACGCATACGCAGCGGCAATGCCATCGAACTACTCAAGCTGGACGTCTCCGTGCCGGTCGTTTAAGGCACCGATGAGCCAGCGACGCGTCGCTGACTCATGTGTCCCAGGGCAATGCCGAACAGGATCAGCCCGCCTCCTAACGCGTGATAGAGGTGCAGCGTCTCGCCGAGTAGCGTGATTGCCAGCGTGGCCGTGAACAGCGGCACCAGATTCATCAGCGCGGCGGTTTTCTCCGCACCCAGCGAGATGAGTCCGCGCATCCATAACCCAGGCGCCATGGCGGAGGCGAACAGGCCGGCGAAGAGCACCAATGGCAGATTGTCGTTGGTCAACGTAGCCGAAGGCGCCAGTAGAAAGGCCGGCACCAGAACCAACGTACCGCAAAGTATTTGCACATACAGCGACACCCACGTGGGCAATGGAATTTGCCATCGCTTGACCAGCACGCAATAAAGCGCATAAGACAATGAAGCCATCAGCATCATGAACCCGCCTTTGCCCATGCCTTGGCGAAAGAGCGCAGCCAGGTCGCCAGTGCTGATCAACCAGGCCAGCCCGAGGAAGGATATGAGCGCGCCTGCAAGCGTTCCCGCCGTGGGCCTGGCGCGTAACAGCGTAATGGCTAACAGGACCGTCAGCATGGGCATGGTTGCCAGGATCAGGCCCATGGACGTAGCGGTGACGCTGTAAGCAGCGAAATAGGCCAGTGACTGGTACAGCGACATACCAAGGCAACCTAGAACGATCAATTTTGCAAGATGTGCCCGAATAGTTCGCCGAACGTTCCAGGCCGTCGTCAACACGAAGGGTGTTATCACAACGGCTGCAACGACCCAGCGGTAGAACGAAATAGCTGAAGGGTCTATCAAGTCTACTGCCATTCGGTTCACCACGGTGCTGGCAGCCCATATCAGTGTGGCGAGCACTGGAAACAGCACATTCATCAAGCCGGGCATAAAGAGTCTAGTAGCTGGCAGTGCCAGCGACGCCGGCACATGCTCATTCCGACGTGCCTGATAGCGAGCCAGTGGCCGACATAAGCTCGGCTAGTGCCTGGTCGCTTTGTTAGTTGCCAATATTTCGCGCCTTGATGGCGGCGGCGAAGTCGCGTTTGAGCGTAGGGAAGTATGCGATCTGCCCGCCCATGCCTCCGGCGATATCGATCGACGCGGCGCTGATGAAGCTCGCATACTCGCTGGCGAGGAACAACACCATGCCTGAAACGTCTTCGGGCTTACCGTAACGGCCCACTGGCACAACCTTCATGACCATTTCGTCGAACTCTTCACGGCTCACGCCGGGCCCCATTTCCTTGTAGTGGCGATCCCATTGGCCTGTGTCGATCCAGCCCATGTTCAGGCTGTTCACCAGAATGTTTTCTTTCGCAAGCGACATTCCCAGCGATTTGGATAGGGCAACGCAGGAGGCGCGGTTGATCACCGAGGGAATGCCGTCGGGCGTCGGAATGGTCCCCGCCAGCGCATTGATTTCGATGATGCGCCCCCAGTTCTGCTTGCGCATATGAGGCACCACAGCCTGAACGAAACGGAAATGCCCCATCTGCAAAACATTGGCGTGTTCGAGTATTGATTCAGGGGTGAGGGTGTCGATATTGCCGCTACGGCCCTGGCCGGCGTTGTTCACCAGTACATCCACGCCGCCCCAAGTCTCGGCCACATTGTCTACAAAGCGACGCACGCCATCGGTATCGGTCACGTCTACTGCGCATGCGATCACGCCAGCGGCTTTCTCGGCAAGCTCCTGGCCGGCTGCTTCCACGGCTTCCAGAGACCTCGCACAGATGGCGACGCGCGCGCCTTCAGCGGCAAATGCGCGTGCGATGGCCAATCCGATGCCTCTAGAGGCGCCGGTAACGATGACGCGCTTGTCGCTTAGATCGATGTTCATTTGATACCCGCCTCACGTTGAGCCGCCTGGTATACGAGCAAAGCGGCGTGTTCTTGCCAATTTCGGCTAATGAAATATTTCGCTGGAAGAAAAATGAACGAATTTATGATAAATGTCCATTTTCAGGGCCGTAAGCCCGGATGTCAGGTATGAGTTTGACCCCAAACCTGATAGAAATTCTACATAGAGAATCTGAATCTCAGTGTGGAATTTCGGGAAAATTTCCGCTAGGGTTGCCCTAAGCATTGGGAGTTAGTCGGCCAATGCGGTTTATACGCATAGCGATCGAACGGTTTCGCCAGCGAAAAAAAGGCCTCTCAGGTGGAATACGTTTTGGTGTAAACCACTGAAAATAAAAATAAAAGGATCACAACGATGAAAGAATGCCGCCGCTTTAGATCTCAGCCCTCGCAGCTAACCGGCATCGCCTTGGCGGTCGCTATGCTCGGTGGCGCAGGAAACGCTTCCGCCATCGAAATTGATTTAGGTAACCCTGATTATCGTCTGCGCTTCGACAACACGGTCCGATACAACCTGGGTGTTCGGATGGAGGATCAGGACGATCGCATCATGAACACGCCGACGACGGACGAGTCAGATGGCAAGTTCGATAAAGGCGATATCGTGACAAATCGCGTCGATCTGCTCACTGAGGTCGATTTTGCTTATAAGTATCTCTGGGGTGCTCGCCTAAGCGCGGCAGCATGGTATGACGACGCGTACAAGGATGGCACCGTCGAAAGCAATATTCCTGGCTACTCGACGAGCTACAACGGTGATAAATACAGCTCGGAAGTCGATCGTTATGTGCATGGCCCTTCCGGCGAGATCCTCGACGCATTTATCTGGTCGAATTTCAACATTGGACCGGTGCCAGTTAACCTGAAGGTGGGTCGGCATACCAACTACTGGGGCGAGGGCCTGTTGTTCGGTGCGCATGCCGTGTCTTATTCGCAGGCACCTAGCGACGGTGTGAAGGCCGTTACTAGTCCTGGCATCGAGACGAAAGAAGTGTTCTTGCCGGTGGGGCAGGTTTCGATCAAGGCCCAGCTGACCGATACCCTTTCGGTAGCGGTGCAGCAATTCTTCGAGTGGGACAACACTCGCATGCCCTATGGCGGTACCTATTTCGGACCAGCAGATCCTTTCTTCGAAGGGCCAGATCGCTTCCCGCTTGCGCCGGGCTTCAATCTTGAAAAGCGAAGCACCAAGCGCGGGCGCGACACTGCCAACTGGGGCGTGATGGGTAAACTCAACCTGGAACAGATCGAGTCAACGGTCGGCGCCTATTATCGCGAGTTCGATGACTATCAGCCTTGGCTCGCCCCCGAGCTGGTCGCTGCTCCCGATGGCTATTACCGACTCGTCCATCCTCGTGATGTGAAGCTGGCGGGACTGAGCTTTTCCCGTGTCTTTAACTCCGTAGCGGTGGGCATGGATCTTTCCTATCGCAAAAACGGTGCACTGAACGCTACAGGCGTAAGTCCTGTTGACGAAGAAGGCCCTCGCGGTAACACCATTCACTTCGTAGCCAACGCGGTATATGGCGTTCCACGTAACTTCATCGCGAACAACGCGACCCTAGTTGGCGAATTTGCCTACAGCCATCTGGACAAGGTGACCAAGCACGAAGAGCTCTACAAGGGTGATGGCTACGCTGGGTGCCGTGACGCCAGAAGTTCAGCTCTTCCGGGAGGCAAAGAAGACGGCTGCTCAACTGATGACTACTACGCTGTCGCTGTGAACTATACCCCTCAATACCTTTCGATCTTCCCTTCTTGGGATCTTGAGGTTCCGCTGACCGTCAACTATGGCATCAGCGGTAATGCCGCAAGCGCGGGTGGTGGCAGCGAAGGAGCTTTGGCATGGTCTGTAGGCGCGAAAATGACCTACATTCAGCGCCATGAATTCAGCCTACGTTACGCAGATACTTCCGCCCAGGAAAAGAATCTGCTCAACGGTGGGGTTGGCGGCAACGGTGCGGTGGGTACAACCGACCGCGGCTGGCTTGCGTTCACTTATAAAACCTCCTTCTAAAACATATAAAAAGGGGAACTCAATGAAACTCCAAGTCGCTCTTGGTCTGATGCTCAGCGGTATTTCTTCCCTATCGATGGCTGCGGTCTCTGCCGAGGAAGCCGCAAAACTGGGCGATACGCTCACTCGCGTTGGCGCCATCGCAGCAGGTAACGAAGCAGGCACCATCCCTGCCTATGAAGGCGGTCTGCGTACTGCGCCGCCGGGCTTCGAGCCCGACAGTGGTGTATGGGTCGATCCCTTCGCGAACGAAAAGCCCCTGTTTCGTATTACTGCCGAAAACATGGCCGAACACGCCGACAAGCTAAGTGATGGTCAGAAAGAGGTGCTCAAGCGCAACCCTGACTATTACATGGACATTTACCCGACACATCGCACAGCTGCATATCCGGAAGAGGCGCTGCAGGCCACGGTGCGTAATGCGACCGAATGCGAAACCAAGAAGGACGGTTTGGCCGTAGAGACCGACTGCCGGGGCGGTATTCCATTTCCGATTCCACAGACCGGCAATGAGGTGATGTGGAACCAATTGCTTCGCTATAACGATGGCAAGTTTGGTACCACTACTTCAGCCTCTAATAGCTGGATCATTGACAGCAATGGCGGGGTTACTATGGCTTCGCAGCAAGCCACGTTCACCGAGCGACCTTTTTATCAAGTGGATATTGACGGCCGTGATCCGATGATGGCCTTTCGTACTTATTCGATAACCAAACAACCTGCCCGCAAAGCGGGTGAGTTAACCGGTCTTATCGATTACCTTGATCCGACAGCGAAGCCGCGTCGTGCCTGGAGCTACACGCCAGGACAGCGCCGTGTGAAGCTGGCTCCCGAGTTTGCGTATGACACGCCTGTAGCAAGCATGGGTGGTCTTGAGCTTTTCGATGAGCTGTTCATGTTCTCTGGTGTCCAAGATCGTTTCGATTTCAAACTTGTGGGAAAGAAGGAAATGTATATTCCTTACAACTCCTACAAGTTTTATTTCGATTGCAAGGATCAGTTGCAGAAGGCGCATACGAACCCGGCATGCGAGCGTTGGGAGTTGCATAGGGTCTGGGAAGTCGAGGCTACGCTTAAGCCAGGTAAGCGCCACGTCTATAGCAAGCGTACTTATTATCTAGATGAAGATACTTACGGTGCAGGCCTTTATGATGCTTGGGATCAGGGTGGTAAATTGTACCGTGCCATGATGCTGGGTGGCGTGCAATTTTATGATCATGACATTCCATATATCGTCAAACATTCTATCTATGACTTCAATAAAGGTATGTATGGCGTGATCAACGATGCAATGAACGGCGGTTATCGTGTTATGACCGAGGCTCGTTCGGAGCGTGAGTTGAATCCGGAAGCGATTGTAATGAGGGAAACCCAGCGCTGATCAATTGCGGGTCTGCACGTGCCTTGTAGGTGCAGACCTGCCGATCGGTTTTCATTCTAGGTTTGCAAGCGATGCTAAGTCATGGCGACAGGCATCGTACGCATGCTTATCACGCTGGTTTGAGGATAAAAATAATGATGTTCCCAGTCCCGCTTGCTACGCCAAAAGCCTCTCCGGCAACTATCACCCGCTTCTCCGGGAAATGGTTAAGTGTGATGCTGTTGGTCCTGCTGATGCCGTTTGGTGTAAATGCGTCCATTGCGGGGGAGGGCATCGATCCCTTGCGCGAGCCATCGAAGCCGATCAGCGCTCCAGCGCCTCTTCTCGGTGTGGACCGCGCGGGTGATGTGCTTGTTGGCGTCGGGTTGCATGGCATGATCAAGCGCTCCACGGATGGGGGGACAACTTGGCAGCAAGTACAGAGTCCTGTTTCTACGGACTTGGTCCAGGTGCGTTTTCGTGACCCTATGAACGGATGGATCGTTGGTCACGATTCTGTGCTACTGAATACTACCGATGGTGGTCTGACCTGGTCCGTCCAACTCGACGGTCGCACGGTGCTTGCGCGGTTAAAGGCGTACTACGGTGAGCGCGCGGAGCATGGCGTCGAGGGGGCTGCCGAGATGCTCCAGGAAGTGGAGTTCTCCATGAACACGTCGGCGACGCCCGATGTGCTGGCGTCACCGTTTCTCGACGTCATGTTCAATGAGGACAAGGTTGGTTACGTC
The DNA here is from genome assembly GCA_000263395.1 of Stutzerimonas stutzeri TS44. Lineage (GTDB taxonomy): Bacteria > Pseudomonadota > Gammaproteobacteria > Pseudomonadales > Pseudomonadaceae > Stutzerimonas > Stutzerimonas stutzeri_C. Next base: position 55,146 of record AJXE01000011.1, read on the forward strand.
ATTGGGGCATTCGGGCTGATCCTGAGAAGTACCGATGATGGTGCGACCTGGGATCCCTGGATCGAGCAAACCGACAATACCCGCCGTATGCACCTGTATGGCCTGGACGAACGCGACGACGTTTTCTATATCGTCGGCGAGCAGGGCTTGCTCATGCGCCAGGACCCGCAGACTCAACAGTTCACAACGATCGAGACGCCTTACAACGGCACATACTTCGGTGTGCGTGCGCTTCCCAATCTGCTTCTGGCCTATGGCCTGCGTGGAAATCTTTACGCGAGCAGGGATGATGGGGGGCAATGGCAGCAGATAGATACTGGCCTTAATGCAAGCCTGATCAGCGCAGTGGATGCGGGGCAGCAATTGATCATGGTCAGCCAGAGCGGGGCGATGATCGCCCTCGACAAGCTGAGCCTGAGCGTCACTCCTCTGCAAGCCTCACGCGTAGGCGAAGTGTTCGCAGCCAGCGGAACAGGACGAGATAGCGAGATGGTCGTGACTTTTTTCTCGGGTGCAAAACTCGTCGAAATAGCCAAGGCGAACTAATAACGCGGCATGTTTAGTGAGAACAAGAATATGGTAGACCAAAAGTACAACAGTGGAATGCCCGTAGTTCCGGATTTGCGCGATTTCGATAAGTCGTCCGGCGGGTTTTTCGAGCGGGTTATTTTCAATAACCGCGTGCTTGTGCTCGTAGTCTGCCTGCTGGCCACCATCGTACTTGGTTACTTCGCTGCTCGCATAGACGTCAATGCCAGCTTTGAAAGGATGATTCCGAGCAGCAGCCCCTATATCAAGAATTACTTCGCCTACAAAGATCAGCTTCCTGGTTTGGGCAATAGCATCCGTATTGTCGTCGAAAACAAGCAAGGCGATATTTACGACGCGGAATATCTAAAGGTCTTACAGGAAGTTAACGATACCTTGTACCTCATTCCCGGCGTAGACCGTTCCTGGATGAAGTCATTGTGGATGCCGATTGTTCGCTGGAAGGAAGTGACCGAGGATGGCATCAGTGGCGGGGCCGTGATGCCATCGGATTATGATGGCAGCGAAGAGTCGATCCGCAGACTGCAGCGCAATATTCAGCGTGCCGGAATTATTGGCAGCCTTATCGCCAATGACAGCCAGTCAAGCATGATTCTTGCGCCTTTGCTCGATCAACATCCGCAAACCGGAGAGCCTCTGGATTACGGTGAGTTCTCCGATCAGCTTGAAGACAAGATCCGCTCCTTCGAGAGCGACAAGATCAGCATTCATATCGTTGGTTTCAGTAAGCTGGTCGGCGATTTGATCGACGGCCTTTACAGCGTGATGGTTTTCTTTGCCATCTCCGTCCTGATCGCCGGCATCTTCGTCTACCTCTACATGCGTTGCCTGCGCAGCACCATATTGTTGATCGGCGTAGCAGTGGCCGGGGTCGTATGGCTTCTCGGTCTGATGCAGCTTCTTGGATATGATCTCGATCCATATTCGATCCTGGTACCGTTTCTGATCTTCGCCATTGGTGTATCCCATGGCACACAGAAAATGAACGGTATTCTCCAGGACATTGGCCGCGGTACGCATAAGTATGTGGCGGCGCGCTATACCTTCCGCCGTCTCTTTCTCACCGGGCTTACGGCGCTGCTTTGCAACATTGTCGGTTTCGCGGTATTGGTGATTATCGACATCCCTGTAATCCGCGATCTGGCGATAACCACTAGCATCGGTGTTGCGGTGCTGATTTTCACCAAACTACTGCTGATACCCGTCGCGCTGTCCTATATCGGCGTGAGTAAAAAAGCGGCGTTGATCGCTCTCGAGAAAGAGCGTGCCGGAGCCGAAAACCGCAACTGGCTAGGTCATATCTGGCACGGCCTTGACCGTTTCACCGAGCGGCGCTGGGCCATTGCGGTGATTTCGATATCGGTTGTCGTCACTGTCATCTGCAGCATCGTCATGCTCGATCTCAAGATCGGTGATCTGGATCCAGGTGCGCCAGAGCTACGCGCCGACTCGCGCTACAACCAGGACAACGCTTACATCACCAGCCACTATGGTCTGTCCAGCGACCAGTTCGTCGTGATCATGAAAACCGATCCGGACAGCTGTCGGTTGTATCAGACGCTGCAGACCATGGACCGGCTTGCATGGCAACTGCGTCAGACACCCGGTGTGCAGACCACCAGTTCGCTTGCAGAGTCGACCCGTTTCGTCACCTCAGGCATGGCGGAAGGCAGCGGCAAGTGGCTGACCATCAGCCGCGACCAGGCGATCACCAACGCGTCGGTCGATGCCGCGATGATTTCTTCGCCCGGCATCACCAATCAGCAGTGCTCGGTAACCCCGCTGATCGCTTATCTGACAGACCACAAGGCCGACACGCTGCGTCGCGTGATGGGCGTGGTCGAGGCCTTTGCCGCCGAATACAACACGGCTGATTCAGAACGTCCGGTCGAGTTTCTCCTGGCCGCAGGCAACGCGGGTATCGAAGCGGCGACCAATATTGAGGTGGAGAAAGGCATCATCACCATGTACCTCGCGGTATATGGCGCTACCGCTTTGCTGTGTCTACTGACGTTCCGCAGCATTCGCGCAACCATCGTCGCGCTCATTCCTCTGATCATGACCACCATCATCTGCAAGGCGTTGATGGTTTGGCTCGGTATCGGCCTGAAAGTCGCAACCCTGCCGGTCATCGCGGTTGGCGTAGGAGTAGGCGTGGATTACGCGCTGTATTTGCTCAGTGTGCAGATTGCCGTGCAAGAAAGAGGCGGCTCGCTTGCGGTCGCATATCGCCGGTCGCTGGATTTCACCGGCAGGGTGGTGGCTCTGATCGGTTTGACCATGGCGGCTGGCGTGATCACCTGGGCCTGGTCCCCAATCAAGTTCCAGGCCGACATGGGCATCCTTCTGACGTTCATGTTCCTGTGGAACATGCTTGGCGCTTTGGTGCTGATCCCAGCTCTGTCGCATTTCCTGCTCAACCCAAAGACCACTTCAGCCTCACCGGAATCGCCGGCCATGCTTGATACGCCGGTCGAACAGGCTACTCAGAAAAAAAACTAACTGACGCGGCTGCCGCTCATTGATCGGACGCGCCCGGTTGGCGCTTCCACTGACTGTAAAGCCTGGTCCAGAGCCATGGCGCGATATTGAAGGGAGAGGGTTATGTTCGAGTTGTTGATGAGTGCCGACATGATGGTTCCGGATCCAGACGGGATGACGGAAAAACTGGTGGATAAACTCGGCATCTTCAAGCATGAGCGCTGGCGTCAGGCGTTCGATAATCATCCGTACATTGCGCACTTTTTGCGTGTGCACAAGTCGCTGGCGGTTTCACCTACCCGTATCGAGCCGCAGTGGCATCTGGATCGTCCAAATCCGGGCGATCCGCTGTTTCATGATTTCTTGGAAAGCCTGAAGGATTATCAGGGGCACCATCGCCCCATGATCACTCACTCAATCGTGCTCGCGCTGCATGGCGACAAGTTCGATGCTCTGGTCAGCAAGTTGATGCGCCGTCGCCTGCCATTCCGCATGGCCCAGCGCACACCGGAAATGCCGTTCGACCGCCTGTGGTTGGGCGCAACGCCGGAGAAGCCTTATTACGAGCCATCCGTGGACGGCGGCCTGTGCATCGAAATCATGCCAACCGAACCGTTGCAAATGCCGCCGGAAACCTACGCAACGCCACCTGCGCAGCCACGTGAACAAAAGCCGGGCGACATGGTGCGTGTCACTGCGCGTGGCTTCCTGGTGCGCGATCTCGATGAAACGCTGCGCAAGCTTTCCACCAACCTCGACTGGGAGCCATCCTTCCCGGTTGAGAACATTACAAGTGAAGGCTACCGCCGTGCGCGCATGGGATTTACCGTCGCCAATAGCGCTACGCTGGACGTGCTCGAGGCAACTTACTGGAATACCGACGCCGGTCATTATGTAAACAACTGGGGGCCGGGCCCGTATTACATCCGCATCGGCGTCAACGATCTGGCCGCCAAGGCTGAAGATTTGCGCGCTCGCGGTACGGCCTTCCAGTGGATCGAGTCGTCTGAGGCCGTGGGTGGCAAGCCTCTGATCAAGGTCGATCCGAAAGAGTTGGATGGCCAGGTATTCGAGTTCGAGGAGTGCTCCGCATGAGCGCCGAAGAAAATCAGCAAGCGCCGCTGGTTATTAACGAGTCAGTCAGGGTGGAGCGCGGTGTCTCGGTCGGTTGGGTCGTATTGACCCGCCCAGGCCAGATCAACGCGATCAACGACAGCATCCGTCAGGGTGTTCCTCAAGCGCTTCAATTGCTCGATAACGACCCGCAGGTTCGGGTCATTGTCATCCGCGGTGAAGGCGAGCGTGGATTCTGCGCTGGCGCAGACATCAAGGAGCGTCGTGGGGAAGAAACCTCCCTGCAGGTGCGCCAGCGGATGGAGCGTTCGCGCTGGATCGAATCGCTTGACGGGATTGCCAAACCGGTTATCGCTGCAATCCAAGGTTATTGCATGGGTGGCGGGCTGGAGTTTGCGTTGGCTTGCGATATTCGATTCGCCGCGCCCAACGCGATTTTTGCGCTTCCGGAAACCGGCTTGGGCTTGATTCCCGGAGGTGGCGGTACTCAGCGGCTTTCGCGAGTCGTGGCGCCGGGGCGCGCCCTCGATATGCTGCTGACTGGCGACCGTATGACCGCTGACCGGGCGTTTCAGATCGGGCTAGTCAGCCGCCTGGCTACCGATAACTCGACTCTGGTCGAGGAGGTCAGGGCGTTTGCCGAGCGCATCGCCAGTAAGCCGCCGGCGGCGTCGGCGTTCGTCAAGCAGGCCGCCCGGGCTGCGCTGGAACTGGACCTGAAAAGCGGACTTAATCTCGAACTCGACCTGTTTGCTCTTTTAGCGCCGACGAAGGATGTGCGCGAAGCAGCGCAAGCCTTTAGTGAGCGACGCGAGCCGCGCTTCACGGGCGAGTAGGATTGGCAGAGCTAACAACAAATTAAGGAATAACAGATGAGCATGGGCAAGCTGGCAGGGCGGGTTGCGATCGTCACCGGTGGTGGCAACGGGCTGGGCGCCGAGTGCGCTCGGGTGCTGGCCGAGCATGGCGCTTCTATGGCGGTAGTGGATGTCGACGGCGATGCCGCCAACCGGGTGGCAGAGTCGATATCGGCGCAAGGCATGCCTGCTCAGGGTTTTCGCACCGATGTGTCTTCCGAAGAAGACGTCAAGGCGATGATCGCCCAGGTAAAGGAGGCATTTGGTCGGATCGATGTGCTGCACAACAATGCGGCCGTCCTGAACACCGACCAACGTCAGCGGGACCGTGATCTGGCCAACCTAGATATGGAAGCCTTCGACCGCGCCATAGCGGTAAACCTGCGTGGCGCCGTGCTTTGCACCAAATACGTCATTCCAGTGATGCTGGAGCACGGCAAAGGCTCGATCATCTTCGCCACCTCCGGTTTGGGGATGCAGGGCGACATGTCGCTGACTGGTTACGCTACATCCAAGGCGGCACTGATGATGCTGCCACGCCTGGTCGCGTCCCAGTACGGCAAAAAAGGGATTCGTGGCAATGCGGTGCAGATTGGCCTCGCACCACAGCATGAAATGCCGGCGCCGTTATTGGAAATCATGCGCGACAACCACTGCACAGCCGAACTGGGTACGCCAAGGCAGATTGCCGATGTGGTCGCGTTCCTGGCTTCAGATGAGTCCTCGTTCGTGACCGGCACTACGCTGGTGGCAGATGGAGGATTCAGCAGCCACACGCCATCTCTTGTTGCCATGCGCGCCCTGTTTGAAAAAATGGGTCGCACAGGCATGTAAGTAATGCCGGCCCGCGAAAGCGGAGCCGGATGCCCCCTTTTATTGCCAACCTCATACCTGGTTCGCACGCAAGCTTCGCTCTTACCAGTATGCGCGGCACATGGCAGAAGGTACGCACACTGTAGTGGTCAACAATTCCCGGACACAGAATTGAGTTTTTCCTCCGCTACAGCCGGCGGCACGAAGCCATTGTGCTGATGGGGTCTGACCCAGTTATACCGCATGAAGTAGCGGCCGATATCCTGCTCGGCCGTTGGCTTCGTCATATAGCCCACCGCAGGCACCTACTCGCTTTTTAAGCTACGAAACAGTCGCTCCATCGGTGCGTTGTCATGGCAATTTCCTCGTCGGCCCATGCTCTGCGTCATGCGATAGCGCCAAAGTCGCTGGCGAAAACGACGGCTGGCATATTGGCTACCCTGGTCGCTGTGAAACAGAAGCCCGCTCGGTCTGCCGCGCACTTCGTAGGCCTTGTCGAGCGCCTTGATAACCAAGTCTGCGTCTGGTCTTTCTGACATAGCCCAGCCCACTACCCGACGGCCATACAAGTCCAGCACGGCAGCCAGGTAATACCATCGACCCTGCGCCCAGATGTACGTGATATCGCCGCACCAAACCGTATTCGGCGCTGCAACAGTGAATTGGCGCTCAAGGCGGTTGGGAATGTCAGGCCGTTCAACGGTGGCGCTCTTGTACGCATGAGAACCAGGCTGCTTACTGATCAAACCCTGCTCCTTCATCAGGCCTCTGACCTTGAAACGACCCACTTTGACGCCCTCATCCCTGAGCATGGCAACGATACTGCGGCTACCAGCTGAACTACGGCTTTGGCTGAAAAGCTCGGTGATGCGGCTGCGTAAACCCACCCGCCGAACATCAATGCGGCGGCGCCGGACCATATGGGCGTAGTAACAGGAACGGGGCAGTTCAAACACTGAACACAGCAGTTGAACGGGATAGCGTGCTGCTAACTGCCGAATCGATTTCAACGTCTGCGCCCGTGCTCCTCGGCCATCAAGAGCGCAGTGGCCTCCTTTAAGATTTTCTTCTCAAGCTCCAGCCGGTTGATGCGGGCTTGAAGCTCCTGAATGGTTTGCTGCTCAGGTGTAAGTGCTTTGGCAGTGGGTGTGATGCCACCGCGCTCCAGCTGCAACTGGTTGACCCAGCGCCGCAGTGCGGTCTCACCTACATCAAGGAATTTGGCTGCCTCGGGACAGCTGTAACCCTGGTCGAGCACCAAGCTCGCTGCCTCGCGCCTGAACTCGGGAGTGAAAGTACGTCGTTGCCTGCTCATCGAACACCTCTGAATAGCGAGCATTCTCGCCCTAAATGGGTGTCCAGGATTAGTAGACCACTACACACTGCCGCTTTGGTAGGAGCGAGCTTGCTCGGGAAACGGGGGCAGGCGCGCCTTCGGCTTTTTTATAGCGCGCTCGGTTCGCCCTTACGCTCCACTGAAGACGCGCCCCGCATTACTGCTCTGCCCGAACCACACGACTCTTTTACCGTTGGTAAAACGGATGCCGGGTTGCCCGGTGGCGTTTATTGCTAGGGTGCTGCTCAGCGCCAAGACACGGGCAACAGACAAAACCCTTAACCGTCTCCTACAAAGCGATATCTCTGGCTTTTGCCGGATCGGTTGATTGCGCTCGTATTGCCTGGTGTTGCGGCTTTGAACCGAACTCTTGCAAGCGGATTGCAGCGGCTTTTGCGTTGGGCAAATGTTGTTGAAGTCCGATAGGACCAACAAAGAATGAATAATAAAAATACAGATTTCGACGTAATCATTGTCGGCGGCGGCACGAACGGCTTGTCAGCGGGCTGCTATCTGGGGCTGGAAGGCAAGAAGGTCTTAGTGCTTGAAGCCCTGGACAAAGTCGGCGGCATGGCTTCCTCGGGATACCTGATCCCCGAGGCGCCCCAGCATCTCGTCCATCCCTGTGCGCTGGACATGATGTCGATGCGGGTTCACACCCATGTTCCGAAGGAACTTGATCTCGAGCGGCATGGATTCAGGTCGATAGAGCTGGCGCCGGGTTATGTTTACCTGCATCCGGACGGCACGTCGCTGATCTTCTGGCGAGACCGTAACAAGACCGCTGCGGAGATCAAGCGTTACAGCGAGGCCGACGCAGCGGCTTTTCTCAAGTTCATGGATGTCATCGACATGTTCCTCGACATCGCGCTGCCGATGATGCGCGCCGACCCAGCCGAACTGAATTTGGGTGCCAAGTTTCAGGTGCTTGGCTCAGCGTTGAAGAACCGCAAACTCAAACCCGAGCTGATGGCGCTGATGACCGGCTCGGCCCATCAAGCCGCCCGTGAACGCTTCGAGCATCCCGTGACCATATCCGCGATGTGCGCGCTGACCGGCCTCGCTGGTGACATTAGCGCCGACGGCGGCGGCATCTATTACGCACTGCTTGGCTTCCTCCATCGCTTTGGCGTTGGTCGCGTTCTGGGCGGCATGCAGCAACTGAGCAACGCCATGCAGGCACGGCTTGAAGAGCTCGGTGGCCAAGTATTGGTCAGCGCATCGGTCGCTGAGATCGTATCGGTTGGCGGGCAGGTCAAGGGCGTGCGGTTGGCCGACGGCCGCGAATTCACGGGGCGAGCGGTAATTGCCGGCTGTCATCCCAAAGTGGCACTGGAAATGGTCAGCACAGGTGAGATTCCGTCCTACCTGTTGACGCGTATCGCGATGGCACCGGCCAACGCCAAAGGCTCCGGTCCGTTGAAAGTAGACGTCGCCTTGAGCGGGCAAATATCGGTGCCCCGGTTTGAAGCGGTCCGAGGCGATAGTGTCGACCTGCGCAACACCTGTCTGCTGATAGGTACCGAGGAGGCCGTACTGGAGAACTTTGCAGCCTGCATGCGGGGTGAAGTGCCGACGCTTCCCTACATCACCATGGCAGCTCCCAGCGCGGCGGACCCGTCCCAGGCACCCGCCGGCCAGGACGTTTTATACATTTATCCGCCAGTGATGCCGGTCAGTCCCGTAGAAGGTTGGGACGCGATCAGAGAGCGTGTGGCCGATCAGGTCATCGATCAGGCTTCGGAATATGTCGAGGGGCTCAAAGGCCACATCATCGGCCGGCGAATCGAGGCAGCACCCGACTTCACCGCGCGTTTGAATACGGTGAATGGCTGCGTCGTACATATCGATACCACCACGATGCGCTCCAGCACCATGCGCCCAGCCCATGGACTGGGCGGTAGTACGTTGCCGGTAGCAGGACTTTACCTTGGCAGTGCCGGCGTCCACCCGGGTGGCGGTGTAAACGGCATGGCCGGGCGGCTTGCTGCCAAACGAGTCGTCAAATACCTGGCCAAGGTAAGCAAATAGCGGGAGCTATCTCGTCGAACAATCCGCGCGTTTTACTGCGCATGCCGGTTTCTCTGGATCGCTATCCGGGCGCCTGATCCACAGTCAGGCGCAACCGAGATACCTGCCAGGATGAAATCCGCCGAATGTTGCCGCCAGATCGCCATGCCGTCGGGTGAGGCGGTATCCAAGCCAGTCAGGGTCGACATCGAATAACGATTGGTAAACCAGCCGGTGGTGACCAGCGCCGCTGTGGCAAGAAGCAACCTTGGATTGATTTCCTTCTTGAACTCTCCCGTGGCGGCGCCGCGTTGGAGGATGGCATCGAGTTTGGCAATCAATCCCGGAGCCATCTCCAGGAATCGGTTGCGCGGTGTTTCGTGGGCATCGTGGTAACGGATGCCCTCCAGTGCCAGCGCGCCGAGAAGCGGGTCGTGGCAGTACTGGTCGAAGAATCGGTTAAGCATCGCTCGCAGCGCGGCGGGCGGCGTCAGCTGCTCGATTTCCAGCGCTACCAGCTCGGACATGATGCTTTCAGACGATTCATCGAGCACCGCGACGAACAGATTCTCCTTGGAGCCGTAGTAGTGATAGACCAGCTGCTTAGTGACGCCCGCTTCCTTCGCGATGGTTTCCACCCTCGCACTGCCAAGCCCTTTGTTGCCGAACTCGTTGCGTGCGGCAGCTAACAATTTGTTCATCGTGTTGCGCTTGCCTGACTCGGTCGGCTCCGAACTCTTCACGTTCTTATTCTCCTTATCGTGACGCTGCCAGAGGATGGGCGTTTGTTTGACCATGGGTCAAACGAATCGAAGGACGTATTGCCGAGAAGGCGCCTACCATCGATTTCGGTGTTCATCCCATGGTTTGGCTTGATGCTGAGCTGGGTGAGCAACTAGCCGCCTCGCTTCCGAATTGGTGCGGTGAAAAATAAAAACAAGAGACGCGTTATGCAATCCAAACCTCGACCGACCGGTATTGACTGGAGTCTTGGAAAGTTTCGTCAAAATGGTTGCAGGGAGCCAAATCGGTATGGTTCTCACGCTTGCTCAGCTCGGCGATCTGCGCCTCGCCCCAGGCAAACCCTGGCCTGTGATTCGCGATGCGCAGCCTGTGTGGCGTCTCTTCCATCCTGGTTTTCAGCGGCTGACAACTTCGCCTATGCGAACTGCAGCCAAAATAAAAAAGAGGAACTTATGAGAACGTTCAAGACCATTCCGGAACGCGGCGACTTCGGCTTTCAACAATTGGTGGGTCCGCACAAGGTCACGGGTGCGGCGATGGCCGGTACTCGCGGTTTCTTTGGATTGCATCTGAGCAAGAGTTCGCCGTTTGGCTCGGTCCGTGACGAGGAGGGCAATATTTATTCGTTTGTCCGCTCGCTGATGGCGCCAAACGGTACACCGAATCCAACGAAGTTCCTCTACCTGAACAATCACGTAGACGGTAAGAACCTGCGCATGGATTTCGACAAGATGGCGCAGCAGGCCCTTACGCCAATGCCGGTCCAGACATTGGAAGGCGACACCGTGCGTTGGACGAACCAGCCCGGAGAGCAAGGCAATCACTGGGAAATCACCGCCAACAGCGAACGAATGACCTGGAAGGAAGATGGGCTGTTTCAGCTCGAGGGCCGTTTGCTCACCGGCCTGCAGTGGTATCTGCCAGGTGTGGAGTGGGGCACATTCTATGTCTCGCAACTGTGGGATGTGTCTGGCGTAGTCGAGGGCCGGCCGGTGAAAGGTGCCATTGCGCTCGATCAGTTTTACCTGGCCGAAGGCGGCGCGATCCACTTCAAGAAAGACTTGGTGGTAAACAACAACAAACATGTGATTTGGTGGTCCTTCGTTACGGTGTACAAGGACGGCAGCTGGGATGCCGGCTCGTTCATGGTTGGTCATGACCACCTCGGCTACGCCATTTTCAGCAATGAGAAGGGTGAAGTACGGGTCACCACCGACATCGAAGGCTTGGCCGTACACAAGGACGGTAGCTACTTTCTCAAGTCAGCCAAGGTCGTTCTGGAGGGCACGGAAGAGTGGGAGTTCCTGCCGGACGAGAAGGGCGAAATGATCGACTTTGTTGGCGGTTTTCCGGTTACCGCGCAGCAGGAAGGGCGCTGGCGGCGGGTGGGCGATACTCGCGAGCCGTCGCACTGGCTTGGCTGGGGCGAGTCGGACCGACGCAACGGCTCGGCGCGTAACGTACCTGGCGCGGATCTCTGATAGCGAACCGGGTATCCGCGGCGCTGAAGCGTCGCGGATTGCGCGAGAACAACAATAATGAGGAACGACGATGAAATTTCGCGACAAAGTGGTGCTGATCACCGGCGCCGGCCGCGGCATGGGGCGCGCCATTGCCCTGGAATACGCCAAGCAGGGCGCCAAAGTCGTGGTGTCGGCCCGGACCGCGAGATATGGCGAAGAAACCGTCGAACAGATCAATGCCTTGGGCGGCAGTGCCTGCCTGGTGGGTGGCGACATTGCGGATCGGTCGGCGATCAAATCGATGGTCGAGGGCGGCGTGGAGGCATTCGGCGCGCTGGATATCGTGGTGCATTGCGCCGCTGATGCCCCTCATGGGCTAATCGCCGAGATGACTGACGACAGCATCGACCGTCTCGTGCGCAGCAACGTCCAGTCCCTGTTCTGGCTAGCGAAGGATGCCGCGCCGCATCTTTCAAAGGCGAAGGATACAGGGCGCCTCATTTTCATTTCCTCCGGCGAAGCCAATCGCAAATACACACCGATGCTAATCGGTTATGGCTCAACTAAGGCGTTCATGAACGCCTTTGCGCGCGGCCTAGCGGTGGAGTTCGGGCCATTGAACATCCTGGTCAACGTGGTCGAGCCAGGCCTGATCGGCACCGACCGGATGACCGAAGCGCTAGGCGAAGACTTGCCCCACAAGCTGGCAGAACACTTCCCGGTGGCGCGCCTCGGGCAGTCCCTGGACATCGCCAACGCCGTGCTCTTCTTGACCTCTAATGAGGCCTCCTACATCACCGGCACTTCGCTGCTGGTCGACGGCGGCGCAACCATGGTCTCACTGCCGATCGATGAAATACTCAAGGGGCACTAACCAAGTCACCCATTCATCGCCCGCGGAGTGCGCCAGGAGTCTCGTCATGACATCGACAAACGAAACAAATGAGTTCAAGCAGGGCTGGCGCATCATGCTGCTCGGTTTGGTAGGCATCTGCACCAGCATCACCGCCGCGTTGCTCTATGGCTTCGGGACCATGGTCATCCCGCTGGAACAGGCCTTCGGCTGGAGCCGGGGCGATCTGCAAGCGTCCATCACGTTCCTGTTTGCCGGAGTCGCCATTTCCACTCAATTGGTTGGCCCGCTGTACCGGGGCTTCGGGCTTCGACGGGTCGCCATCATTTCTATCGTGCTGCAAATCATCGGCTATTTCGCGATCACCCAAATCGAGGGTTCGATCGGCTGGTTGTACCTGGCTTTTTTCCTGATGCCGATCGTGTGTGCGGGCACCATCGCGATCACCTGGACTCAGTTGGTCAATCTGTGGTTTGAGCGTAACCGGGGGCTGGCGCTGGCCGTCATTCTTTGCGGGACTGGATTGATGGCAATGGTTCTGCCACCGTTGCTGGCGCGGCTCATTGCGAAGTACGGCTGGCAGGCCGGCTTTTTCGCGCTGGGTGCCATGCCGCTGCTGGCGACCTTACCACTGTCGCTGCTGTGGTTGCGCTTGCCCTCGGAAACCACCGCCCGAAATCAGACTGGCGAGCAGAAAAGCACTGAACTGTCCGGTATGTCATACAAGCAAGCCCTGCGCTCCGGAACCTATTGGGGCTTCAACGTCGCGTTGATTATGTCGGTGTCGCTTACGGTCGGCATGGTCACCAATATCGTGCCGATGTTGCAAAGCACAGGCTTGAGCGCACAGACGGCTGCTCAGGTATTCGGCACGTTCGGCATCGCGATCATCGTCGGGCGGCTGCTGGTCGGCTATCTGCTGGACCGCTATTCGCCATCGCTCGTGGCCGCGATCAGCTTGGCCCTGCCGGCGGTTGGCTGCGCCATTTTTCTGTTTGCCGATGTCCAGAACGTACCGCTATTGGTGCTGGCCACGCTGACCATCGGGGCGAGCGCCGGAGCTGAGTTCGACCTGGCGGCGTTCCTGATGGCCCGCTATTTCGGGCTCAAAGACTACGCTCGCATATTCGGCTTGCATCTTGGGTTGATCACTATTGTCTCAGGCCTGGTGCCAATGTTTTTTGGTTACCTGTTCGAGCTTTATGGCGGTTACTCCGCTGTGCTGACAAGCTGCCTGGTCTTTGCGATTGTTGGCCCGTCGATTTTGCTCTGCTTGAGGATGGAGCCGGCATACCGCGCCCGGCAGCAGCAAACCGCCTGAAGCGACTGCCCGAGCTTGAACCATTACCGCGGGTAAAACCGCCCTTCATCGAAACGAGGAAATCAAATGAGTGACGATGCAAAACAAGCTATCGAACACTTCCTGCATGGGCAGGTGGAGTGCTGGAATAATGGCGACAAGGAAGGTTTTTTCGAACATTACCGCAGTGTGACTCGTAGCGGTCTGAGCATCGAATTCGTCGGACGACCGCTGCCAACAGATTCCTGGGAAATCCTCGAAGGCATGTGGGCGCAGCAACAGCCGCGCTGCCGCATCGAAGTCAGGGAAACCATCATCAACGGTGAAGAGGCCGCGTGCTACCACTACAACGCAATGCGTAACGGCGATGGTGGTATCGAAACCATTGAGCTGTACCGCTTCGATGGCGGCAGGCTTTGGGTGCGTTATTTCATCAAGAATTGATGGAGTGTTTCCGGATGCAAAAAGGGTGCGATACGTCGCACCTTTTTTGCATCTTTCCACGTCCGGTGAGGTGTTTTCGGGTCCAGCGATGAAGGCCGGTACGCTAGCTTCAGTCTTCAGTCTTCAGTCTTCAGTCTTCAGTCTTTTTGCGCGAAGTCCAAAAGCCTTTTGCCAGTAGCAGTGGCAGACAAAGGATGACGCGCAATCCGAGCAGCCGGGCGGCCTGCCAGCAGTCTTCCGGGTTGACTAGGATGGTGGTGGTCATGGCGCCCATGACCTTGCCCTTGATCACCAGTCGCTCACCGTCCCGCGTGATGGATTTGACGTCCATCATCTCCACGCCTTCTTTGCTGAACATTTTCATGCTGCGCTCGCTCCTGCCAGTGGGCTCAGGCACCGACCAGTTCGTCGAAGTCCAAGCCGGATTCCTCCAGCAGCACCCGCGCCACGTTGCGCCCGGAAGCCGCGGTGACGCCGCCGCCGGGGTGGGTGCTGGCGCCGGCCAGGTATAGACCTTCCACTGGCGATTTGTACTGGGCGTAGCCAGGGGCGGGACGGTTGCCGGCGATCTGCCAGGAGTAGGAGCCGAAGTGAAGAATGTCGGCGCCAATCATGGCGTTGTTGTGGCGCTCGATGTCCAGCGGGGTCATCCACGAGAAGCCGATGATGTTGTCGTCGTCCATGTTGGTGGTGAGCTTGCGCAGGTCGTCGAGGAAGGCGTGGGCCACCTCTTCACCGATCTCGTCCCAGCGCTGCGCTCCGCCTTTGAGGTTGTAGGGGCAGAAGGCGTACATGTTGAGCACGCGCTTGCCTTCCGGCGCGCGGGTCTTGTCGTAGGTGTCCTGGGTCACGTAGGCGATGAAGTCGCGACGCGGGATGCCGTACTCCAGGTCGCGGAAGGCGCGGGCGAATTCCTCAGGGTCGGAGTGCGAGCGTTCCACCCAGAAGAAATCGTCCACCGCCGGGCCGACCTTATAGCGCGGTGCTTCACGCAGGGCGACGTGCATGTTGAACGGCTGGAAGCTGCTGTGCTTGAGGGTGCGGATGCGCTGCTCGAAACCTTCGGGTAGTTCGCAACCGGGGACCATGGCGGGGAATACCTGCTTGGCGTGCAGAGTGGAGATCACGCCCTGACGGGCGAGGATTTGCTCGCCGCTGTCTAGGATCACACCGGTCACCTTGCCGCCTTCGATCTTGAACTGTTTGACCGGCGCCTCGGTACGCACTTCGCCGCCATGGTGTTCCAGGCAGGCGCGCAGGGCGTCGGCGAAGGCGCCGGAACCGCCGACCGGGATGCCCACGCCGTAGCGGTGCATCAGCGGCAGGATGATGTAGAAGCCGAAGCCGGTGCCGTTGTCGAACGGATTCATCATCGCCTCGGAGGCGTAGCGGGCCAGCGCGATCTTGACCTTGTCGTTCTCGAACCATTCGCAAATGTAGTCCCAGGCGCTCATCGCCTGGGTGCGCATCAGTTCCTGGCCGACCTGGCTCTGCTCCATCATCAGCGCCTGGTGCGAAGCGCTCGGCGGCGTGTTGAACATGCCCATGACCAGCATGTCGAGGTTCTGGAACACCTGGTGGTTGAAGCGGCGGTAGGCGTCGGCGTCACGCTCGGAGAACTTGGCGATGGCCTGGCAGGTGCGCTCCAGGTCGGTGTAAAACTCCAGGGTGCTGCCGTCGTCATAGAAGATCGCGGTCATCTTGTCGGGGTTGATGTACTGCAGGCCGAACTTCGCCTTCAGCTCCAGCTCGTCGTTGCGCAGCAGCGGGTTGGCCTGCAGCAGGGTGTGCGCCACCGAGCAGACGTCGTGCTTGAAGCCGGGAATGGTCAGTTCGCGGGTCATGACCCCGCCGCCGACCTTGTCATTCTTCTCCACCACGCACACGCTGCGCCCGGCCTTGGCCAGGTAGCAGGCGGCGACCAGACCGTTGTGGCCGCCGCCGGCGATGACGATGTCGTAGGTCTTGCTCATCTTCTTATCCTTTTTCTGTCGATGTTGGTGTGGATTCGCGCGCTCAGTCGTCGGGGTAGCGCTCCACGGGCATGACGCTGGGGCCAAGGATCGGTCCGACCCGCTCATGGCCCCAGACGCTCAGGTGCTCGGGGTTCAGCTCGAAGCCGTCGTGGTGCCAGGGTTCCAGTTCGTGGATGCACTCCACCGCGAACCCGGAGGGGCTGAAGTGGTAGAAGGAAACGTGCGGATCCTGACAGTGCTGGCCGAGGGTCATCTGCATCGGCAACTCGCGCTGGCGCACGATGTCGTAGGTTTCGCCGAGGTCGCGCAGGCTCTTGACGAACAGGCCGATGTGCTGCACACCCTTCATGCCGGGGGCATGGCCGAAGGCGATGTCGTGGCTGGTCTTGTCGTTCAGCTTGGCGCGGAAGAAGCCGGTACGGCCCTTGCCGGCGCCCGCGCCGTACCAGTGGAAGCCCATCAGCTCGATGAAGAAGGCTTCCAGCTCGGGACCGTAGTCCGGCGTCATCAGGACGATATGGCCGACGCCACGCTCGTCGGCGACGAAACCGCCGTGAAGGCGGCCGGGAACGAACGAGCGCGGCGTCCATTTCTGTCCGTAGAAGAGTTCGTGCTGGTAGCCCGCCGGGCAGCGGAAGCGCACCAGTTCGCGCACCCCGCGTATCTCGCGCAAGGCGTCATCGCCGATTTCCAGGGCCACCCCGGCTGCGCGAAAGCGCGCCACGGCGGCGTCGAAGGCCTGCCGTCCGCGGGCCTCCCAGCCGATATAGGCGATGCGGTCGATGGGCCCGGGGTGAAAGGCGATGCGGTGACGGCGGTCGTCGCTGCGCAGGTACAGTGAGTCGGGGTCGCCCGCCGGGGCGTTGCCCAGCCCCAGGCCGAGCACCTGCGGTGCGTACTCGTGCCAGGCGTCCAGGTTCGGGCTTTCGAAGCCCAGGTAGCCAATGCCGATGATGTCCATGCTGGCCTCGTGTCGTTGTCTTGAACCGTCCCCTCCCGGCCTTTGCCCGGGAGGGGCGCCATGGCCTTTCCTACAACGCGGTCTGGGCGTCCGCCTGGGCGAACATCGCGTTGATGTCGCCGGAGGTCACCGGCTTGCCTTTCTCGCGCTTGGGCGCGGCGCCGCCCATGCCCAGTGCGGGCTCGATATTGACGTGCGTGGCCTGGGCGCGCAGCGCGCCGACCGTGCAGTTTTCCCGGCCGAGCAGGGGGAACGGGTCGTAGGAGAACTCACGCATGGCGTTGAGGTGGGTGACCTTGTGGATGGTCGCCTCGGGCAGCTTGCGCAGGCTTTCCCAGGCCACTTCCGGCGAGAACGGCCAGGTGCAGTCCGAATGCGGGTAGTCGCATTCCCAGGTGACCATGTCCTCGCCCACGTCGGCCAGGTTGCGCAGGCCGAAATCGTCCTCGATGAAACAGGTGATGATGTGCTTGCGGAACACGTCGCTGGGCTTCTTGCCGCCGAAGTCGGCATTGGTCCAGGCGTGGTGATGGCGATGGGTGAAGTCGGCGCGCTCCAGCAGGTAGGGAATCCAGCCGATGCCGCCTTCGGACAGGGCCATGCGCAGGTCGGGAAATTTCTTCCACATCGGCGCCCAGATCCAGTCGGCGGCGGAGTTGGCGATGGAGATCGGCATGGAGGTGATCCAGGCATCGATCGGCGACAGCTCGGAGGCGTGCTCGGCCTTGATGCCGGTGCCGATGTGGCAGCAGATCACCACCTTGTTGTCGGCGCAGGCCTTCCAAAGCGGGTCCCAGTAGTCGCTGTGGATCGACGGGAAGCCATGCAGCGCCGGGTTGTCGGACAGCGACAGGGCATGCACGCCGAGCTTCGCCAGGCGGGTGACCTCGGCGGCGGCGGCCTGCATGTCCCACCAGGGCACCAGCATCAGCGGGATGAAGCGGCCGGGGGCGACGTTGCACCAGTCGTGCAGGTGCCAGTCGTTGTAGGCCTGGATCGCCGCCAGGGACACGGCGCGGTCCGGGTGGTTCTGGAAGCGCTGGCCGGCGAAGCCGGGGAAGGTCGGGAAGCAGATCGAGCCGAGGATGCCGTTGGCGCTCATGTCGTCGACCCGGGCCTTGATGTCCCAGGTGCCGCGGCGCATGTGCTCGTAGCCCAGCGGCTCCATGCCGTACTCCTCCTTGGGCCGGCCCACCACCGAGTTGAGGCCCATGTAGCCGGTGGCCTGGCCTTCGAATACCCAGACGTCGCGGCCGCCGTGCTGCTCGACGCGCGGCTGGCGCCCCTTGAAGCGCTCCGGCATGTGGCGGTCGAAGGCCCCGGCCGGTTCAATGGCGTGGTCGTCCACGCTGACGAGGATCATGTCTTCGAGTTTCATTTATTGTTGTTCTCCATGGTTGGCCGCAGCGGCTGCGGCCATTGCCCAAGCGGGTCGATCAAAGGAAGATGCCGAGGTTCGGAGTGCCGATCACTACCTGATCCAGCATGATTTCGCGCCGCGCCAGTTTCAGTTGGCCGTTCTCGCGGCGCAGGATGTCCTGGCGTTCGCAGGGGATCAGGTCGAACGTGTCGAAATCGAAGCGGCTGCGGGTCACCAGCAGGTAGCTCAGCACCTTGTATTCATCGGCCTTGTCGGTGCCGAATACGCGGATATTGCTGACCAGGCGCTTGGTGCGCGAAGGCGGATCCTCGCCCCAGGCGCTGCGGGTGTCGGTGATGCGCATGATGCGCACCATCAGCGAGCCATGGTTCTCGTGCAGGTGCTGGACGTTGCGCACCACGGTCTGCTGTTGCAGGCGGTTGGGACGGGTCAGGCGCAGCGGTGCGTTGTACTCGATGTCCTGGGTCAGGGTTTCGCTCCACTGCTTGAGTTGCAGGGTGTCCAGCAGCTCCGCTTCGTCGTAGAGGAAGTCGACGATTTCGCTATGGAGCGGGCTGCCGCTGGCGATGCGCTTGCTGCGGTCGGTCGGCGGCAGAGGGGTGGGGGCGAGCAGGGTCTGTAAGTCGTTCATGGCGATCTCCGTGAAGCTGTGCGTGCCGTCGGCCGCGCTGCGCAGCCGGGCAGGGTGTACGAGGATGGGGTGGCGGTCAGGCCGTCATCAGCGCGTGCCAGTATTTCCACCATTGCCACTGGGTATCGTCCTTGGTGAAACCCTCGCCGACATAACCGGGGCCGGGCCAGTCGGCGGGCTTGGCATCCTCTGCGTACAAGGCCTGATACTTGAGGGTAATGTCCTCGCTCATCGCTCCCTTGGCCGCCAGCGTCATATGTGGCCAGGTGTCGGAGTCGTCCTGTTCGACCATGCCGGAGGTGCCCAGCAGCTGAATCGACTGGCGCAGCATGCGTGCCTTGATTTCCGGCGGGGTGTCCTTCTCGGCGAGGATCCAGTTGACGAATTCCAGCTTGTCCGGCCCCTTCGGGATGTAGGCATGCAAGGCCATGGCGCCGAGGACAGTGCCATCCGGCTGCGGCAGGTAGATGAACTCGAACAGGCCGTTGGGAAAAAAATTACCTACCTGCGGCGGACGCCAGCTCATGACGTGCAGTTGCTCCGGACTGAAGCGCTTGAGCAGCTCTGGCACCATTTCCCGCGTAATGCCCGGCGGCGGTAGCAGGGTGAGCTTTTCCTCTGCGCTCATGCTCGACGGGTCGCGTCCGGTGAGGCGCTGAATCTTGCGGTCCAGTTCGATGCAACGCATGGTGTGACCGTGCTCGGTCCAGACTTCTACACCGTACATTTCCGGGCTGAGGTCACCGCCCTTGCCTTCGGCATCCGGTTTCTTCGCATAGGGGCCGACCTCGCCAAGCCAGCGGTGCAGCGTCAGGGTGTGGAAACCGTCCGAGGCGGATTGCTCGCAGGCGGTCTTCCAGTTGGCGCGAATGATGAAGCGCTGCGGTGGGCCGAGCACTTCCATGCCGGCGGTGGTGCGGCACCAGAGGGTATCGAAATACCATTTGGCATCGCCGAGGAAATCCTCGAAGGACGGTCCGTCAATGTTCCAGGTGGCGAAGATCAAGCCACCGTAGATAGACACGCGGGCCTTGTGCAGGCCGAGTTCGGCCTTTGTGCGCATTTTGCCGTGCATGCACTCTTTCTCCATCGGCGCGGCGATGAAGTCACCGTTGGGCCTGAAGGTCCAGCCGTGGTAGATGCACACATGAGCAGCGGCGTTGCCGCCATCGACCGTTGCAATCTTCATGCCTCGGTGCGGACAGACGTTCAGGGAGACATGAATCTGCTCGTCACTCGAGCGGGCGACGATAACCGAGTCGGAGCCCATGTCGCGGACGATGAAGTCGCCCTTGTTCGGAATCTCGGTTTCGTGGCCGAGAAAGACCCAGGTTTTGGCGAAGATTTTTTTCATTTCCAGGGCATAAAGCTCGGGGTCGGACAGTGTCCGCATCTTCACTTCATGAGTTTCCAAGTCGATGAGGTCAGACACTGCAGTCCCGTCACTCAGGACCGGATTCGTGTTAGTAGCCATTGCGCTCTCCATTCATTGTTATTATCACGCTGCACAGAAAACGGATAAGTGTGCAACGTTTCGCCGAGTATCCACGTGATTCCCATTAGGCAATTGACATGGATCAACAGATGGGCGCGTCGGGATACGAGTCGCGTATCGCGGTTTTTTTCGCCAGCTTCATAACCATTCGCCAGGCATGCCGGTGCCAGCGGGCAAATGAGTGACGAAGTAAAACTGTCCGATCCAAGAAAAAAGAAGCTCGCGTGGCGTCTGACTCAAGGTCTCCGCGTTCCTTCTCTGAAAGTAAGACAGATTGAGAATTTGTGTATTTAATTTGATTGGCTACATTGGAAGGAGGCAAAACGACAAGGCGAAGCAGATGAGTCTTGGGCTCAACGGAAAGGTGGCGTTGATAACCGGCGGCACGACGGGGATTGGATTGGCAGCGGCGCTGGCTTTGAGCGCAGAAGGCGCTCGGGTTGTGGTGTCCGGAAGGCGTACCAGGGAGGGCGAGCAGGCTGTTGCTACCGTTCGCGAGCTAGGAGGGCTCGCAGAGTTCGTTCAGGCCGACGTCAGCCGAGGCGCCGAAGTACAGAGGCTGGTCGAGCAAACGGTGCGGCTTTGGGGGCAACTGGATATGCTGATCAATAGCGCTGGCATTGAGGGTACGCCGTTCGTCCCGGTAGCCGATTATTCCGAGGATGACTGGGATCGGGTATTGGGGATCAATCTCAAAGGCACCTGGCTCTGTATGAAATACGCGATACCCCACCTGCTTCGGCAGCAGGGCGCGAGCATCGTCAATGTTTCATCGATCGGCGGCGTCAACGGTGGGTCTCTCGGAGCGGCTTACCATGCCAGCAAACACGGAGTTCTGGGCGTGACTCGCGCAGCTGCCATTGAATATGGCGCCCAAGGCCTGCGTATAAACGCGGTTGCGCCAGGCGTATTTGCCACCGAGATGTCCGAACGTCTGTTCCGCGGGGATAAACATGAAGCGGTTGCCCAGACCAACCCAATGAAGCGCTGGGGCCAGCTGGAGGAAATCGCCGGCGCAATTGTCTGGCTCTGTTCGCCTGCGGCCGGCTACGTTAACGGGCACACACTCGCTGTCGACGGCGGATTTTTGATTCAGTGAGGTCGAGTGGCTCAGCGCGCTACCAGCGGCTGGCTCTGGTATCGTCTTCGAAGGGATACCACCAGCATGAAGCCGAGAGCGGAGAGTAGCGCCGAGCCAAGGAACACGTGGCCAAGGCCTAGGCTGGCTGCTGCCAAACCCATCAAGGGGCCTGCCAACCCGACCGCCAGGTCGAAGAACAGCGAAAGCGCGCTTAACGCGGAGTTGCGATTGGCGTCTGGCGTACGCGCCAGGGTTTCTACGGCAAGCCCGGGGTAAACCCAGGATACTCCCATGCCAGTCAGCGAGGCTCCGAGAATCGCGACCTCGGGCGAGGGGGCCAGCCAGACGAGCAGCAGTCCGAGGCCCTGTATCAGCAGGCAAACTGTCACGATTGCGTAGCCCCCGAAACGTACCACAACGTTAGGCGTGACGAGCCGGGTGATAATGAAGGCGACGCCGAAGCCGGTCAGGCACCATGCGGCGTTCGCCCAGCCGAGGCTGTCGAAATACAGCGCAATGAAGGCAGTGAGGCTGCCAAAGCCTGCCGAGCTGCATGCCAATGCCAAGCCGTTGGGCGTCACCGACCAGAACACGTCGAAAAAGGGCAGCCGTTCGCCGCGCAACAGCGGTGCTGGACGCCTAACTGCCGCCAGGAGCAGCGCGAGCAGGCCCAGCAAAACAATGAACAGCCCGATGCTGGCCAGGTTGAATTGATCGCTGATCAGTACTCCCAAAGGCGCGCCGACGGCGATACCGCCATAGGCGGCAATGCCGTTCCAGGACATCACTCGTGCGGTATGCGCATTGCCGTATAACCCGATGGCCCAGGTACAACAAGGCGTTGAAATCATGGCAGAAGCGATGCCCTGGATGATGCGAGCGCCAATCAGGATCGAGACACTGAGCCAGGGCGAGGCATGCATAACAATAGCCACCGTGGTCAGAACGCCGCAAAGCGCAAGGCCGGTCAGCCCGACGATGACAGCCCATTTCGCGCCGAAGCGATCAGCCAGCACTCCGGCCAGTGGTCGTGATAGCAGGGTTGACACGTACTGCGTGCCGATGACGATGCCTGCCAAGACAGTGCCGAATCCAAGGTCCTTGAGAACGAAGCCGGGCAGCACGGCCAGGGGCAGTCCATTGGCTACGTAGGACATGAAGTTGAAGCAGACAATGAAGATGATCGACAGGTTGATCCGAGTGGGGGTTGTAGTTCCGGTATCCAAGCGGCTTGCTCCTGAGATGGACGACGCTGGCCTTTACCTCGAGAGGAAGGAAGGGGACCGAGCGAACCTGTGCGTACGCTCGAGCATGCGGACTTCGTTTCGGCTAGGAAGCGCCGTCAGATGAAGCGGACAAGTCACGCCATTGCTCGATTTCTTCCTTCACCTTTTCGAGCTTGCTGGTGATCGCTTGGTAGGCGTCGGACCCCGCGACGTAACGGAGCGGCGGCTTTACCATGCTGGCCAGCTGCACAAGCGCTTCACCCAGTTTGGCGGGATCGCCTGTCTGGCGATGGTTGTTGGCGGCTGAGCCTGCCTTGATCTTCGCGGTAAACGTTGCGTAATCCCCAAGCCCATTGGCGCCGAAAGCTGCGGAGCTTGGATCGAGAAAATCCGTACGGAACACGCCGGGCTCAACCAGTGTAACCGTGATGTCGAATTGGCTGACTTCCTGAGCCAGCGACTCGGAAAATCCCTCCACGGCGAATTTGGAGGCGCAGTACAGCGCGGCGCCGCCCATAGCTACCACGCCGGCTACAGACGAGACATTGAAGATATGGCCGCTGCGCTGCTTGCGCATGATCGGCAAGGCCGCTCGGCATAGGTTGAACACGCCGAATACGTTGGTGGCGAACTGTCGCTCGGCATCGCTGGCTGTATTTTCTTCGAATGGGGCGAGTTGCCCATAGCCGGCGTTGTTGACCAGCACATCGATGCGTCCGAAACGGGTGATGGCAGCCTCAACCGCCGCTGCTGCCTGGGCTTCGCGGGTAACGTCGAGCTCCACTGCAAGCGTCTGTTCTGGAGCTTGCGCGACGAACTGGTCCAGCTGTTCGAGCCGGCGGGCGCTGACCACTACGCTATCGCCAGCGGCGAGCGCTGCCTGAGCAATCGCCGCGCCGAGGCCGCGAGAAGCCCCGGTAATGAACCAGGTTCTGCTCATTTCATGTTCCTTGAGGTGGTGGTCAATGCCTGCTTGCCATCGAGGTTCAGTCGCGGTTGGCCGCTTCCCAGGCTTTCAGATCGAAGCCCTCGGCAGCCGCTGTCTGGGGAGTGAGCCTGGGCGGGCGGGCAAGAATCTTGCGTGCCGCCATGTGATCGCCCATGCGATTACAGGATTCCACAGCAACCAGATGCTGATTGCGGAAACACAAGACCGATACTTCCTGCGACTCGACCGAGCCTAGCACTACGGTGCTGTCGTAGCCGGTCGAGAGCCCGGCTATCTGCAACTTGAGGTTGCCCTGATCTGTCCAGAACCACGGCAAGGCGGAGTAGGGTGCGGGCTTGCCCATCAGCCGCGCCGCGATGCAGCGGCCCTGATCGACGGCGTTCTGCACCGACTCAAGCCGGGTTGGCTGCTCATCGTTATATAGGCAGGGGAAGCAAGCGGCATCGCCAAGGGCGGAAATCTGTGGATCAACGGTGAGCAGGCTGGCGTCGACCTTGATGCCGTTTTCGATCTGTAGGCCTGCTTCGGCCGCCAATTGTACATTGGGGATCACGCCGATGCCGAAGACCACGAGGTCGGCCGGGAGCGTACGGCCACCGGAAGTTTCCACGGCACAAACCCGCCCGTTGTCGCCAACCACGCGCGCAAGACCCTGACGAAAGTCGAAATGGACGCCCCAATGTTCGTGCGCATCCCTGAATAGCTCCGACATTTCTCGCGACAGTGCGCGGGCCATTGGGCGATCACCCAGTTCCAGCACATGAACGCTAGTGCCAAGCGCTGCTGCGACTGCTGCGAATTCGAGGCCGATAAAGCCGGCGCCAACCACGACGACATTTCGCGCTTCCTTTACCAGCGGCGCCAGCACATCAGCATCGGCCTTGGCCTTGATGCCGAAAACACCCTCCAGTTCGGCACCAGGAACGGGCAGCGGACGATTGTGCGCGCCGGTGGCAAGCACCAGATGGTCGTAGGTGGCAACGGCGCCGGAAGCGAGCAATACCCTGCGGTTCAAACGGTCTATCGCCGTGGCCTGGTCATGCAACAGCTCGATACGTTGAGTGTCGAAGAATTCGGCAGGACGGAAGAGCAGACTCGTCTCGGTGATCTTGCCGAGCAGGTAGGCCTTGGACAGAGGCGGCCGCTGATAGGGCAGGCCTGGCTCATCACCGATTAGGGTGATTTTTCCGTCATAGCCTTCCTGACGCAGCGAGGCAGCTACCTGAAAGCCGGCGTGGCCGGCACCGATGATCACTACCGAGGCGAGTGACATAAGACCTCCTTGAATTACGCTAGCATTCGGCGCTTAGAATTGGGACTCGGGCAGGTGGATAACCAACCCGTCCATGGCTTCGCTGATCACCAGCTGACAGGTCAACCGGCTGTTGTCGCGCCGCTCGAACGCATAGTCCAGCATGTCCGACTCCATGCCTTCGGCGGCAGGAAGTCGTTGCATCCACGCTTCTTCGACGTAGGCATGACACGTCGCGCATGCGCAGGCTCCACCGCAATCCGCCGGAAGTCCGGGAACCGAGGCAAAGGTTGCGGCCTGCATCACCGACTGGCCGATGGCACCGCTAACCTGATGTTGCGTGCCGTTGTGTTCGATAAAGATCAAGGTAGGCATGGTCTGCTCCGTTTTTATTGTGGGTCAGGGATGGGTCAGCATGGGCAACGAGGCAAAGCGCGGTGTTCGCCCCAATGTAAGCAGCAACAGCGGGCCAACGAGGCAACAGGCGGCTGAATAGAGCAGCATGGCGTTGTAATTTCCGGTGGTGCTCAGCATGTACGCGAACAGCAACGGGGCGAGAGCAGAGGCCACGGTGTTCAAGCCTTGATGCACGCCGAACAGCCGGCCGTATTCGCGCAGACCGAAATAGCGTGCGATCAGGAATGCGGCTATATCGAACTCCGCCCCGGCGCCAAAGCCGACGAGCACCGCGGCCAGCAGCAGTGAAGAAAACTCCCCCGTTCCGCTGAGATAGATCGCACATCCGATGGCTGGAAGCGCCAGGCTGATGGCCGATATTCCGGGCGGCCACACACGGTCGAGTAAATAGCCGATCAGCATGCGACCGAAAATAAGCGAAAAGCCAAAGCCGCTGAAGATCAAATTCGCATCGCTTGCCGACAACCCTCTGGACTGCAGCATCGGTACCGTGCTGGTGACCATTCCCACGATCGAGGAAATCACCAGCCCGAGCGCGAGGTTGCAGGTCCAGAACTTTCGCGAGGTCATACCTTTGCGGAAGGACATGCCGGGCAGTTTCTGTAGATCGGCCTCCCTTTTGTCTGACTGGGCCCCGGCAGCGCCTGGAACCTTAAACCACAGTAGGATAAGCGGAAGCAGTACCAGCAGATTGAGCAAAGCTAGAATTATGAACGCGGCGCGCCAGTCCCATTGGCCGATCCCCCAGGCCATCAATGGGGGAATGGTTGCGGCCGTGATGCCTGTGCCGGACAACCCGATCGCCAGAGCCAGCCCACGGTTGCGGTCGTACCACAGGCTGAGCAATTGGGTCCAGGTGACTGCCAGCGCACCCATGCCAAGAATGGGTAGTGCGGCGAAAGCGAAATACAGCGACCAGATAGATCCAGTGAGCAACGTGGTTGCTAGGTAGCCGAGAGAGAGCAGCAGCAGGGAAGCGACGGTGACCCGCTTCATGCCGTAGCGAAGGTTGAACCAGCCGACTAGCTGCAGCGAAATGACCGCGCCACCGAACAGAAAGGTGATGCTTGCTTGAAGCTCACTCTTGCTCCAGCCAAAGGCATCGCCCAGCGGTACGACGAGGGTACCGAAGCCATAGAGAAGTGCCGCGTTGATACTGATTGCGACGCCCGCCACGGCGAGAATCAGTATTTTCCAGCTCTGGCGAAATTCGAGGGTATCGATCGCCACTTCGTTCTTCGAAGGGAGCATGGTTTGGCTTCCTTATAGATTTTGTTGAGCCAAGCGAAACGCGTCGCACTGTTGAATTCTTAATATGAAATCAAATACTGTATTGAGAATAAAGCGACTGTGGCAGCCTGTCTAGCCATAGAGAGCCTCAAACTTATAACAACAAGATGGGAATCATCATGCCAACCCTGGGCCGCTTCACCATTGGAGCGAAGCTCCTGTTGCTTCCTCTTTTTTTCATCGTCTCGCTAGTCGTCCTCTCGGGCGTCGCCTACCAGGGGCTGGAAAAGCAGCAGGCCGTGATAGATGAAATAGACCAGTTGCGATTTCAGCAATACAAACGGGTTCTCGAAACATCTGCGGCTTCCCAGGCGGCGATGATCAACGCGTACGCCATGGTGGTCCGAATACTCGAGTCCAATGGTCAGTCTTCAAGCGAGGAGCTGGAGTTCTATCTGGAAGAGATGGATTTGAGTTCCGCCGAGATGCTAAGCCTGCTCGACACCGCGGCGAAAGAAACGCGACTTGTCGAGGATGAGCAGACTGCTTACCAGACGGTGCGGGAACAAGCGGAGATTTATGCGCGCGGTTTGGCGAGCATGAAACATGCAGCCTTGAGCTACCCACCGCAAGCGGTATCGCTTCTTGGCATTGTACGTTCGGATTTCAACAGTCTTTCCGGGCAGTTCAGCCGCTTGCTGACGCTGCAGGAAGAGCTCACCTCCGCTGCGTTTACCGGCGCCAGCGACCGGGTGAAAACCGTAGTGGAAGTGCTCGCCGGCGTGCTGTTAGCTGCAATGGCGGTGTCCTTGCTGGCGAGCGTCATGTTGCGGGGCCAGATTGTCCGATCCATCCGTGTAATCGAGCGCGCGTCGATCAAGCTGCGCGATGGCGATCTGACTCAGCGTGTACGAATCATCGGTCGTGACGAAATCGCCCATACAGGCCAAGCGTTCAACGAGCTGATCGAGAGCTTTCAGCAGGCGGTGCGGCGCGTGGCGGGCGTGGCGGCAGCAGTGGGGGCTTCGGCGGAGGAGCTGGTTGTAACATCGACGCAGGTCGCGCAGAGTTCGGCCAGTCAATCCTCCGCAGTGACGGAGGTATCCGCTACGGTTGAGCAAATGAGCGCTGGCATCGCCTCGATATCGTCCCATGCCCAGGAACTGCGCAGTTCCGCCGATGCCAGCCTGAAGGGGGCTGAGGCGGGGCACTCGACACTGACGCGACTGCTTCGAGAAATAGAAAGCGTGCGCCAGGCCTTCGCCGCCATCCGCGTGTCGGTGGGTGATTTCGTAGAGAGCACATCGGCAATCACAGCGAGCATCACGCAGGTAAAGGAATTGTCGGCTCAGACCAATCTTCTTGCATTGAACGCGGCGATAGAGGCGGCACGTGCAGGTGAGAGCGGGCGAGGCTTCAGCGTGGTGGCCGACGAGGTAAGGAATCTGGCGCAACGCTCTGCTCTGGCAGCGAATTCGATCAATGACCTCACCTTGAGGTTGGATGATCAGTCGGGAGTGGTCGACCAAGCGCTGCAAGCTGGTACGGTCGCCCTGGACGACAGCAGTAAGCTCCTCGTGGAACTTGAGAGGACGCTGCAACAGGCGGCCGCGCTGGTAGGGGATTCGACACGCGGCGTGGATGAGATCGCAAGGGCAGTCGAGACTCAAAGTGAAGGTGGGCGCGATATAGCCTCGAATGTTGAGCGCATAGCGCGTATGGCTGGCGAGGGGGATGCGATCACTCACAGTGTTGCAAGCGCTGTTGCGGGACTTCGCGAGCTATCAAAGGAACTCAACCTTGCGGTGGGCCGTTTCAGCTTCGAATCTGAAGCGATGGAATGTTCAAAAAAATAATGTACAAAAAACCTATAAGTGTTCATTATCAGTGGTAGCTGGGCCTGATAAGGAGACAAGAATGAATTCAGAAAAAGTACAATTCAAAGTGGTTGCTGACCGTAGCCGCTGCTGTGGATATGGTCTGTGCGCGTCAGTCTGCCCGAGCATCTACAAGCTTGATGCAGATGGCCTTGTATATCTCGATAGTGATCTTGTTCCCGTAGAGCTCGAAGAAGAAGCCCGCGAGGGTGCGGCCGCTTGCCCCGCCGAAGCGATTTGGCTCGAAGAAATCAAATGAACTACGAATCGGCCTAGGCGCTGGTAATTAGGACTAGGCAGATCGGCGTGTCGGGAGGACAGCAATGGTGGGTCGCTTACAGAACAAGGTTGCGCTGATCACCGGTACTGGTGGTGGGCAGGGCAGGGCAGCCGCAATGCGTTTCGCTCAGGAAGGCGCCATTGTGGTCGGCTGTGACTTCAATGGGCCGGCGCATGAGGAAACCGCTGCGCTGATGCAGGAGCAGGGTTTCCGCTTATATGGCATGGCTCCGCTGGATCTTGGCGACCACGAACAGGCCAAGGCCTGGATCGACGCCGCCGTGGCCGAGCACGGTCGCATCGACATCCTATATAACAACGCTTCGGCCGCGCGTTTTGGTGCGGTTAACGAGATGTCGATCGAAGACTGGCACTACACCATCCGGAACGAGTTGGACCTGCTGTTCTACACCACCAAATACGCTTGGCATCATCTTGCCGAGCAGCGTGGCGTGATTATTAATATTTCATCCACTGCAGCTTGGGGCGGCTCCAAGGTCGCCGGTATATCGGCGCATTCGGCTGCGAAGGGTGCGGTGGTGTCCTTTACCCGCCAGCTCGCGGTGGAAGGTGCGCCGGTTGGCATACGAGCTGTCAGCCTCAGCCCCGGATTCGTTGCGACGCCTGGTACCCGAGCATTTCTGGAAAATCCGGAAGCGCGTGCAGCGTTGCTAGATGGCGTACTAATGGATCGTCCCGGTGAGCCTGAAGAGGTGGTCGCCATGGCACTGTTTGTGGCTTCCAGTGAGGCCTCGTTCATTACCGGGTCGGATTTCGTCATAGACGGCGGTCTGCTTGCAATCTAGCAGCGCCCGTGCGGGCACCGGTCACCGGTGGCGCCCGTGAACCTAGAACAACAAAGAGGTGAATTCTCGTGGATATCATCGGCATCGGTTACATGGGCTTCGAAACCACTAAACTCGATGAGTGGCGTGACTATGGTCCAAACGTCATGGGCTTCGGAATCGGCCGCAGTCCCGAGAGCGACCCCGATTCGCTTTATTTCAAGATCGACGATCGTCGCCATCGTTTTGCCTTCCACGCCGGTAAGGTCGACCGTCTCGCCTATATAGGCTGGGAAGCGATAGGGCGGATGGCCTTTGAGGATGCATTGAAGAAGTTCACCGCTGCCGGCGTCGAGTTCACCCGCGGCGACGCGGAGCTTTGCGAGAAGCGCGGCGTGCGCGAGCTGATCCGTTTTCGCGATCCGGTCGGCTATCAGCATGAACTATTTTACGCACAAAAATGGACGCCACGCTCCTTTATGCCAGGGCGTTGCCATGGCGGCTTCGTTGCCAATGAGCGTGGTGCTGGCCACGTCGTGGTGATCACGCCGGAATACGGCCCCGAACTCGAGAATTTCCTGATCAATGTGATGGGCTTCAGCTGGTATGGCGCCGGCGCAGGCAAGGGCCGCACTGGCTTTTTCCGTTCCAAACTGAATCATCACACCAGCCATGACATCGCATATGGTTTTGGGCCGGGGCGTATGGGTGTGCAGCACGTCGGTATCGTTGTCAGCAGCATCCGCGACGTTGGAGAGACCTACGACATCGTACGTAAACGTGAGCTGCCAATGATGATGACGCTCGGTCAGCATGCGCAGGACCCGCACGTGTCCTTCTACCATTTCACGCCTTCGGGCTTCGCCATCGAGACCATCGCCGAGATCGAGCCGTGGCAGGGCGATCCGTTCGAGCTCAATCCAGAAGTGTTGAGCGTGTGGGGGCATGAAATGGTTGGCCCGATCCTCGGCCCGAGCGTAAAAACGCCTGAAGAGGTGCTCGATCCGGAGTATTTGGCCAGCAAGCGCTGAGATGCGCATTGCGCGTGTGGAGGTTGCCGGTGAGGCCTTTTGGGCCTTGCTGGACGCCGACAGCGTACGCCTGCGGGCCATTCGTGCGTCTTTCAGTGAATGGGTAAAAACGGTTGGTGATCAAGGGGAAGCGGCGCTGGATCTCGACCCTGAGTGGATTCCGCTAGCGGCGTGCCGCCTGTTACCGCCACTTCACCCTGGCGGGCGCATTTTCGGCGTTGGTCTCAACTATCTAACCCATCTCGAGCGGCTAGGTAGTAAAACACCGGCACATACCTTGGCGTATTCGATTCCGGAATCGGCTCTGGTTGGTGCGAAAGATGATATTCAGTTTCCTGCCGTGACGAATGAGCTCGACTACGAGGTTGAGCTGGTCGCTGTGGTCGCGCGTCCTTTATTGGACGAGCCGCAGGCGAGCTCGTGCTTGCTCGGCTATACGGTTGGCAATGACATCAGTGCGCGGGATGCAGGCCGGCTGATCGGCCGTCTCGACCTTCTTACACAAAAGGCGATGGATCGCACCACGCCAATAGGTCCCTGGATCGTTACGCTCGATGAACTCGGTGGTCCCGGTCAGCCAGCACTGAATTTGCAACTAAGCGTCAATGGTGAACTGCGTCAGCGGGACAACACTGGAAACATGATTTTCCCGGTGGACGAGCTACTGAACTACCTCGATGCACGGATAGCGCTTCGCCCAGGGGATCTGGTTTTTACTGGCTCGACGCATGGCGTGGCGCTAGAAACGGGCAACTTCCTCAAACCCGGCGATGCGATCGATGCCCGAATCGAGGGCGTTGGGCAGCTGTGCAACCGCGTCGGTGAGCGGCGCGAGCTGCATGCTGCACGCAAGGTGGGCCGGCTTGGGCTGCCTGCGGGTGATGACGTTATAGGCTAACTGGCGCCCATCGTTCGCGGCCTTGTGTGAAGGAGCAGCAATGAAAGAGGGATCACCTTGGGTTCCGTTCCGTCACCGAGTATTCCGAGGCCTCTGGTTTGCTGCTGCTGTCGTAAACCTGGCCATCTGGATGCAAACGGTAGGTGCGGCCTGGATCATGACGACGCTGTCGTCGTCACCGCTGATGGTCTCGCTGGTACAGACAGCGATGACGCTACCGGTCTTTTTATTCGGCCTGCCAGGTGGAGTGATCGCCGATCTGGTGGATCGCCGCCGCTGGCTGATCGTAACGCAGGCGACAATGCTCGGCGCGGCCGCAGTGCTATGTCTGCTTGCCTACAGTGGCCTACTGGGTGCCTGGACGCTGCTTTTGCTGACATTTGTTCTGGGTACTGGCAGCGCGTTGGGAATGTCCGCGTGGATGGTGACCATCGTTGATGTGTTGCCGCGAAGTGAGGTTCCGGCCGCAGTATCGCTGAATGGCATCGCGACCAATGCCGCTAGGGCATTGGGGCCGGCGATTGCCGGCGTGCTGATCGCATACTGGAACGCGGCATCGGTGTTTCTGGTGATTGCACTGTGCATGACGGCCTTGATCCTGTTTATTCTCACCTTGAAATCCAGCCGGCAGGCGCATGACCTGCCACCGGAAACGTTTAGCGGCGGCATGCGCAGCGGTTTGCGCTATATCCGGCACTCGTCAGTCTTGTTCAATGCTTTGAAGCAGGTGTTCGTTTTTACCAGTTGCGCCAGCGCACTTTGGGCGCTGATGCCTCTGGTAGCCAAGGAAGAGCTCGACATGGACGCTGGCGGCTATGGCTTGCTCATGGCATTCATGGGCGGAGGAGCAGTGGTAGCTGCTCTCAATCTAACGAAGCTGTATCGCCGATTTACGTTGCGCACGCTCATTGCCTCAGGCGCGATCGCTTTTGCAGCTGCAACACTTGCTGCTGCCCTAACGCATAACCGTTACGTCGTGTGGGCGATGCTGATCTTCGCTGGAATGGGCTGGATGGCCGTGAATGCGACCATCTCCACGGTCGTGCAAACCTACGCGGCGAACTGGGTGCGCGCCCGGGTCGCTTCGGTGTACCTGCTAATGCTTATGGGAGCCATGGCGCTGGGCGGGGTTTTGTGGGGGGCGTTGGCAGAATATATAGGACTCAATAACGCGCTCATCATTTCTGCCGCGACTATTCTGTTGGGGCTTCTCATCACCCGTAATGGCCCAATCGAGTTGGGTAACGAAGCTGATTTCGCTGAAGCACAGCAGACCGACAAGCTGGTGCTGGCACGCGATGTTTCTCACTCCGATGGTCCGGTGTCTGTGGAAATCAGCTACCGAGTCAATGATGCCGAACATGGCATTTTCGTGCGCACGGCCTATGAGGTCGGCCAATCCAGACGGCGAAACGGGGCACAGAACTGGCGGCTTTACCGCGATCTGAGTGAAAAAAACCTTTACGTTGAGCGTTTTATCGTCGAGTCCTGGCTCGAATATCTGCGCCAGCAGGCTAGAGTCACCAAAGGTGACGAGTCTAGAGAAAATAGCTTGCAGCGATTCCGATGTGACACTTTGGCAACGCGCCGCTACATCTACCAAGCCCCGTCGGTAAACGATCAGTAATACCGCTTGGCATCCGTATGCTGAGTTAGTTGCGGCGTTTTATTCTCAGTATAGAATACAGATCTAAATCGAGCATGAGTTAGGGATCTGATGAATAGCAATGAAATTTTAGACCTAGGTGAACAGCAGAAGGCCAACGGTGCCGTCCTTGTCAAACCGGTGTCTAATGCGATTCGTATCTTGCGACATCTGAGCCAAGTCGGTACGCCTGAGCGCTCCGTTGATATCGCACGCCAGCTTTCTATCAATCCAAGCACATGCTTTAACATCCTGCGCACATTGGTCGCTGAAGACGTGGTGGATTTCAATCTCATGTCAAAGCGCTATTCGGCGGGGATAGGGCTGGCGCGTCTCGTTGAGCAGCTGGTCACCCAGGGGCAGCGGGTGCAGCTGGCGAAGCCGCTGTTACAAAGCCTGGCTGCGAGGCAGAGCATCACGGTCACGTTGTGGCGGCGCCTGGGTGCGGACCGCATTGTGATCGTCAGTTCCGCGGCGAGCCCCACGGACGTTCGAATCGATATGGCCGAAGGGCAACGTCTGCCGATGCTGATGGGTGCCAGCGGCAGATTGTTCGCTACGCAGATCGATCTTGACAGCCCGGAAATACGCGCGACCTACGACAGCATCCGCTGGGCTCGACCGTTGCCTTTCGATACGTACCGGGAAGAGGTACGCGAGGCTCAGAAACGAGGCTGGGCAACAGACGATGGTCATTTTTCCGTGGGCATTCTTGCTGTTGCCGCGCCTGTTTTTTCCCCCGGCGGCAGCATTGACTTTACGGTTTCGGCAGTGATGTTCCGCGGTCAGCGTGATGAGGAGGGAATTGCCGAGTTGGGCGATGCCCTCGTCGAATTCTGTATCGAACTGACCCGCGTTCTCTTCTAGTAGCTACTCCCGAACCAGCAAAAGGCTTCCGCCCAATGGCCCACCTCCAGCCGCCACTGCGCAGACTCGGTTCTCCCTAGTCTGCCGCCCCTCGGCTCGCCCCCATAGCTGCAGGCAGGCCTCATGCACATAGCCCAGGCCGTGGGTGCGACCGCCGGAAAGCTGGCCGCCATTAGTATTGATAGGTAGCTCGCCGTCCAGCGCGATACGCTGACCGCCCTCGACGAAAGCGCCACTTTCGCCGGTCGGGCAGAGCCCCAGGGCTTCCAGCCAGATCATGGTGAGGATGGAAAAGCCGTCGTATAGCTGCGCGGAGTCGACATCCTGGGGGCAATAGTCGGTGCGGTCCCACATCATCCGACCTACGTCGAAAGCCGCCATCTGGGTGAGTGAGATCTGATCCCACGACCAAGGCTGATTCAAGGCCGCGCCAATGGATTCGATACGAATCGGCGTATTGCGTGTGTCGCGCGCGGTATCTCGCCGCGACAGTACGATTGCGGTGGATGCATCGCAATGTACGTCGCAATCGAACATACGCAGTGGAGTCGAGATCATCCGCGATGCCATGTAGTCGTCCATGGTCATCGGCGTTCGATAAAGCGCTTTGGGATTGCGCATCGCATTTCGGCGACAGGTCAGGGCTATCTGAGCCAGCTGTTCGGGTCGTGTGCCGTACTCATGAAAATGGCGCTGCGCATAGAGCGCCATTAGATTGATGCCGGACATTACGTTGAACGGCGTGAACCATTGCCATGCGAAGCTGCTGTCGCGGCCCTGAGTCTTGTTGGTGAGCGCGCCAGCCTGCTTGTTCGACATGCGGGCGGATGCTTCGGTGATGGTGCGAAATACCAACACATGTTTGCACAGGCCTGCTTCGATGGCCATGGCTGCGTTGATTAAGCCAGCAAGCGGGCCGGGGCCTTCATAGCCGGCACCGAACCAGTTTACGTTCAGGCCCAGTGCGCTTTTGAGCGCGCTGGGGCCAACGGGAGAAAAGGGGTCGCCGTTATTGTTGTCCCCCGGCCAGCACGCGACTCCGTCTATGTCGCTACGCTCTAGGCCTGCGTCGGTAATGGCTTCCAGGCAGGCGTCAAGCGTCAGACGCATTGCTGACAGCGAAGATGGCCGCCCGATTTCGGACTGTCCGATGCCGGTGATGGCTACTTGTTTATCGTATCGACGATCGAACATTCACTGATCCCTTTCGAACATGGGCAGCCAGACGTCCTCGACGTTCAGGAAGCTGACTCGGACCGGCATGTCGATATGCACCTGTTGCGGATCCATGCCGATAACGTTACTGACAAAGCGCAGACCCGACTGCTCGATCAATTCAATGATCGCTACGACGTACGGCACGTCGAGTTCGGCGGTCCATGGCTGGTAGTTAAGCGTGTAGCTCACCACCGTGCCTTTACCGGAGACTGAGCGTGGGCCGACCTCGAAGCTGGCACAGCGAGGACATATGGGACCGGGAGGATGAAAGAACCGAGAACATGCCTCGCAATGGTGAATCAGCAGTTCACCTCGCTTGCCGCCCTGCCAGAAGGCGAGGGTATCGGCGTTCAGCGCGGGTAGTTTTCTAGGCATCGACATTTTCATCCAGGTGCGCGTTTTTCGGTTACGTTATCATTTGTACATAAAACAGAAAAGTGTCATATTTCGTTTCGGGTTGGTACTGCTTCGAGCGGTGCGTCGTGGAGAAAAACAAGAGGATTTCAGTATGTCCCAGTCATTGCTGGACAAGACCATTGTCGTCACAGGCGGCTTCGGCGTGCTTGGTAGAACCCTTGGCGATCTGCTTCTGGCCAGAGGTGCCCGCGTGGCGCTACTTGACCGCGCCGATCCGTCCGGTTCGTTACCTGTGGCTGCACGACTGCATGCCATCGGCGGCGTTGATCTGACGTCCGTTGCCGCGGCAGCGGAGGCATTGAACAGGGTAGTTGAGCATTTCGGGCGCATCGATGGGCTGGTCAATGTAGCCGGCGGTTTCGCCTGGGAAACGCTTGAATCCGGAAGCCTCGACACCTGGGATCGCATGTATCAGATGAACGTGCGCACTGCGGTAGTGGCCTCCCAGGCGGCGCTGCCTCATCTCACTGCGACTGGCTCGGGGCGGATCGTCAATGTCGGCGCGTTGGCCGCACTCAAAGCGGGCTTGGGCATGGGCGCTTACGCGGCGTCCAAGGCTGGCGTGGTTCGCCTTACCGAAGCGCTGGCAGAGGAGGTCAAGGATCGGGGCGTCACTGTCAATGCCGTGCTGCCAAGTATCATCGATACGCCGACCAACCGTGCCGACATGCCGGACTCCGATCCGGGTCGTTGGGTATCGCCAACAGCACTGGCATCGGTAATCGCGTTTCTTCTATCGGACGAAGCGGCCGCCGTAACCGGCGCCTGCCTGCCTGTGAGTGGTCGCGTATGAGGCTCGTAACCTATACCGATGGCGCTGGCTTCGAGCGCGCCGGGGCTCTGATCGAAAACGATAGGCTGATCGTCGATCTGCAGACTGCCTATCGCAGTATGCAAGGTCGTGAGAGCCCCGAATTCGCCGGCGTTCTGGCGTTGATCGAGGGCGGCGAGCAAGCGCTCGACCAAGCTCGGGTGCTGGTAGCCAAGGCGCCCTCTGGAGCTGTCATCGAACGCGCCACCGTAAAACTGCGCGCGCCGATCCAGCCACCGCCGCAGATGCGTGACTGCTCATGCTTCGAACTGCACCTGAAACAGAGTTTTGCCGCCGCCAGACGCGCGCGTGCCCTACGTACGCCGGACCCGGAAGCAACGCTGAAAGCTATGAACACGGGGGCCGATGACCGGGTCATCGAGACCTTCAACCGACAGCCGATCTATTACAAATGCAATCGCTTTGCGGTAGTCGGAATCGACGATGAGTTTCAGTGGCCGAGCTTTAGCAAGGCACTGGACTTCGAACTGGAATTTGGCTGCTACATCGGAAGGCGTGGCAAGGATATAAGCCGTGATGCGGCCCGCTCGCATATCGTTGGTTACACCATTTTCAACGACATGAGCGCGCGCGACGCTCAGGCGAAAGAAATGTCCGGAATGCTCGGCCCTGCCAAGAGCAAGGACTTCGATACGGCCAACATCATGGGTCCCTGCCTGGTCACCGCTGACGAGCTGGGCGACCCCTATGACCTAGACATGGTGGCGCGGGTAAATGGCCAAGAATGGGGGCGCGGCAACACCCGAGACATGCGCTGGCAGTTCGAAGATGTCATCGCTCATGTTTCACGTTCGGAAACCCTGTACCCCGGTGAATTTCTCGGTTCCGGCACTGTGGGCAATGGTTGCGGGTTGGAGCAGTTGCGTTGTCTCAAGCCAGGAGACTTGGTGGAGCTGGAAGTGCAGGGTATCGGTGTGCTGCGAACCCGTGTTGGCACCGCCACGAACTTCGCCTGAGGTAGTGGCCTTTTTTGGTCAGTTGGCCTGGCACAAACCTCAAGTTAGTCATGCCGGTTTATTTCAGCAGCAAGATGTCACATATTGAACATGGGCATCTGGTATACATATTCACGAAAAGTGTCTTATATTTGACCTGTCTCAATCGCCCTCGGCGGCTATGCCCTATAAACAGGAGGCAATCATGCTAACAACAACGAGCCCCGTATTGTCCGACGGAACCAAGGTCTCGGATCTTATCTACCCAGCGACACGTGAAGTACAGATGCGGGTCCTTAGCGACCGGGAAATCTACGAGCTGGAAATGGAAAAGATCTTCGGCAAGATCTGGGTCCTGCTTGGCCACGAATCTGAAATCCCTAACTCCGGCGATTTCATCGTGCGCGACATGGGCTCGGATTCGGTGATCGCCGCCCGGACTAAAGAGGGCGAAGTTCACGTCTCGCTCAATGTTTGCCCACACCGCGGCATGCGCATCAGCACCGCCGATTGCGGTAACACGCAGATTCACAAGTGCATCTACCATGGTTGGGCGTTCCGGCCGAACGGTGACTTCATCGGCTCGCCGGTTGAGCGCGAGTGTATGCATGGCAAGATGATGGCCAAGGAAGAGCTGGGTCTGAAAAAGGCGCGGGTAACACTTTATGGCGGTTTGATCTTCGCAACCTGGAACGTCGACGGCCCGTCTTTCGATGAGTTCCTGGGCGATGCCAAATGGTATTACGACATGCTCTTCTGCCGCAGCGACAAGGGCATGGAGGTGTTGGGCCCACCGCAGCGGTTCATCGTGAACGCGAACTGGAAGACCGCTGGCGAGCAGTCCGCCGCCGATGGTTTCCATACTCTCACCTTGCACCGCTGGCTTGGTGAAGTGGGCAACTATGCTAAAAAAGGCGAAGGCGAGGGGGAAGGTACTGACCTGAGTCCGGAAATGATCGGCGTTGAGATTAGCTCCCCCCACGGCCATGCACTGCGTTGCATTGATCTGGCGCGCAAGATCAAGCGCCTGACTGGCCTAGATCCGGCGACCTTGTCGGTCCAGGAAAAACTGAACGCGCTGCCACCTGCTGGCATGACCCGTGACATGGTCGAGCAACTCGCGCGTAATCTCAGTGAAGATCAGCTCAAGGTGCTGACAAGCATGCCGCCGCAGGTGGGAGGCATGTTCCCGAATATCCTATTTGGTTTCGTATATATCCCGCAGCCGGATGGCAGCGTGGTTGGTTCCATGACTCTGCATGCCTATGTTCCTCAAGGGCCGGACAAGCTTGAGTTTGTCAATTGGGTGTTCGCCGAGAAGGATGCGCCGCCAGAGCTTCGTGAAAAAATGCTTAAGCAGACTATCCAGCTTTTCGGCACATCCGGCATGGTTGAGCAGGACGACTCCGATACTTGGCCACACATGACTCACGCCGCGAAGGGCGCGATGGGGCGCAAGAGCACTCTGAAGTATCAAGCCTGCTTCGAAACCGGCGCCCCGGAAGGATGGCCTGGCCCTGGCATCGTCAATGAAGGCTTTACCAAAGACGATACCCAGTGGCACTGGTGGCAGTACTGGCATGAGCTGATGACCGCTTCAGACGAAAAATAAGCGCTCGCTGGCCGGGTCATGACAATAAAAAGTAATGGAGATTTCCATGGCAGAAGTTCAACAACGCGGCGAGGACCAGATCCAGCCGGGCTCTCCGATCGGTATCAAGCGTGTGCCGGTCGGGGCGGATATTTACAACCAAGTCGTGACATTCCTCTATGAGGAAGCAACGCTACTGGATCAAATTCGTTTGCAGGAGTGGGCAGCA
The DNA here is from genome assembly GCA_000263395.1 of Stutzerimonas stutzeri TS44. Classification (GTDB taxonomy): domain Bacteria; phylum Pseudomonadota; class Gammaproteobacteria; order Pseudomonadales; family Pseudomonadaceae; genus Stutzerimonas; species Stutzerimonas stutzeri_C. The sequence continues at coordinate 94,273 of AJXE01000011.1, forward strand.
CGGCTTGATACCGATCTGATCTATACCGTACCGCTGCGGCATACCCGCACCCAGTCCGAGCTGTCCGCGAGCATCGTGCGTTCTGTTCAGCATTACCACGACGACTATCGGTCGATCATGGGGCGTGTGCTTCGCCTTTCCGGCAAGAGTGCCTGGGCGGAAGACCCGCCGTCGCGTACCCGACGGTTGGTGACGAACGTGTTCGTCGAGGAAACCGCCAACCCTGATGAGTATGTGGTGACCAGTTATCTGCTGTTGACGCGCAGCCGGTTCAAGGACCACCACGTCGACATCATCAGTGGTGAACGTCGCGACGTGCTGCGTATGCGCGAAGATGGCTTCAAGCTGGCGCGGCGCGAAGTCATTATCGACCAGGCCGTTCTGGGCACTCCAAACCTCGCTGTATTCCTCTGATGACGAGCCCGCACCTCTTTCGGGGTGCGGGCCGTCTCATGCGCAATGCGTCCTTCGCTATGATCCTCGGCTGTTCAGCCAATCCTGATCACTAGCACACAGTTGTTCTTGCGACGATTCGAAATCCCACGTCGAACCCTTCATCCGTATGGCTTGTTCGGCCCGTTCGGGTTGCTGGCTATAGCAGAGACCGCTCGGGACTGCATGTGTCTGGCTGTCCAGGTCACGTTCCCGTCCCAACGAAATGAGCGTACAGCGGCGCAGTATCAAAGCAGCCTCCGCTTCCTCTTCAGGCAGCGTTTGCAATGCCCAGCGCGCCATCCCCTCGCGTAGATTGACTCCGGCGTAAGTCTCGGGAGCCTCGATAAGCGGACCATTTACGGGCCAGTCCAGTTTCCATTCTTGATCTCGCGTCAAACTCGCGATTGTTCGATTGTCCACCCGGCCAGGAATCTCGATATCGTAACGACGCCTGCGACTCTGACGGGCAGCTGCGGCAATTGCCAGCCCTGCCAGATCGAGTAGATGCGTGCACTGGTGCGTTGCGTCCGTCTGGCGTGTCACCGAATGGGCGACCCGGCTGAGCTGCATGCCGACCAGGCGTTCAAGGGGCTCGGTTGCCTGCAGGCAGGCGGTATAGGGATATCGGAGCGCTTCGCCGCCAATCGCGATCAGCACGCCAGCCTGGTAACGCGCCCACACGCGAAAGTGGTGGAAGTCATCTTCGAGGGCTGCGCGAACTTCGCCTTCGTCGTGTTCTTCACTGGTCACTATGTCCACTCGGCGGCGAAACGTACCCATCTTGTTATCCTTTTTTGCTGAATAATGCCTGGTAGTGCGGAAAAGAGTATATTTGAACACTATAGTTAAAAATGTCTATCTAACAACAAGAAAGGAGTGGCTATGAAACTGCTAAGAGAGCGTGTAGCGCTTATCACTGGCGCGGGCGGAGGTATAGGTCGTGGTGTGGCGTTGAGCTTCGCCAAGGCGGGCGCTGCGGTGGTAGTTGCAGAGCTGGACGAACAAAGCGGCGCAGCCGTTGCGCAAGAGCTGAAAGCGTTGGGCGCCAGGGCGCTCTTTGTGAAGACCGATGTTTCCAGCAAGGAAGACATCGAGGCGGCCATTCAGGCTGCCGTGGATGAATTCGGTGGGCTCGATGTCCTGGTGAACAACGCCTTCGCGCCTACGCCCAACGTCCTGCTTGAAGATAAGACCGATGAGATGCTGGCTCAAACGCTTAACTCCACGGTATGGGCGGCCTGGTGGGCGATGAAGGCTGCGCTGCCTCATATGAAGGCACGCGGCGGTGGAAAGATAGTCAACTTCTACTCAATCGACACCGAGATCGGTGCGTGGCTGCATGGCGATTACAACACCGCTAAATCAGCCATTGTCGGCCTGACCCGCAGCGCTGCGTCGGAGTGGGGGCGGTTCAACATTTGCGTTAATGCCGTAGCGCCCACAGCCATGGGGGCTACTTTCCACAAGCTGGCGGCGGAAAACCCAGGGTTCGCCGAAATGTCGGCCTCGATGCGGCCATTGGGGCGCTGTGGCGATCCGGAGGAGGACATCGGCCCGGTGGTTGTCTTCCTGGCGTCGGAGATGTCGCGTTTCATTACTGGCGAGACCATTCACGTGGATGGCGGCCTGCATTTGCCGGGTTACAACTCACGCCCGAAAGACGTTCCCGTTCGGGAGTACTGAAACACGGTGGGCGCAGCTCTCGCTGCGCCCACACGCTAATTCCGATTCGTTGCTTTGCGAGGTAGGGAAGGGGCTGTGCGCAGCCCCTCGCAGCGGACTTAGCGCTTATCGACCTTAATATCCGTATCTTCCCAGTCCCAGGTTGACGCTGTCTTGCCTTCGTCCCGAAGAAGATACTTCAACACGCGCCCCTGCGGATTCTTAGGCAGCGTCTCGCGGAATTCGATGTACCGTGGGAGTGCGTAATAAGGCACCGCATCGGTAGCCCACCTGAATAGATCTTCCGGTTGCAGTGTCGCGCCATCATGCAGTACCGCGGTGACCTTGACGTCATCTTCACCCTTGTCCGACGGGACGGCATGTACGGCGACCTCGGAAATGTCAGGGTGCACGGCGAAGGCCGCCTCCATCTCAAAGCTCGAAATGTTCTCGCCGCGCCTGCGCAAATAATCCTTTTTCCGATCGACGAAATAGAAGAAGCCGTCGTCGTCGAATTTGCCGATGTCACCCGTGTGGAACCACATGTTGCGCATCAACTTCAGTGTGTCCTCCGGGCGCTGCCAATAACCCTGAAACATGATGTCCGGACGCAGCGGGCGCACCACGATTTCACCCGAGGTGTTCGCCGGCACTTCACGATCTTCGTCATCGACAATGCGTACATCGAAGTCCGGGATGCGCTTGCCGGATGAGCCAGGCGCCGCATATTCGCCGCCTGCGAGCGAGGTAATCACGCAAGCCTCGGTGAGCCCGTAGCCATTGCCGCCCACCAGCTTGGTGCCAAAGCGCTCACGCCAGATCTTCTTGGTTTCCTCGGTATAGGGATTGCCGCGAGCCGTATGGATCTGCCCATAGCATCGCTTCATTGCGTCGTTGTCGGGCGCCTTTGCCAGCAGTCCGCCCATGCCACCGAGGATCGATGCAATGGTGGCGCCGGAGCGTTCGACTTCCTGCCAGAAGTTGGAAACCGAGAAACGCGGCAGTATCGCTGCCCGCGCGCCCACCAGAATACTGGCGATGATCGACACGCACAGGGCGTTCATATGAAACAGCGGCAGCGGCGTGATGGTTACGTCGTTCTCGTTCGCAGGTCCGGCCCGCAATTGCAGACGGGCAAGGTTGCACATAAAGTTGTAGCTGATCATGCAGCCTTTCGATGGTCCCGTAGTTCCCGAGGTGTAGATGAGGCAGGAGAGATCGGATGGCTGAGGCTTCGTCTCGAGAGGCGTTTGGTCATGGCCGCGGAACTCATCCAGCGAAGCGACCGGAATGGCGCATTCAGGGAGCGATTCCAGCTGGCCACGGTAAAGAATGCGCTGCACCTCAGGCAATTTCGACGCAAGCGGCACTATACGATCGAGATAGGCCGCCTCGCAGATCACCACCTTGGTATTGGTGTCGGCTATCTGGTGGCGCAAAAACTCGCCCTTCAAGGCGGTATTGATCGGCACGCTAACGGCGCGAAGCTTGTTGATCGCGAGCCATGTCACGACGGCGTCGATGTTGTTGTCCAGCATCGTCAGTACCGTTTCGCCTGCCTGCACACCCAGCGAAGCCAGCGAACGAGCCATTTTGGTAGAGAGTAGATCAGTTTCTCTGTATGTGTATAACTCACCGCTGAAATCAAGCAGAACCTTGTCTGGATGCCGCGCCACAGCGCGCTCAAGGGCTGCGATGACAGTGTCTCTTTCGCCTACTGCCCAAGTGTCTGTATTTCCCGTGCCGCTCATGGCTCTTCTCCTTGTGGGGCGCCGCTAGGCGCTGGATCGCCCGATGTTATTTTGAAGGGAGAATTCGATTCTAAATACAAATTTACGGAATGTCTTTAGGCAAAAGTTGAACAAATCTAGATTATGTTGCCTATCTCATATGCTAGTGTTGAGTATCTTTCATGTCATGAGCCCATTCACCCATGCCAAAACGCGCAGATCAGCTTGCTGCAGCAGCGTCACCTCCGCCGAAAAAGAAGGTCGCGCCTCGCGTCAAGCCCGTGAGCACCGTCAAGAAAGCCGTTCGTCAGGGGGCGGGCGTATCATCTTCCGGCGCCAAGGTGAAACCCAACCGTCGGTCGGAAGAGACCGTTTCCAATATCCTCGCGGCCACCGAGGAAGTAGTACTGCGGTCAGGAGCTGATCGCATCTCGATCCTTGACGTGTGCCAGGTCGCAAATGTTTCGCGTGGGACGTTCTATCGGTACTTTTCCTCGCAAGACGACCTGCTCGATACGTTTTCGAGACACAAGCGCGACAGTTTTCATACGTCGCTGACCCAGGCGTTGGGAGATATCACCGATCCGGAGGCGCGGCTCAACGCGCTGATCGTCTATTTGGACAACTACCTCGAGCAAAGCCGCGCGCAGCGCCTGCTGACGGTCGCTCCTGAATATGCGTTGGGGTTCTTCCGCCGAATCTTCCATGATTCCATTATTCGCTTCCAGGATGTGCTCGATATTGTTTTCGACCAGTGGGACGAACGTCTTGGCGTCAGGCTTGATCGCGAATTGATCAGTGAGTTGATCATTCGTTATGTGATGAGCGAAACGCTGGTGTCTGAATCGGCTAACCGTCGCATGCTTCCTGTTCGTGTGAGGAAGCTGATCGCAGCGCTGACGGTCGGATCGACTTCACGCTCGCGCCGCTAGTTCCTCCATTTCGCCTCACCTAAAACAGAGCTCTCCTTCCGAGAGCTCTGTTTTTTTTGCGCACCATTTTTGCAGCCAGCATGCGAATGGAGCTGCAATGCCGGCGAATTCACACGTTTCTGTAGGTAATGGCTTCTGTATGAGCCGCTCTAGAACAGTGCTTTCGACGTGTTCGTGAAAATAAATTGAACAGTTTTTTGATTTATGAACAGATTAATTTTATGCTCTGCTAATGGGGCTCTTGAGAACTGCCGTTCAGGGACAGTAGACCCCGATTATACGGCGCAGCTGCACTGCGCTATACATAATTTCAAAAAGTGACAATTTCTGAGGTAACCGGACATGCTTATCGATCTTCACGCCCACGCGCCACACCCTGACTACTATGACCAGCATCCCCATTGGGGGCCGGCTTTTGAGTCGCAGCCCGATGGAGACATCAAATTGCGTGTCGGTGAGTGGATTCTTTCTCTAGGCGCACCAGAGCGTAAGAAAGCTTTGCGCGAGGCCCATGCCCGGGGCGAGACCTTAAACGTCGAGGAATACATGGCCAAATGGCGCGACCCGAGCAACCGTCTCGCGGCTATGGACGCGGCGGGGCAGGATGCTCAGGTTCTGTCCGTTCCAAGTCATTGCTACATGTATTGGACCGAAGCCGAATTTGCGGTCCCGTTCGCTCGCAAGGTCAACGATGTGATGGCTGAGTATTGCTCGGCAGCGCCCAATCGGCTGATGTTCTGGGCGCACGCACCGCTGAACGTTCCCCTTGAAGCAGCCAAGGAAATCCGCCGCGCCTGCAACGAATTGGGAGCGAAAGGCCTGAGCGCCGGTGGCTCGAACTTCGGTGGGCTGGAATATGACTCGCCAGAGCTGGACCCGGTTTGGGAAGCGTTGTGTGAAGTTGACCTACCAATTTTCGTTCACGGCTACAACCAGTCCGTGACCTGGGGCAAGGACGCCAATACCGATCGGTATGAAACGACCGCGATCGTCGGTATGAATTACGACGAAACCAAATGCCTGTGGTATCTCATTAACGGCGGAGTGCTCGATCGCTTCCCGAATCTGAAGATCTACATCACCCACGGTGGTGGCTTCGTTCCTTATCAGCTCGGTCGGCTTGCCCAGACCAACCCGAACCTCGACGTTTTCCACAACAAAAAGCCCTTCCTCGACTATCTGCCGAACTTCTATTTCGATGTGGAGCTTCACGAGCTTCCCATGCGTCAGGCCATGGTCGATGTGATCGGCGCGGATCGGGTGCTTTATGGATCGAACTTCGGTGGCAGCGACGCAGTCCGCCACGACCTGACCGAGGGGCTGCGCCTATCGGACGAAGACCTGCAGAAAATCCGCTGGAAGAACGCGTGCGAATTGCTGCGCCTTGATCCCGCTAAAGTCGGGAAGGTTGGTGTCTGATGAAGCTGGCGCGTTGTTCCCACAATGAGGGAGAACCCTTCTGGGCGATAGTCGATATCCAACAGGACGAAGTCACTCCCATTGTCGGCCCGTTCTCCGAGTGGGCTCCTGCCATCGCCCAAGGCAAGGGAGTCAGTGCGTTGCGTTTGCTGGGGCGGCCAGCGCCGCTTTCCCAGGTTCGCTTGTTACCGCCGATCGAGCCCGTTAATCGAGTGGTTGTCGCTGGGGCGAATTACACCAAGCACCTCGCCGAGGATTTTGGCCTCAGCGCGCCGGCACAGCCCGTGGCCTTCCTCAAGGCCTACGGTGCACTCATTGGAGCCAACGATCCGATTCGCTTTCCGCCGCTGACCGAAAAGCTCGATCACGAGGTCGAGCTGGTGGCAGTCATTGGCAGCAGCGAAATCGACCTGGCTGACCCCTTGGGTTGCGTCCTGGGGTATACCGTTGGCAATGATGTAAGTGCCCGCGACCTGCAGCTTAGCGGGCCGCCGGGGATCGGAATGGATCTGTTCGCCGCCAAAAGCCAGGACAAGACCACCGGACTTGGTCCATGGATCGTTACCAAGGATGAGTTTCCGGCGGGGTCTCCTGCTCTCAGGTTGACTTTGAAAGTAAATGGCGAAACCCGTCAGGACAGCTCTACCAGCGAAATGACCTGGAATGTTGGTGAATTGATCAACTTCGTCCAGCAGCGCTCCAGCTTTGCTTGCGGTGACGTGTTGTTCACGGGGTCGCCGGCCGGGGTCGGGATGGGAACTGGCGTGTATTTAAACCCTGGCGATGTGGTCGAGGCGACCGTGGAAGGCATAGGTACGCTACGTAATGTAGTTGGCGAAAAGCCCAGCGTCTAAATCGAGAGCGAATTAAATGACTAATAAAGAAGACAAAATTGTAGTGGTTGGTGCCGGCTTGATGGGTACCGGCATTGCGCATGCATTCGCCAGTTCAGGATTCGCCACCTTGTTGGTCGACACGAACGCCGAGTCGCTCACTCGTGCCAAAGGCAACATCGAAAATATCCTCAGCACCGGCGTCAAGCTGGGAAAGGTTACCGATGAGGTCGCCCGGTCTTCGCTGGCGAATCTGATTACCTGCGGTGATCTGAGCGAGGCGGCGCTTGGCGCCAACTGGCTGGTCGAAACCGTTTCTGAACAATTGGCGGTGAAGAAGGCCGTTCTCGGCCAGGCTGCTCCTCTGCTGGCTTCGAACGCGATCATCGCCACTAACACTTCGGCCCTTAGCGTCACCGAGATTGCCGCATCGGTGCCCGAGTTCGCCGATCGTGTCGTTGGCATGCACTTCTTCAATCCGGTGCACAAGATGAAGCTGGTTGAATTGGTGCGCGGCCTGGCCACCACTGACGAGGTAGTCGCGCGTACCAAGGCCCTCTGCGATGCGATCGGCAAGACCTCGATCACCGTCAACGAGTCGCCAGGCCTCACGACCAGCCGCATGTCCGCGCTACTTGGTAACGAAGCCATGTACATGCTGCAGGAAGGCACGGCGACGGCCGAAGACATCGACACTGCGCTGCGCATGGGTTTCAACCACCCGATGGGGCCGCTGGAACTCGGCGATCTGACGGGTTGGGATACTCGTCTGTCGGTGCTGCGTTACCTGCACCAGACGCTGGGAGAGAAATTCCGGCCCTGTCCGCTGATCATCAAGATGGTTGCCGCTGGGCGTCTGGGTCGTAAGACAGGACATGGCGTCTATCGCTACGAGGACGGTAACCGAGTGCCGGGCTCCGGCCTCAAGGCGAGCGCACTATGAAAGACATCGTAATTGTTGATGCGGTGCGGACGCCGGTCGGCCGTTTTCGTGGAAGTCTTGCTGGCGTACGAGCCGACCATTTGGGTTCGCTGGTCATCGGCAAGCTGCTTGAGCGGGTCGATCTGTCGCCCTCACAGGTCGACGACGTGATTTTCGGCTGTGTTACTCAGATTGGCGAACAGTCGGCGAACATCGCCCGTACTGCGCTTCTTGGAGCGGGCTGGCCGGTAACTATTCCCGGGCTGACACTCGACCGCAAGTGTGGCTCAGGCGAAGCGGCTGTGCATGCGGCCGCAGGCGCTATCGCGTCTGGAATGGCGGATGTCATTGTCGCTGGCGGGGCGGAGAACATGAGTCGCGTGCCCATGGGCAGCAACCGTGAGATCCACGGTGAAGCCTTTGGCTGGATGGCGGCGGAGCGCTACGAACTGACCAGCCAGGGTGAGGCCTCCGAGCGGATGGCTGACAAGTGGTCACTCAGTCGCGAAGTGCTGGACGACTACGCTTTCGAAAGCCATCAGCGCGCCGCGAAAGCGGCTGATGCGGGTTATTTCGATAGCCAGATCGTTCCGGTACCGGTTGAATTGTTGCGTGAACACTATCTGACTGAGCCAGCAGCTGATCTGGTGGCAGACGAGACCATCCGTCGCGATACCTCGAGGGAAAAGCTCTCGACGCTAAAAACCAGTTTCCGCCCTGAGAATGGGCGGGTCACTGCAGGTAATTCCTCGCAGATATCCGATGGCGCCGCTGCGCTGCTGTTGATGTCCGCAGATACCGCCAAACGGCTGGGTCTCAGGGCTCGCGCGCGCATCCGAGCTTTCGCGACCGTCGGTGCAGACCCGACGCTGATGTTGACCGGCCCTATCGAGGCGACCAAGAAGGTGCTGGGCAAGGCTGGTTTGTCCATCGGCGACATCGACCTTTTCGAGGTCAACGAGGCCTTCGCGTCGGTACCACTTGCCTGGATGCAGGAAACCGGAGTGCCGCATGACAAGCTCAACGTCAACGGCGGGGCCATTGCTCTGGGGCACCCGCTGGGCGCCAGTGGCGCTCGGCTGATGACAACGTTGCTCAACGAACTTGAGCGGCGGGGCGCCCGCTACGGTCTACAGGCGATCTGTTGCGCTGGAGGCCTGGGCACTGCAACGATCATCGAGCGGCTCGACTGAGCAGCCGACAGTGAGGTAACGGCTATGGCGCGGGTATCTTTCGTTCCGCTGGATGATCTGCCGGAAGAGTTACGTGACGCCGTTGCACGCGGCCAGCAGAGTCGGATACTGAGCTCGCCCAGGCCTGTTCAGGTCTGGGCGCATCGACCCAGCACAGCACTGGCTTGGCTTGGTTTGCTGGAAAGCTTGCATCAGGACAGCCTGCTCGATGAGCGCCTACGTGAACTGGTGCGCCTGAAAATTGCCAGCATCACCAGTTGCCACGCGTGCCAATTGGCTCGTAAATCCGATCAGGTGACGGAAGATGACATCGCCTGTCTTTCTTCGGATAGCGATCGTTTCGAGCCGTCTGAAAGGGCTGCTCTGATCTTCGCTGAATTGTTTGCCGGCGATTACATGGCCATCAGCGACGAAAACTATGCACATCTCGCCGAGTTCTTCTCAGAGGCTCAAGTGGTCGAACTGAACATGTACTGCGCGCTGATGCTGGCCGGCGGTCGGATGACCTATGTGCAGCAGGCGTATTGAGCGGGTCGACGCCCTGGCATGGATGTGGAGCACGCTGTTCAGTAAATTTGATCCAAATGTAAAAATCCGTTCAATAAGCACTCGGTTGGGCCTAGTATCTCGCCCATGCAGGCGTCTTTTAGACGCAACGGCTTATGCCTGAACAATAACAAGGAGAAGAACAATGTCTACACAGGCGCGGGACAATCTGGGCAAGGCGTTCGCAGACGTCGCCAGCAACTATCGTGGAAGCGATGTGGACCTTCATGCGGTATATCGCGAGATGCGCATGAATTCGCCGGTTCTTGAAGAAAACTTCATGGCGCGTCTGGGGGTGCCGAGCATCGCCGGGCTGGACGCCAACCGTCCTACGTTCACCTTGTTCAAATACAGCGATGTCATGGCAGTGATGCGCGATGCCAGCAACTTCACAAGTGGCTTTATCGCCGAAGGCCTGGGCGCGTTTTTTGACGGGCTGATCCTGACAGCAATGGATGGAGATGCACACAAGAACATTCGCAACCTGCTTCAGCCTGTGTTCATGCCTGAAACAGTCAATCGCTGGAAAGAAACCAAGATCGATCGCGTCATCCGCGAGGAGTACATCAAACCGCTGGTACCGAGCAAGGGCGGCGACCTGATGGACTTTGCCCTGTATTTCCCAATCCGGGTCATATATTCGCTAATCGGCTTTCCTGAGGATCGCCCGGACGAGATCGAACAATATGCTGCCTGGGCACTGGCGATCCTTGCCGGCCCGCAAGTGGATCCGGAAAAAGCCGCCGCCGCGCGCGGTGCTGCGATGGAAGCTGCCAAAGCGCTCTATGACGTCGTCAAGGTTGTCGTAGCCGAGCGTCGCGCGTCCGGTGCCGAAGGCGACGACCTGATTAGCAGGTTAATACGTGCCGAGTATGAGGGGCGCTCGCTAGATGACCATGAAATCGCGACCTTTGTGCGTTCGTTGCTGCCGGCGGCCAGCGAAACCACTACGCGTACGTTCGGTACGCTGATGACGTTGTTGCTCCAGAACCCTGAGGTGCTGGAGCGGGTGCGCAAGGATCGCAGCCTAGTCTCCAAGGCCATCGATGAAGCCGTACGTCTGGAGCCGGTCGCTACCTTCAAGGTGCGTCAGGCTGCCCAGGATATGGAAATCCGCGGTGTGAAGATTCCCAAAGGGGCTATGGTGCAGTGCATCGTTACCTCGGCGAACCGTGACGAGGACGCCTTCGAGCACGGCGATGTATTCGACATCGACAGACGACCAAAACCCTCATTCGGCTTTGGTTTTGGGCCGCATATGTGCATCGGGCAATTCGTCGCGAAGACGGAGCTCAACTGCGCACTGAACGCGATCCTCGATCTCATGCCGAATATCCGCCTGGATCCTTCCAAGCCTGCACCAGAGATTATCGGCGCCCAGTTGCGCGGACCTCACTACCTTCACGTCCTCTGGGATTGAGGCGCGGGCTTACTGCGCTCACGCCACGCTCAGCCCTTTCCTGCCCGCAGGGAAGGGCGCCTGCCTCGTTGTTCTTAGCCTTGTTGAATCCTGCCATCCCTGGTAGCGGTAAATGATGTGTTTGCTCTCAAGATTGGATTTGAACACAATCTAATTATGTGTTTAATTTTATCGCAACGTGTTCTATGCTTCGAACACAACAACGAACCCATTTGCGAAGGGGAAGAACAATGAAGGTTGAAGATCTCATTCTCGTCAGCGTTGATGACCATGCCATCGAGCCACCAAACGCTTTTGCTCGTCATATGCCGGAGCGTTTCAAAGGGCGCGAGCCCCATGTCGTCAAGCGCGGTGACCGCGATGTGTGGGTTTTCGAAGAGCAGGCCACCGGCTACATGGGCTTGAACTCGGTAGTTGGCCGACCAAAAGAAGAGTACGGCATGGAGCCGTTGGGCTATGACCAGATGCGCCGTGGCACCTGGAGCGTGGCGGATCGTGTCGACGACATGAACGCTAACGGCGTGCTCGGTTCGCTGTGCTTCCCGACGTTCCCGGGTTTTGCCGGTCAGCGTTTCCAGAATCATCCGGATCGCGCCGTATCGCTGGCGGCGATCCAGGCCTACAACGACTGGCATCTGCACGACTGGTGCAACGCCGCGCCAGGCCGTTTCATCCCGCTGATGCTGGTGCCATGGTGGGACATGCAGGCGGCCGCCGCCGAGGTTACGCGCCTGGCGAAGCAAGGCGTGCATGCGCTGTCGCTGTCTGACAATCCGGCGATCCACGGCTTCCCGTCGATCCACAGCGATTACTGGGATCCGCTCTGGAAGGCCTGTTCCGACAACAACGTCGTGATCTGCTGCCATATTGGGACCGGCGTAAAGGCTAACCATGCTTCAGACCTGTCGCCAATTGATGCGTGGATCACGTCCATGCCTATTTCCATCGCCAATTCCGCGGCTGACTGGATCTGGGCACCGATGTGGAAGAAATTCCCCAACCTGCGCATGGCGCTGTCTGAAGGGAGCATCGGCTGGATTCCCTATCTGCTCGAGCGCGCCGATTTCACCCACCGTCACCACAACGCCTGGACCAACTCTAACTTCGGCGGGAAGATGCCCAGCGACATCTTCCACAAACATTTCATCACCTGCTTCATCGAGGACAACTTTGGTCTGCAGAACCTGAAATTCATGAACGAAGACATGGTTACCTGGGAAAGCGACTATCCGCACTCGGATTGCACCTGGCCGAACTCGCCGGAGTCCGCATGGGAAGGGCTGCAACACCTATCTAAAGAAACCATCGACAAGGTCACCCACCTCAATGCGATGCGGGAGTTCTCTTTCGACCCATTCTCCATTCATGGACGCGAGAATTGCACAGTAGGCGAACTTCGCAAGAAAGCGGCGCACGTCAAGATCGAGCCAGCATTGGGACTCGGCGGCGCCGACCACGGTCGCAATGACGGCAAGCCAGTCACGTCGGGGGACATCAACGCGATGTTCGAGAAGGCTGATGCCGGAACTGCTCTCTAGCAGGTCGTAAAAAGTAGCGGCAAGGCACAGTAATTCCCCGTTGGGGCAGGTTCATTTGCGATAGGTAGTCACGCCTCGCGAGTGCGCCTGTCCAGGGGCTACTTCTAGAGTCTTGCGTCCAGTTGATGAGCGTGCATATGTCTATCACTCAGTTCAGTTACAGTAGAATTCCCGCCGAGGCCGAATCCCTTCGTGCGGAGGTGCGGGAGTTTCTCAAAAGCCATCTTGCCGACTATCCGGCGACAGCCAGAGCGCAGTCATGGATGGGTTTCGATGCTGCCTTCAGCCGCAAGCTAGGTACCCAGGGCTGGGTTGGTATGGCTATGCCCGAGCAGTACGGCGGCGCCGCGGCGGGTCCGTTTGCTCGTTACGTGATCATCGAAGAGCTGCTCGCAGCCGGCGCGCCGGTTTCGGCGCACTGGATTGCCGACCGGCAGAGCGGGCCGCTGATCAACCGTTTCGGCACCGAAGCGCAGAGAGAGCGATATTTGCCGCCGATTTGCCGTGGTGAAAGTTACTTTTGCATCGGCATGAGCGAACCGAACTCCGGCTCCGATCTCGCCTCGATCAAGACCGCAGCTGTGCGGAATGACGCCGGCTGGCTGCTCAATGGGCAAAAGGTCTGGACGACCAACGCGCAGCACTCGCACTTCATGATCGCCCTGGTGCGCACTGGTGAAAAACAGGCGGCGCGTCATGAGGGCATGTCGCAGTTCGTCGTTGATCTTAAGTTGCCGGGTATCACCATTCGGCCTATTCGCGATCTCACTGGCGGCGAGCACTTCAATGAAGTGTTCTTCGACAATGTGCAACTCGATGCAGACGCGCTTATTGGTACCGAAGGCAAGGGCTGGGATCAGGTAACAGCCGAGCTGGCTTTCGAGCGCAGTGGCCCGGAGCGTTTTCTCAGCTGTATAGAGCTGATCAAGACGGTGATTGCCGGGATGGGCACCGCGCCGGACGCTTTGCAAAGCCGTGAAATCGGGCGACTGACCGCGAGGCTGCTGACGTTGCGCAACATGTCGCTGGCAGTGACCGCACAATTGGCGGCCGGCGAACATCCAGCCTGGGCTGCTTCATGCGTGAAGGACCTCGGTAATCAGTTCGAACAGGAAATACCCGAGATCGCCCAATTGCTGCTCGAGGCCGAGCCTCGCCAGAACGGCGGTAGCGAGCATGCGCAGGTTCTTGCCTACCTGACTCAAATGGCACCGTCTTTCTCACTGCGCGGAGGCACCCGCGAAATCCTGCGCGGGATCATCGCGCGCGGATTGGGGTTGCGATAATCATGCGAGAACTATTCGAATCGACTATCGAGCGCCTGCTTGCTGATCTGGCGACTCCGGAATACGTACAAGGCTGCGAAGGTGGGGAATGGCCTGCGCAGCTTTGGGCTGCGGTGGAAGAGTCCGGTTTTGCGCTGGCCGCTGTTCCAGAAGCCCTTGGCGGAGCGGAAGCGGGATGGGGTGATGTCTATGTATTAGCGCGCGCTGCTGGAAGGTACGCCGCGCCTGTGCCGCTGGGCGAAGCGCTACTGGCCAACTGGTTGCTGGGTAAGGCCGGGCTTGAGCCGCGCACCGCGGCCATCAGCTTTTCAGCCAATGCGCAGCTGAACCTGAATGACGGGGTGGTAAACGGCACCGTGCGAGACGTGCCGTGGGGCCGTCATGTCGAGTCGCTGGTCGCTATAGCCGACGCTGGTAGCGAGACGCCCAGCGTTGTGTTGCTGTCGGTAGCCCGCGCCGCCGGCCAAACGCTGAGCCTGAACGTCGCGGGCGAGCCTCGCGACTCCCTACATTTCAACAACGCACAGGTGTTGGCTTGCGCTCCGTTGCCTGGCGAGCTGTCTGCCGATGTGCTGCTGCTGGGTGGCGCGATGCTGCGCTCGGCGCAGATCGCAGGTGCCTTGCATGCGCTGCTGGAGATGACATCCGGCTACGCCACCGAGCGTTCGCAGTTTGGGCGGCCAATCGGCGCATTTCAGGCCATCCAGCAGCAGCTTGCAGTATTTGCCGAACAGACGGCAGCCGCGAACATCGCTGCCGAGGCTGCCTTTGCTGAGTCGGATGCTGCATTTGCGGGGCTGACCATTGCGGCTGCGAAGGTCAGTTGCGCCAAGGCGGCCAGCGCTGGTGCAAGCATTGCCCATTCGGTGCACGGTGCCATCGGCTTTACTCAGGAATATTCGCTGCATCTGTTCTCACGCCGGCTGTGGGCCTGGCGCAGCGAGTTCGGCTCGGCTAGCGTCTGGAGTCAGCGTATCGGCCAGATGGTCTGCTCAGTAGGTAGTGGAGGCTATTGGCCGCTGATCACCGGCCATGCCAGCCAGTCGCTATCGAGTCTCGCGGAGAAACCGTTATGAGTGCGTTTCTGCAAATCGAAAGTGATGGCGGCATCGTCACCGTTCGCATGAACCATCCCGAAACCCGCAATGCGTTAACCTCCCCTGAGCAGATCCAGGAGTTCGTCGATCTCTGTGCTCAGTTGCGGAGTGACCGCACGGCGCGGGTAATGGTGCTGACCGGCAATGGCAGTGCTTTCTGCGCCGGTGGCAACGTGAAGGACATGCGCGACCGTGCGGGTATCTTCGCTGGTTCGCCGTATGAGCTGCGTAACACCTATCGTGACGGTATTCAAAGGATTCCGCTCGCGCTGTATGAGCTGGACATACCCATAATCGCCGCGGTCAACGGCCCAGCGATTGGCGCCGGTCTCGACTTGGCCTGTATGTGCGACATCCGTCTGGCTGCGAGCTCGGCACTGTTTGCTGAGAGCTTCGTGCGCCTTGGCATCGTTCCGGGAGATGGCGGCGCCTGGTTGCTGCCGCGAATCATCGGAATTCCCAAGGCCAGCCTGATGGCGTTCACCGGCGACACCATCAATGCTGCGAAAGCATTGGAGTGGGGTTTGGTGGAGCAAGTCTGCACACATGAAACGCTGCAAGCCGAAGCGCAGGCGTTGGCTCAGCGGATCGCCGCCAATCCGGGGCATGCGCTACGGCTGTGCAAGCGCCTGTTGCGCGAAGGCCAACATATGCGACTCGACTCATTGCTGGAGCTGTCCGCGGCGTACCAGTCTTTGGCGCATCACACCGAAGATCATCAGGAAGCGGTGGCTGCCTTCGTCGAGAAGCGTAGCCCTGACTACCTGGATCGCTGATCAGCGCCGTTTGCAGAAGCAACGAAGAATTTAGGAGTAGTAATGATGCGTGGCGTTTTCCGCGAAGATCACAATATGTTCCGCGAAATGGCCCGGCGTTTCGTCGATCGCGAAATTGTGCCGAACCTGCATGAGTGGGAAAAGAACGGCATCGTGCCCAAGGAGCTCTGGCTCAAGGCCGGCGAATTGGGGCTGCTCTGTTCGACCGTACCTGAAGAGTACGGCGGCTCCGGTGGCGACTTTGGCCACTCCGCCGTCATGATCGAGGAGCTTGCGCGGGCCAACGCGACCGCAGTCGGATTTACCACTCATTCGGAAATCGTCGCGCCCTATATCGTCGCTTATGGCAGTGAAGAGCAGAAACAGAAGTGGCTTCCGCGCATGGTCAGCGGTGAGCTGATCGGTGTCATCGCCATGAGCGAACCGGGCATCGGCAGCGACCTGCGTTCGATGCGCACACTGGCGCGACGTGATGGCGATGACTACATCGTTTCCGGACAGAAAACCTTCATTACCAACGGCAGCAATGCCGGGTTGATCGTTACGGCGACCAAGCTCGATCCGGCCGCTAAAGAGCTGACGCTGATTTGTATCGAAGAAGAGCGAGAGGGGTTTTCCAAAGGGCGGCGGCTGGAAAAAATCGGCCTCAAAGGCCAGGACACCGCCGAGCTGTTCTTCGATGAAGTGCGGGTCCCGGCCGCTAATCGCTTGGGAGAGGAGGGCATGGGCTTCAAGTACCTGACTCATCAGCTCGCATGGGAGCGGCTGATCATCGCGATCCGCGCGGCGCAGTCAATTGATACGCTGCTGCAGGAAACCATTGATTACACACGCGAGCGCAAAGTGTTCGGCAAGCCGGTGCTGGACTTCCAGAACACGCGCTTCAAGCTGGCGGAGGCCAAGGCGCAGGCGACCATGCTGCGGGTGTTCGTTGATGATTGCCTGGAAAAGGTCATGCGTGGGGAGCTTGCA
Organism: Stutzerimonas stutzeri TS44; assembly: GCA_000263395.1. Taxonomy (GTDB): domain Bacteria; phylum Pseudomonadota; class Gammaproteobacteria; order Pseudomonadales; family Pseudomonadaceae; genus Stutzerimonas; species Stutzerimonas stutzeri_C. Next base: position 111,034 of record AJXE01000011.1, read on the forward strand.
CCTGACGTCGCAGCCATGGCGAAACTGCTGGGCTCCGAAATGCAGGGCAAATTGCTCGATGAGTTCCTTCAGCTTCATGGCGGCTACGGATTCATGAGCGAATACAAGATTAGCCGTGCCTGGGTCGATGCCCGAGTGGCGCGTATTTATGGCGGCACATCTGAAATCATGAAAGAAATTATTGGCCGAGCTTTGTGACATCCCCGAATGCCAACCAGCGGGACCCTAGGAGAATGACACCCATGGGCTTCTATCGAGTCTTTCTTGCTTTGTGCCTGAGTGCGGTTTCGATGCTGAGCCTTGCCCAGCCCGTCAGCCAGGCGGACGACTATAGCGCCGAGGCCGAGCGCGCCAAGGCGCTGTTGGGCAAGGCCGTGGCGGCGTACCAGGCGGAAGGCGACAAGGCGTTGGCCAAGTTCAGCCGACAAGGCGATTACATCGATGGTGAGCTCTACATCTACGTTGTCGATACATCCGGGGTGATGCTCGCCAGTGGTGGCCCTTCCGCGAAGCTGATCGGCAAGCAGGTCACCAATGTTCTGGATGAGGACCTGAAGGCTGCGTTCGAAGCCGCATTGAAGGAGCCCGAAGACGGCACGCTGCGCAGCGCGGATTACCGTTGGTGGAACTGGCAGCATGGCAAGGTCGAACGCAAGCAGGTGTTCTACCAGCGAGTTGGCGACCGCGTCATTTCGGTCGGCTACTACATGCCTCGCTCCAGCAGTGAAGCGGCAGAAGAGCTGCTGGAAAAAGTTGCCAGCGAAGTAAAGGCCGATCCGAAGTCGACTTTTGGCCGAATCAACAAGCATGACCAAGCGCTGAGCCAGGATGACCTCTATGCGTTCGTCGTTGATTTGAACACCAAGAAGTTTATTGCCCATGGCTTCATACGACGCTTGGTAGGCACCGACTTCCAGGCGTTACGTTCCGCCGACGGCCAGCCGATAGGCAAACAGATGCTGCAGACGATGGCGCAGGGCGATACCGGGGAAGTCTCCTATATATGGCGCAACCCTGTAACCGGCCAAACCGAGTACAAGAAGACCTTTTTGAAAAAGGTTGATCACTATGCCGTTGCAGTAGGTTCGTATGAAAAGTCGATGAAGCTTGATCGATAGGCAGGCGGCCGACGCGGGCCTGGATGGCAGAGGGGGCGGATCGATGACCGATCTGGTATTGCTTCACGGCGGGCAGCACGGGTCTTGGTGCTGGAAGTTTTTTGTCGACGCGATCAAGCAGCGCGAGCCGCTGTTCGATCGGGTGATCTGTCTTGATATGCCTGGTTGCGGCACGAAACGTGGCCGGGATGTATCGACGCTGACCCTTGGCGACATCGTCAAAGAACTCAACGACGAGTTGAGAGCTGCAAACGTTCGCGACGCCGTGCTGCTCGGCCACTCAATTGCGGGTGTTCTGTTGCCATTGATGGTCATCGAAGATCAGTCGCTCTACTCACGGCTTGTCTACCTCGCAACGGCGGTACCGGCCGAGGGTCAATCGATCATGCAACTGCTCGGATCGTCCTTGCATGGCCAGAACTCGGAAGAGGTTGGTTGGCCTATGAATCCTCTCACTACCCCGCCAGCTGACATGCAGAAAGCAATGTTCGGTGCCGATATGACCGACGCGCAGCTTGCATGGTTGCTGGAAGAGGCTACCGACGACGTTACGCCTCCTGCAGTAGCCACCGAGCCAGCGGTCCGAGAAGGCTATGCAAGTACGGTGCCTTCGGTTTACATCCTAACGTCCAGGGATGGCATTTTGCCGCCTGAATGGCAGCGTAGGTTCGCTGAAAGATTAGGCTGTGAGCACCTCATCGAAATCGATACGCCACATGAACCTTTTGTAACTGATCCTGAATTGCTGGGCGCTACACTGGCTGATTGGATGGATTAGTCGATAATCCTGATTTTATGGGCTAAGCATCGGTATTGCTGGCCCGCTTAGCCTTGATCAGCTAAAGCGACGGCATTATTTAAACGTTTTCGTTGATAACGCCTAAAAAAGCTCCGAGTGGTAGTGGCGCTAGGGCCAGCTAAAGCCTATCTTGAGTCTTGGACATTCACCCTCACACAGAATAAAAGGGGCATGAGCCATGAAAATGTCGCGTATTGCGATGTTTAGCACTTTCTGCTTTTTTGTCACTTCATCCCAGGTAGGCCGGCAAGTGCATACTTCCGTTGAGATAACGGCGGGTGTTGGATGTTCGAACGAGCACCCATGCTTTTATGCACTACCACCAGTAGTCTCCCTTTCAGGCCTGTTTTTCTAGTAGCTCTCATTTGCTGCACTATGGCGTAATCATCCATCCTAGGCCTATCCGTCTCACAGGCGGTCGGTGGTCGGTGGTCGGTGCGGTCGCCATCGGGTCACCGTGAAACATGCCCATTAGTCGTTGCTGCATTAGACAATCGGCCGGTAGCTGGTCATTGTCGTGGGGCTTGGGCGGGGGGGTTAGTCACAGATGCGGATGAGTGTCGTGAAAGTGCGGTATTGGTTGGGCGACTTCAATGACTCCAGCTATTCGCGAAGCAATAAATGACACATCCGTTTATCTCCTATCGATCAAGCCGCCTCACCCATGATTGAGCGCTCTGAAATGGGTTTTGCGCGACGTTGGCTAGTCTAAGTGCGGCGTTAGCGGGTTACTGAGGGTCACCAGGTGAGCGCGCCACGCAGCCTCAAACGAAACCGGGCCGAGCTTGCGGACTTCCTGCGCAGCCGCCGTGAACGCATTACGCCCGAGGAAGTGGGGCTTCCGTCGGGCGGCAGGCGACGTACGCCGGGACTTCGACGTGAGGAGGTCGCGGCTCTGGCTGGGGTGGGTTTGTCCTGGTACACCTGGCTCGAGCAGGGGCGGGAGATCGGCGTTTCGGCAGCATTTCTCGAGAATCTCTCTAGGACGCTCAAACTGGATGCGACAGAGCGTCGCCATCTGTTTCTATTGGCCCACCAGCGATTGCCACCGGAGCCTGGTAAAACTTGGTGCGTGGTGCCGCCGCTGATTCACAGATTGATAGCCGATCTGCCGATGCGCCCAGCGTATGTTTTGAACCTGCGCTGGGACGTACTCGCCTGGAATGCGGCGGCCGACAGGGTGTTCGGCTTCTCTAGTTTTCCAGTCGAGCGCCGCAATCTGCTCTGGCTGCTGTTCACCGCACCTACAATGCGGACCCTGTTTGATCCTTGGGACGATCAGGCACTGCAGATCCTTTCAAGTTTCCGCCGCGACTTCGTCAGGGCGCCGCTCGATCCGGACATCGGCACGCTGGTCACGGATCTGGAAAAAGTCGATACGGAATTCAGGACCTGGTGGCGTCAGCACGACATCCACGGTCCTTGCCAGGGCGTACGGCACTTGCGAATCCCGGACATTGGGCTGGTAGTGTTCGACCATACGTCTCTTACAATCGATGTCGACCGCGATCTACGTCTGGTTTATTACGCGGCGAGGGAAGGGCCAGCCGCAAGCCGGCTATTTGAACAATGGCTGACCGACGAGGTCGGCGTCACCAGCATGGGGAATGAGCCGCTCACCAATGACCGTGGCCCGCGAGCGCCCGAGGTGCCAGGAGACCCGTCCGCGCTATCTGCGGCGTCTTCCTCTGCTGGTGAGATGGTGCTCTCGCTTCAGTCCCCAAGCGCATTGAGATAGCCAATCAGGGCGCGCGGAATCTCCTGTAGCCAGATCCGCTCCAGGCTTTCGTCCGTCTCTGGAGCCGAATGGAACATCCCGGATGGTATGGATAACAGAACCGCACTATAGGCGCGCAAATCTTCGGCACTTGCGTCGGGCAACCTCATGTGGAGAACCTTTTCGTAGATGGAACGCACTGCGGCGCGAAGCGCTGGCGAATGAAGCTGCCGATCGCCTAGGGTCGGGCTGAGCAGCAACTGGATATCCCGGTGACGAGCAATGTATTCAAGAAAGGGAACGATGAGCCGTTCCACCATCTGCGCTGTAGAAAGGCGCTTCCAGACGTGATCGTCGATCTGCTCCAGTCGCTTGGTGATGGTACACAGCGCGTCGGTGTGACGCTGATTGAGGGCGGCGAGGACGCTCTGTTTGTCTGGAAAGAAGTGATAAAGCGAGCCAATGGAGGTGCCCGCCTCCTTGGCAAGACGATGCATGGTAAGGCCCGCTTCGCCGTCACGCTGCAACACTCTCGCGCAGGCATCCAGAATGGCGGTGACACGCTCGTGCCCGCGATCCTGTAGTGGTTTGCGTGGCGTCCGGCCAGCTTTCGATGGACGCGTGAGGGGCGGTATTTCTGTGGTCATGCTCTGAATGCTAGCGGAAGACGCTGAGGTGTGCAGCATTACTAGACATAATATTCTAGTTTGTTAGCATGCCAAACTTTACGACTAGATCGATTCGCATGACCCAGTCTCCGTATTTGAAGCCCAACCTGAATTGGGAGCCTCCTGAACCGTCCGTCCAGGCCCGGTTCGCTGTCGACTCCGGTGTACCGCAATCCGGTCAGGCTCGCTTACGCAGTCGTCACTGTGCTGGTGGATCATTAATGAAATATCGCACCCAGTTCCGCTCAGGACTGCTGACCCTGCTGTTGGTCGCTTGCGCTGCGGCGGAAGCCGATACGCTGTCGATCAAAGCGGAAAACGACATCATCTCCTCGGGAAGCGATGGTCATTACAGCAACGGGCTTGAAGTGATCTGGGGCTTCGAGCCTGAACAGAATCACTGGACTCGTAGTATTGCTGATCTCATCCCAGGGTGGTCGGAGAGCGCGGTGGACAACGTCGCCTACCGTTTCGGCCACCAGATATATACCCCCGAGGAAATCGAAAACCATGGACTGATAGGGGACGATCGCCCATATGCCGGGCTGATGTTCGCGGGGGTTTCGCTGTTTTCTGGCGTTCAGCATGAGGGCTGGCGTTCGGCCGAAGAACTGCACTTGGACGTCGGTATCGTCGGCCCGGCAGCAGGCGGCAAGCGGCTGCAGCGCGCCGTGCACAAGGTCACCGGAAGCGACGAGCCCAATGGCTGGGAGCATCAGCTGGATAACGAAGCCTTTGTCAATCTCGCCTACCAGCACCGCTGGTGGCTGCAGGAGCGTATAGGCGGGCTGGAACTGGAGTACGGCCCTAGCCTCGGCTTCTCGCTCGGAAATTTGTACACCTATGCATCTGCGAGCGTGGGGGCGAGGCTCGGACAGAACCTGCAGCGCAGCTTCAGCATTTCTTCGGTTACGCCAGGGCAAAGCGGTAGCCAGTACTTCCGCCCGGGTAGCGGGTTTGGGTGGTACGGCTTTGCCAATCTCGAGGGCCGCTATATCGCGCAGAACATGCTACTTGACGGCAACACATTTGAGGACAGTCATTCGGTGGATCGCCGCGACCAGGTCGGCGATGCCAAGCTTGGCATCGCACTGACGTGGAGCCGCTGGCAACTGGCATTCGCCAGCGTCTGGCGCACTCGCGAGTTCAATGGGCAGCAGGAACACGACCATTTCGGTTCGATCACGCTCTCGACTTGGTTGTAATTCATATGCGAGGTGTACCCACCCAAGTAAACCGCCCCATTAGGAAGAATTGGTAATGGACGAATTGAACGTGATGCTTTTCATTTTGCTGGTGGCGTTTCTGACGATGACGGTCGGGTTTGCCGCGCGCGAAAGGGATTGGGGGGCTGCATTGATCGGGTTGGGCATCGTCGGTGTGATGTCGGTGCTGGGATACAAGATGTACATCACCTTTGGCGGAGCGTGAGAGCACCGTGTCTTTGGCGAATAAACCAATTCGGTGTTCCGGCGCGAGTCTCTCAGACTGCATTGAGGTATCCGTGCTCCGGTTGGACGCTTCCTCGGCCAAATTTTCGAAGACGCTTAGCTTGAATGTTCAACTAGTTCTGCTTTGCGGGCGGCGTTATGCCGGGACGTTGTGGCAGGGGGCATTTCTCCTGCTTCTGCTCCTGATGCTGGGCGGCTGCGCCGGGGTCAAGGTATCCGCCCTTGAAACCAGGGACTACATGTCCCTGCGCCGCGGGGATGTGCTGAGCACGGGGCGACTCAGCACTTCGGTGGGTGCCGCGCTGCAGGTGGTTGGTATCGACCGGGACGAATGTACGGCAGCCGCTGAAGTCTGCCTTCGAACGCTGGGCAAGTCGAAGGCTTTAGGTGACGAGCAGCGCCTGTCGGTATTGGCCGAGCTCTGGCTGCAGGAGGCGTTGCGGTTGGATCGATTGGACCATAGTGATGCACAGACCGACGCCATGCTGGATGCGTATCTGGAAAGTGCCCGGCACGCCTACGCTTATCTATTCATGACCGAGCGCACATTGGGGCAGAGGGCCTTGGACGACCGCCAGACCCAGGTTCGCGATTATTACAATTTCTCTGTGCAACAGGCGTTGACCGGACTGTTTGAGCGTTATCGGGGCAATCCGCCGGAGACTGGCGAAGGCAAGGGCGTCTTCGTGATGCAGAACGGTCGTTGGCAGATTCAGGGTACGGTTGGCGATGTTCGCCTAGCCGGCGGCCGAGACCTGCCGAAGGCGTTGATACCGGCTGCTTCTCTTTCATTCAAGGGCTTACGAAACCAGTATCGACGCGACGGTCTGGGGGCCGAATTGGTCGCGATGACAGACCGCCGGGTCGTGACGAAGGACAGCGCGGAACTGGCCTGGAGCGAGACGCCGTTTCCCGCCGTCACCGCGGTGGTGAGTTTTCCGGGGACAACCCTGGACGAGGTTCTGAGCACGCAAAAGGTACATATCGTCGGTTACGACCCTTTTCGCCAGAATAGCATCTCGCTAGCCGGGCGCGAGATCCCACTGGCGGGCAGCTTCACATCTGGCTACGGGCTCTGGCTGGCCCGTTCGGGATTTGCTACCCAGTCGTTGCTGACCTTGGTGGGCAGGGGCGAGGTACTGGAAAAGCCGCATGTCTATCTGATGCAGCCCTATGATCCGAATCGCCGAATCATTGTCATGCTCCATGGCCTGGCCAGCAGTCCGGAAGCCTGGATCAATGTCGCCAACGAGGTGTTGGGTGACGAAACCTTGCGGCAGCACTACCAAATCTGGCAGGTGTATTACCCGACCAACGCGCCGTTGGCATTCAACAACAAAGCGATCCGTACGGCCATTGAACAGACCCTTGAGCACTTCGATCCGAGCGGAACGGCCCAGGCCTCTCGGGATATGGTGGTGATTGGGCACAGCATGGGTGGGGTGCTGTCGCGGCTGATGCTGTCGTCTTCCGGGGATCGACTGTGGGACGCCCTGCTGGAGAGGTATCCGCTCCATGGGCGCAGGCTCGAGCGGGTGCAGAAGGAGGTCGGCCCCTATGTGAGGTTTGAGCCCTTGCCCGACGTCAGCCGTGCGATTTTCGTCGCGGCGCCTCACCGCGGCACGCCTTTCGCCGAGAACCGCATTTCGCGCTGGGCTGCGGGCCTGGTCAAGCTGCCGGTCTCGGTGCTCGGGCGGATCACAGACGTCGCGCAGTTACTGGTCGTCCCGGATTCGGCCGATGCCGAGGTGCTGACCCGGCCAGTCAACAGCATCGATAACCTCAGCAGCAACGATCCTTTCGTCAGGCTGAGTGCTGAGCTGCCCATCTCGCCTATGGTCCGCTACCACTCGATCATCGGCAACTACACCCCCGCGCTGTCACTGCTGGATTCCAGCGATGGTGTGGTGCCGTATTCCAGCTCTCATCTGGCTGGGGCGGAGTCGGAAATCGTAATTCCTTTCGGCCATAGTGTGCAGGAGACTCCCGAAGCCATCATGGAAATTCGCCGCATCCTGCACGTTCATCTACAGCAGGCAGACGGCGACCGGTTCGCAAGACCGGCGCCATGACCTGGCGTTTTTATCCGCGGATACTGGCTTCGCTAGCAATGCTGCTGGCTACAGCCTGGGGCGCCATGGCGTTGTGGTACCAGTTGCCGATGACCGCAGCGGGCAAGAGCGCGTCGATTGCTCTGTGGTGCCTCCTTGCCTCGACGCTGCTCATCGCGCTCTGGCGGCTGCGGCCCTGGATAGCGATCTGCGGCTATCTGTCCCTGTTTGCGCTATTGCAGGTCTGGTGGAGCTCCTTGGAACCCTCGAACCATCGGGTCTGGACCGACGATCTGATAAAAATGACCTACGGGCGTGCGGACGGCAGTCAGGTAACCTTGCACAACGTGCGCAATTTCGACTGGCGTAGCGACGAGGACTATGATGCTCGCTGGGAAACACGCCGCTATGATCTGGACCGGCTGGCCTCGATCGATCTGGCGACTTCCTACTGGGGCATGCCGGCGATCGCACACGTACTGGTGTCATTCGGTTTCGATGACGGCCGGTTCCTTGTGTTCACCGTGGAGATCCGTAAGGAGCGCGGCGAACGCTATTCCGAGATCGGTGGGTTCTTCAAGCAGTTCGAGCTCAGTATCGTGGCTACGGACGAGAGGGATGCGCTGCGGGTGCGCACAAACGTCCGCGGCGAGGATGTCTATCTCTACCGGGTGAATATGCCTCCGGACGCAATGCGCGAGCTGTTCCTGTCCTATCTCGAACAGGCCAACCAATTGAACAAAACAGCGCGGTTCTACAATACCGTTACTGCCAACTGCACCACTATCGTCTTCGATATGATGCGGCAAATAGTCAGCGGATTGCCGTTTGATTACAGACTGCTGCTCACAGGCTATCTACCCGGATATCTCCAGGATGTCGGCGGTTTGGAGCAGAGTTTCAGCCTACAGGAGTTGCGCCAGCGGGGACGAATAACCGAACGGGCTCGGCGGGCAGGTGACGATACGGACTTTTCCCGGTTGATCCGCGAGGGTGTGCCTGGGTGGTGAGGTGCGGCCAGCATTCGTTGCGCACCAGAGCCTAACCTCTGTGCTAGACCTGCCGGTGCCCCTAAGCCAAGAAAATGCCGGCTTCGTCGAGGGACCTTACATTGGCTAAGCGCCACCGCTCGAGTTGAAGGTATTCGTCGATGACGATTCTGTTGACGCTTGACGACGACCCGGATCGTAATTGATTCCCTGAGCGCGCTGCTGAGGGAATCCCTGCTTCTTCAGCGCGTCAGGGAATGGCCGGAGAATGAAGGCAAATCGCCCTCGCTCAGTTTCTACTCGAATATCTTATTTTCAGTTTAAACGTCCCCGGATTCTAGTGCCGGCGCTGCCCTGTAAAATACCTACCGCATCTTCCAATCTGCCGATGCCGCTGAATCCTCCGTATTCGGCAAAGTCGGCTGCAGCCGCCAGTTTTGGGCCCATGGAACCGGCAGGCAGGTTGAGAGCACGTCCCTCCTCCACGCTCAGGCTACGGATCGCCGCCGCGCTGTCCTTGCCGAAGTCCCGATAAATTGCATCGATATCGGTCAGCAACAACAGGGCATCGGCCTTGAGTTGCTGCGCCAGCAGGGCGCTAGCCGCATCCTTGTCGATGACCGCCTCAACACCCACCGTGCTACCGTCTGCCCGGCGTAATATCGGGATCCCCCCGCCACCCGCGCAGATCACCACCACGCCCTGCTCCAACAGCAACTTGATCACCTGCAGGTCGGGGATCTCAAGCGGCCTGGGGGACGGCACCACTCTGCGCCATTTGTCGCCATCCTGGGCGATATGCCAGCCGGCTGCCTGGGCTCGGGATTGAGCCTCGGCCCGCTCATACACGGGCCCGATGAATTTGGTCGGGTTGTCGAACGCTGGGTCGTGCTGATCCACCACCACCTGGGTCAGCAAGGTGGCCACCGGCCGGTCGTGATTCAGCGCATTCTCCAGTTCCTGTTCGATGACGTAGCCGATCATGCCTTCGGTTTCCGCCCCCAGCACATCCAGGGGATAGGCTTCGTCCGGCTTGTAGGCGGCACCCTGCAATGCCAGCAGACCCACCTGGGGGCCGTTGCCATGGGTAATGACCAAGTCATGGCCAGCCTGCACAATAGCCGCCAGGCCTTGGGCGGCGACCCGCACATTGGCGCGCTGGGTACGCGCGGTCAAAGGCTCACCACGCTTTAAGAGGGCGTTGCCGCCCAGGGCTGCGACTATCAGCATGTCAGGCTCCCAGGGTGGCGACTAGGACCGCCTTGATGGTGTGCATCCGGTTTTCCGCCTGATCGAAGACGATTGAGGCGGCGCTTTCGAAGACCTCATCGGTGACTTCCATGGCATCGATGCCAAACTTCTGCTGTATC
>AJXE01000012.1 GCA_000263395.1 Stutzerimonas stutzeri TS44
GATTGCTGCCTTCCACAGCACGATCACCGGTCAGCAATCAACAAACCAGTTGTAAAAATGGTATCCCGCGGTAACCGACACAGCACATGTGCCAAGCGTCAATAGAGACCACTGTCCTTCGACACCAAGCCACCACTGCACCTTGAACAGAAGAGCCCCCACCAATACGCAGGCCAGAACACCAAGAGCTAGGCCTACCAACGCGAACAGCCGAGCCCCTAACGCTGGATTTCCGCCGTGCCAGTTCTCACTCAGGCAAAAGGGGCAATGATTGGACGAAGGCGAATACCCCCAGAAACCACGGCTATATGACGCTCTCGGAACCATCGCTTTGCCACAGTTGTGGCAGGTAACCATCGAGTGTCTCATACCGCACCTCAGCTCAAATCGTCTTAGATGAGCCCATGGTGCGCTGCCGCTGAAAAAACCCAACTGCGTGACCTGACATCTACCCAGCAACCGGTCTGAGCTGGGCATCAAACCCTCTGGCCAGCTAACCGAGGTTGTGCTGTACACGACCGACTCTATTAAATGCTACCGGTGGTTGACTGGCCTCGCCCGGTCGCTAACGAGATTCAGGACGCCAGTTCAACTCCTTAAATAGCCGCTCATCGGAAATACGTGCACGGGGGCACTTATGGGGGCACTTAATAATGAACTTTTAAATAAATCCATTTAAAACAATATCTTATGTATAAATCTTTAATTCCCCCGGCCCTACCCCGGTAGCACGGACACGTTCGAGTAAGTTCACACCGAGCTGAGGGAGTGTTCATGCCCAAGTACAAGAAATACAGCCCCGAGTTCAAGCGGGTGGCTACATCCGGGCAGGAGCGGCAGATGTCCGGATGACGCGCCCCCTCACCCATCCCGCCATGCATCTGGGCCCGCGGATGCAGCCCCGGTCGCAGACGCAACCTGGCGGTGCAACGCTGGTCATTCGCCGCGGATGTACTGTTCCAGCTGCTGGATCAGGCTGTCCTGTTCGGCCATTGTTTCCTTGACCACGTCGCCGATGGACAGCAGGCCGATGGTGCGCCCCTCATCCAGCACCGGCAGGTGGCGCAGGTGCTTCTCGGTCATGATCTCCATGCACTCGCGGATGCTCTGGCGTGGCTCCACGGTGACCACCGAGCGGGTCATGATGGCGCTGACCTGGGTGACGAACGAGGAGCGGCCCAGCAGGACCATCTTGCGGGCATAGTCGCGCTCGCTGACGATGCCGACCAGGCGGCCCGAGGCATCGGCGACCGGCAGCGCGCCGACGTTCTTCTGCTCCATCACTTTCAGCGCCTCGAACACCGAATCCTCGGGTGCGATGGTCACGATGCCTTGTGTCTGCTTGGCGCCAATCACCTGCGCAACGGTTTTCATGGGACTACTCCTTTGCTGGATGGGTATGGCGAAGCCGCCCAATGGCGTCGCCGAACGACAAACCTGAGCAAGAACATATAGCGCGACCGCCAGCGCGGCAAAGCGTATTCAGCCGCAGCGGCGCAAATCGAGGGAAATCGCTTCGCGCCGACCGGGGCCGCGGATGCGCGCGTCAAGACGCCAGCTTGAGCCCCACCAGCCCGGCCAGCAGCAGGGCCATGCTGATCAGCCGCGCGGGCGATGCGCTTTCGCCGAAGATCAGGATGCCCAGCAGCACGGTGCCCAGCGCGCCGATGCCAACCCAGATCGCATAGGCCGTGCCGACCGGCAGCACCTGCATGGCCCGGGCGAGCAGCAGGAAACTCGCGGCCATCGCGATGAGGGTGAACACGCTGGGCAAGGGCCGGGTGAAGCCCTCGGAAGCCTTGAGGCCGATGGCCCAGCCCACTTCCAGCAACCCCGCGACGATCAACATGAGCCAGGCCGTATGCATGACGACTACTCCATGACAGGCAGGGTCGTCCCCGCAATATTCGGACAGGCCGCCGGGTCGTCCCGTGGCGCTGCGACCTTAGCACAGCGGCCCGCTGCGGCCACGGCCCTAGCGGTTCAGCGGACCATAGGCATCCCGCTGCGCCAGGCGCAGCAGCTCAAGCTGCCGGCGCAGTTGCGCGACATGCGCCTTTTCCGCGCGCAGGCCGGCGAAAAACTCGGCCTTTTCGCGCTCCAGGCGCCGGATGGTGGCGCCGATGTCGTGCAGCAGATCGCGCAGCACGTGCAGCTCCCGCCGCTGCCGGCGATACCCCAGCCACAGCACGCACAGCGCTCCCAGAGTCAGCAGCACCACGCACAGCGACAGCCCCATGACCAGCCAGGACAGGCTCAGCACTTGCATAATCATTCGCTCCTTGTGCATTGGCAGAACGCCATCAACTTGAAACGAACGATATGTCGCCCAACAAGACAGGTCGATAATGTTTACCTGCACAGGTAAAGCAATGCAGCAGGTTCGCCGCCAGCAACGACGCCGCAATCGCGCGGGTGCGCCGGCATGGCGTGAAATGTGTCGGCAAAACGTACCGGTCACCGCTGCAGCGGCATCAGTCAGGTGTCGTCAACGGACGCTGGCCCCTGCCCGGGCCACCGTGGTGGCGGTCCAGCTGCAGGAACAGGCTCGACGCCAGCAGGCTCATGCCGCCGATGCAGAGGAAGGTCAGCTCGAAGGCGTGCAGCACCTCGACGCCCTGCGCCCCCGGCACGCTGAAGCCGCCCAGCAGCGCGCCGGCGGCGGCGACGCCGAGGCCCATCGACAGCTGTACCACCACCGATAGCAGGCTGTTGCCGCTGCTGGCGTTGGCATTGCTGAGACCGATCAGGGTCACGGTGTTCATCGCGGTGAACTGCAGCGAATTGCCCACGCCGATCAGGCCCAGGTGCGCGAGCAGGAGCAGGTAGGGCGTGTCGGCATCCACCGTCGCCAAACCGGCGATCAGCATGCCGAGCAGCACGGTGTTGCCGATCAGCAGATTGCGGTAGCCGAGGCGGTCGAGCAGCCCCTTGGCCAGCGGCTTGACCAGCATCGCGCCCAGCGCCAGCGGAATCATGCTCATCCCCGCCTGCGCCGGCGAGTAGCCCAGCGCCACCTGCAGCAGCAGTGGCAACAGGAACGGCAGCGCGCCGCTGCCCAGGCGGGCGAACAGATTGCCGCAGATACCCACCGCGAAGCTGCGCGTATGGAACAGCCGCGGACTGAACAGCGGTGCGGCGATGCGGGCGGCGCGCAGCCAGTACGCCGCCAGGCACGCAGCGCCGGCGAATAGCAGCACCAGCACCCGTGCGTGGGGCATCTGCAGCTCGCCGAGCCCCTCCAGGGCGATGGTGATCAGCAGCATCGCCGCGCCGAACAGGATGAAACCGAGGGTATCGAAGCGCATCCGCTTCTCCGCACGGAAATCGGGCATGAAGCGGAACGCCGCGATGCAGCCGATCACCCCGACCGGCAGGTTGATCAGGAAGATCCAGTGCCAGGAGGCGTACTGCACCAGCCAGCCGCCGAGCGTCGGCCCGAGCAGCGGCCCGACCATGCCGGGCAGCGCGATGAAGGTCATCACCCGCACGAACTCGCTGCGCGGGAAGGCCCGCAGCACCACCAGCCGCCCCACCGGTAGCATCAGCGCACCGCCGATAGCCTGCACGACGCGGGCGCCGATCAGTTGATCGAGGCTGACCGACAATGCGCAGAGCAACGAACCAAAAGTGAACAGCACCACCGCCGAGAAGAACGTCTTGCGCGTGCCGAAACGGTCGGCGATCCAGCCGGATGCCGGAATCAGCAGCGCCACGGTGAGCATGTAGGCGATCACCACGCCCTGCATGCGCAGCGGGTCCTCGGCCAGGTCACGCGCCATTGCCGGCAGCGCCGTGTTGAGAATGGTGCCATCCAGCGTCTGCATGAAGAAGGCGATGGCGACCAGCCAGGGCAGGACACGGGCGGTGCGGGCATCCAGAACGGAGGTCGGCGGCATGGCGGACTCTACGGCGAAGGGTTCGTCATCTTAGAGGATTCGTCCGGGCAAGGTGCGCCGCGACCAGCGCCGGACGACTGCAACGCGGTCACCACGCCGCGCTGCGACAACCGGACGCGGCCCGGCGCGAGCTCCCGTCGCTACTGCGATCACCGCTCGACGGCAGCTCGCCGGACGCATCCGTAACAAAATATTTCTTTGGAAATTGACACGAATCATTATCATTAGGAGCTGCAAGTGCGAGTCTGTTTCCGTACTTATCCCTACCGGAGGCTTCCATGCGTATCCCCGCCACCCTCGCGATTACCACCCTGCTGCTCACCCCCCTCGCCCAGGCCAAGGAATATCCCATCGGCGAGCCGCAGCAATGCGGTGGCATGGAAGTCGGCGCGGTCTATCTGCAGCCGGTGGAAATGGACCCGGCCGGCATGATGCTCGCGGCGGCCAAATCCGACGTGCACCTGGAAGCGGACATCTCCGCCACCGAAAACAACCGCAACGGCTGGCAGGAAGGCAGTTTCGTGCCCTACCTGAGCATCCACTACACGCTGCGCAAGAAGGGTTCGAGCGAAGTCATCGAAGGTGACTTCCATCCGATGGTCGCCAACGACGGTCCGCACTACGGCGACAACGTCAAGCTGCTCGGCCCGGGCAAGTACCAGCTGACCTACAAGATCCTGCCGCCGGGCTCGGGCCACGCCATGTTCGGCCGCCACGTCGACAAGGAAACCGGCGTCGCCCCGTGGTTCGAAGGCTGCGAGCTGAACTACGAGTTCACCTACGCCGGCATCGGCAAGAAAGGCGGTTACTGAGGCGGAGAAGGCCCATGCGTACATTCCTGCTCGGCGCCCTGCTGCTGACCGGCGCTGCCGGCAGCGCCCAGGCGGCACTGCCGACTTACGAGCTGACCATCCGCGACGGCCACTTCGAACCGGCCTCGATCGAAGTGCCGGCACGCCAGCGCTTCAAGATCGTCGTGCACAACGCCGGCAGCGGCCCGACCGAGTTCGAGAGCACGCCGCTGCGGGTGGAGAAGGTGCTGTCGCCGGGGGTGACCTCGTTCGTCGTGATCCATCCGTTGAAGCCGGGACGCTACCCGTTCTTCGACGAATTCCATCTGGACCTTCCCGAAGGCGAGATCGTCGCCAAGTAGTTCGCAGGAGCTAGTCATGGGCCAATCCATGTTCATCGTCTGGCGCGAGAGCGTCGAGGCACTGCTGGTGATCGGCATCCTGCATGCCTGGCTGCGCCAGCAGCCGGGCGCGGGCCACGCGCTGCGCATGCTCTGGGGCGGCGTCGCGGCCGGTCTGGGGCTGGCGGTCGCGCTGGGCTGGGGCGTGCTGCGCGCCGGCGACTGGCTGGCCGGCAGCGGCGGCGAGTGGTTCCAGTGCGGCATGCTGCTGGTGGCGAGCATGCTAATCCTGCACATGGTCGGCTGGATGCATCACCACGGCCGCACCCTCAAGAGCAGCCTGCAGAACAGCGCGGCGCAGAAGCTCAGCCAGGGCAGCGGCTTCGGCCTGCTGCTGCTCGCCATGCTCGCGGTCGGGCGTGAGGGCAGCGAAACGGTGGTGTTCCTCTACGGCATCGGCAACCAGCAGCAGGGCCACGACCTCACCGGCTTCATCATCGGCGGCGCGCTGGGCTTCGTGCTTGCACTGCTCAGCTACGTGGCGCTGCAGGCCGGTAGCCGCTTCTTCAGCTGGCGGCGCTTCTTCCAGGTCAGCGAAGTGCTCCTGCTGCTGCTCGGCAGCGCGCTGCTGATGGCCGGGCTGGATCGTTTCAGCGGCCAGCTGATGGGCATGGATGTGCCGGAGCAGTTCTACAGCTTCTTCGGCGATCCGCTGTGGGACACCTCGGCCTGGCTGGACGACGGCAGCGCGCTGGGCAGCACCATCGCCGGCCTCACCGGCTACCGCGCGATGCCGTCGCTGGCCGCGGCGCTGACCCTGTTGCTGTACTGGCTGGCGGTGTGGGCCTGGCTGCGCCCCGCGCGGCCGGTGGCGCTGGCGACGAGGCCGGCATGATCGCCCAGGCGCCCTGGCTGGCGCGCGTCGGTGACTGGCTGCGCGAACACGCCAAAATCATCCGCGCGGTGCAGTGGCTGGTGGTGGGGTTCTACCTGGTGCTGCTGGTGATCCCCGCCGTGCTGCCACTGCCGCCCGCCCAGGCGGGTATGCTCGATAACCTCACGCTGCTGGCGCAGTTCGTCTTCTGGGGCCTGTGGTGGCCCTTCGTGCTGCTGTCGATGGTGCTGTTCGGCCGCATGTGGTGCGGCGTGCTCTGCCCGGAAGGCTCGCTGAGCGAATGGATCAGCTGGCGCGGGCTGGGCCGTGGCACGCCACGCTGGATTCGCTGGGGCGGCTGGCCGACCGTGGCGTTCATCCTCACCACCGTCTATGGCCAGCTGATCAGCGTCTACGACTACGCCCAGGCCGCGCTGCTGATCCTCGGCGGCTCCACCGTTGCGGCGATGCTGGTGGGCTACCTCTACGGCCGCGGCAAACGCGTCTGGTGCCGTTACCTGTGTCCGGTCAGCGGCGTGTTCTCCCTGCTCGCGCGCCTCGCGCCACTGCATTACAAGGTCGATGAACAGCGCTGGCTGGAGAACAGCGGGCCGCACCTGGCCACGCCCAACTGCGCGCCGCTGCTGGACATCCGCCGCATGCAGGGCGCCAGCGACTGCCATGCCTGCGGCCGTTGCAGCGGCCAGCGCGGCGCGGTGCAGCTCAGCGCCCGCTCGCCGAACCAGGAAATCCTTATCGTCGGCAACCAGCCGCAGCACAGCCACTGGGACAGCACCCTGCTGCTGTTCGGCGTGCTCGGTCTGGCGATGGGCGCCTTCCAGTGGACGGTCAGCCCGTGGTTCATCGCCCTCAAGCAGGCCGCCGCCGAATGGCTGGTCGATCACGAACTGTTCTGGCCGCTGGAAGCCGATGCGCCCTGGTGGCTGCTGACGCACTATCCGCAGGTCAACGATGCATTCAGCTGGCTCGACGGCGCGGCGATCCTGGCCTACATCGGCGGCAGCGCCGTGCTGGTCGGCGGCGCCCTGTGGCTGCTGGTGCAAGCCGCCGTGCGACTGATGGGCCGCAGCGGCAACGTGTTCCACCATCTGGCGCTGAGCCTGACGCCGCTGGGCGGCGCCGGGCTGTTCCTCGGTCTTTCCGCCACCACGGTCAAGCTGCTGCGCTACGAAGGCCTGCTGCTGAGCTGGGTACCGCTGGCACGCGCGGCACTGCTGGTCGGCGCGATCATCTGGAGCCTGTATCTGGCCTGGAAGGTCATCGGCCGCCACGGCACCAACGGTCTGCGCCGGCTGCTGGCATTCAGCTGCATGAGCGGCGCGGCCGCGCTGATCGGCTACGGCTGGTGGCTGCAGTTCTGGGGCTGGAACTGAGGCGCGCGCCCCGCACCCGCGCCGGCCACCTCAGCGCGCCGACAGCGGCGCGTCGACGGGGATGCCCTGCACCGGCGTGCCGAGGCCCAGCGCCCGCTCGGTGAACCAGCCGCGGTTGGTTTCCAGCGCGTAGCGCGCCGGTGCCTGGGCGCAACGCATCTCCCGGCTGAGCGGCTCGAGGTCGATCAGGTCGACGATCACTCCTCGCTCATCGAGAAACGCCGCCGACAGCGGCAGCGGCGTGTTCTTCATCCACAGGCAGTTGTGCCGCACCTCGTCGAAGCGAAACAGCATGCCGCTGTCGGCGGCCAGCTCGTGGCGCCCCATCAGGCCGACCTGGCGCTGCTCGGCGGTCACCGCGTACTCCGCAGACAACTCATGTTCCCCCAGGCGCAGTGCCAGCGGTTCGGCCGCCTGTACCAGCGGCGCCAGCAGCGACAACACAAGCGCAACACGCATCGAACATCCTCCCAAACCCGTAACGAATCGGCCGTGCCTGCCGACGCCGACGTCCATGGCAACGCGGCCGATATTGGCCAGCATAGCCAGTGCGCAGACAGCCTGCGCTGCCCGCAGCGGCCGGCGCATGTCCATCCTGGCGGACATATGGGTCCAGTCCGGCGGACATCAAGGCCTGTCCGGATAACTGAACACCTGACCGAAAAGCCAGTCGGATCAATCAGTTACCGATCTGGCACGGAACTCGCTAAATCGTTCGGGCGGCATCGTCCGCACGCCGAACAATAAAAACAACATGCCTGTCACCGCCGCGAAACTCCCGAATGCCCCGGCAGCATCCGGTCGCACGGCAACAGGCCAGGAGATCGTCCCGATGAGCGTCGCCATCGCCCTCGCCGCACTGGCCCTGCTGATGCTGGCGGCCTACCGCGGCTACAGCGTCATCCTTTTCGCCCCCGTCGCCGCCCTCGGTGCGGTGCTGCTCACCGATCCATCCGCCGTGGCCCCGGCCTTCACCGGCGTGTTCATGGAGAAGATGGTCGGCTTCATCAAGCTGTACTTCCCGGTATTCCTGCTCGGTGCCGTGTTCGGCAAGCTGATCGAGCTGTCCGGCTTCTCGCGCTCGATCGTCGCCGCGGCGATCCGCCTGCTCGGCACGCGCCAGGCCATGCTGGTGATCGTGCTGGTCTGCGCGCTGCTGACCTACGGCGGGGTTTCGCTTTTCGTCGTGGTGTTCGCCGTGTATCCGTTCGCCGCCGAGATGTTCCGCCAGAGCGACATGCCCAAGCGGCTGATTCCGGCGACCATCGCGCTCGGTGCGTTCAGCTTCACGATGGATGCCCTGCCCGGCACCCCGCAGATCCAGAACATCATCCCCACCACCTTCTTCGGCACCACCTCCTGGGCGGCGCCCTGGCTGGGCGTGATCGGCACGCTGTTCGTGTTCAGCGTCGGCATGTTCTATCTGCATCGCCAGCTGCGCAAAGCCAAGGCGCGCGGCGAAGGCTACGGGACCGAGCTGCGAAATGAGCCGGAGACCGCCGAGGACATCGCCCTGCCCAATCCCTGGCTGGCGCTGTCACCGCTGATTCTGGTGGGCGTGGCCAACCTGCTGTTCACCCGCTGGATTCCCGAGGTCTACGGCAAGACCCACAGCCTGCAACTGGCCGGCATGGCGCAGCCGGTGACCAGCGAAGTGGCCAAGCTGACCGGCATCTGGGCGGTGCAGGCGGCGCTGCTGCTGGGCATCCTGCTGGTGCTGATCTGCGGCTTTCGCGCGATCAAGGCCAAGCTCGCCGAAGGCACCAAGACCGCGGTCGGCGGCGCCCTGCTGGCGTCGATGAACACCGCGTCGGAATACGGCTTCGGCGCGGTGATCGCCTCGCTGCCGGGCTTCCTGGTACTGGCCGACGCGCTGAAGAACATCCCCAACCCGCTGATCAACGAAGCGGTCACCGTCACCCTGCTGGCCGGCATCACCGGCTCGGCCTCCGGCGGCATGAGCATTGCGCTGGCGGCCATGTCCGACACCTTCATCGCCGCCGCCAATGCCGCCAACATCCCGCTGGAAGTGCTACACCGAATAGCGTCGATGGCATCCGGCGGCATGGACACCCTGCCGCACAACGGCGCGGTGATCACCCTGCTGGCGGTGACCGGCCTGACCCACCGCGAGGCCTACAAGGACATCTTCGGCATCACCCTGATCAAGACCCTGGCGGTGTTCGTAGTGATCGGCGTGTTCTACGCCACCGGAATCGTTTGAGCCCGCGCGGCGAGGAGAGCAACACATGAATCTGCAAGGCAAGACCGCCCTGGTCACCGGTTCCACCAGCGGGATCGGCCTGGGCATCGCCCTCAAGCTGGCCGAGGCCGGCGCCAACCTGGTCCTCAACGGCTTCGGCGACGTCGACGCGGCGCTGGCGGCAATCCGCGCATGTGGCGGGCAGGCCATCCACCATCCGGCCGACGTAAGCGATCCCGAGCAGATCGCAGCGATGGTCGCCGCGGCCGAGCAGCAGTTCGGCGGCGTCGACATTCTCGTCAACAACGCCGGCATCCAACACGTCGCGCCGGTGGAGCAATTCCCGGTCGAGCGCTGGGACGCGATCATCGCCATCAACCTGTCGTCGGCCTTCCACACCACGCGGCTGGCGCTGCCGGGCATGCGTCAGCGCGGCTGGGGGCGGATCATCAACCTCGCCTCGGTGCACGGCCTGGTGGGTTCGGCGCAGAAGGCCGCCTACGTGGCGGCCAAGCACGGGCTGGTCGGCCTGACCAAGGTGGTGGCGCTGGAAACCGCCACCACGGCGATTACCTGCAACGCCATCTGCCCCGGCTGGGTGCTCACGCCGCTGGTGCAGCAGCAGATCGACGAACGCGCCCGCGTCGATGGCGACACCCAGCGCGCGCGCCACGACCTGCTGGCCGAGAAGCAGCCGTCGCTGGACTTCGTCACCCCCGCACAGCTCGGCGCACTGGTGCTGTTCCTCTGCAGCGAAGCCGGCGAGCAGGTGCGCGGCGCGGCGTGGAACATGGACGGCGGCTGGGCCGCGCAATAGCCGCTTTTCGCTGACCTGCGACAACGTCGCGGCGGGCCCGGCCCCGCTGCGGCTTGGCAAGCGCCCGGCGGCTGAGGCTAGATAGCCAGCATCTCCCAGCGAAAGTCCGCGCATGACCACCATTACCAGCGAAACGCCGAACAGCGGCAAAGCCCCGGTGCACCTGGCCCTGCGCCGGGTCGCCATCGACACCTACCGCGAGAACGTCGCCTACCTGCACCGCGATTGCGCGGCCTGCCGCGCCGAAGGTTTCCAGGCGCTGGCCAAGGTCGAGATCCGCGTCAACGGCAAGCGCATCCTCGCCAGCCTCAACGTGGTGGACGACTCCGCCATCGTCGGCTGCAACGAACTCGGGCTGTCGGAGGACGCCTTCGCCCAGCTCGGCGCGGAGCCCGGCGTGCCCGCGTCGATCTCCCAGGCCGAGCCGGCACCCTCGATCCCCGCGCTGCACCGCAAGATCGCCGGCGAGCGCCTGCGCCGCGAAGACTTCCACGCGATCATCCGCGACATCGCCGAGCACCGTTACTCGAAGATCGAGCTGACCGCCTTCGTCGTCGCCTGCAACCAGGGCGAGCTGGACCGTGAGGAGGTGTACTTTCTCACCGACGCGATGATCCAGGTCGGCCGCCGCCTCGACTGGCGCGAGCATCCGGTGGTCGACAAGCACTGCATCGGCGGCATTCCCGGCAACCGCACCTCGATGCTGGTGGTGCCCATCGTCGCCGCGCACGGCATGCTCTGCCCGAAGACCAGCTCGCGGGCGATCACCTCGCCGGCCGGCACCGCCGACACCATGGAGGTGCTGGCCAACGTCGAGCTGCCCTTCGAGCGCCTCTGCGAGATGGTTCGCGAGGAACGCGGCTGCCTGGCCTGGGGCGGCAGCAGCGAACTGTCGCCGGCCGACGACGTGCTGATCGCCGTCGAGCGGCCGCTGTCGATCGACTCGCCGGGGCAGATGGTCGCCTCGATCCTGTCGAAGAAGATCGCCGCCGGCTCCACCCACCTGCTGCTCGACATTCCCATCGGCCCCACCGCCAAGGTGCGCTCGATGACCGAGGCGCAGCGCCTGCGCAAGCTGTTCGAGTTCGTCGCCTCGCGCCTGGGACTGACGCTCGACGTGGTGATCACCGATGGCCGCCAGCCGATCGGCAACGGCATCGGCCCGGTGCTGGAGGCGCGCGACGTGATGCAGGTGCTGCAGAACGATCCGGCCGCGCCGATCGACCTGCGGCAGAAGGCGCTGCGCCTGGCCGGCCGCATGCTGGAATTCGACCCCGACGTGCGCGGCGGCGACGGCTATGCCATCGCCCGCGACATCCTCGACTCGGGGCGGGCGCTGAAGAAGATGCACTCGATCATCGCCGCGCAGGGTGCCAAACCCTTCGACCACAACCAGCCGCCGCTGGCCAGGCTCAGCTTCGACGTGCTGGCCGAGCGCGACGCCGTGGTCACCGGCATCGACAACCTGCAGCTGGCGCGCATCGCGCGGTTGGCCGGCGCGCCGAAGGTACAGGGCGCGGGCGTCGACATCCTGCGCAAACTCGGCGAACCGGTGCAGGCCGGCACCTGTCTGTATCGCGTCTACGCGGACTTTCCCGCCGACCTCGCCTTCGCCCGTCAGGCCACCGAGCGCGCCAGCGGCTTCAACCTCGGCGGTGCCGACGAGGTTCCCAGTGTATTCGTGGAGTTCTGATGCAAAGCCAGCTGCTGTATTTCGATGACGAACACGCCGCCGCCCTGCGCCTGGCCGAAGCCTGTGGCCTGCCCGCCGCCGCGGTCGAACGCCACCGTTTTCCCGATGACGAGCTGCGCCTGCGCCTGCCGCTGACCGAAGGCGACACCATCGCCGAACAGCTGGTGCTCTACCGCGGCCTCGATCATCCCAACGAGAAGCTCGTCGAGCTGCTGCTGGTCGCCGGCGAGGCACGCCGCCTCGGCGCGAAGCGGCTGATCCTGGTCACGCCTTACCTCGCCTACATGCGCCAGGACATCGCCTTCAATCCGGGCGAGGTGGTCAGCCAGCGGGTGATCGGCCAGCTGCTGGCCAGCCAGTTCGACGGGCTGATCACCGTCGACCCGCACCTGCACCGCGTCGCCACACTACAGGAAGCGGTGCCGCTGGCTGATGCCGTCACCCTCTGCGCGGCGCCGGCACTGGCACGACTGATCGCCGAGCGACACCCCGACGCGCTGCTGATCGGCCCGGATGCCGAGGCGCAGCAGTGGATCGAAGCGGCGGCCGCCGAGCACGGCTTCGACTACGGCGTGTGCAACAAGGTGCGCCACGGCGACCATCAGGTGGAAATCGCCCTGCCCGATCTGGCGTTTGCCGGACGCCGCGTGGTGCTGCTCGATGACGTCGCCAGCTCCGGGCGCACCCTCGCCGAGGCCGCGCAGAAGCTGCTCGCCGCCGGCGCCGCCTCGGTGGACGTGGCGGTGACGCACGCGCTGTTCGCCGGCGATGCGCTGGCGGTGATCCGTGCCGCGGGCGTCGAGCACATCTGGAGCACCGACTGCATCGCCCACGACAGCAACGCCGTGGCCATGGCCCCGCTGCTGGCCGCCGCGCTCCGGCCGCTGCTGCGCTAGCACACGTCCCGGAGGGTGGGCTTCAGCCCACCACCCAGTGCACCATCCGCTCACGGTGGGCTGAAGCCCACTCTACTCAAACCGAAAACCTCGCACAGCACGTAGGGTGGGCTTCAGCCCACCAACCAGTGCACCATCCGCTCACGGTGGGCTAAAGCCCACCCTACCCGAACCGGAAACCTCGCACAGCACGTAGGGTGGGCTTCAGCCCACCAGCCAGCGCGCCACCCGTTCACGGTGGGCTAAAGCCCACCCTACCCGAACCGGAAACCTCGCATAGCACGTAGGGTGGGCTTCAGCCCACCAACCAGTGCACCATCCGCTCACGGTGGGCTAAAGCCCACCCTACTCAAGCCGGAAACCTCGCATAGCACGTAGGGTGGGCTTCAGCCCACCAGCCAGCGCGCCGCCCGTTCACGGTGGGCTGAAGCCCACCCTGCCCGAACAGTGCATGCGCCAATCGCCTGCCGCGCCATCGGGCTGGCCATGAGCGGAACCCGTTCACACTCCCTCCGTTGTGCCGGTGCGGCATGAACCATACAGTGTTCGCCGCCCGTGGCGCGGGCGCTGCGGTGCCGCGCCCGCGTCCAACACACTCGCCGGGATAAAGTCGATGGATATCAAACCCTTGCTGAAAATACTGGCCGCCAAGGATGGTTCCGACCTGTTCCTGTCCACCGGCGCGCCGCCCTGTGCCAAGTTCAACGGCGTGCTCCGCGCGCTGTCGGCCGAGGCACTGCAGCCCGGCGAGGTCGCCCAGGTCGCCGAGGACCTGATGGATGCCGAGCAGCGCGCCGAGTTCGAGCGCGAACTGGAGATGAACCTGGCCATCTCGCTGCCCAGCGTCGGGCGTTTTCGCATCAACATCTTCAAGCAGCGCAACGAGGTGTCCATCGTCGCGCGCAACATCAAGCTGGAGATTCCCAACTTCGATGACCTCAAGCTGCCGCCGGTGCTGCTCGACGTCATCATGGAGAAACGCGGCCTGGTGCTGTTCGTCGGCGGCACCGGCTCGGGCAAGTCCACCTCGCTGGCGGCGCTGATCGATCACCGCAACCGCAGCAGCGGCGGGCACATCATCACCATCGAGGACCCGGTCGAATACGTGCACCGACACAAGAAGTCGATCATCAACCAGCGTGAGGTCGGCGTGGACACCCGCAGCTTCCACGCTGCGCTGAAGAACACCCTGCGCCAGGCGCCAGACGTGATCCTGATCGGCGAGATCCGCGACCGCGAGACCATGGAGCACGCCCTCGCCTTCGCCGATACCGGCCACCTGGCGATCTCCACCCTGCACGCCAACAACGCCAACCAGGCGCTGGACCGCATCATCAACTTCTTCCCCGAGGAGCGCCGCCCGCAGTTGCTCAACGACCTGGGCAACAACCTCAAGGCGTTCATCTCCCAGCGCCTGGTCAAGACCCTCGACGGCAAGCGCCGCGCCGCGGTGGAGGTGATGCTCGGCACGCCGACGGTGCGCGATCTGATCAAGCGCAACGAATTCAGCGAGCTGAAGGAGATCATGGAGAAGTCCAAGAACCTCGGCATGCAGACCTTCGACCAGGCGCTGATCACGCTGGTCAACGAAGGCGTGCTGGACGAGGAGGAAGCGATCAAGAACGCCGACTCGGCGAACAACGTGCGCCTCAAACTCAAGCTGCACCGCGATGGCGGCGAGACCGGCAAACCGGGCGGCACGGCACCGGCTGGCGAGGGCTGGGGCGGGCTCAAGCTGGAAATGCTCGAGGAGCCGGACGAGGACGCCCCCCAGCCCTGACGGCACGCGGAGCATGTAGGGTGGGCTTCAGCCCACCAGCCAGTACGCCACCTGCTCACGGTGGGCTGAAGCCCACCCTACAACCGGAAAACCCGCAGCGCGATGTTCGTGAGCCGCCGCTACCACGCCAACCGTAGGCTGGGCTTCAGCCCACCAGCCAGTGCGCCAGCCGCTCACGGTGGGCTGAAGTCCACCCTACAACGGAACACCCGCAGCGTGATTTTCGAGCCGCCGCTACCACGCCAACCGTAGGCTGGGCTTCAGCCCACCAGCCAGTACGCCAGCCGCTCGCGGTGGGCTGAAGCCCACCCTACAACGGAAAACCCGCAGCGTGATTTTCGAGCCGCCGCGACCACGCCAACCGTAGGCTGGGCTTCAGCCCACCAGCCAGTGCGTCACCTGCTCACGGTGGGCTGAAGCCCACCCTACAACCGGAAAACCCGCAGCGTGATTTTCGAGCCGCCACTACCACGCCAACTGCAGGGTGCTCTCGAATTCGCGCAGTGCGCCGCTCAGCGGGTCGCGAAAACGCAGCCCGCGCGCCAGCAGCTTGAGCGGCCGGGTGTAGTCGTCGGCCTCGCGCGCGCTGCGTTCGAGTAGCGCGGGATAGAACGGATCGTTGCAGATGCCAGCGCCGAGGGTCGCCATGTGCAGGCGCAGCTGGTGCTTGCGCCCGCTGATCGGCGTCAGCCCGTAGCGCCAGAAATCGCCGCGCCGCTCCAGCACCTCGATCAGCGTCTCGCTGTTGGGCTCGCCCGCGCCTTCGCGCATCAGGAAGAACGGCTCGCCGGGCACCATGCACAGGCGCCGGCGCAGCGGGAACTCCAGATGCGGCAGCGCCGGGCAGATCGCCTCGTAGCGCTTGGCGATCTGCCGTTCGCGAAACAGCGCCTGATAGGCGCCGCGGCTGTCGCGATTGGCGGAGAACAGCACCAGCCCGGCGGTGAGCCGGTCGATGCGGTGGATCGGCACCAGATCGGCATTGCCCAGGCGCTGGCACAGGCGCGCCAGCAGGGTTTCGTTGACGTACTCGCCGGCCGGCATCACCGCGAGAAAATGCGGCTTGTCGGCCACCACCAGATGCTCGTCGACGTGCAGGATGCGCTCCTCGAACGGCACCGGCGTCTCGTGTGGCACCTCGCGAAAGTAATGGATGCGCAGGCCGACCCGGTAAGGCTGGTCGAGCGCAATCGGCTGCATGTCGGCGTCGAGCACCCGGCCGCGGTGTATGCGCTCGATCCAGGTGGCGCGCTCGATGGCCGGGAAGTGCGCGCACAGGCAATCGAGCACGCTTGGCCAGTCGCCCTGGGGCAGGTGCAGCGTGCTGGGGCGGGAATGGGAGGCAGGCATGGGGCATGGGCGCAACGGATGGGGACTGAATGATACCCGCTGCACGGCCGCTGTTTGCACGTCATGACGATGCGCGGCCCCTCGCCTGCACGGCGCAAAAACACCGACTTGATGACATTCAGTTTCATTTAAGCCAGGGCGCATAACCTGTGAACCGTCGAAACCAACCACAGGAATCCAGACATGAAAACCCTGACTACGCTGTTCACCGCTGCCACCCTCGTCTTCGGCGCCAACCTGGCCATGGCCAAGGACCTGGGCCCGGACGAAGCTCTGAAACTGCGCGACGCCGGCACCATTCAGTCGTTCGAGAAGCTCAACGAGGCGGCGCTGGCCAAGCACCCGGGCGCCACCATCGAGGACACCGAGCTGGAAGAAGCCTACGGCCGCTACGTCTATCAGCTTGAACTGGTCGACGACAAAGGTGTGCAATGGGACGTAGAACTCGACGCCAAGACCGGCGAAGTGCTGCAGGACCAACAGGACGACTGAAGCCAGCCATGCGTGCCCCTCTCCTCATGACGCTCCCCTTGGCACTGCTGCTCGCCGCCAACCCGGCGGCGAGCCGCGACCTGGATCAGGACGAAGCCCTGCGCTTGCGCCGGGAGGGCCTGATCCAGCCGCTGGAAAACCTGCTGCAGCAGGCGCTGCAGCGGCATCCCGGCGCCAGCCTGCTGGAAGCCGAGCTGGAGGAAGAGGAAGGCCGCTACGTCTACGAAATCGAACTGCTGACCCGCGACGGCGTGGCCCGCGAACTGGAACTCGATGCGCGCGACGGCACGCTGCTCAAGGATGAGGTGGACTGATGCGCCTGCTACTGGTCGAAGACAGCGTAGCGCTGGCCGACGAACTGACCGCCAGCCTCACCCGCCAGGGCTACGCCATCGACTGGCTGGCCGACGGTCGCGACGCCGACTATCAGGGCAGCAGCGAACCCTATGACCTGATCATTCTCGACCTCGGCTTGCCCGGCAAGCCGGGGCTGGAGGTGCTGCGCGACTGGCGCGCACGCGGCCTCGCCACCCCGGTGCTGATCCTCACCGCACGCGGCTCCTGGGCCGAGCGCATCGAAGGGCTGAAAGCCGGCGCCGACGACTACCTGACCAAACCCTTTCATCCTGAAGAACTGCTGCTGCGCATCCAGGCGCTGCTGCGCCGCGCGCATGGCGTGGCCAATCAGCCGCTGCTGCAGGCCGGTGGCCTGGCGCTGGACGAAGCGCGCCAGAGCTGCCGCAAGGATGGCCAGGAGATCGAGCTGACCGCCGGCGAATTCCGTCTGCTGCGCTATTTCATGCTGCATCCCGGCCAGCTGCTGTCCAAGACACAGCTGACCGAGCACCTGTACGACGGTGAAACCGAGCGCGACTCGAACGTCATCGAGGTGCATATCAACCGGCTGCGCGGCAAACTCGGCCGCGAGCTGATCGAAACCCGCCGCGGCCAGGGCTACCGCTTCGGCAGTGCGCCTTGAAATCGATCCAGCGCAGTCTCAGTTTCGGCCTGGTGGCGATCCTGGTGATCGTCGGTCTGCTGCTGTTGCAGACCAGCCTGTGGCTGTTCGAAGCCGGCCTCAGGCGCAGCCTGGAAACCGACCTGCGCGAGGAGGCCGAAGGGCTGCTGGTGGCCGTGGTGCGTGGCCCCGATGGCATCCAGCTCGACACCAAGCGGCTCAACCCGCGCTACCACCGGGCCTTCTCCGGGCACTACTTCCAGATCGAACTGCCGGATCGCCGCTGGCGCTCGCGCTCGCTGTGGGACGCCGCGCCGGCGTGGCCAACCGAGCCCGGCATGGCCGCCGAACTGCTCGACGGCCCGCAGGAGCAACGCCTGCTCGCCTACCGTGCCGAGTATCAGCGCGACGGCCAGCCGATCGTCATTGCCGTGGCGCAGGACTACACACCGATCCTCGACAGCTTCGCCCGCGTACGCCTGAGCGGCCTGGGTCTGGTCGGCGTGGCGCTGCTGGTGTTCCTGCTACTGCAACGCTACGCGGTGAGCCTGGCGCTGCGGCCGCTGGAGCGCGCCCGCCAGCAGATTGCCCAGCTGCAGCAAGGCCAGCGCCAGCAGCTGGAAGGCAACGTGCCACTGGAGCTGCAACCGCTGGTCGAGCAGATCAACCATCTGCTGCAGCACACCGACGACACCCTCAAACGCTCGCGTAACGCCCTGGGCAACCTCGGCCACGCCCTGAAGACTCCGCTGGCGGTGCTCGGCAGCCTGACCCAGCGCGAAGAACTCGCCGCCCATCCCGAACTGCAGGCCGCGCTGCAGGAACAGCTCGCGCAGATCCAGCAGCGCGTCAGCCGCGAACTGGGCCGCGCGCGCCTGGCCGGCGACGTACTGCCCGGTGCGCATTTCGATTGCGACGCCGAGTTGCCGGCGCTGTTCGACACGCTGGCGACCATCCACCGCAGCGACCTCGACCTGCGCTGGCAGGCACCGCCGGGCTGTCGCCTGCCGTGGGACCGCGAGGACATGCTGGAACTGCTGGGCAACCTGCTGGACAACGCCTGCAAATGGGCCGGCCACACCGTCACGCTGAACATCGCGCGCGCCGGCAGCGACTGGCAGATCGAGGTGAACGACGACGGCCCCGGCATCCCCGCGCCGCTGCGCGCCAAGGCACTCGGCCGCGGTATGCGGCTGGACGAGGCGGCGCAGGGGCATGGTCTGGGGCTGGATATCGTCGGCGACATCATCGCTGCCTGGCGCGGCAGCTGGGAGCTGGGCGAAAGCCCGCTGGGTGGCCTGCGGGTGACGATTCGTCTGCCAGCCGCGCAGCCAGCGGGCCGCAGCGACTGACGGTGTGTGCTCAGCCCGAGCGGGCCAGCTCGTTGCGCATGTCTTCGAGCAGCGTCTCGACCAGCAGGGTGTTCTGCACCTGCCGCCCGGCAATCACCCGGATCGCCTCGACACCATTGCCGGAATAGGACACCCGCACCAGCAACTGCCCATCGGATTGCGGCTCGACGCGCGTGCGGTATTGCGCGGAAAAATTCTCTGCCAGGTGGCGTGACATCGTCTTCATGCAGCATCTCGCACGGGTAGCCTGCAGACAAAGACCATGCGTTCCACTCGGAAACTCCCGCCACTCATCGGGAAGCCCCGGCGACTCACCCAACTGTCACCTAACGGTTCTAGACGAACGCTATCCCTCCTCGCGCTCGGCATATGCCAGCCAGGCCAGAAACCCCATCGCGACCAGGGCGACGGATGACATTCCCACGGCTTGCCACAACAGACCCATCGCGACCTCCTTCGGCCGAATCGGCTTGAAACACACCCCGAATATATGTAGCGTCCGACGACACGTCGAGCATGCAGA
Source organism: Stutzerimonas stutzeri TS44 (assembly GCA_000263395.1). Classification (GTDB taxonomy): domain Bacteria; phylum Pseudomonadota; class Gammaproteobacteria; order Pseudomonadales; family Pseudomonadaceae; genus Stutzerimonas; species Stutzerimonas stutzeri_C. Next base: position 19,364 of record AJXE01000012.1, read on the forward strand.
CATAGGCATGTAAAGTTTTCGAACGGAACCGCCGCCATGAAAAGGGAACAATCGCTCAGCCACATCCGCTGGGACCTCGCCCTGCGCTACCGCCTGATCGAAACGGTCGCCTGGTGGGAAGGCCGCCTGACCACGGGCCATCTGATGCAGAGCTTCGGCATCAGCCGCCAGCAGGCGTCGAAGGACATCAACACCTACCTCAACGAACATGCGCCGAAAAACCTGACATATGACCGTCACCTGAAGGGCTACAAGCCGGCGAAGAACTTCCGCCCACGCTTCATCGACGCCAGCGCCAGCGCCTACCTGCATCTGCTCGACCAGAACCGCATGCGCGCGCCGCACATCGAAGGCCTGGCGCTGGCCTACGCGCACACCGAGGTGTTGCAGGTGCCCGACCGCAGCATCCGCCCGGAAGTGCTGCGGCCGATCCTGCTGGCCTGCCGCGAGGGCCTGCGGCTGGAGACTGAATACGTGTCGCTGGCCAACCCGGCGGTGGAAATCCGCGTGATGGCACCGCACACGCTGGTCTACACCGGCATGCGCTGGCACGTGCGCGCCTACTGCGAGAAGAACCGCGCCTACCGCGACTTCGTCCTCAGCCGCTTTCGCGGTGAGCCGGAGCTGATGGACGCCAGCGAACATGACCGCGAGCAGGACGCGGCGTGGAATACCCCGGTGACGGTACTGATCGAACCCGACGCGCGGCTGAGCCCGGCGCAGAAGGCGATCATCGAGGTGGACTTCGGCATGGTCGACGGCCAGTTGCCGGTGGAGACGCGCGGGGCGCTGGTGCAGTACGTGCTGCAGCGCTTCGGGATTGATCCGAATACGGTGCAGGCGAATGCGGCGGCGCAGCAGCTGCAGGTGGGGAATCTGCAGGCGCTGAAGGGGTGGTTGTACTCGTGAGGGGTTGGCTTAGCTCGGCAGCAGCCACCGGGTGCGCCTTGCACGACGCGTCACTGTTCCCCGCCACCGGAGAGGTCGTAGGGTGGAAAACCGTGCAGCGTTTTCCACCATTGGTGGCGTGTAGGTTTGAGTCTGATGCCGCGCTCCTTTCGGCCCGAGCTACAGGTTGCGCCTTGCACGGCGCCTCACTTTTCTTTGCACGCGCAAAGAAAAGTAAGCAAAAGAAAGCGCGCCCCTTCATCCGGGTCCGGGAGCTTCGCCCCCGGACTTCCCTCCTTCCGCCAGCACTCCGGGGACCGGCGTACAAGGGCCATCCCTGGCCCTTTACGCCTCTCGCGGCATCCATGCCGCTCGCTCCCCTGCGTGCTGGCTTCACTCGGCCTGCTGCAAGGGGAAGAGTGGTATCGCCTGTTGAGCCGTGCATGGAAAAGCAAAAGGCGAAGCAAAGCGAAGCCGGCTTTCGATCCTTCAGGCAACTCGGACTCCCTACCCCTTCAGGAGGCCGAACGCAGGCGTTACGTAGGGGGACGCGAGGCATGGACGCCGAGCGAGTCACGAAGGGACAGGGATGTCCCTTCGTGACGTGCCCCCGGAGCGACGCCGGAGTGAGGGAAGTCTGGTCGCGTAGCGGCCAGCCCCGGATGCAGGGGGCGCCTTCTCTTTGGTTACTTTCTCTTGGCGAGACAAGAGAAAGTGACGCGCCGTGCAAGGCGCAACCTGTAGCCCGGGCCGAGGAAAACGCAACGGCCCATCCCAAACCGCCGCGCCACCCAGCATCAAAAGACCATCAGCGCCCCGTCCCAACGCCACGGCGCGCGCTCCTTAGCCCAGCGAGAGCCCAACGCGCATGCGCCTGATCCACACCTCCGACTGGCACCTCGGCCAGACCCTCCACGGCCAAGACCGCGACCACGAACACGCGCAGTTCCTCGCCTGGCTCCTCGACCAGCTGGTAGCCCAGCGCGCCGACGCCCTGCTGATCGCCGGCGACGTGTTCGACACGGTCAACCCGCCACTCAAGGCCCAGGAACGCCTGTACGACTTCATCGTCCGCGCCCACGAGAAACTCCCGCAGCTGGACATCGTGATGATCGCCGGCAACCACGACTCGGGCGGCCGCATCGAACTGCCGGCGCCGCTGATGAAGCGCCTCAATGCCCACGCCGTGGGTCGCATCAGCTGGGTCGCCGAGGGCCAGCTCGACCATCAGCGCCTGCTGGTGCCGCTGCATGACGCCAATGGCAACACCGCCGCCTGGTGCCTGACCCTGCCCTTCCTGCGCCCGGCCGAGGTCACCGGCATGGAACTGGGCGACGACTATATGGCCGGCATTCGCCAGGTGCATGAACGGCTGATCGCCGCCGCCGAAACCACACGCCAGCTCGGCCAGGCGCTGGTCGCCATGAGCCATGCGCACATGGCCGGCGGCGCGGTGTCGGAGGAGTCCGAGCGCAATATCGTCATCGGCAATGCCGAGGCGCTGCCGGCCAGCCTGTTTCCCGAGTCCGTCGCTTACGTCGCCCTTGGCCACCTGCACAAGCCGCAGCAGGTCGCCGGGCAGTCGCGCATCCGCTATAGCGGCTCGCCGCTGCCGCTGTCCTTCGCCGAGGTCAACTACGCGCATCAGGTGCTGCTGGTCGAGCTCGAGGGCGAGACGCTGAAACAGGTCGACAGCCTGCCGGTGCCGCGCGCGGTCCAGATGATCCGCATCGGCCGCGCCCCGCTGGCCGAGGTGATCGCCGCGCTGGAGGCGCTGCCGCCCACCGGGCTGTTCGACGAAAACCTGCCCTGGCTGGAAGTGCGCGTGCTGCTCGACGAACCGCTGCCGGATCTGCGCCAGCGCATCGAAGCTGCGATCGCCGGCAAGGCCTGCCGGCTGGTGCGCATCGCCAGCGAATACGCCGGCAAGCGCGGCGAAACGGAATCGGAAGTGCTGCTCGGCCTCGACCAGATCAGCCCGCAGGAGCTGTTCGCCCGCGCCTGGGAGGAACAGTACGGCAACCCGGCGGACGAACAGGCGCTGGACGATTTCGCCACGTTGCTGCAACGGGTCGAGTTCGCCCATGAGGAGATTGAGCGATGAAAATCCTCGCCATTCGCCTGAAGAACCTGGCCTCACTGGCCGGCGAACAGGTCATCGATTTCACCGCCGAACCGCTGGCCAGCGCCGGCCTGTTCGCCATCACCGGGCCGACCGGCGCCGGCAAGAGCACCATTCTCGACGCTCTGTGCCTGGCGCTGTTCGGCAGCACGCCGCGGCTGGACAGCGTCTCGCCGCTGAACAAGGTGCCCGAGGTGGACGCCGAGATCGGCGGTGGCGACGAGCGCAACCTGCTGCGCCGCGGCTGCGGCAGTGGCTACGCCGAGGTGGATTTCGTCGGTGTCGACGGCCACCGCTACCGCGCCCGCTGGGAGGTCAAGCGCGCCCGCGAAAAGGTCGACGGCCGCCTGCAGGCCAGCAGCCAGAGCCTCACCGATCTCGACAGCGGCACGCTGCTGGCCAGCGGCAAGAAGCGCGAATTCAAGGAACTGCTCGAAGCCCGCCTGGGTCTGACCCTGGCGCAGTTCACCCGCGCCGTACTGCTGGCCCAGAGCGAGTTTTCCGCCTTCCTCAAGGCCGACGACAACGAGCGTGGCACCCTGCTGGAAAAGCTCACCGACACCGGCCTCTACAGCCGACTCGGCCAGGCCGCCTTCGAGGCCGCCAAACAGGCGAAGGAAAACCTCACCCGCCTGGAACAGCAGGCCGGCGGCCTGCAGCCGCTGGAGCCGGAGCAGCGTGAAGCACTGCAGCACGAACATCAGGCCCAGCTCGACGAACTGAAGCAGCTGCAACAGCAGCTCAAGATGCTGGAAGCCCTGCGGCAATGGCTCAGCGAGCTGCAGCGCCTGGAAGGCGAGCGCGAAGCAGCGCGCCAGCAGTTGCAGGACGCCGAAGACGAACGCGAGAGCCTGGCCGAGGCCCGCCGTATTCTCGAGCTGTTCGAATTGCTCGCGCCGCAGCGCCATCGTTTTCTACGGCAGCAGGAACTCGATCCACTGCTGGGCAAGGCCGCCGACAGCCTGACGCGCCTGCAGCACGAGGAACAAAGCCTGCAACAACGTCTCGACAGTTTGCAGAGCCAATGCGCAGCAGCCGGCAACGACCTACGCGAGGCCGAACAGGCGCGTCAGACCGCGGAGCCCAGGCTGGCGCAGGCACGCCGTGAAGAGGAGCGCCTCAGCCACCTGAACACCGACCTCGTCTCGATCCGCGAAGAAAGCGTCCAGGCCGATGCCGCGGCGAGCGCCGGCGAGGCAACGCTCAAGCAGCTCGGTGAACAGCAACAGCGCGCCGCCGAACAGCTCGCGACGCTGATCCAGCAACTCGAAACGAGCGCAGCGCTGCAACCGCTCTGTGCCGCCTGGGGCGGCTACCGGCCGCGTCTGCAACAGGCCGTGCAGCTGGCGGCGCGGCTGCAGCAAGGGCAGAGCGAGCTCCCCGCGCTGCAAGCGCAGGCTGAGGTCGCGGAGTCGCAGCAAAGCCAGGCGCGGGCGGCGCTGGATAGCCTGCAAGGCGAGCGCGACAGCGAGGTCGGCCTGGCCGAACAGCTGGCCCAGCTGCATAGACAGCTCGATGAATGGCGCCAGGCCGAGCGCGAAACCGAGGCGCTGCACCAGCTCTGGTCGCAGCAACTCAGCCTCGTCGCCAGCCAGCACGAACTGAGCGACGCCCACCGTCGCCAGCAGGCCGAACTGGACAGCCTGGTGCCGCTGGGCAAACAGGCCCGTAGCGAACGCGATGCCGCCGAGCAGGCGCTCAAGGTCACCCTCGCCCTGCTCGAACGCCAGCGCCTGGCGCGCAGCGAGAATGTCGAGGCGCTGCGTGCGGCGCTGGTCCCGGGCGAACCCTGCCCGGTCTGCGGCAGCGGCGAGCATCCCTGGCACCAGACCGATGCGCTGGTCGCCAGCCTCGACCGCCACGATGACCACGAGGCCGAGCGCGCGCAGCAGGCGCTACAGGAACAGGATCAGCGTCTGCAGGAGCTGCGTGACCGCCACGTTGCCCTCAGCACGCAGTTGCGCCAGACGCAGCAGCGCCAGGGCGAAGTCGACGCGCAGCTGCAGGCTCTGGCGCCGCGCCTGCTCGCCCTGCCCGCCCACGCCCAGCTACTTGAACAGCCGGAAGCCGAGCGTTCGCAATGGCTGGAAGCGCAGCTCTCGACACTCAAGGAACAGATCGCCAGTGCCAGCCAGCGTCAGCAGCAACTGCTCGCCCTGCAACAGCGCAGCGAAACCCTGCAGCAGGCCTGGCAGGCCGCGCGCGAAGCCTGTGTCGAAGCAACTCAACAACTCACCCGCCAACGCGATGCGCTCGCCCGCGACACTCAACAGCTCGACGAGGAACTGCAGGCGTTTGCCGAGCTGCTGCCCGCCGAGCACCTGCAGCGCTGGCGCGAAAACCCGGCGCAGACCTTCATGCAGCTGGACGCCAGCATTGCCACGCGGCTGGAGCAACTGCAGGCGCAGACCGAACTGGCCGAGGAACTGCGCCAGTGCGAGCAGCGCCGCAACGACGAGCAGCTGCAGCAACGCCATCGCCAGGAGAAACAGACGAGCTGCAACGCGCGGCTGAGCGAGCGCGAGAAACTGCTGCTGGCCAGCCAGCAGGCGCTGCGCACCAGTCTTGGCGAACAGAGCAGCGCCAACGCCTGGCAACAGCAGCTGGAGACGGCCATCCAGACCGTACGTCAGGCGCAGGCCGCGATTGATCAGCAGCTCAACGAGAGCAAGCTCGGCCTGACGCGCCTGCACAGCGAGCAGCAGAACTGTCGCGAGCGCCACGCCGAACTGGCGCAGGAACGCGACGCGCTGAACGCGGAACTGGCAGCCTGGCGCGCCAGCCATGCGCAGCTGGATGACGCTACCCTCGCCCAGCTGCTGCACATGGACGACCAGCCGATCGCCGAGACGCGCCAGCGCCTGCGCGACAACAGCGAAACCCTGACCCGCTGTCGCGAACGTCTGGATGGCTGCCTCAATCGCCTGAACCTGCACAACCAGCAGCAGAGCGAAACACCGGATGCCGAGCAGTTGCAGCAGCGCCACGCCGAGCAACTGCAGCAGTGCGAGCTGGCCGACCAGCGCTGCGCGGAAACCCGCGCCAGGCTGATCGACGACGACAAACGCCGCAGCCAGAGCCAGGCGCTGCTCGCCGAGATCGACGTTGCGCGCGCCGAGCATCAGCGCTGGGGGCGTATCGCTGCGCTGATCGGCTCCAGCGACGGCGGTGCCTTCCGCAAGATCGCCCAGGCCTACAACCTCGACCTACTGGTACAGCACGCCAACGTGCAGCTGCGCCAACTGGCGCGGCGCTACCGGCTCAAGCGCGGCGGCAGTCCGCTGGGCCTCTTGGTGATGGATACCGAGATGGGCGACGAGCTGCGCTCGGTGCATTCACTGTCCGGCGGCGAGACCTTCCTCGTCTCGCTGGCGCTGGCGCTGGGCCTGGCCTCGATGGCTTCGAGCAAGCTCAGGATCGAATCGCTGTTCATCGACGAAGGCTTCGGCAGCCTCGATCCCGAGTCGCTGCAGATCGCCATGGACGCGCTGGATTCGCTGCAGGCGCAGGGTCGCAAGGTGGCGGTGATCAGCCATGTCGCGGAGATGCACGAACGCATTCCGGTGCAGATCCAGGTGCAGCGCCAGGGCAACGGCCAGAGCGCGCTGAGGATTGTCGGCTGAGGTGCGCCGGCGCGGCAGGCCGGCTAAGTTTCACTTAAGTTTCGCCGCCTAGAATCACCCTCCGTTACCCCTACGTGGAGCAGGTGAAATGAACGGTAAAACGGGTGTGGCGAGCTACGGACGGCTGTCCATCGGCTTGCACTGGTTGATGCTGCTGTTGATTGCGGCGGTCTACGCGACCATCGAGCTACGGGTCAACTTCGCCAAGGGCAGCGAGCCGCGCGAGCTGCTCAAACACTGGCACTTCATGCTCGGCATGGCGGTGTTTGCGCTGGTCTGGCTGCGACTGCTGGCGCGCTGGCTGCACCCGGCGCCGCAGGCAGTGGCGGGCGCCGGCTGGGAACAGGGGCTGGCGAAGCTGATGCACCTGGCGCTGTACGCACTGATGATCGGCCTGCCGCTGCTGGGTTGGCTGACGCTGAGCGCGGCGGGCAAGCCGATTCCGTTCTTCGGCCTCGAGCTGCCGGCGCTGATCGACGCCAACAAGGACCTCGCCGGTCAGTTCAAGGAGCTGCACGAGACGCTGGCGGTCGCCGGCTACTGGCTGATCGGCCTGCACGCCGCCACCGCGCTGTTCCACCAGTACGTGCGCCGCGACGGCACCCTGCAGCGGATGCTGCCGCAGCGCCACCGGGCCTGACCCGCAGACGCAAAAACGCCCGGTCGACTCGTCATCGACCGGGCGTTTTCGTGTCTCAGCCGAGCAATGCGCTGAACGGCAGATACTCGACGGTTTCGCCCTCTTCCAGCGTGCGCTCGCGCTCGACGATGGCCAGGCCATCCGCCCAGCTGGCGGAGGTCAGCATCGCCGAACCCTGACGCGGATGCAGGCAGACGCGCAGCTCGCCATCGACCTGCTCCAGCCGCGCGCGCAGATACTGACGACGGTTGTTGCGTTTGCGCCAGGCGAAGCCGGCGGTCAGGCGCAGCGGGGTCGGCAGCACATCGCGGCAGCCCTGCGCACGCAGCAGGAACGGCCGCGCCACCACCAGCGAGGTGATCAGCGCCGCCGCCGGATTGCCCGGCAGGCCGATCCACGGTTTGCCGTTGACCTCACCGAAGGCCAGCGGCTTACCCGGCTGGATCGCCAGGCGCCACAGGTGCAGCTCGCCGAGTTCGCGAATCGCCTGCTTGAGGTGATCCTCCTCGCCCACCGAGACGCCGCCGGAGGTGATCAGGATGTCCCATTCGGCTGCCGCCTGCGCCAGGGCCTTGCGACTGGCATCGAGGTCGTCGACCAGCACTTCGTAGTCGTGCACGTCCAGCCCGAGGCTGCGCAGCACGCCGAGCAGGCAGTAGCGGTTGGAGTTGTAGATCTGCCCCGGCGCCAGCGGCTGGCCGGGTTCGCGCAGCTCGTTGCCGCTGGACAGCAGGCCGACGCGCAGGCGCCGGTAGACCGCCACGCGGGCGACGCCGAAGCTCGCCAGCAGCCCCAGCTCCTGCGGACGCAGGCGTTTGCCGGCCTCCAGCACCGGCGCACCGGCTTGCAGTTCCTCGCCCTGGCGCCGTACATGGGCGCCGAGGCTGACGCCGGGGAAATGCACGCGCTCGGCCTCGATCTGGCAGTCCTCCTGCGCCACCACGGTGTCGGCACCCGGCGGCAGCGGCGCGCCGGTGAAGATACGCACCGCGTGGCCGGCCGGCAGTTGCTGATCGGCGGCATCACCCGCGGCGATGCGTCCGGCGAGCGGCAGCCAGCCACCTTCGGCCGGCAGATCGGCGGCGCGCAGGGCGTAGCCGTCCATCGCGCTGTTGTCCCACGCCGGCACCGGGAACGGCGCGGCGAGCGGCTCGGCCAGCACCCGACCGAGCGCATCGGAGAGCGCCACGTGCTCCACCGCCGGCAGCGCCGGCACCCGTGCCAGCAGCGCCTCGATGGCCTCGTCGACCGGTTTCAGCCCGCTGGTGTCGCAGCCACAGGCGCTCATGAGCGTGGCCCGCAGTAGGCGACCGCCGAGGCCTTGAGGTGCGGTACGAAGTTGCACGGCTTGGTGCGGCTGTCCAGCTGCTCGACGAGGATCTTGTTCCAGGCGGTGCGACAGGCGTTGGTCGAGCCGGGCAGGCAGCAGACCAGGGTGCCGTTGCTCATGCCGGCCAGGGCGCGCGACTGCACGGTGGAGGTGCCGATCTCGCCCAGCGAGAAGTGGCGGAACAGTTCGCCGAAACCGTCGACGGACTTGTCCAGCAGCGGCTGTACCGCCTGCGGGGTGTTGTCGCGCGCGGTGAAGCCGGTGCCGCCGGTGATCAGCACGACCTGCACGTCGTCGCTGGCGATCCAGTTGCAGACGCGCGCACGAATCTGCCAGATGTCGTCCTTGACGATGGCGCGCTCGGCCAGGCTGTGGCCGGCACTCTGCAGGCCGTCGATCAGCGCCTGGCCGGAGGTGTCGGAATCGATGTCGCGGGTATCGCTCACCGTGAGCACGGCGATGTTCAGCGACTGAAACTCGGTGTTGGACAGGTGAGCCATTGCTCGAAACTCCATAGAAGAAGAGGTGACGCAGGCCGAGCCTGCGGCTGCCCGGGGCCCATTCCCCGTGGCGGGTGGTTCGTGTCGCCGGCCGCGTTCGCGGGCCGCGCGATGCGTTGCTCAATCGCCAGTGACCGGCGGGAAGAAGGCGATCTCGTCGCCATCGTGCAACGTCTCGGCGCTGCTGCACAGCTCCTGATTGCGCGCGCACAGCAGATTACGCTCGGCGAGCAGCGCCCAGGCGTGCCCGCGACGCTGCAGGTAGCGGCGCAGGTCGTCGATGGTGGCGAACTCCGGCCGCCAGGGCAAACGTTCGAACTCGCAGCCGAGCAGTTCACGGTAACGGGCGAAGTAGCTGATGCGCAGCATGGCACCCTCCGGCCGCGACGGCTCAGCCGCCGCTGGCGTTCATGAAGCGCAGCACCTGCACCTCGCCGCTGCTGGCGAACTCGTGGCGCAGCGGTTTGCGCTGCAGCGCGGCGTGGATGGCGTCGATGATCGGCTGGTCGCTGGTCGGGTGGCGCCGTAGCAGACCGCGCAGGTCGATGGAGTTCTCGTGGCCGAGGCACAGCAGCAGGCGGCCTTCGACGGTCAGCCGCACGCGATTGCAGGTGGCGCAGAAATTGTGCGAATGCGGCGAAATGAAGCCGATGCGCGTCTGCGGATGCGCCGGCAGACGTACGTAGCGCGCCGGCCCGCCGCTCTGCTCGGCCGAGTCGATCAGCGCGTGGCGTTCGGCGATCAGCGCACGCACCTCGTCGCTGGAGCAGAAACTCTCGCCGCGCGAGCGACCGACGTCGCCCAGCGGCATTTCCTCGATGAAACTCAGGTCCAGCCCGCTGGCGATGGCGAAATCCACCAGATCGGCGACTTCCTCGGCGTTGCGGCCCTTCATCACCACGGCGTTGAGCTTGATCCGCTCGAAGCCGGCGGCACGCGCCGCGGCGATACCGTCGAGCACCTGCTGCAGTTCGCCGGTGCGGGTGATGGCGTGGAATTTCTCCGCGTCCAGGCTATCCAGGCTGATGTTCAGCCGCTTGACCCCGGCGCGGGCCAGCGGCTCGGCGAGCTTGACCAGCTGCGAGCCGTTGGTGGTCATCACCAGTTCGCGCAGCCCCGGCAGCGCGGCGATGCGCTCGCATAGACCGACGATGCCCTGGCGCACCAGCGGCTCGCCGCCGGTGAGGCGAATCTTCTTCACCCCCAGGCCGACGAAGATGCGCGCGATGCGCTCCAGCTCTTCCAGGCCGAGCACCTGCTGGCGCGGCAGGAAGGTCATGTCCTCGGCCATGCAGTAGACGCAGCGGAAGTCGCAACGATCGGTCACCGACATGCGCAGGTAGTCGATCTGGCGGTTGTGGGAGTCGATCAGTTGGGACATCGTGGGCTCTCGATGGAAGGTGCTTGAGCGGGAAGCCGGGAGCAGTGAGCTTTTTACGTCAAGCTTCCCGCTTCAAGCTTCCCGCTGCTCTTACTGCATCAACGGCGTTTCCGCACCCTGGATGCGAATGCCTTCGATGTTCGCCGCGGCCACCAGGCTCTGCAGGTACTGGTTGACGCCGATCTGCCAGACGCGCTGGTTGAGCTCCGCGCGGATGGTGCCGGCCACCGCCTCGTAGGGCAGTTGCTGGCCCTCGATGCGCTGGTCGACGAACACCAGATGGAAGCCGTAGCGGCTCTCCAGCGGCTGACCGCACAGCCCCTGCGGCAGACGGAACAGCTGGCGCTCGAACTCGGGCACGGTCTGGCCCTTGCTGATCTGGCCGAGCGCGCCGCCCTGGGCCTTGGATGGGCAGGCCGAGTGCGCCTCGGCCAGTTCGGCGAAGCGCTGTGGCGCCTGCGCCAGTTGTTCGAGCAATGCCTGCGCCTGTTCGCGCGCCAGGCTGCGGGCTTCGTCGTCATCCGCAGGACAGGCCAGCAGGATGTGCCGCACGGCCAGCAGCGGGGCGCTGAAGAAGCGCGCCTGGTTGCCTTGGTAGTACTGCCGGCAGGTCGCATCATCGGCCAGCGGCAGTGGAATCTCTTTTTCGATCAGCGCGCGGGTGGCGGCTTCTTCTTCGCTCTCGCCGTTTTCTGCAGTCACCTGCAGGCCCAGCTCGGCGATGCGTTGCTGCAGCAGCTCGCGCAGCACCAGCGCCTGGGTGGCGAGGAACACCGCCTCGTTGCGCGTATCGGCCGGGTGGTACTGCAGTTCGCGGGCGATCGCCTCGGGGCTGATCGCCACGCCGTTGACCTTGGCCCGCGGCCATTCCTGCTCGCTGGTGGCGATCAGCTGGACCGGCGCCGAGGCCTCTTGCGCCTCGTCATCGATCTCATCGTTCTCGTTGGGCAGCTCCTCGAACAGGGGCGCCTCCACCGGCAGCTCCACCGCCGGCCGCGTTTCACCGCCGCAGCCACCGCCGCCGCCCGTACCGCCGCATCCACAACCCATGATGGTTACCTCACTCAAGCTTGAAATTCGGTTCAGCCGTGGCGGCCGGTGTCAGGCACCGGCCGCCCTGCGGCTCAGTTCACGCCATCCTTGAGCTTGCTCGCAGCGAAGCCTGGCTGCGGCATGGCCACGCCACCGGTCGCGGCCGGTGCCTCGTAGCCACGCGGACGCTGCGGACGCGGCATGGCCGGCTTGACGCCCTTCTGCCGGACGATCTGGTAGCGCCGGCCCAGGTACCACACCGGCGCACTGACGATGTGCACCAGACGGGTGAAGGGGAACAGCACGAACAGCGTCAGGCCGAGGAACACGTGCAGCTTGTACACCACGTTGACCGTCTCGATGGCACCCGCGGCCTTGATCGGCTGCAGGGTGACGATGCTCTGCGCCCAGGTGCCCAGCAGCACCATCACCGAGCCGTCGAGGTGGCCGAGCGAGGCGATGATGGTCAGCAGGCCGAGGACCAGCTGGGCCAGCAGCACGAAGAGGATCGCGATGTCGGAACGGCTGGACGAGGCGCGCACGCGCGGATCGCCGAGGCGGCGCTGGATCAGCATGACCAGGCCGATCAGGCAGAGGATGCCGAAGAAGCCACCGGAAACCATCGCCACCACCTGCTTCTGACCGCTGGTGATGAAGGAGTGGTACAGCGCCTCAGGCATCAGCAGACCGACGAAGTGGCCGCAGAGGATGAAGATCACCCCGACGTGGAACAGGTTGCTCGCCAGACGCATGCCCTTGGGCTGGAGCATCTGGCTGGAGCCGGCCTTCCAGCTGTACTGCGACAGATCGAAACGCGCCCAGCTGCCGATCAGGCAGATCGCCAGGGCGATGTAGGGGTAGACCCCGAACAGCAGGAAATTGAAGTTAGACATTAACGCACCTCCTGGGCCAGCGCGGCTTGCCCGTCATGCTTGAAATCGGTCCAGTGCAGCGGCACCGGGCTTTCCTCGCGGACCTTGCCCGGCCCGCTCGGCATGGATGGACAACGGTCCTGCTGCTCGGCCTGGAGGAAGTTCACCTGCTCCTCCTCCCAGACCTTGTCCAGCGCTTCCAGCGAGTCGTCGCGCTCCTCCGCGGCGACCTGCTCGCGCAGTTCGCCGACGGCCTGCTCGACGGTCTCGCCGGCGATCTGCAGCAGCGCGTGGAAGCACGCCGCATGCGGGCTGTTGCGCTCTTCCAGACGCGCGGCCAGCAATGCCAGCAGGTGTGCCACGTCGGCCAGCCCCTCGCGGGCCTCGAGGTCCTCGCAGGTGGCGAGGTACTCGAGGTACAGCGGGATGTAGTCGGGCAGTTCGCGCACGCCGATGGCGAACCCGGCGGCCTCGTACTGGGCCATCAGGTCGACCATCGCCTGGCCGCGGTCGCGCGACTCGCCGTGGACGTGCTCGAACAGCAGCAGCGACAGCGTGCGACCGCGGTCGAACAGCTCGGTGTAGCGCTCCTGCACGTCCATCAGCTCGCCGGCGGCCAGCTCATCGAGCAGCGTACGCAGCGCGGTACGCTGCGCAGGGCTGATCTCGCGGGCCGCGGCGATGGCCGCCGCCAGTTCGGCATGGCCATCGCGCAGCGCCTGCTCGGGGTAGTCGAGCAGCAGGGAAATCACCTTGAGAATGCGCATGTTCAGTCCTCCCACAACTGGACGGTCTTGATCACGTCGCGACGGTTGGCCTTCTTCGCACCGAACATGTTGGTGTCCGAAGCGCCGGAGCAGCCGCTGCCGAAGCTGAAGCCACAGCCGGAACGCTCGGCGAAGGCGTCGCTCATGGCTTCCTCGCGGTGTGCGGTCGGGATCACGAAGCGGTCTTCGTAGTTGGCGATGGCCAGGTAGCGGTACATGTCCTCGACCTGGGCGACCGACAGGCCGACGCTCTCCAGCACCTTGAGGTCCTGCACGCCGTCGACCTGCTCGGCGCGCTTGTAGGCGCGCATGGCGAGCATGCGCTTGAGCGCCAGCTTGACCGGCTTCTCGTCACCGGCGGTGAGCAGGTTGGCCAGGTAGCGCAGCGGGATGCGCAGGCTGTCGACGTCCGGCAGTACGCCGTCCATGCTGACGTGGCCGGCGCTGGCGGCGTTCTGGATCGGCGACAGCGGCGGCACGTACCAGACCATCGGCAGCGTGCGGTATTCCGGGTGCAGCGGCAGGGCCAGCTTCCAGTCCACCGCCATCTTGTACACCGGCGACTTCTGCGCGGCCTCGATCACCGACATCGGTACGCCGTCAGCCTGGGCCTGGGCGATGACCTTCGGATCGAACGGGTCGAGGAAGATGTCCAGCTGCTTCTGATACAGGTCCTGCTCGTTGGGCGTGCTGGCCACTTCGAGGATGCGGTCGGCGTCATACAGCAGCACGCCGAGGTAGCGGATGCGGCCCACGCAGGTCTCGGCGCAGACGGTCGGCATGCCGGCCTCGATGCGCGGGAAGCAGAAGATGCACTTCTCGGATTTGCCGCTCTTCCAGTTGAAGTAGATCTTCTTGTACGGGCAGCCGCTGATGCACATGCGCCAGCCGCGGCACTTCTCCTGGTCGATGAGGACGATGCCGTCCTCCTCGCGCTTGTAGATCGCACCGCTCGGGCAGGCCGCCGCGCACGCCGGGTTGAGGCAGTGCTCGCACAGGCGCGGCAGGTACATCATGAAGGTGTTTTCGTACTGGCCGTAGATGTCGGCCTGCACCTTGTCGAAGTTCTTGTCCTTGCGGCGCTTGGCGAACTCGGTGCCGAGAATCTCTTCCCAGTTCGGGCCCCACTCGATCTTCTCCATGCGCTGGCCGGAGATCAGCGAGCGCGGGCGCGCCACCGGCTGGTGATCGGAGATCGGCGCGGTGTGCAGGTTCTGGTAGTCGAAGTCGAACGGCTCGTAGTAGTCGTCGATCGAGGGCAGGTCCGGGTTGGCGAAGATGTTCGCCAGCACGCGGAACTTGCCACCGATGCGCGGGTTGATGCTGCCGTCGCTATTGCGTACCCAGCCGCCCTTCCACTTGTCCTGGTTTTCCCACTCTTTCGGGTAGCCGATGCCGGGCTTGGTCTCGACGTTGTTGAACCAGGCGTATTCCATGCCTTCGCGGCTGGTCCAGACGTTCTTGCAGGTGATCGAGCAGGTGTGGCAGCCGATGCACTTGTCCAGGTTCAGGACCATGCCTACTTGTGAACGAATCTTCATGGCCTTTTTCCTCAGATATCTTGCGGCAGGGGTTGCGGCAGTGCATCGCCGTTCGGGCCGTCGAGCCAGTCGACGTTCTTCATCTTGCGTACCACGACGAATTCATCGCGGTTGCAACCGACCGTGCCGTAGTAGTTGAAGCCGTACGCCAGTTGCGCGTAGCCGCCGATCATGTGGGTGGGCTTGAGCACCACGCGGGTCACCGAGTTGTGGTGGCCGCCGCGGGTCTTGGTGGTCTCGCTGCCGGGCACGTTCACGATGCGTTCCTGGGCGTGGTACATCATCACCATGCCTTCCATCACGCGCTGGCTGACCACCGCACGGGCGGTCAGGGCGCCGTTGGCGTTGAAGCACTCGATCCAGTCGTTGTCCTCGATGCCGACCTTCTTCGCGTCGATCTCGCTCATCCACACGATCGGGCCGCCACGGCTGAGCGTCAGCATGATCAGGTTGTCGGTGTAGGTGGAGTGGATGCCCCACTTCTGGTGCGGGGTGATCCAGTTCAGCGCGATCTCCGGGTTGCCGTTGGGCTTCTTGCCCTGCACGTAGCCGGTGGAACGAGTGTTGATCGGCGGCCGGTAGCTCATCAGCCCCTCGCCGAATGCCAGCATCCATGGGTGATCCTGATAGAACTGCTGGCGGCCGGTGATGGTGCGCCATGGGATCAACTCGTGAACGTTGGTGTAGCCGGCGTTGTACGACACGTGCTCGTCTTCCAGGCCGGACCAGGTCGGGCTGGAGATGATCTTGCGCGGCTGCGCCTGGATGTCACGGAAGCGGATCGCCTCATGCTCCTTGGGCAGCGCCAGGTGGCTGTGGTCGCGGCCGGTGAATTCCGACAGCGCGGCCCAGGCCTTCACGGCGACGTGGCCGTTGGTTTCCGGCGCCAGCGAGAGGATCACTTCCGCCGCGTCGATGGCCGTTTCGATCTTCGGCCGGCCCTGGCTGACGCCCTCTTCGCGCACCTTGTAGTTCAGCTCGCCGAGGAACTCGACCTCGTGCTCGGTGTTCCAGTTGATGCCCTTGCCGCCGTTGCCCAGCGTGTCGAGCAGCGGGCCGAGGGAGGTGAACTTCTTGTAGGTGTTCGGGTAGTCGCGCTCGACGACGCGCATGTTCGGGCAGTTCTTGCCCGGAATCGGCGCTTCGCCTGCGGTTTTCCAATCGATGCCACCAAACGGCTGGGCCAGCTCGCCCGGGCTGTCGTGCAGCAACGGGGTGGTGACCAAATCCTGCTCGACGCCGAGGTGACCGACCGACATTTCCGAGAAGCGCTTGGCGATGCCCTTGTAGATTTCCCAGTCGGAACGCGATTCCCACGCCGGATCAATCGCCGCCGACAGCGGGTGAATGAACGGGTGCATGTCCGAGGTGTTCATGTCGTCCTTCTCGTACCAGGTCGCGGTCGGCAGGACGATGTCGGAGTACACGCACGTGGAGGACATGCGGAAGTCCAGGGTGGTGACCAGATCGAGCTTGCCGATCGCACCTTCGTCCACCCACTCGACATCGTTAGGCTTGAAGCCGCCACGCTTGCCGAGGTCTTCGTTCATCACGCCGTTCTTGGTGCCCAACAGGTACTTGAGCATGTACTCGTTGCCTTTGCCCGAGCTGCCCAGCAGGTTGGAACGCCAGATAAACATGTTGCGCGGGAAGTTGTTCGGGTGATCCGGCTGCTCACAGGAGAAGCGCAGCGAACCGTCCTGCAACGACTTGGTCACGTAATCGACCGGCGACATGCCGGCTGCGGCCGCGTCACGGGTGATCTGCAACGGGTTGCGATTGAGCTGTGGCGCACTTGGCAACCAGCCGCCACGTTCGGCGCGGATGTTGTAGTCCAGGGCGTGCTCGGGGAACTGCGTCTTGTCGGCCAGCGGCGAGAGCACTTCGTGCATGCTCATCTTCTCGTGACGCCACTGCGAACTGTGGTTGTAGAAGAAGCTGGTACCGTTCATCTGGCGTGGCGCCGGGCTCCAGTCCAGGCCGAAGGCCAATGGCAACCAGCCGCACTGCGGACGCAGTTTTTCCTGCCCTACATAGTGCGCCCAGCCACCGCCGGTCTGGCCTACGCAACCACACAACATCAGCATGTTGATCAGGCCGCGGTAGTTCATGTCCATGTGGTACCAGTGGTTCATCGCCGAACCGACGATGATCATGGAACGACCCTTGGTCTTGTCGGCGTTGTCAGCGAACTCACGGGCGATCTGGATCGCCTTCTCACGGCTGACGCCGGTGATCAGTTCCTGCCAGGCTGGGGTGCCCGGTACGCTGGCATCGTTGTAATCCTTGGCGACGTTAGCGCCACCCAGGCCACGGTCGATGGCCAGGTTGGCGGCCGAGAGGTCGAACACGGTGGCGACTTTCGCCTGGCTACCGTCGGCCAGGGTGATGGTGCGCACCGGTACGCGACGCAGTTGCACGGCTTCGCCGGCCACGTGCTGGAAGTGCTCGTGGGTCTGGCCGCCGAAATACGGGAACGCCACTTCGGCCACGCCTTCGCCGATCAGGCTCAGTTGCAGGTCGATCTCGCGGCCTTCGCCGCCTTCCAGGGCCTGGATGTTCCACTTGCCCTTCTGGCCCCAGCGGTAGCCGATCGAACCCAGCGGCGACACCAGCTCATTGCTGTTGGCGTCCAGGGCGATGGTTTTCCACTCGGGGTTGTTCTCTTGACCGAGGTTGTCGGCGAGGTCGGAGGCACGCAGGAAGCGGTCCGGCTGGTAGCTACCCTCAGCGTGATCTTTGAGCAGCACCAGCACCGGCAAGTCGGTGTAGCGCTTGGCGTAATCCTTGAAGTAGGCGCTCGGCTTGTCGAGGTGGAACTCTTTGAAAATAACGTGGTTGAACGCCTGCGCCAGCGCCGCATCGGTGCCCTGCTTGGGGTTCAGCCACAGGTCGGTAAGCTTGGCCACCTCGGAGTAGTCCGGGGTGATGGAGACGGTCTTGGTGCCCTTGTAACGCACTTCGGTGAAGAAGTGCGCGTCTGGCGTGCGCGTCTGCGGCACGTTGGAGCCCCAGGCGATGATGTAGTTGGAGTTGTACCAGTCGGCCGATTCCGGCACGTCGGTCTGCTCGCCCCATACCTGTGGCGAGGCTGGCGGCAAGTCGGCGTACCAGTCGTAGAAGCTCAGGCAGACGCCACCGATCAAGGACAGGTAGCGAGAGCCGGCGGCATAGCTGACCATCGACATCGCCGGGATCGGCGAGAAGCCGACCACGCGGTCCGGGCCGTGCTGCTTGACGGTGTAAACGTTGGCCGCGGCGATGATTTCATTGGCTTCGTCCCAGCTGGAGCGGATGAAGCCGCCCATGCCGCGCTTGCTCTTGTACGATTCAGCCTTGGCCTTGTCCTCGACGATGCTGGCCCAGGCATCCACCGGCGCCATGTTGCGGCGTGCCTCGCGCCAGAGTTTCAGCAGCGGCTTGCGCACCTTGGGGTACTTCAGGCGGTTGGCGCTGTAGATGTACCAGCTGTAGCTCGCGCCACGCGGGCAGCCACGCGGCTCGTGGTTGGGCAGGTCGTTGCGGGTGCGCGGGTAGTCGGTCTGCTGGGTTTCCCAGGTGATCAGGCCGTTCTTCACGTAGATTTTCCAGGAGCACGAACCGGTGCAGTTCACCCCGTGGGTGGAACGCACGATCTTGTCGTACTGCCAGCGCGAGCGGTAGACGTTTTCCCAATCACGCGATTCGATGCGGGTTTCGCCGTGTCCGTCAGCGAACTCTCCTTGCTTGCGATTGAAAAAGCGCAGCTGGTCGAGTAGGTAACTCATCGTTTCTTTCCTCTCAGACTGAGCGCAGGTCGTGCCTGCGCTCTACTTTTAATCTCGAAGTCGACTCAGCAGGGGGTCTCGGCGCCTTTGCGCGAGTACCACCACCAGGTCACCAGAATGCAGGTCACGTAGTAGGCAACGAAGCCGTACATGGCCATCTCCGGGCCGCCGGTGAGGGCGATGGAGGAGCCGAACGACTTGGGAATGAAGAACGCACCGAAGGCGCCGATCGCCGAGCTGAAGCCCAGCACCGCGGCCGATTCCTTGCCGGCGGCCCGCAGCGCTTCCTCACGGGCGGCGGCGTTCTTGCCGGCACGGCGCTCGTGCAGCGTGCGGAAGATCACCGGGATCATGCGGAAGGTGGAGCCGTTGCCGATGCCGGTGGTGACGAACAGCAGCATGAACATGGCGAGGAAGCCGTAGAAGTTGCCGCTCTGTCCGGCCTCGGGCAGGAACTGCAGCACGCCGAACACCGCAGCGATCATCACCACGAAGTTCCACAGGGTGACGCGCGCGCCGCCCAGCTTGTCCGCCACGAAGCCGCCCAGCGGACGCACCAGGGCGCCGACCAGCGGGCCGAGAAAGGCGAAGCTCAGTGCGTTGACTTCCGGGAAGGAGGTCTTGATTAGCATCGGGAACGCGGCGGCGAAGCCGATGAACGAACCGAAGGTCGCCAGGTAGAGCCAGCACATCAGCCAGTTGTGCTTGCGCTTGAAGATCACCGCCTGCTCGCTGAACGAGGCGCGTGCCGACGACAGATCGTTCATGCCGAACCAGGCCGCGACGGTCACCGCGAGGATGAACGGCACCCAGATGAAACCGGCATTCTGCAGCCACAGCTGGCCGCCATCGGCCAGTTCCTGCGGCTGGCCACCGGCGGCGCCGAACAGGCCCATGCCGATCAGCAGCGGCACGCTGAACTGCATCACCGACACGCCAAGGTTGCCCAGGCCGGCGTTCAGGCCGAGCGCAGTGCCCTGTGTGCCTTGGGGTAGAAGAAGCTGATGTTGGACATCGACGAGGCGAAGTTGCCGCCACCGAAGCCGCACAGCAGCGCGATGATCACGAACACGCTGTAGGGCGTCTCCGGGTTCTGCACGGCGAAGCCCATCCACAGTGCGGGGATCGCCAGCGAGGCGGTGCTGATCGCAGTCCAGCGGCGGCCGCCGAACACCGGCACCATGAACGAGTAGAAGATGCGCAGCGTCGCGCCGGACAGCCCCGGCAGTGCCGCCAGCCAGAACAGCTGGTCGGTGCTGAAGCCGAAACCGATGGCATTCAACCGCACGATCACCGTGCTCCACACCATCCACACGGCAAACGCCAGCAGCAGCGCGGGAATCGAGATCCACAGGTTGCGCGTGGCGATCGCCTTGCCGGTGGTGGCCCAGAACTGAGCGTCTTCCGGGCGCCAGTCATGGATGACCGGTCCTTGCTTGGGCGGCCGTTTGGCCGCGGATGAATCGATGGCTGTCATGGACATGCTCCAGGTGGAATCAGGCGGAGGGCTGCTGGCCTTGGCCGGCCTTGCCCATCAGAGGGGTTTTGCGCACTTCGCTGAAGTACATCCAGATCAGGGAGACCCAGACGACGCCGTACAGCAGCATGAAGGCGGAGGAACGCACGCCGGTGAGGTCCACCAGAGCGCCGAACATGATCGGCAGCACGAAGCCGCCCAGGCCGCCGGCCAGACCGACGATGCCGGAGATGACGCCCATGTTCTCGGGGTAGTCATCGGAGATGTACTTGAACACCGAGGCCTTGCCGAAGGCGAAGGCGATGCCGACGATGAACATCAGGGCGGTGAACACCCAGGCGTTGAGGCCGATGTGGAAGGTGCGCGAGCCCTCGACGGTCTGGATGGTGAAATCGGTCTGCGGGTAGGACAGCAGGAACAGGCACACCCAGCTCACCCACATCACCCACCAGGTCACGCTCTGCGCGCCCCACTTGTCCGACATCCAGCCGCCCACGGCGCGCAGCACACCGCCGGGCAACGAGAAGCAGGCGGCCAGCAGCGCCGCGGCCTGCAGGCTGAAGCCGTACTCCTGCACGTAGTACTTGGTCATCCACAGCGCCAGCGCGACGTAGCCGCCGAAGACGATCGAGTAGTACTGGCAGTAGCGCCACACGGCCGGATCCTTCAGCGCCTGCAACTGGCTCTTGAGGGTGACGGTGCTGGCTACGCGGTGCGCCTTGTTCTCGCTGGTGAGGAACCAGAACAGCAGCGCGGTGATGAACATGATCGCCGAGTAGACCTTGGGCACCATCTGCCAGCTGCCGGCGGCGATGATCGCCGGGGCGATGAACTTGGTCAGAGCGGAACCGGCGTTGCCAGCGCCGAAGATGCCCATCGCGAAACCCTGGTTGCTCTTGTCGAACCACTTGGCGACGTAGGCGATACCGACCGAGAAGGAGCCGCCGGCCAGGCCGACGAACAGGCCGAGGACGAGGAAGTGCCAGTAGGCCGTCGCCTCGCTGATCAGGTAGATCGGCAATACGCAGACCATCATCAGCGTGAAGAAGACGATGCGCCCGCCAAACTTGTCGGTCAGCATTCCCAGCGGCAGACGCACCAGTGAGCCGGTAAGCACCGGCGTCGCGGCGAGCAGGCCGAATTGTGTTTCGTTGAGCTGGAAGATCTCCTTGATCGGCACCCCGAGCACGGCAAACATCATCCAGATCATGAAACAGATCGTGAAGGCGGTGGTGCTCATCCCCAGCACCAGCCCCTGCTGCATGTTCAACTTAGCCATGTCGGACTCCCCCGAACGCTCGACTTGGCTTGCAAGCTAGTTACGCGCGGGCCGGATTCCGTTGACTTGGATCAAGACAGAATTTCCGACTAAAAGAGTATGATTTGCCCACTACCACCTTGGAGGTAGTGGGCTTTTTTGATTTTTTTCCCTTTTAATTCAGATAGTTACTTAGTCAGAGCCCGAGCCGACAGGCGAAGCGGCGGCGCTGGAACTCTTTGGAGGTAGCGTGCGGATATTCCACTGGTTCCGTGGGTCGCTGCCGGCAAGGGCCGGGGTCGCGGTCCTGCTGATCGGCACCCTCGCGCTGGGCAGCGCGGTCAGCGCGGGGCTGATCGCCTGGCTGAGCGAGGACGATGCGGCGGCGATCAATACCGCCGGTTCGCTGCGCATGTCGGTATACAAGCTGAGCTGGCGGCTGCAGGCCGGCACCGACAATGCGGAAATCCAGCGCCAGGGCGACAACTTCCGCCACCGCCTGGAGAGCATCAACCTCACCCGCATCCTGCGCAGCGATCCACAGTCGCCGCTCAATCAGGCCTATGCCGGCATGCGCGAGCGCTGGCACAACCAGCTCGCGCCTGCGCTCGAGCGTGGCGATGTCGCGGTTTTCCATGCCAATGCCGACAATTTCGTCGAGCAACTCAACCAGTTCGTCCTGCAACTGCAGCGCCAGAGCGAGCGCAAGCAGAGCTGGCAGATGGCGATCCAGGGCAGCGCCCTGTTCGTCACCGTGATGGTGCTGATGGTCGGCATGTACAGCCTGCAGAGCAGCGTGCTCAGCCCGCTGCAGGAACTGGTGCGGGCCACCGAGCGCTTCCGCGCCGGCGACCTCAGCGCGCGCGTGCAGTACTACTCGGAGGACGAACTGGGACACATGGCCAACAGCTTCAATGCGATGGCCAACGCGCTGGAGCAATCGCACCACACCCTGGAGAGCCGCGTCGCGCAGAAGACCGCCCACCTCGCCCAGGCCAATGCCGCGCTGCAACTGCTCTACCAGGGCAGCCGCAGCCTGGCCAGCGGGTCGGCCAGCGCCGATTCGCTGGACAAGCTGATCGACAGCTTCCAGAACCGCCTGCCGGGCTTGCGCCTGACCCTGTGCCTGCACGGCGATCCGCGCGAGCCGGCCGAACAACTGATCGCCCTGCACGGCAGCGAGCTGCGCGAAATCTGCTCGCCGGGCGACTGCGCCACCTGCACGCTGCACCAGCGCCGCAACGTCCTGGCCAGCCCGGTGATCAATCAGGGCAGCGAGCTGGGCGAGCTGCGCGCCGCCTTCGCCGACGGCCGGGCGCCGCAGCAATGGGAGCAGGAACTGATCGAGGCGCTGGCCAACCTGATCGGCACCGCGCTGTCGCTGGAGCGCCGCCGCGAGCAGGATCACCGCCTGCTGCTGTTCGAGGAGCGCGCCATCATCGCCCGCGAACTGCACGACTCGCTGGCCCAGGCGCTGTCGTACATGAAGCTGCAGGTCAGCCGCCTGCAGACGCTGATGCATCGCGGCGAGTCGCCGGAGAAGCTGGAAAAGGTCACCGAGGAAATCCGCGACGGGCTGAACAACGCCTACCGCCAGCTGCGCGAACTGCTCACCACCTTCCGCCTGAAGATCCAGGAAGGCGGGCTGCGCAAGGCCCTGGAAGACACCGCGCGCGAATTCTCCGAGCGCGGCCAGTTCCCGGTGCAGCTGAACGTCAAGACGCTGCCCTTCGGCCTGTCGGCGAGCGAGCAGATCCACCTGCTGCAGATCGCCCGCGAGGCGCTGTCCAACTGCGCCCGCCACTCCGGCGCCAGCCATGTCTGGCTCACCGTGCAGCAGGTCGGAGCGGAGGTGGAGATGTTCATCGAAGACGACGGCTGCGGCGTCAGCGGCGACTTCGATCCGCGCCAGCACCACGGCCTGACCATCATGCTCGAGCGCGCCCGCAACCTGCACGGGCGCCTGAGCATCGAACCGCGCGAGCCCAACGGCACACGCGTGCAACTGAACTTCGCGCCGCAGTTCCTCGGCCGCGAACCCGAGAGAGACACCGCATGAACGACCCCCGCCACAGCATCCTGCTCGTCGACGACCACCCCATGATGCGTCGCGGCATGCGCCAGTTGCTCGAACTGGAGGATGACTTCGTCATCGTCGGCGAGGCCAGCGACGGTGAGGAGGCCCTGCGCCGAGTGCCGGAACTGCAACCGGCGCTGATCCTGCTGGACAACAACATGCCCACGCTCAATGGCATCGAGACGCTCAAGCGTCTGCGCCAGGACGGCTACGAGGGCAAGGTGCTGCTGTTCACCGTGTCCGACGCCGAGGAAGACGTGCGCGATGCGCTGCGCTTCGGCGCCGACGGCTACCTGCTCAAGGACATGGAGCCGGAGAAGCTGATCCAGCAGATCCGCGAGGTGCTGCACGGCGACCTGGTGGTCAGCCCGGCGCTGGCGCGGGTCATGGCGCAGGCGCTACGCGTCGGCCAGCCGGTCACCCCGGAGGTGGAGCTGACCGAGCGCGAGCGCCAGGTGCTGAAGATGATCGCCGGCGGCAACAGCAACAAGATGATCGGCCGCAAACTGGGCATCACCGAAGGCACGGTGAAGGTCCATGTGAAGAACCTGCTGCACAAGCTCGGCCTGCGCTCGCGGGTCGAGGCTGCCGTGTGGGCGCTGGAAAACGAGCGCCAGCGCGGCTGACACGACGCCGCGACATATGCCCAAAGACATAGCCGACCGGCAGCCGCGCAAGGCCCGCCGGCGCTGCCCGCCAGCGTCGCGGGTAGCGCGCGCAAGTGTCCGGCGCGGGCTTGGCCGCTGCCGCGCGGCGTACCTCCTTCGGCCCGCTGGCGCTTGATCCGCATCATTGGTCAACGGCCAAAGGCCCCTATCGTTCGCGCCGTCTCGCCCGCCGGCCCGCACGTCGCGGCTACGCCGGCGCTAGCCGAATCCACACGGAAGGAATCCACATGTTCCAGCACCTGCTTCGCGGCACGCTGCTGCTCGGCCTGCTGCTCGGCGCCCAGCCCGGCCAGGCCGCCATCAGCGATGCCGAAGCCATCAACCGTGCCGGCCAGCAACGCATGCTCAGCCAGCGCATCGCCAGGAGCTACCTGATGATCGGCACCCGGACGCGTGCCGAACTGGCCCTGGCGCAGCTCGATACCAGCGTCGCCAGTGTCGAGGAAAACAGCCAGCTGCTCGGTGACTACGCGCCCAGCGCCGCGATCCGCGCAGCCGCCGCCGAGGCCGGGCTGACCTGGCGGCAGCTGCGCGAGCAGGCGCTCGCCACGCCGGACAAGGCGCGCTCGCTGGAGATGCTCAAGCTGGCCGAGCGCTTCCTCACCCAGAGCGAGACGCTGGCGCTGCGAATCGAACAGCACAACGGCGGCCAGACCGCGCATCTGGTCAACCGCAGCGGCCGGCTGCGCATGCTCAGCCAGCACATCGCCCTGCTCTACCTGGCGCTGAGCTGGAACCTGCCGGATGCCGAACTGCAGAACAAATTCGATACCGCGGTGGCGGAGTTCGACCAGGGCCTGGACGAGCTGCACGCGGCCAGGCAGAACACCGAGCAGATCAACGACCTCCTCGAACACATCAGCAACCAGTGGCGCTTCACCCGCGTCGGTTTCCAGCTGACCCGGAACGGGCGCTACATGCCGACGGTGATCGTCACCAGCGCCGAATCGCTGCTGCAGAAGCTGGAGGCGCTGACCGCCGACTATGCGCAGCTGGCCCAGGCGGCGCCCTGACTCAGGGCTCGGGGTCGCCGCGACGGAACGGCTGCGGCGGCTCGTCGACCAGCCGCCGCGTCGGCGGTTCCACCCGCTGCGCCGGCGCCTCCTCGACGGCCTGCGCCGCCGGCTCGCGCAGCCACCACAGCGCCAGCGCGGCGAGGGCTGCGGCCAGCAGGCGGTAGAGCAACGAGGCCAGGTCGAAGCCGATCAGCTCGCCGCCATCCAGCGCCTGCGCGCCGAGACGCCCGCCGACCAGCGCTAGCATGGTGATCACCAGCATCGCCAGCGCCGCCCGCGCACGCTCGGGGCCGCGCATGGCCCAGAACAGGAACAGCGCCAGCCCCAGTTGCAAGCCGCCGTAGTACACCCGCATATGGCTGATCGACGCCGATTCCATCAGCAGCATGCCGTTGAGATTGGCCATTTCGTAGGGGCGCAGCCAGTACGCCAGGCTGAGCGCGAGCATGACCAGCGCCTGGATCGCCAGTACCAAACGGGCAAAACGCATCGAATACTCCTGCTGTGCGACTGGACTCCCGGTCGCCATCGGACCGTTCATCGGACCTTTCGTTCGCCGTGCGGAGCCAGTTGGCGCATGCGCGAAGCGCGTCAGCGCCTGGCGTCCGCGTGCAGCTATTCTCTAGGCCAGCCGGTCTGATCTCGATAATCGTCCAACGGAGGAAACACCCCATGCGCTGGAACCGGGCTCGTCGCAGCGACAACGTAGTGGATGCCAGGGGCCGCCGCGGCATGCGTCTCGGCGGTGGGCTGGGGCTCGGCGGCATCGCCATCGTGGTGGTGCTCGGCCTGCTTTCCGGCCAGGACCCGTTGCAGATTCTCGGCCAGCTGGCCAGCCAGGGCGGCCCGGCGGTGTCGCAGCAGGGCGAGCGACCCGCCGGCGACGATCCGCAGGTGGAGTTCGTCCGCGCCGTGCTCGGCGACACCGAGGACACCTGGCGCGCGCTGTTCCAGCAGAGCGGCGCGCAGTACCGCGACCCGACCCTGGTGCTGTTTCGCGGCGGAGTGAACTCGGCCTGCGGTTTCGCCAGCTCGGCGGTCGGCCCGTTCTACTGCCCCGGCGACCAGCAGGTCTATCTCGACCTGCAGTTCTTCGACGACATGGCGCGCCGCTTCGCCGCAGCCGGCGATTTCGCCCAGGCCTACGTGATCGCCCACGAGGTCGGCCATCACGTGCAGACCCTGCTCGGCGTCTCGCAGCAGATGCAGAACGCCCGCCAGCGCGGTGCAAGGATGGAAGGCGACAACGGCCTGCTGGTGCGCCAGGAGCTGCAGGCCGACTGCTTCGCCGGCGTCTGGGCCTACCACGCGCAGCAACGCCTGGACTGGCTGGAGCAAGGCGATCTGGAGGAGGCGCTGAACGCCGCCAATGCCATCGGCGACGACCGCCTGCAGCAGCAGAGTCAGGGCCGCGTGGTGCCCGACGCCTTCACCCACGGCACCTCGGCGCAGCGCGTGCGCTGGTTCCGCGCCGGCTTCGAGCACGGCGAGCCGGGCCGCTGCGATACGTTCAAGGCGACGCGCCTGTAGCGCGAACGGCCGGCAGAACTAGCGGCTGGCGCTTTCCAGCAGCGCCTGCAGCGCGCCGCAGTCGCGTGCGTACAGGTCGGCCAGCTCCGGCCAGGGATTCTCCGGCAGGTTGACCAGCACACCCCGCGCCCCGGCGGCGCGGGCGCATTCCAGATCGAAGCGATAGTCGCCGACCATCACCAGCGCGTGCGGCTCGACGCCCCAGCGCGCGGCCAGTTGCAGCAGGCCGCCGGGGTGCGGCTTGGGCGGCGCCTCGTCGCGGCCGAGGATGTCCTCGACGCGGAAGAAATCGCCCAGGCCGACCGCCTGCAGCGTCACCAGCGCCAGCTCGTGGGCATTGCGGGTGAGCACGCCGAGGCGGCAGTCGCGCGCGCGCAGCGCCTGCAGCAGCTCGTATGCGCCTGCGGCCGGACGCGCCGCGCAGGCCAGCTCGCGCTCGTGTTCGAGCAGCCAGGCGCGCTTGGGCGCGGCCTGCTCGGGCGGCAGCGCGGCAAGGTGGTGAAGGATGTCGTCGCTCTCGGGAATCTGCAGCGCGCGGCGAATCGCGAGGAAGTCATGCACGGCAATGGTCAGGGTGCCGTCCATGTCGAACACCCAGTGGCGCGCGCCGGCGAGGTTCACATCCAGTCCTCACGCACGCGGATCAAGCCTTCCTGCGCCACCGAGGCGACCAGCTGGCCCTGGCGGTTGAAGATGCTGCCACGGGCGAAGCCACGGGCATTGCCGGCCCAGGGGCTGTCGATGGAATACAGCAGCCAGTCGTCGATCTTCACCTCGCGATGGAACCAGATCGCGTGATCGAGGCTGGCCAGCTGGATGAACTTGCTCCACGAGCTGACCCCGTGCGGCTGCAGCGCGGTGCCGATGAAGCTGAAGTCCGAGGCATAGGCCAGCAGGTACTTGTGCAGCGCCGGGTTGGCCGGCAGCGTGCCGTCGGCGCGGAACCACAGGTGGCGCACCGGCTCGAGCGGCTGCGGGTTGGCCGGGTCCTGCACGGTCACCGGGCGGATCTCGATCGGCTTGGGCCGGCGCAGCTTCTCCATCACCCGCTCGGGCACCAGCGGCGAGAGCCTGTGCAGCAGGTCCCACTCGCTGGACAGCTCGTCCGGGCCGACCACCTCGGGCATCGTCAACTGGTGCTCGTAGCCGCTCTCGGCGGCCTGGAACGAGGCGATGCCGGTGAAGATGGTCTGGCCCTTCTGGATCGCGCTGATGCGGCGGGTGGAGAAGCTGCCGCCATCACGCACGCGATCGACGTCGTAGACCACCGGCTGGTGCGAATCACCCGGGCGCAGGAAGTAGCCGTGCAGCGAATGCACCTGACGCTCGGCATCGACCGTCTGGCTGGTGGCGGAAATCGCCTGGCCCAGTACCTGGCCGCCGAACAGCTGGGGGAATCCGAGGTCCTGGCTGGCGCCACGGAACAGATTCTCCTCGATGCGTTCCAGCGTCAGCAGGTTGACCAGGGTATCGAGTGTCTGGGTCATGGCGGCATCCTTGGGCAGGGGCGGTGCGGGCGAGCGATATTACGGAATCCGCCCTCATCGCTCCAGTAATAGTCGAGAACTGCGCCAATCGCGGCCCGCCGACGCGACGCGCCCGGACCTGCCAGTCGTCCTGGCGGCAGAAGCCGTGGAACAGGCTGGGGCGCCGGCATAAGACCCCGCGCGCCGCCCGGATGACGGGGCTTAAGACAGCCTTAAGTTTGCCGCCGAAGAATCAGCCCCAGATTCCTAACCGAGGTTCCCCGATGGAACTGCCCTGGGTTGATCACACCGAGGTACTGGCGCGCATCGGCCGCGAGCCGGCGCTGAGCCTGCAACTGGCGCAAGCCGATGCCGGCGAGCGGCGCGCCGCGCTGGAAAGTTTCATTCGTCAGCGTTTCGCCGAGCACTACGGCGCACGCGTGCAGCACTTCATGCCCTGCCTGCTCGGCCTGCATGGCGAACACGGCGAGGTGCAGGGCGCGGTCGGCCTGCGCAGCGCGCGACGCCGGCCGCTGTTTCTCGAACGCTATCTGGACGAGCCCATCGAGCAGGCGGTGAGCCAGCGCTGCGGGCGTGCGGTGCCGCGTGAGGAGATCGTCGAGGTCGGCAATCTGGCCGCCTTCGGCAATGCCTCGGCGCGCCTGCTGATCGTCGCGCTGACCGACCTCTTGGTCGCCCAGGGTTTTCGCTGGGTGGTGTTCACCGGCACGCCGGCGCTGCTCAACAGCTTCCAGCGCCTGGCGCTCGATCCGCTGGCGCTCGGCCTGGCCGATCCGGCGCGCATGGGCGAAGAGCTGGCCGACTGGGGCAGCTACTACGCCTGCCGGCCGCAGCTGATGGCCGGCGAGATTCTGCCCGGCCACCAGCGCCTGACGCAGCTGGGCGTGTACGCACGGCTCGGCTACCAGCCGCTGTTCGATGCCAGCGAGGTGCCGCATGCAGCCTGCAGCTGAACGCTTCTTCCGGGCGCTCGACCAGCACAGCGGCATCGCCCTCAGCGAGGGCCCGCGCCAGCTGAGCTATGCCGAACTACGCCACGAGGTCGGCGCGCGCGCCGGCCAGCTGGAACAGCTCGGCGTGCAGCGCGTCGCCCTGGCGCTGGACAACGGTCTGGAGTGGGCGCTGTGGGACCTGGCGCTGCTGCATGCCGGTCTGGTCTGCGTGCCGCTGCCGGGGTTCTTTTCCCCGGCGCAGCAGGAGCATGTGCTGAACCATGCCGGCATCGACTGCCTGATCGGCGCCGCCAGCCCGCTCAGCGAGCGCTGCGGCTTCCGCCCGACCGCCGCCGGCCTGCTGCAGCGCGAGCCGCAGACGGTCACGCCGGTGCCGGCCGGCACGCTGAAGCTCACCTACACCTCCGGCACCACCGGCCAGCCCAAGGGCGTGTGCCTGGATGCCCACGCGCAGCTGGCAGTGGCCGAGAGCCTGTGGCAGGCCAGCCTGCCCTGTGAGGTGCGCCAGCATCTGTGCGTACTGCCGCTGGCGACCCTGCTGGAAAACATCGCCGGACTGTATGCGCCGCTGCTGGCCGGTGCGCGGGTCGAGCTGCGACCGCTGGCGGAGATAGGCTTCAGCGGCGCGGCGGGCTTCGAGCTGCCGCGCCTGCTCGCCACGCTGCAGGCCAGCCAGCCGCACAGCCTGATCCTGCTGCCGCAACTGCTGCTGGCGCTGGTCAGCGCCGCCGAGCAAGGCGTGCCGCTGCCCGCATCGCTGCGCTTCATCGCGGTCGGTGGCGGCCGCGTGGCGCCGCAGCTGCTGGAACGCGCCGAGCGACTCGGCCTGCCGGTATTCGAGGGCTATGGCCTGTCCGAATGCGCCTCGGTGGTCTGTCTGAACACGCCCGAGGCGCGGCGCATCGGCACCGTCGGCCGGCCGTTGCCGCACGTCGAGCTGCGCCTGGCCGACGACGGCGAGGTGCTGGTGCGCGGCCCGCACATGCTCGGTTACCTCGGCGAGCCGCCGCTCACGGGCGACTGGCTGGCGACCGGCGACCTCGGCCACTTCGAGGACGGCTTCCTGGTCCTGCACGGGCGCAAGAAGCATCAGTTCGTCACCGCCTACGGGCGCAACGTCAACCCGGAGTGGGTCGAGGCCGAGCTGGTGCAGCAGGCGCCCATCGCCCAGGCCTGGCTGCATGGCGAGGCACTGGCGCAGAACGTCGCCGTGCTGGTGCCACGACGCGCCGAGCTGAGCGACGCCGAGCTGCAGGCGGCGGTCGAGCGGGTCAACGCCGGCCTGCCGGACTACGCCCGCGTGCACCACTGGCTGCGCGCCGCCGAACCCTTCAGCGCCGGCAACGGCCTGGCCACCGCCAACGGCCGGCTGCGCCGCGATGCCCTGCTCAGTCATTACCAGGCGGCCGTTGCCGCCGTTCTTTCCTGACTTCCTCTTCCGATCGCGAGGTACGCCCATGGACTTCTTCGACCACCTGCAACACCAGACCAGTGCCGAACGCGAATACCTGCTCGGCGCGCCGATCATCCATGCCGCGCTCGCTGGCACGGCGACCCGCGAGCAGTACATCGCCTTCCTCACCCAGGCCTACCACCACGTCAAGCACACCGTGCCGCTGTTGATGGCCTGCGGCGCGCGCCTGCCGGAACGGCTGGAGTGGCTGCGCGAGGCGATCGCCGAGTACATCGAGGAAGAGATCGGCCACCAGGAATGGATCCTCAACGACATCCGCGCCTGCGGCGGCGATGCCGAGGCGGTGCGCCACGGCCAGCCAGCGCTGCCCACCGAGCTGATGGTCGCCTACGTCTATGACCGCATCGCCCGGCACAACCCGGCGAGCTTCTTCGGCATGGTCAACGTGCTCGAAGGCACCAGCATCGCCCTCGCCACCCAGGCCGCTGGCGTGCTGCAGGCCAAGCTCGGGCTGCCGGCCAAGGCCTTCAGCTACCTGACCTCGCACGGCAGCCTGGACCTGGAGCACATCGAGTTCTTCAAGCGGCTGATGAACCGTCTCGACGACGAGGATGACAAGGCCGCGGTGGTGCACACCGCGCGCGTGGTCTATCGCCTCTACGGCGACATCTTCCGCAGCCTGACCACCACGGAGCCCGGCCATGCAACTGCGTGACGCGCGCATCCTGCTCACCGGCGCCAGTGGCGGCATCGGCCAGGTGCTGGTCGAGCGGCTCTGCGCCGGCGGCGCGCAGGTGCTGCTGGTCGGTCGCGACAGCCTGGCGCTGGAGACGCTGGCCCAGCGCTACCCGGGGCAGGTCAGCCTGGTCTGTGCGGACCTCGCTCAGCGCAGCGGCCGGCATCTGGTGCTGGATGCGGCGCGGCGTTTCGGCGGCCTCAACTGCGTGATCAACGCCGCCGGGATCAACCAGTTCAGCCTGCTCGAACAGCAGGATGAGGACGCCATCGCCCGGCTGATCGGCGTCAACGTCACCGCCACGCTGCAGCTGACCCACCTGCTGCTGCCGCTGCTGCGCCAGCAATCGCAGGCGCTACTGGTCAATCTCGGCTCGACCTTCGGCTCCATCGGCTACCCGGGCTTCGCCGCCTACTGCGCCAGCAAGTTCGCCCTGCGCGGTTTCTCCGAGGCGCTGCGCCGCGAGCTGGCCGACAGTCACGTCAAGGTGCTCTACATCGCCCCGCGCGCCACCCGCACGGCAATGAACAGCGCCGACGTGGTGGCGATGAACGATGCGCTGAAGGTCGGCATGGACGACCCGCAGGCCGTGGCGCGGCAGATCGTCCGCGCCATCGTCGCCGAACGCGAGGAGCTGTACCTCGGCTGGCCGGAAAAGCTCTTCGTGCGCCTCAACAGCCTGCTGCCGCGCATGGTCGACCAGGCGCTGCGCAAGCAGTTGCCGGTGATCAAGCGCTTCGCCCACGGCGCGCCCGCGACCGCCCCCAATCCCCCCACCTCAAGCGGAGAAAAGCCATGAAACGTCTGCTCGGTCTTTGCAGCGTCCTGCTGGCGCTGGCCAGCCAACCCTCCTTCGCCCTCAGCGCGGCCGGCGAATCGTCGCTGCAGCAGGTCCAGACGCGCTGGGCGGAGATCAACTACCAGCTGCCCGCGGCGCAGCGCGAAGCAGCCTTCGCCAAGCTCGCCGCGGAAGCCGAACGTGCGGTAGCCGGCGAACCGCAGGCCGCCGAACTGCATATCTGGCACGGCATCGTGCTCAGCACCTGGGCCGGCGCCAAGGGCGGGCTTGGCGCGCTGGGCCTGGTCAAGCAGGCCAAGGCGGAACTGGAAAAAGCCATCGAGCTCGACGCACAGGCGCTCGACGGTTCGGCCTATACCAGCCTGGCCAGCCTCTACTACCAGGTGCCCGGCTGGCCGATCGGCTTCGGTGACGAGGACAAGGCCGAGGCGCTGTTCCGGCAGGCGCTGGCGCTGAACCCGAACGGTATCGACCCGAACTACTTCCACGGCGATTTCCTGCTGCGCCAAAAGCGCTATGGCGAAGCGCGTGCCGCACTGGAGAAGGCACTCGCCGCGCCGGCCCGCCCTGGTCGTGAGGTTGCCGATGCCGGCCGCCGCGACGAAGCCCGCGCGCTGCTTGCGCAGGTCAAGGAAAAGCTGGAATAACCGGGTGCGGCGGCGTTGAATGCACTGCAACGCCGCGCCCCTTCAAGACGACAGGAACGACATGCGCATTCTGCTGGTGGAAGACGATCGCGCCCTCGGCGAGGGCATCCGCACCGCGCTCAAGCCCGAGGGCTACACCGTCGACTGGCTGCAGGACGGCGCCAGCGCGCTGCATGCGCTGAGCTTTGAGAGCTTCGAGCTGGCCATCCTCGACCTCGGTCTGCCGCGGCTCGACGGCCTGGAAGTGCTCAAACGCCTGCGCGCCGCGGGCAACCCGGTGCCGGTGCTGGTGCTCACCGCGCGCGACGCCACCGGCGACCGCATCGCCGGGCTGGACGCCGGCGCCGACGACTACCTGGTCAAACCATTCGACGTCGCCGAACTCAAGGCGCGCCTGCGCGCCCTGCTCCGGCGCAGCTTCAACCGCCCGGAACCGACCCTGGAATACCGCGGCATCCAGCTCGATCCGGTCAACCAGCAGGTCAGCTACCAGGGCGCGCCGGTCAGCCTGCCGCGCAAGGAATTCGTCCTGCTGCACGAACTGCTCGCCCAGCCCGGCCGCGTGCTGACCCGTGATCGCCTGCAACAGGCGCTCTACGGCTGGGACGAGGACATCGAAAGCAATGCGCTGGAGGTGCATATCCACCACCTGCGCAAGAAGTTCTTCCCCGAGCTGATCCGCACCGTGCGCGGCGTCGGCTATCTGGTGGACAAATGCTGAAGCGCTCGATCCGCCAGCGCACCCTCGCGCTGCTGCTCGGCACCCTGCTGGTTTCGCTGAGCCTGATTTCCTGGCAGAGCTACCGCGACGCCCGCCACGAGACCGAGGAGCTGTTCGATGCGCAGCTGGCGCAGAGCGCGCGGCTGGTGCAGGGACTGATGGCGCGCGACATGGACCAGCAGACCCGCCGCGCGCTGCAGCAGGCGCTGGACGCTGCGGTGAACGCCCGGCGCGACCAGGGCGTGCCGGGGCACGACTACGAGACCAAACTGGGCTTGCAGGTGTACGCCGCCGACGGCAGTACCGTGCTGCAGTCGGCCGGCGCACCGGAAGGTGCCCTGCAGCAGCTGCTCGGCGCGACAGGCAGCTCGCCGACACCGTTCGCCGGCCTGCCCGGCGGCTATCACGATGTGCTGCTCGATGGCCGCGACTGGCGGCTGTTCCTGCTGGAAGACCAGCAGGACGCGCTATGGATTCTGGTCAGCGAACGCGAGGACGTGCGCGGCGAACTGGTCGAGAAGATCGCCCGGCGCAGCCTGCTGCCCGATCTGGTCGGCCTGCCGTTGCTGGCGCTGCTGATCTGGCTGGCGGTGGGCTGGGGCCTGCGGCCGCTGGCGCACATGGCGCGGCTGCTGAAGGATCGCGCGCCGGACAACCTCGCCCCGCTGCTGCTGGCGCCGCTGCCGCAGGAGCTGGAGCCGGTGGCTGCCTCGCTCAACCGCCTGCTGCAACAGGTCAACCAGCTGCTGGAGCGGGAAAAGCGCTTCATCGCCGACGCCGCCCACGAGCTGCGCACGCCGCTGGCGATGCTGCGCATTCACGCGCAGAACGCCCAGCAGGCCAGCAGCCCGCGCGACCGCGAGGAAGCGCTGGAACAGCTGCTCGCCGGCGTCGACCGTACCACCCGCGTGGTCACCCAGCTGCTGACTCTCGCCCGTCTGGAACCCAGCGCCCAACAACTGCGGCGGGTACCACTCGACCTCGGCGTGCTGGCGCGCGAAACCCTTGCCGAGCTGACACCGCTGGCCCTGGCGCGCGAGCAGGAACTGGCGCTGGAGGTCGACGAACACGCCGATCTGCAGCTGCACGGCGATGCCGCGAGCCTGGTCACGCTGCTGCAGAACCTGCTGGGCAACGCGCTGCAGTACACCCCGCGCCAGGGACGCATCGAAGTGCGCCTGCACGCCAGCGCCGATGCGCTGAATCTGGATGTCGCCGACAGCGGCCCGGGAGTCGCCGCCGAACTGCGCGAGCAGCTGTTCGAGCGCTTCGTGCGCCTCGGCGACGGCGAAGGCGCCGGGCTGGGCCTGTCGATCGTCGCGCGCATCGCCGAGCTGCATGGCGCGACGGTGGAACTGCTGGATTCGTCGCTGGGCGGCCTGTGCGTGCGGGTACGTTTTCCGCGCGACCGCTAGCAGCATTCTTGATGCCGGTAGTTTTTCAACAGCGAGGCGCACGCGCATGACCGCGACCACCCTCACCGCCGAACGACTCGCGGCCCTGCACCGCGAGGGCTTCGTGCTGCTGCCGGGCGTGCTCGAAGCGGCCGGCATCGCCGCCCTGCGCGAGGCCATCGACCGGCTGACGCCCATCGGCCTGGATTATCAGGGGCTGGTGGACGACCACTACACCTGTGTGTTCAACCGCGCGCCGTTCTGGCTGCGATTTCTCGACCTGCCGGGTGTCATCGAGCTGGCCGAAGCGGCACTCGGCGCGGACTGCCACATCATCGGCCAGACCGCCTGGCGCAGCCGTCCGGGCTTCATCGGCGGCGAGCTGCACGTCGACCATCTGCCGATGGAGCTGCCACAGCAGCTGCTGGCCGATCCGGCGTTCGAGCTGCCGATGCAGATCTGTACCGCGCATCTATATCTGGACGACATCGACGCCGACCTCTGCCCGACGCAGGTGATCGCCGGCAGTCACCGCGCCGGCCGCAAGCCGCGCCCCGGCGAAACCGCCTGGCAGGGGCGCGGGGCCGAGCCGGTGCTGTGCCGGGCCGGCGACGTGCTGTTGTTTCGCAGCGACCTCTGGCATGCCGGCAGCCGCAACCGCACGGCGGAGCGCAGCCGCTACCTGCTGCAGATCCACTATGGCCGGCGGATGGTCGCGCAGAAGTTCTCGCCGTATCTGCAGTTCGCCTTCGACCCCGCGGTACTGGCCGCCGCCACGCCACGTCAGCGGCGCCTGCTGGGCGAGCACGAGCCTGCCGAATACGATTGAGCGCGCGGCGCGGCGAGCCTGCAGCAGGTCACGCGCCGGGCGCTCCCTGACGTTCGGCCCCGACGCCACGCGAATACCGCACAGGCGATATAGTCCCGGCCGAGCGGCGCACCGCGCCCGAAACCACCGCAACGAAGGAGTCGCGATGAACATCGTCAATGCCCGCCTGCGTGGCCGCGAAGGCCTGCAGCGCATCGAACTGGACGGCTCGCGCATCGCCGCCATCAGCGCGCAGCCGACGCCCGCGCAGCCCGCCGCGGACGATCTGGATGCCGCCGGCAACCTGGTGGTGCCGCCGTTCGTCGAGCCGCATATTCATCTGGACGCCACGCTCACCGCCGGCCAGCCGGCCTGGAACATGAGCGGCACGCTGTTCGAGGGCATCGAGCGCTGGGGCGAGCGCAAGGCGCAGGTGACCCCCGAAGACACCCGGACGCGCGCGAAGAAGGCCATCGACATGCTGGTCGAGCACGGCATCCAGCATGTGCGCAGCCACGTCGACGTCACCGACCCGACGCTGTCGGCGCTCAAGTCGATGCTCGAGGTACGCGAGCAAACCCGCCACCTGATCGACCTGCAGATCGTCGCCTTTCCGCAGGAGGGCATCGAGTCGTTCAACGGCGGCCGCGAGCTGATGGCCGAGGCGGTGGCGCTGGGCGCCGATGTGGTCGGCGGCGCTCCGCACCTCGAGCACACCCGCGAGCAGGGCGTCAGCTCGATCCAGTTCCTCATGGACCTGGCCGAGCGCAACGGCTGCCTGGTGGACGTGCACTGCGACGAGACCGACGACCCGCACTCGCGCTTTCTCGAAGTGCTCGCCGAGCAGGCGCGGGTGCGCGGCATGGGCGCGCGCGTCACCGCCAGCCACACCACGGCGATGGGCTCCTACGACAACGCCTACTGCGCCAGGCTGTTCGGCCTGCTGCAGCTGAGCGGGATCAACTTCGTCTCCTGCCCGACCGAGAGCATCCACCTGCAGGGCCGCTTCGATACGTTCCCCAAGCGCCGCGGCCTGACCCGCGTCGCCGAGCTGGACCGCGCCGGGCTGAACGTCTGCTTCGGCCAGGATTCGATCGTCGATCCGTGGTATCCGCTGGGCAACGGCAACATCCTGCGCATCCTCGACGCCGGGCTGCACATCGGCCACATGCTCGGCTACGCGGACCTGCAGCGCTGCCTGGATCTGGTCTCGGACAACAGCGCGCGCACGCTGAACCTTGGCGAGCGCTACGGGCTGGAGGTGGGGCGGCCGGCGAACCTGCTGATTCTCTCGGCGCCGGACGACTACGAGCTGCTGCGCAGCCAGGGCCAGGCGCTGGTTTCGGTGCGCCACGGCAAGGTGCTGATGCGCCGCCATCCGGCGCGCATCGAGCGTTACTGAGCGGCGATCTCGCGCAACCGCGCGGCGGCAGCCATCTCCTCGGCCGGCTTGAGCTGCAACTGCGACAGGTAGGCGGCCAGCGCGCCGATATCGGCCGGTGACAGCTTGCCGGCGATCGGCATCATCACCGAGCCGGCGCGGCTGGGATCGTTGTCGCGAAAGCGCGTCAGCGCCTTGCGCAGGTACTCGTCAGGCTGGCCGGCCAGCCGCGGCATGGTCTCCATGCCCTCGGCATGCACACCGTGGCAGCCGGTGCAGGTGGTCTTGAACAGCACCTCACCGCGCACGCGCAGCGGCTCGTTGGCCGCGGCGGTCGGCGGGTTGACCTTCTGCTGGCTGAAATACACCGCGACGTTGACGCGATCCTCCAGCGTCAGGTTTTCCGCCAGCTTGGACATGACGAAGTCGATGCGCTGGCCGCTGGCGAACTTCTCGAAGGCCTGGAACAGGTACAGCGGATTCTGCGCCGCCAGGTTGGGAATATGCGCGCGCTTGCTGTTGCCCGTCTCGCCGTGGCAGTAGCTGCAGAACAGCGCCCGCTCCTGCCCAGCGGCGTAGGCCTGCTCACGGCGCGCATCATCGGCCATCAGGTAGCTGAAGCGTTTCATCGCCTCGTCGCTGGCGTGGACGGACGTGGCAAAGCAGCTGAGCAGGACGAGTGCAAGAAGGCGCATGGGGCATCCGTTACCGAGAGGGCCGAAGGGCGTTGCGGGGTGGCCGACTATAGAAGCGCGCCAAACGCGCAACCCCGGCACAAATCAACAAAAGCGCTTCGCCGGCAGCGCGGTCGCCGGACTTTTGCGACGGCGCTCACAGTTCATTGACCCGCGCCAGGGCGAAGCCGCCGTTGCCCCCGGCATATTCGCCAGATTCCGGCGCTGCGCGCCTGCGCCGCATTGACGATCGAAAAAAAAGATGAAACCGATACAAAAATGCCACACACAGGACGATGGTGTTCGACTAAAGTAGCAACCCCCTAGAACACCAGGAGCCGCAAGCCAATGCCAGATGCACATGCAGAACTGACCATGACCGTTCTGATGACACCGGACAAGGCCAACTTCTCTGGCAACGTCCACGGCGGCACGCTGCTCAAGTATCTCGACGAAGTGGCCTACGCCTGCGCCAGCCGCTACGCCGGGCAGTATGTGGTGACCCTCTCGGTGGACCAGGTGGTGTTCCGCCAGCCGGTGCATGTCGGCGAACTGGTGACCTTCCTCGCCTCGGTCAACTACACCGGCACCACGTCGATGGAAATCGGCATCAAGGTCATCACCGAAGACATTCGCGGCAAGACCGTACGCCACACCAATAGCTGCTTCTTCACCATGGTCGCCCTCGGCGAGGACGGCAAACCGGTACCGGTGCCGCCGCTGAACCCGAAGACGCCCGAGCAGCGCCGCCGCTTCGCCCAGGCCTACCAGCGTCGCGAGATTCGCCGCGAACTGGAGCAGCGCTATCAGGACCTGCGCACCGGCAACGAGCGCCTCGCCGCGGTGCAGTAAACCGTCCTCCCGCAGCGGGCCGCCGGCCGCTCGCCGCACGATCCGGCAAAACCTTATACAATGCGCGGCTTTCTGCCATCAGCCCGTGAGGATCTGCCGTGAGCACTCTGCCGCCCTGCCCCCAATGCAACTCCGAATACACCTACGAGGACGGCCAGATGCTGGTCTGCCCCGAGTGCGCCCACGAGTGGAGCGCCACCGAAAGCTCGGCCGATAGCGGCGACGGCGACAAGGTGATCAAGGATTCGGTCGGCAACACCCTGCAGGACGGCGACACCGTCACCGTGATCAAGGACCTCAAGGTCAAGGGCTCGTCGCTGGTGGTCAAGGTCGGCACCAAGGTGAAGAACATCCGCCTGTGCGACGGCGACCACGACATCGACTGCAAGATCGACGGCATCGGCGCGATGAAGCTCAAGTCCGAGTTCGTCCGCAAGGTCTGATCCCTCGCGCAGCTCGACGAAGCCCGGCACTCGCCGGGCTTTTGCGTTTCACAGCAGGCGCAGCAGCCAGTCCAGGCGCTCGCGGGTGAAGCCGCTGCCGACGAACAGCAGGTCGATCCACAGCGCCTGGTGCAGCGCCACGATCAGCCAGAACGCCGCCTGATAGCTCGGTTTGCGCGTCTTGTGGCGAAACGCCTGCTGCGCCAGCAGCGCCCCCGGCCAGCCGCCGGCCAGCTCGAACAGGTGCAGGGTGGTTTCCGGCGTGCGCCAGCGCTGCTTCAGCGCACTGTGCTTGTCGCGCCAGTAGAGCAGGAAGGTCAGCAGACTGGCACACAGGTAGATCAGCACGGGCAGTGGCGAACCGAGCCGGTACAGGCTGCCAACCAGCGGCAGCAGGCACAGCAGCGCGAACAGCAGCAGCTTGGCCGGCAGATGCCGGATGGCGCCGGAACCGGCCTGGCGCGGCACGCGTGCCGGCGCGCGCGGCCTGGCCGGACGCGGATTATCTGGGCGCTGACGGATCTGCGGCTGGTCCAGCGCCAGCGGCGCATCCAGTCGCAGATGCTCGGCACGCAGCCGCCCCTGCGCGTCACGTCCCGGCACGTAGAGCACCCGGTCGCCCACCTGCGGGCGGCGCTCGCCATGCACCGCGCTGATGTGCGCGAACACATCATCACCGCCCTGCTCCGGACGGATGAAGCCGAAGCCCTTGAGATCGTTCCAGCCTTTCAGCGTACCGCGGCGTTCCATGCGAGCTACCCGTGCAGACGAAAGCGCGCATGCTAACCGAGCCGGCGCGGCAATGGCGCTATGGCCAGCGGCCACGCGCCGGCGTTATGGTCGGTGCATTCTCCGTACAGAGACGCATCATGGCCGCCAAGCCCAGCAATCCGAACAAACAGAAACACCTGGCCGTTCTGATCGACGCCGACAACGCGCCCGCCTCCATCGTCGAGGCGCTGTTCGAGGAGATCGCCAAGTACGGCCTCGCCAGCGTCCGGCGCATCTATGGCGACTGGACCAAGCCCAACCTGGGCAGCTGGAAGAAGGTACTGCTCGACCACTCCATCCAGCCGATCCAGCAGTTCGCCTACACCTCGGGCAAGAACTCCACCGACAGCGCGCTGATCATCGACGCGATGGACCTGCTCTACACCCGGCGCTTCGACGGTTTCTGCCTGGTTTCCAGCGACAGCGACTTCACCCGCCTGGCCGCGCGCATCCGCGAGGAAGGCCTGACCGTCTACGGCTTCGGCGAGCAGAAGACGCCCTCGCCGTTCGTCTCCGCCTGCGACAAGTTCATCTATATCGAGCTGTTGCGCGACGACGCGCCGAAGGCCGCGGCCGAGGTCGCTGCGCCGGAACGCCTGGCCGCCGCCGCGGCGCAGGTCGAGCAGGCGCACAGCCGCACGCCGCGCACCGGCAACAAGGCCGAGACAGAGGCGATCAACTGCCAGGAGGTGCCGGTGGATTTCATCGCCAAGGTGCTCGACGACCTGTCCGAGGAAGACGACTGGATCCAGCTCGGCACCCTCGGGCAGAACATCAGCAAGCTGCGCCCGGCGTTCGACCCGCGCCTGTACGGCTGCCGCAAGCTCAGCGAGCTGGTCGCCGGCCAGCCATCGCGCTTCGAGCTGGAGTCGCGCGGCAGCAGCGCCACCGGCGGCAAGGACCTCTACGTGCGCCTGCGCAAGCACCGCAAGCACTGACGCCCGGCGCGCCCTGTCACGATGGGCATCGCCACCGACATCGAACCGACGGCGCTCGCCTCCTTCTAAAGGGGACCCGAACGTAGGAGGTTTCCATGAGTAAGCAGCTTCTCGCCGCCCTGGCCTGCGCCTCGCTGGCCGTCGCGCCCTGGGCCGGCGCGCAGACGCCCCAGCCCGAGATCGTCACCCACCTCGACGGCCTGGATGTCGAGATCAGCCCCATGGGCGTGCCGGCCCGCTCCGAGGGCATCGAGGGCGAACTGCTCGGCGTGCGCGCGGTGAAGGTGATGAACCGCACCGACGGGCAGATCACCTGCGAATTCCACGTTCCGGCCGAAGCGCGCCCGAGCACCTCGGCTTCGCCGGTGTTCAACGTCGCCCCCAACACCCAGCGCACCGAGCGTGTGCCGGGCGAGTATTCGCCGGACCAGCCCTACGCCGAACTCACCTGCCGACGCAGCGATACGCCGGCGCCGCAATAGGCGCGCGGCGCGCTGCCTGCAGCCGTTCCAGCCCGCTGTCGACGCACGCGAGGCGCGAGTGGACGGCCATCTGGCGTTTTGCTAGCTTTTTGACATCCAAGGAGTACGAATACCCCGGCGACGCCACCGGCACGCTGGGCATTTCGAGTCAGGACGCCGTGCATGTCTGCAGCTGAAATCGGGACGCCGGCAGGAAGGAGAGTCAATGCTGTCCAAACGCCGGCGGTCCTTTACCGGGTTCATCCTGCTGTCGCTCATGCTGATCGGCTTCTCGGTCCATCTGCTGCTCAAGAGCGAGATCCAGCGCTGGGAAACCCGCTTCGCGCAGCAGGTGAACAACGTTGCCAGCCGCGTGCACAACCACCTGGAGACCAACGAGGCGGTGCTCGCCGGCTTCTCCGCCTTCCTCCAGGCGGTCGAGCAGAACGACGGCGAGGCGGCCGCCCGCTATGCCTCGGCCGTGGTCGCCGCCTATCCGCAGATCTACATGCTGGAAGTGGCGAGCCGGGTCGCGCAGGACGAGCAGGACGCGGTCGTCGAGCTGCTGCGCCATACCTGGCGCAAGGACTTCCAGCTGCGGGACTTTCCCTTGCAGCCCGGACAGACGGAACCCGTCCGCCTGCCATCGGGCGAGACCTGGCCGGTGCTCTTCATGTACCCCTCGCAGCCGCAGTC
This sequence comes from Stutzerimonas stutzeri TS44, assembly GCA_000263395.1. Classification (GTDB taxonomy): domain Bacteria; phylum Pseudomonadota; class Gammaproteobacteria; order Pseudomonadales; family Pseudomonadaceae; genus Stutzerimonas; species Stutzerimonas stutzeri_C. Next base: position 61,028 of record AJXE01000012.1, read on the forward strand.
CGGCGCCATCTACGGGATCCGCCTGGAAACCGTGGGCTACCTGGCATCTGCGCTGCAGATCGCGCGCGAACAGGACCGCTCCATCGCCTCCCCGGTGTTTTCGATGCTCGAGGGCGGTGACGCCTATCTCCTGCTGCGCCCGGTCGAACGACCGGTACGTACCCCGAGCGCCCAGCCCAACCTGTTCGGCAACAGCATGGTCGCCCTGCTGCTGATCCGGACCCAGTCGCTGCGCGACATCGCACACAACGCCAGCACCGACCCGCACCTGCGCATCGAGGCCTCGCTGCACGCCCCCGGCGGTACCAGCCAGCTGTTCGCCAGCGGTCCGGTGCGCACCGGCACGCTGGACGCACTGCTGCCGCGGCTGCACGAGCGGATCGCGCTCGCCAGCCAGTCGCAGCCCACCACGCTGCAGTTCGAGCGCCAGCTGCATCTGGACGATGTGCTGACCCGCGAAACCCTGACGCTATTGGCCATTCTCGCCGCCACCCTGGTGCTGACGCCGACGGTGCTGGTGCGCCATTTCCGGCGCATCGAGCGTAGCGCGCGCGAGCACGAGCGCTCCGCCTACCTCGCCACCCACGACGCGCTGACCGCCCTGCCCAACCGCCACCTGCTGACCGCCCGCTTCGGCGAAGCCTGCGCCTATCACCAGCGGCACGGCACGCCGTTTGCGCTGATGATCATCGACCTGGACCACTTCAAGGAGATCAACGACCAGCTCGGGCACGAGATCGGCGATCAGGTGCTGCAGGCGGTCGCCCAGCGCATGCTGCACGCAAGCCGTCCCTACGACACGGTGGCGCGCTACGGCGGCGACGAGTTCGTCGTTCTGCTGCGCGACATGACGCGGCCGGAGCACGCACTGAGCGCCGGACAGTCGCTTCTGCGCGCCATCAGCGCGCCCATCGTCACCGATGCGGGCGAGCAGACGATCGCCTGCAGCATCGGCATCGCCCTGTATCCCGCCCACGGCGCGACGTTCGAGACTCTGCTGAACGCGGCGGATCATGCGATGTACCGCGTCAAGCAGAGCGGTCGCAACGGCGTCGCCCTCAGCGGCGCCGGGGACTGACGATCGACCGTCAGGCGGCCATGCGCTCGCACTCTTCAGCGCAGCGCAGGCACGCCTGCGCACAGGCCTGGCAATGCGCGTGGGCGTGCCTGGCGCATTCCTCTGCGCAGTCACGACACGCCTGCGCGCACAGCCGGCAGGCGAGCTGCGCATAGGGACTGTCGCGGGTCATCAGCAGCGCGGCGACGGCGCAGAGCTCGGCGCAGTCGCGATCGAGCTGGATGCAGCGCGCCATCATCTTCACGTCCTCTTCGCGCAGGCAGGACGCCGCGCAGGTTTCGCACGCCAGGGCGCAGTTGGAACAGGCCTGGATGCATGACTGGTACTGGGGATTGAGCACGGCAATGTCCTCCGTTCGGTCGCTGAAAAAAGGCGCAACGTGCGGGCTCGCCGCGCTGGCGCCTATCTGCTAGGGCGCCCGCAGGCCGCTCGAAGTTCAGCCCGCGCGCCCGGCGGTCCCCTGCCGTTCGCAGCACAGCCGTGGCGCTGTCGTTACAATGGCCGCCCGTCATCCGCCGCCCAGCGCCGTATCCGCCATGCCCTTCACCCTCAGCGCGCCCTGTGAACTGCTGGAAGTCATCAGCAAGAGCCGCTTCCTTGCCAAGGCCGCACCGGTCTCGAGCGCCGATGAGGCGCAGGCTTTCATCCAGGCCGTCAGCGATCCGACCGCGACGCACAACTGCTGGGCCTGGAAGATCGGCAACCAGTACCGCTTCAGCGACGATGGCGAGCCCGGCGGCACCGCCGGACGACCGATGCTGACGGCCATCGAGGGGCAGGATTTCGACCGCGTGGCCGTGGTGGTGATCCGCTGGTTCGGCGGCATCAAGCTCGGCACCGGCGGCCTGGCCCGCGCCTACGGCGGCACCACGGCCAAGTGCCTGCAGGCCGGCGAGCGCAGCGAACTGGTGGCGCGCTCGCGCTGCCGCTGCCATTGCCGCTTCGCCGAGCTGGCGCTGGTGAAATCCCGCCTGGCGGATTTCGAAGCGCTGCTGGAGGACGAACGCTTCGACGCCGAAGGCGCCACCCTCGATATCGCCCTGCCGGCAGCCAGCCTGCAGCCACTGGCACGCCTGCTCGCCGACATCAGCCGCGGCCGCAGCCAGCTGCAAACGCTCGACGACTGAACATTGCGCGTTTGCCCACAATTACTGTGGACGCCGCTGTGGATAACCTTTGCATGATGGTCCGCGAGGCCGCTGCCACGCGGGCTGGAAGCAACTGTTCAAATTTTGCACAAATCCCTGCGACATTCCCGCCACAACCCGCTAAGCACTTGAACAGCCGCATTTTTTTGACTGGCCGGTCGAGAGATGACGTTTTGCCATCTCATGGCATTACGGCCCCGCGAGTTATACCCGGATCAGGTGGAGAACTCTGTGGATAACACTGGGAACAACCGCGCCGGTGCCCGCCAGCGCTGGGCTGCAGACCGTTGGTCAAATAATCGCCAGCCCGGACAGGTCGGTCACACGGCGGTCATACAGCCCTGTTAGGGCATATCGGTTGCGCCAGGCCACCGATAGAATGCCCTGACACCCGGACGACGAGAATCGCGCTATGTACGAATGGCTCAACAACCTGCCCAAGGCCGAACTCCATCTGCATCTGGAAGGCTCGCTGGAACCCGAACTGCTGTTCCGCCTCGCCGAACGCAACAGGATCGCCCTGCCGTGGAAGGACGTGAACAGCCTGCGCCAGGCCTACGCCTTCAACAACCTGCAGGAGTTCCTCGACCTCTACTACCGCGGTGCCGATGTGCTGCGCACCGAGCAGGACTTCTACGACCTGACCTGGGCCTATCTGCAGAAATGCGAGGAGCAGGACGTGGTGCACACCGAACCGTTCTTCGACCCGCAGACCCACACCGACCGCGGCGTGCCCTTCGAGGCGGTGCTCAACGGCATCAGCGCGGCGCTGGCCGACGGTCGTGAGCTGCTGGGCATCAGCAGCGGGCTGATCCTCAGCTTCCTGCGCCACCTGCCCGAAGAGGCGGCGTTCAGGACACTGGAACAGGCGCTGCCGTATCGCGATGCGTTCTTCGCCGTCGGCCTGGACAGCTCGGAAGTCGGCCACCCGCCGAGCAAGTTCCAGCGCGTGTTCGACAAGGCCCGCGCCGAAGGCCTGCTCGCCGTCGCCCATGCCGGCGAGGAAGGCCCGCCGGAGTACATCTGGCAGGCGCTGGATCTGCTCAAGGTCAGCCGCATCGACCACGGCGTACGCGCCGCCGAAGACCCGAAGCTGATCGCCCGGCTGATCGAGGAGCAGATCCCGCTGACGGTCTGCCCGCTGTCCAACACCAAGCTCAAGGTGTTCGCCGACATGCGCCAGCACAACATCCTCGACCTGCTGGAACAGGGCGTGAAGGTCACGGTGAACTCGGACGACCCAGCCTACTTCGGTGGCTACGTGACCGAGAACTTCATGGCGCTGCACGAGAGCCTGGGCATGACCGAGGAACAGGCCCGGCGCCTGGCGCAGAACAGCCTGGACGCCCGCCTGGCCTACTGACGACTCGCGGCCTGCGAGCCGGCCGTCGGCGTGCGACAACACGCCCGGCGCGCCGGTGCGCTCGCAGGTCTAGAGTGGACTTTCCGCTCACCAATCCTCGAGGGTTCGCCATGAACATTCTCGTCCGCCCGCTCACGCCTCGCCCCGATGGCGCCTGGCAGGTCCGGCTGGATCGTCATCCGATCACCTTCCGCAACGAGGCCGAGGCCCGTGCCTTCGTCAGCAAGCTGCGGCGCCGGCTGGCCGCGCCGCACAGTTTGCCGGCTCGCGCCAGCGCCTAATTGGTCCGTGCTCGCGCAGTCGCCCAGGCGGTGACGGCGGCCAGCAGCCCGCACAGGCTGATGACCGCCGCCATCGGCACCGCCGTACCATCATGTAGCGCCCCCACGGCGGCAGCCGCCACCGCGGCGATGGCGAACTGCAAGCTGCCGAGCAGCGCCGAGGCGCTACCGGCATTGACCCGCTGCTCGGCCATCGCGCAGGCGGTGGCGTTGGGCAGCAGGCAGCCCAGGCAGGCCACCGTGCAGAACAGCGGCGGCAGCAGCGGCCAGAGCGTAGCCGGCCGCGCCGCCGCGACCGCCAGCAGCACCAGCGCGCTGGCGAAGTAGAACCACACCCAGCGCCGCACCCAGTACTCCGGACCGTGCCAGCGCATCAGCCGCACATTCACCTGCGCCATCAGGATGAACCCCGCCGCGTTGCTGCCGAACAGCCAGGCATAGTGCTCGCTCGGCACCCCGTAGAGCTGGATGAAGACGAACGGCGAGCCGGCGATGTAGGCGAACATGCCACCCATGCACAGCGCGCCGGTGAGCGTGTGGCCAAGGAAGAAACGATCACCGAACAGCCGCCGATACTGCCCCAGCGCACCGCGCATGGGCGCCGGAGCGTGGCCGGCCGCCAGGGTTTCCGGCAGCCACAGCGCCACGGCCAGCAGGCAGCCGGCACCGAACAGCATCAGCGCAATGAAGATCGCCGACCAGCCGAAGGCCAGCAGCAGCGCGCCACCGGCCGCCGGCGCGAGGATCGGCGCCAGCCCCATCACCAGCATCAGTTGCGAGAACACCTTGGCACTGGTCATCGGATCGCACAGGTCGCGCACCACCGCGCGCGCGATCACCATGCCGGCGCAACCGCCCAACGCCTGGACGAAACGCGCGCCGATCAGCCACTCCATCGACGGCGCGAAGGAGCACGCCAGCGACGCCACGACGAACAGCGCCACGCCGGCCAGCAGCGGCTTGCGCCGACCGTAGCGATCGGCCAGCGAACCGTAGACCAGCTGGCCGATCGACAAGCCGACGAAATAGGCCGCCAGCGACAGCTGCACCTGCTCGACATCGGTGGCGAAGGCCCGCGCCAATGCCGGGAAGGCCGGCAGGTACATGTCGATGGCCAGAGAACCGAAGGCGCTGAGTGCGCCCAGTATCAGAAGAATCCGCAGGGGCATGCTGGCTCACAGGAAAGTCGGGGGGTCCGCGACGATGGGTCGCCTTGCGCAGGAGCGCAGACGTTTACAGGAATGCCGGATGCTGTTACATACAGCTCCGATTGTAAACATTCATTGCAAATCGCAAGACGTTAAACTTCAGCACCTTACATCCACCGTTCAATCGCCTGACGCGGCCCCGGCCGCCCGGAACTCCAGCCATGCGCCGCACCAAAGAAGACGCGGAGAAGACCCGCATCGCCATTCTGGCCTCCGCCGAACGCCTGTTCCTGGACCGGGGCGTGGCCCATACCAGCCTCGACCAGATTGCGCGCGAGGCGGGCGTGACGCGCGGCGCGGTGTACTGGCATTTCCAGAACAAGGCCCACCTGTTCAACGAGATGCTCAACCAGGTGCGCCTGCCGCCCGAGCAGATCACCGAACACCTGTGCGCCTGCGACGGGCGCTCGTCACTGGACTCGCTGCGCATCCTGCACGACCTCACCATCGAGTCGCTGTCGGCCCTCGCCCGGCACGAACAGAAGCGCCGCATCTTCACCATCCTGCTGCACCGCTGCGAATTCACCGACGAACTGCGCGACGCCGAGGAACGTCACCAGGCCTTCATCAACCAGTTCATCGAACTCTGCGAGAACCTCTTCGCCAGCGCCGCGGACTGCCTGCGCCCGGGCATCACGCCACGCCTGGCGGCGCTGTCGCTGCATGCGCTGGTGGTCGGCCTGTTCAGCGACTATACGCGCGACAACCAGCTGTTCGACCCGCCGACCGAGGCTGCCGCGCTGGTCGACCCACTGTTCCTCGGCCTGATCAACGGCTGGCCGGAGCCAGCCTGAGCCACGGCCAGCCGACACGCCGCGAGCCACCTCGGGCTTGACCTTCCAGCAGGGTCAAGGTTGATTCTGTCGGCAGTCATCGAGGAGTCTCGCCATGCCCACGACCACCTTCACCCTGCCCGTCAGCGGCATGACCTGCGCCAGCTGTGCCGGGCGCGTCGAGCGCGCGCTGCGCAAGGTGCCGGGCGTCACCGCGGCGGCGGTCAACCTGGCCAGCGAGCAGGTGCGTATCGACGCCGACGGCAGCCAACTCGCGACGCTGATCCAGGCGGTGGAAAGCGCCGGCTACGGCGTGCCGAGCCAGGTGGTGGAACTGGCCATCGAAGGCATGACCTGCGCCAGCTGCGTCGGCCGCGTCGAGCGCGCGCTGCTCAAGGTCCCCGGCGTGCGCAGCGCGGCGGTGAACCTGGCCAGCGAACGTGCGCGGGTGGAGCTGCTCGGCACGCTGGAGCCGAACGCATTGATTCAGGCCGTGGAAGGCGCCGGTTATCACGCGCAGGCGGTCGAACAGGCGCAGCCGCTCGGCGCCGACAATGCCGAACGGCGACTGCGCCGCGAACGCCTGGCCGTGCTGCTTGCCCTGCTGCTGGCTGCACCGCTGGTGATCCCCATGTTCGGCGACCTGTTCGGGCTGCACTGGATGCTGCCGGCGTGGCTGCAGTTTCTGCTCGCCACGCCGGTGCAGTTCATCCTCGGTGCGCGCTTCTATATCGCCGGCTGGAAGGCGGTGCGCGCCGGCTCCGGCAACATGGACCTGCTGGTCGCGCTCGGCACCAGCGCCGGCTACGGCCTGAGCCTGTACCAGTGGTGGGCGACGCCGGCCGGACAGATGCCGCATCTGTACTTCGAGGCCTCGGCGGTGGTGATCGCCCTGGTGCTGCTCGGCAAGTACCTGGAAAGCCGCGCCAAGCGCCAGACCAGCGCGGCGATCCGCGCGCTGGAGGCGCTGCGCCCGGAACGTGCCACGCGCGTCGTCGACGGCCGCGAGGAAGACGTGGCAATCGCCGCGCTGCGCCTGGGCGATCGGGTACTGGTCAAGCCGGGCGAGCGCTTCCCGGTCGATGGCGAGGTGCTCGAAGGCGAAAGCCAGGCCGACGAGGCGCTGATCAGCGGCGAGAGCCTGCCGGTCGACAAGCACCCCGGCGACCGCATCACCGGCGGCGCAATCAATGGCGAAGGCCGCCTGCTGGTGCGCACCACCGCGCTCGGCGGCGAGACCGTGCTGGCGCGCATCATTCGTCTGGTGGAGGACGCGCAGGCCGCCAAGGCGCCGATCCAGAAGCTGGTGGACAAGGTCAGTCAGGTGTTCGTGCCGGCCGTGCTGGTGATCGCGGTGGCCACCCTGCTCGGCTGGCTGTTCACCGGCGCAGCGCTGGAAACCGCGCTGATCAACGCCGTCGCCGTGCTGGTCATCGCCTGCCCCTGCGCCCTCGGCCTGGCGACGCCCGCGGCGATCATGGCCGGCACTGGCGTGGCGGCGCGCCACGGCATCCTGATCAAGGACGCCGAAGCGCTGGAAGTCGCTCATGCGGTCACCGCGGTGGCCTTCGACAAGACCGGCACGCTGACTTCCGGCAAGCCGCAGATCATCCACCTGCAGGCGCTCGAGGGCGACGAGACGGCACTGCTGCGCCAGGCCGGCGCGCTGCAGCGCGGCAGCGAGCACCCGCTGGCGCACGCGGTGCTGGAGCGCTGCGCGGCGCTCGGCATCGCGGTGCCCGACGTCCAGCAGAGCCAGTCGCTGACCGGCCGCGGCATCGCCGGTAGCCTCGACGAGCGCCAGCTGGCGCTGGGCAACCGGCGGATTCTCGATGACCACGGCCTGCCACCGGGCGAGCTGGCCGCTGCCGCCGAGGCCTGGGAAGCGCAAGGCCGGACGCTCTCCTGGCTGGTGGAAACCGCGCCGCAGCCGCGCGTGCTCGGCCTGTTCGCCTTCGGTGACAGCCTCAAGGACGGCGCGGCCGAGGCGATCGCCGCGCTCAACGCGCGGCATATCCGCAGCCACCTGATCACCGGCGACAACCGCGGCAGCGCCCGTGTGGTGGCCGAAGCCCTGCAGATCGACGATGTGCATGCCGAGGTGCTGCCGGCGGACAAGGCCGCCACCGTCGCCGAACTCAAGCGCGGCGGCGCGGTGGTGGCGATGGTCGGCGACGGCATCAACGATGCGCCGGCGCTGGCGGCGGCGGATGTCGGCATCGCCATGGGCGGCGGCACCGACGTGGCCATGCACGCCGCCGGCATCACCCTGATGCGCGGCGATCCGCGGCTGGTGCCGGCGGCGCTGGAAATCAGCCGGCGCACCTACCGCAAGATCCAGCAGAATCTGTTCTGGGCCTTCATCTACAACCTGGTGGGCATTCCGCTGGCGGCGCTGGGCTTTCTCAGCCCGGTGGTGGCCGGCGCGGCGATGGCGCTGTCGAGCGTCAGCGTGGTGAGCAACGCGCTGCTGCTCAAGCGCTGGAAGCCCTGAGACGACGAGCACACGGAGGCAGCATGAATATCGGTCAAGCAGCCAGCCATAGCGGACTGTCGGCAAAGATGATCCGCTATTACGAGTCCATCGGACTGATCACCCCGGCCGGGCGCGGTGCCAACGGCTATCGCCACTACGGCCACGACGACCTGCACCGCCTGGGCTTCATCAAGCGCGCGCGCGACCTGGGCTTCTCGCTGGAGGAAGTCGGCCGGCTGCTCACGCTCTGGCAGGACCGCCAGCGCGCCAGCGCCGACGTCAAGGCGCTGGCCGCCGGGCATATCGTCGAACTGAACCGCAAGATCGCCGAACTGGTCGGTCTGCGCGACACCCTGCAGGAGCTGGTCGACCACTGCGCCGGCGACGACCGTCCGGACTGCCCGATCCTGCGCGGCATCGAAACCGGCTGCTGTGCGGCGCCCGACAACACGCCCGCGCCTGCCGCGCCGGTGCGTCGCTAGGCAGCATCACCCGCACGGTGGCGAACATCCAGGCGATGAACCGGCAGATTGCCGCGGCCAGCGAGGAAACCGTGGCCTCGAGTACCGAGCTGGGGCGCTAGTGGCAGTCGATGGTGAGCCGTTTCCGACTCTGAGAGCTACGAGAAAGCCGCGAGACGCGCCGGGCGCAGTCTCGCGGTGCACGGGCTCAGCTGGCCTGCGATTGCAGGTAGTTCTGCAGACCGATGCGGTCGATCAGGCCGAGCTGCTGCTCGAGCCAGTAGGCGTGGTCTTCCTCGGTGTCCTGCAGCTGCGCGGCCAGCATGTCGCGGGTCGCGTAGTCGCCGTGCTGCTCGGCCAGGGCGATGCCCTTGGCCAGCGCGGCGCGGACCTTGTACTCCAGCGCCAGGTCGCTGCGCAGCATGTCCGGCACCGTGTGGCCGGGGTTGATCGCTTCGGGCGTCATGTCCGGCGTGCCTTCGAGGAACAGGATGCGCTTGAGCAGGGCATCGGCGTGCTCGGTTTCCTCGGCCATTTCATGGTTGATGCGCTCGTAGAGCCTGCCGAAGCCCCAGTCGGCATACATGCGCGAATGCAGGAAGTACTGATCGCGCGCCGCCAGCTCGCCGCGCAGCAGCTCCTTGAGATATTCGACTACCGGTGCCTGGCCTTTCATGGGTTCTCTCCAACGGATGTGCATCACGCGCGCAAGCATCGACGCAGAATAGGCAGCGGTCAAGTTCACCGCGCGCGCCACACTGCCAGCACCACGACGAGCCGCTACAATGCCCGCCCCTCGTTCATCGCCAGGCTTGCGTCATGACCCGTTCCGCCCGCTCGTCCCGTGTCGCCATCATCGGCGGCGGCCCCGCCGGCCTGATGGCGGCCGAGGTGCTGAGCCAGGCCGGCGTCGCGGTCGAGCTGTATGACGCCATGCCCTCGGTCGGCCGCAAGTTCCTGCTGGCCGGTGTCGGCGGCATGAACATCACCCATGCCGAGCCCTTCGCCACGTTCGTCAGCCGCTATCGCGAACGCGCCGATGCACTGCGCCCGCTGCTCGAGGCCTTCGGCCCGGATGCGCTGCGCCAATGGATTCACGGCCTGGGTATCGACACCTTCGTCGGCAGCTCGGGGCGGGTATTTCCCACCGACATGAAGGCCGCGCCGCTGCTGCGCGCCTGGCTCAGACGCCTGCGCGACAGCGGCGTGCAGATCCATACGCGCCGGCGCTGGCTGGGCTGGAACGAAAGCGGCCAGCTGCGCATCGCCGGGCCGGACGGCGAGCGCCTGCTCGACGCCGACGCCACCCTGCTCGCCCTCGGCGGCGGCAGCTGGGCGCGGCTGGGCTCCGACGGCGCCTGGGTGCCGCTGCTGCAGGCGCGCGGCGTCAGCATTGCGCCGCTGCGCCCGGCCAACTGCGGTTTCGAGGTGCACGCCTGGAGCGATCACCTGCAGCAGAAGTTCGCCGGTGCGCCGCTGAAGACCGTCAGCCTGGCGCTGCCTGGCGAAGCCCCACGCAAGGGTGAGTTCGTGCTCACCGCAACGGGTATCGAGGGCAGCCTGGTCTACGCGCTTTCGGCACCGATCCGCGAGGCGCTCAATCGTGACGGCAGCTCCACCGTGCTGCTCGACCTGCTGCCCGATCGCAGCCAGACGCAGATCGCCAGCGCGCTGGCCAGACCGCGTGGCTCGCAGTCGATGGCCAAGCACCTGCATCGCCAGCTCAAACTCGACGGCGTCAAGGCAGCACTGTTGCGCGAGCTGACCGATGCCGCGACCTTTCAGGACCCGCAGGCGCTGGCCGCGGCGATCAAGGCACTGCCGCTCCGCCTGATCCGCGCACGCCCGCTGGACGAAGCGATCAGCAGCGCCGGCGGCGTGCCGTTCGAAGAGTTGGATGCCCAGCTGATGCTCAAGCGGCTGCCCGGCGTGTTCTGCGCCGGCGAAATGCTCGACTGGGAAGCGCCCACCGGCGGCTATCTGCTCACGGCCTGCTTCGCAACAGGCAAGGCCGCCGCCCAGGGCATGCTGCGCTGGCTGCGCGAGCGCTGAGCGCCGCGCCAGCGCGAGACGGGCACGCACCGACTCAACGCGGCTTCGGCTTGCCGCCCAGGCGCGGCACCTTGCGGATCGGCTTGGCGTTGGGCTTTTCGTTCTCGTCAAACCAGTTGCCGAGGTGGATCTTGCCCTTGCCGGCAGCGTCCTTGGGCTTCTTCGGTTTCTTCGGCTTCTTGATGATCTGCCCGCCGAGGGTGGTGGTCGGCACACGATGATCCGGCACGAAGCCCGGCTCGTCGTGGCGCGGCAGCACCTGGTTGATCAGGGTTTCGATGGCTGCCAGCTGATCGACTTCATCGGCGCTGACCAGCGAGATCGCCTCGCCCGAGGCACCGGCGCGGCCGGTGCGGCCGATGCGATGCACGTAGTCCTCGGCGACGGTCGGCAGGTCGAAGTTGACCACCTGCGGCAGGTCATGGATATCCAGCCCGCGCGCGGCGACATCGGTCGCCACCAGCACCTGTACTTCGCCGGCCTTGAAGCGCTCCAGCGCGCGCAGACGCGAGGCCTGCGGCTTGTCGCCGTGAATCGCATCGCTGGCGATGCCCTGCGCCTGCAGCTCGTCCACCAGCTGGTCGACGCCCTTACGCGTCTTGACGAACACCAGCACCTGGCCCCAGCGCCGTTCCGCCAGCAGGTGCAGGAACAGCTCGGACTTGCGCTTCTTGTCTACCGGCACCAGCCACTGCTTGACCGTCTTCGCCGCGGCGTTGCGCGGGCTGACCTCGACCGACAGCGGGTCGCGCAGCAGCTCGCGGGCCATCTGCCGGATCGCCTCGGAGAAGGTCGCGGAGAACAGCAGGGTCTGGCGCTTTCTCGGCAGGGCGGCGAACAGCTGGTCCAGCTCATCGGCGAACCCGAGGTCGAGCATGCGGTCGGCCTCGTCGAGCACCAGCGCCTGCAGCTGGCTGAAGCCCACGGCGTTCTGCCGGTACAGATCGAGCAGCCGGCCGGGCGTCGCCACCAGCACGTCGATGCCCTTGCGCAGCGCCATCATCTGCGGATTGATGCTGACCCCGCCGTACACCGCGTAGGTGCGCAGCGGCAGATTCTGCCCGTAGACGCGAAAGCTCTCGTGGACCTGCTCGGCCAGCTCGCGGGTCGGCACCAGCACCAGCGCGCGCACCGAATTGCTCGCCACCTTGGCGCCTTCCATGGTCAGGCGCTGCAACAGCGGCAGGGCGAAACCGGCGGTCTTGCCGGTGCCGGTCTGCGCCGCTGCCATCAAATCGCGGCCCTTGAGCACGGCGGGAATGGCTTCGGCCTGCACCGGCGTCGGCTTGCGGTAGTCGAGGGTTTCCAGGGTCCGCAGCAGCGGATCGATCAGGCCCAGGGAGGCGAAGGTCATGGCAGGCTCGCAGCGCCGGTTCGGCATGGTGAAAAAACGCGGATTCTAGCAGGCGGCGCCGCGCCACCGTGGCGCCACTGTCGCCGCGTACCTCCTTCGATCAGCTTGTGTTTAGCGGCACGCAGCCGTAAGGTTCGCGCGATTTCTTATCCGCCCAGGTGTGCACGACCGCAAGGTCCGCATTAAACGGGAAGCCGGTGCGCTCGCAAGAGCAAGGCCGGCGCTGCCCCCGCAACGGTAATCGACCGCGATCCAGCCGGATCGCCGTCCGCTCGACAGCCACTGTGTTCCGACATGGGAAGGCGAGCGTGATGAGCGTCGAAAGCCCGGAGACCGGCCTGACGGATTCGACGGATGTTGCGGAGGGCAGCACCGTCAAGCGCCGCTGCCCGTCTCCCGCGCTTGCTCCTGCCCTCCTCGAAAGCTGTGATCTTTTGAGGAATTCCAAGAATGAAACTGTCCCGACTTGCCCTGGCCGTGGCGCTGCTGCCTGGTGTGCAGGCATTTGCCGCCGATCTGTCGCGAGAACAAGCGCTGCAGCTGTCCGACACGGTGATCAGCGCCAACCGCGTGCCGCAACAACGCAGCCAGAGTTCGGCGGCGACCACGGTGTTCAACCGTGACGATATCGAGCGCCTGCAGATTCGCAGCGTCGCCGAACTGCTCGAGCGCGTGCCGGGTGCGAGAGTCACCCGCACCGGCGGGGCCGGCAGCCAGACCGGGTTGTTCCTGCGCGGCACGTCCAGCACGCAGACGCTGGTGCTGGTCGACGGCCAGCGCATCGCCGCCGCCTCCAGCGGCACCAGCAGCCTGGAATTCCTCAGCCCCGACCAGATCGAGCGCCTCGAAGTCGTGCGCGGCGCACGATCAGCCCTGTATGGCGCCGATGCCATCGGTGGGGTGGTGCAGATCTTCACCCGTCAGGGCAGCGGCACGGGGCTCACCCCGCGCGTGCGCGTCGGCGCCGGCAGTGACGGCACCTTCGAACGCAGCCTTGGCCTGGCCGGCGGCAACGGCCAGACCCGCTTCAACCTGGGCGCCGCGCTGGACGAGACCCAGGGCATCGACGCCACGCGCGACAGCTTCGGCGCCAATGGCGATGACGACGCTTACCGCAATCGCTCGCTTAGCCTGAACCTTGCGCATCGCTTTAATGATCGGCTTGAGGTCGGCGTCAGTGCGCTAGATCAGCGCGGCGAAGTGGAATTCGACGACATGTTCGACACCTCGCTGCCGACCGTGGACTTTCAGTTGAGCAGCCTTTCCGGATTCGTCGATGCACAGCTTGGCGATGCCTGGAACAGCCGCTTTGAAATCGGCCATAGCGAGGACAAGCGCGATACCGGCAACGACCTCACCGGCGCCGGCAGCAGCTATGCGTACAGCACCTACCGTGATTCGGCCAGCTGGGTGAATACGCTGCAGCTCGATCCGGCGCATCAGCTGCTGGTGGGCGCCGACTGGCACGAGGACCAGCTGCACAGCACGACTGACTTCGTCGAGGATTCGCGCTGGAACCAGGCCGCGTTCATCCAGCACCGCTATAGCGGGAGCGCGTTCTCCACCGAACTGGGCCTGCGCCACGACAAGAACGAGCAGTACGGCAGCGAAAACACCTGGAACGCCGCGCTGAGCGTGCCGCTGAACGCCCGCAACGACGTCATCCTGTCGTACAGCGAAGGCTTCCGTGCGCCGACCTTCAACGAACTGTATTTCCCCGATGCCTGCTACTTCGGCTTCTGCTATGCCAGCGCCAATCCGAATCTGTCGCCAGAAAAATCCAAGAGCTACGAATTGCAGTGGCGCAATCGCTACAGCGACAGCGGCTCGCTGGAAGTCTCGCTCTACCGCACCGACATCGAGGATGCCATCGTCTCGGACAGCAGCACTGGCTGGATTCCGTACAACGTGCAGACCGCACGCATCAATGGCCTGGAAGCGACCATCCACCAGGAGCTGTTCGGCTGGCAGGCCAATCTTGCCGTCGGCCTGATCGATCCACGTGATCGCGACAGCGGCCATACCCTCGCCCGCCGCGCCAAGCGTACCCTGAGCCTGGACCTGGATCGCCAGCTCGGCGAGTTCTCGGTGGGTGCCAGCTGGCACGTCGTCAGCGGTCGTTACGACGACGCCGCCAATACCATCGAACTGGGTGGCTACGGCCTGCTCGGCCTGCGTGGCAGTTGGCAGGCCAGCCGGGAAGTGAAGCTCGACCTGAAGCTGAACAACCTGTTCGACAAGGACTATGCGGAAACTACCTACAGCACCGCCAACGGCCGCTACGGATATAACACTGAAGGCCGCACCGTCCTGTTCGCCATGACCTGGACCCCTTCGCTCTAAGCAAACCGCGGGCGCACCTCAGGGTGCCGCCTGCGCCATCACCTCGCAGAGCTTCCCGATCGCCCCCAGCATCTGGAAGCTCGGCCGCTCCAGTCCCTTGTCCGGCACCGTCAGCAGGCGTCCGCTGCGTACCGCGTCGAGCTGCGGCCAGGCTTTCCAGCTTTCCAGTTCCGCCCCGCTGCCGCCGAGGATCACCTCGGGATCGCGTGCGAGCACGGCTTCGACGCTCACCTGCGGCGCCGGCAGCTGAAGGTCGGCGAACACGTTCACCCCACCGCACACCGCGATCGCCTCGCTGATGATCTGCGGGCCGCCGAGCGTATACAGCGGGCGCTGCCAGACCTGATAGAACACCCGCAGCGGCGTCTCGCGCGCATAGTGCTGGCGCAGTTGCGCCAGGCCGTGGCGGAAGCGCTCGGCCAGCTGGACGCCCTGCTCGGCGCGGTCGACCGCGCGACCGATCAGCGCGAACTGTTCGGCCAGCTGTTCGAATCGCGACGGCTCGACCACCAGCAGCGGGATACCGAGCTGCTGCAACTGCTGACGCTGGCCGCGCGGAATGCTGTCGGGCCAGAGCAGCACCAGGTCGGGACGCAGGCTGAGCAGCGTTTCCAGCTCCACCTGGCCGTAGCGCCCGACCGATTGCACCCCGGCCAGTGCCGGCGGGCGCTCGCCGCCGTCGAGCAGGCCGACCAGCCGGTCGCCGGCATCGAGTTCGAGCATGATTTCGCTGAGCGAGGGTGCCAGGCTCACCACCCGCTGTGCGGCGCTCGCCGAAAGCGACACCAGCAGCAGCGCGATGACCCACAACAAGCGCATCAGCGCAGCTGCCGCGGAATGCGATAGAGAACGAGCAAGGTGAGGCTGCCGAGCACCAGCAGCAGCCGCGCCACCGGTTCCATGCCCAGCAGCGCGCCGAGCGCGGCCAGCCAGGCCGGCAATGACGCGATCAACAGCGCGCGGCGGCGGATGCGCCGCAGCTGCGCCCAGGCCTCCGGCTCGGCGGTGCCACCCAGAGCCTGCTCCGTGGCGATCAGCGCATGCTTGAAGCGGGTGAACGCCGGCAGGCTGAAGAACAGCGAGGCGAGGCCGGCGGCGAACAACACTAGCCCGCCGTTGCCCAGTTGCAGCCCGGTGCGGCCGAGCAGCAGCGCCGGCAGCACCATCAGCGCGGCATGCAGCCAGCCCTCGCGGGCCAGCTGGCGGCGGACAGCGGCGCGATTCACGACTGTTCGGCTTCGCCCTGATGAATCTCGCCGAGCATGTGGCCGAGCTTGCCGGCCTTGGTCGCGAGGTACTTGCGGTTGTGCGGGTTGTGCGCGATCTGCAGCGGCTTGCGCTCGGCCACGCGGATGCCGAAGCCCTGCAGCGCCTTGACCTTGCGCGGGTTGTTGGTCATCAGCTTGACCTCGGCGATGCCCAGATGCTCGAGCATCGGCAGGCAGATGGCGTAGTCGCGCATGTCCGGGGCGAAGCCCAGACGCTCGTTGGCCTCGACGGTATCGGCGCCGCCGTCCTGCAGTTCATAGGCGCGAATCTTGTTCAGCAGACCGATGCCGCGACCTTCCTGGCGCAGGTAGAGCAGCACGCCACGGCCTTCCTCGGAGATCGCCCGCAGCGCCGCCTCGAGCTGGAAGCCGCAATCGCAGCGCAGACTGAACAGCGCATCGCCGGTCAGGCATTCGGAATGCAGCCGTCCCAGCACCGGCTTGCCATCGGCCACGTCGCCCAGGGTCAGCGCGACATGTTCCTTGCCGGTGTCCTGGTCGAGAAAACCATGCATGGTGAACACACCGAACGGCGTCGGCAGTTTGGAAGCGGCGACGAACACGACAGACACGGGCGGAAATCCCAGAGAGGAAAAAGGCGGATATTGTAACACTAACTGGCGGCTGCGAAGGCCCGGTGTAATCCGCCAAATGCAATCCGCAGCAGCGCCCTGACCGCGCCCGGCCAGGCTGAGCGCCGCTCGCCCTCCGGCGAAGAATCGCGGTCGCTAGATTTTCGACTCCAGCCTGAGCACACCCTGCTCCTCGCGCCAGCTGACCCGGCCGAGAAAGCTCATGCCCAGCAGGGCTTCGCTGGGCGACTCGCCCTCGAGCACAACGGCTTCGACGCCGAGCACGTCGATGGCGCCGACCTTGACGCTGTTCAGGCGCACGCGCCAGGCCTTGGCCGTGCCGTTGGCGGTATTGACCAGCAGCGGCTGGCCGGCGGTCCGGTGATCGATGCCCAGGCGGCGAGCCTGGTTCTCGTTGATCGCGACCGAAGTCGCCCCGGTGTCGACCAGGAACTGCACCGGCTGGCCGTTGATCGAGCCGGCGATCCAGTAATGCCCGCCCACGCCCTTGGCCACGCTGAGCTGGGTCTTTTCCGGTGCGGCATAGCCGGCACCGCTGTACTCGCGGCTCAGGCCGTAGCTGCGCTCGACGCCGCCGACGCGCAGCACCGCGCCGCGCGAGTCGGCACTCAGCACCTCGACGCCACCGGGGCCGGTCTGGCCGACCTTGACCAGCTTGCGCTGGCCATCGACGTTCAGCACCGCGGCGCCGGGAAACAGGCCGACCACCTGCACCATCGGCGCGGACACGGCCAGCGACGGCAACAGCAGCAGACCGGCGAGAAGAAGTTCAAAGCGACGCATGGGAGTCCTTGAAAGGTGGCGTTGGACGGATCGGCCATCTTCCGCCAGCCGCCCCGATGATTCAGCGAGCCGCCGCACAGTTGATCACGCCAGCAGCGCCACCAGCCCCTGCAGCACCGCCCAGGCGGCGGCACCGGCGAGGATGTCGTCGAGCATGATGCCGATACCGCCGTGCACATGGCGGTCGACCCAGCTGATCGGCCAGGGCTTGGCGATGTCCATCACGCGGAACACCACGAAACCGAGCAGCAGCCAGTGCCAGCCCTGCGGCGCCAGCCAGAAGGTCATCCAGATACCGACGAACTCGTCCCAGACGATGCCCTCGTGGTCGTGCACGCCCAGCTCGTGCGCGACCTTGCCGCACAGCCAGACGCCGAACAGCATGCCCAGCACCAGCAGCAGCCCGTAGCCCCAGCCCGGCAGCTGCTGCCACAGCGGCACGAACGGCAAGGCCACCAGCGAGCCCCAGGTGCCCGGCGCCTTCGGCATCAGGCCGGAGCCGAAACCAAAGGCAAGGTTGTGCCAGGGGTTGGACCAGACCAGGACCTGCGGCTTGGCCGCGAGCGGCGAGGAGTCAGTCAAGACAGCGTTCCTTTTCTGGGCATGCGGGCGCCGCGACGCCTATGCATGGAAATGGTTGTAGCCGCGCGCGGACACCGGCAGCTCGTTACCCGTCGCGTCGACCAGCTGCACGCCCTGCCCGGCCGTGACGCAGCCGATGACCTGCACCGGCCACTGGGCATCCTGCAGCGCCGCCAGCTCGGCGGGCGGCAGGGTGAAGGCCAGCACGTAGTCGTCGCCACCGGCGAGTGCGCAGCGCAATGCTTCGGCGTCGCCGGCGAAACGCTGCAGCGGCGCGGACAGCGGCACCCGCTCGCGCTCGATCCGCAGCGCGACGCCCGAGGCCCTGGCGATATGCCCGCAGTCGGCGAGCAGCCCGTCGGAGATATCCAGCGCCGCCGTGGCCCGTCCGCGCAACGCCTCACCGAGGGCCAGCTGCGGCTGCGGTGACCAGTAGCGCGCCAGCAGATGCTCGGCGATTTCCGCCTCCGCCTCGGCCTGTCCCAGCACCAGCGGCAAGGCGCCGGCAGCCTCGCCGAGCACGCCGCCGACGCAGAGCAGATCGCCGACCTGCGCGCCATGCCGAACCAGTGCCTGCCCCGCCGGAACCCGGCCGAACACGGTGACGGTCAGGCACAACGGCCCGCGCGTGGTATCGCCGCCGATCAGGCGCAGGCTGCAGTCGCGTGCCATCGCATCCAGCCCGCGGGCGAAGTCGGCCAGCCAGAGTGCGTCGGCGGCCGGCAGCGTCAGGGCCAGGGTGAAGCCGATGGGCGTCGCGCCCATCGCCGCCAGATCGCTGGCAGCGACCGCCAGTGCACGCTGGCCGAGCAGGAACGGATCGCAGGGATCGGGGAAATGCACCCCGGCGACCAGGGTGTCGGTGGAAACGGCCAGCTGTTCGCCGGTCGGAATGTCCAGCAGGGCGCAATCGTCGCCGATGCCCAGCACAACTTCGCCGCCAGCCCTGGCGCAAGCGGCGGCGGCGAAGTAGTGGCGGATCAGCTCGAACTCACCCAGCAAGGCGAGCGGCCCTCAGCGCTTGTGGTTGCGCACTTCGGCGCTGCGCAGCGAAGGCGCCAGCTTGTCCAGCACGCCGTTGACGAACTTGTGTCCGTCGGTGGCGCCGTAGACCTTGGCCAGCTCGATGCCTTCGTTGATGACCACGCGATACGGCACGTCGACGCGCTGCATCAGCTCGTAGGTGGACAGGCGCAGGATCGCCAGCTCGACCGGATCGAGCTCGTCCAGCGGGCGGTCGAGGTTCGGCTCGATGGCCTGATCGACCTCGGTCTTCTTGCGGGCCACGCCATTGAGCAGCTCATGGAAGTAGGCACCGTCGACTCCGCTGAAATCGTTGTCGACGCGGAACTGCGCTTCGATCTCATTGAGGCTCTGACCGGCCATGTGCCACTGATACAGCGCCTGCATCGCCAGGCTGCGCGCCACCCGACGCGTGGCGATCTTGCCCTTGGCCTTGGGCTGGGGTTCCTGGCTCTCGTCGCGATTGAGGCTCACTTGGCCTCCAGCTGCGACAGCAGGCTCACCATTTCCAGCGCGGAGAGTGCGGCTTCGGCGCCCTTGTTGCCGGCCTTGGTGCCGGAACGCTCGATGGCCTGTTCGATGGAGTCGACGGTCAGCACGCCGAACGCGACCGGCACGCCGAATTCCATGGAAACCTGGGCCAGGCCCTTGGTGCATTCGCCGGCGACGTATTCGAAGTGCGGGGTGCCGCCACGGATGACCGCGCCGAGGGCGACGATGGCGTCGTATTCACCCTGCTGGGCGACCTTCTGCGCGACCAGCGGAATCTCGAAGGCACCCGGGGCACGGATGATGGTGATGTCGTTCTCGCTGACGCCGTGGCGCACCAGCGCATCGACCGCGCCACTGACCAGGCTTTCGACGACGAAGCTGTTGAAGCGGCCTACGACCAGGGCGTATTTGCCCTGCGGGGCGATGAAGGTTCCTTCGATGGTCTTCAGGGGCATGGGTGCAAATCTCGTATAGCGTTAAAGAGCTTATGGGCAAACGGGCAGCCCTGCGGAGCAGCGCGTAGCGAGCGCAGGACAGACAAGGCGAAAACAGGCGAGGCGGCGGAGTTTACCGAGGTAAATGAGCAAGCCTCGCCTGTTTTCAACGCAGTATGTCCAAGCGCAGTAGCGCGGCAGCCATTACTCGGCGGGCAGGTATTCTACAACTTCCAGATCAAAGCCGGATATCGCGTTGAACTTCATCGGCATGCTCATCAGGCGCATCTTGCGCACGCCCAAATCGCGCAGGATCTGCGAGCCGGCGCCGACGGTGCTGTAGGTCGCCGGTGTCGGCGGTTGCTGATGATTGAGCTGGCTGAGCAGCTGCGGACCGGTCAGCGGGTTGCCGAGCAGCAGCACCACGCCCTTGCCGGCCTTGGCCACTTCGGTCATCGCCGCGCGCAGGCTCCAGCGCCCGGGTACGGTGACCAGCAGCAGGTCGCGCAGCGGCTCCATGTTGTGCACGCGCACCAGCGTCGGCTCCTCCGGCGAGATTTCGCCGCGGGTCAGGGCCATGTGCACGGTGTCCTCGACGCTGTCGCGGTAGGTGACCAGGTTGAACTGGCCCAGCTCGGTGTCCAGCGGTTGCTCGGAAACCCGCTCCACGGTGCGCTCGTGGATCATGCGGTAGTGGATCAGGTCGGCGATGGTGCCGATCTTCAGTCCGTGCTGCTCGGCGAACACTTCCAGTTCAGGACGACGCGCCATGGTGCCGTCATCGTTCATGATTTCGCAGATCACCCCGGACGGCTCGAGCCCGGCCACGCGCGCCAGGTCGCAGGCCGCCTCGGTGTGCCCGGCACGCGCCAGCACGCCGCCCGGCTGGGCCATCAGCGGAAAGACGTGGCCGGGGCTGACGATGTCTTCGGCCACGGCGTTCTTCGCCACCGCGGCCTGCACGGTGCGCGCGCGGTCGGCGGCGGAGATGCCGGTGGTCACGCCCTCGGCGGCCTCGATGGAGACGGTGAACTTGGTGCCGAAGCCCGAGCCGTTGCGCGGCGCCATCAGCGGCAGCTTGAGCAGCTCGCAGCGCTCGCGGGTCATCGGCATGCAGATCAGGCCGCGGGCGAAGCGCGCCATGAAGTTGATGTGCTCGGCGGTGACGCATTCGGAGGCGATGATGATGTCGCCCTCGTTCTCGCGGTCCTCGTCATCCATGAGGATGACCATCTTGCCGGTGCGGATGTCTTCGATCAGTTCTTCAGCGGTATTGAGCGCCATGTGGGCGTCTCCTCAATTCTTCAGGTAGCCGTGCTCGGCGAGAAAACCTTCGGTGAGCCCCGAGGCCTTGGGTTCGGCGGCCTTGTCGCCCAGCATCAGGCGCTCCAGGTAACGCGCCAGCAGATCGACTTCCAGGTTCACCTGCCGGCCGGGGCGGTAGTCGGCCATGATGGTTTCGCCGAGGGTGTGCGGCACGATGGTCAGCTCGAACTCGGCGCCGTTGACCGCGTTGACCGTGAGGCTGGTGCCATCGACGGTGATCGAGCCCTTGAGCGCAATGTACCTGGCCAGCTCGCGCGGTGCGCGGATACGGAACTGCACGGCGCGGGCATTATCCTCGCGCGCCACGACCTCGCCGACGCCGTCGACGTGACCGCTGACCAGATGCCCACCGAGGCGGCTGGTGGGCGTCAGCGCCTTTTCCAGGTTGACCCGGCTGCCGGCCTTGAGATCGATGAACGCGGTGCGCGCCAGGGTCTCGCGGCTGACGTCGGCCCAGAAGCCGTTGCCCGGCAATTCCACCGCGGTCAGGCAGACGCCGTTGACCGCGATGCTGTCGCCCAGCTTGACGTCGCCCAGATCGAGCTTGCCGGTGTCGACCAGCACGCGTACGTCGCCGCCCTTGGGCGTGAGCGCACGAATGGTGCCGATGGCTTCGATTATTCCGGTGAACATGTGGCCTCCCATGGAAGGCGGGTGAAACGCTGCATACGACGAACTCCTGTTTTGAAAAACAGGGCGCTACAGATCGATAGGGATGCATGACGGACGCACGGACGGCGCCATCGGAATATCCCGCTCTCTCTCATCCGGACTATGACCGTCGGCCCCGGAATCACACCGGGTCTGCTGACCTTGTCAGAGACAAGCGCTCGCGGGCTAGGCCGAAACCATTACCGCCGGTGGGGAATCGCACCCCGCCCTGAGAACGTTGGGCCGCTCACGGCCCGGCAGCGTTTTTAACACAAATAGCCGCAGGCGGCAGCCAGCTTGTGCGTTTGCGGCGCGAATGGCGACGAAAGCCTGGCGCTATCGGCCGGCGGGGCGCGCGACGATCTTCCAGTCGTCACCCACCGCGCGGATGTCGACGATCTTCAACTCGCGCGCCTCGCTCATGCGCTCCAGCGGCAGCTCCAGCAACGGACGCGCCGAGGAGCCGAGGAACTTGGCGGCCACGAAGAGCTGGTATTCGTCGATCAGCCCGAGACGGGCGAAGGCACCGACCAGCCGCGGCCCGGCTTCGAGCAGAACCTCGTTGGCGCCGCGGACGGCCAGTTCGCGCAGCAGCGCCGGCAGATCGACCCGCTCGTCGCCCAGCACCAGCGCCTCATGGCCGGCGCGGCGATAGATATCCTCGCAACCGGCTACAGCCGTGGCGACCAGCGCCGGGCCGGCCTGGAAGAACGATGCGTCCAGCGGCACGCGCAGGCGGCCATCGACCAGCACCCGCAGCGGTGGGCGTTGCAAAGCCAGCGCGGTGGTTTCCACATCCAGCCCCAGTTCGGCACCGCGTACGGTCAGCCGCGCGGCATCCATCAGCACGGTGTCGGCGCCGGTCAGCACCACGCTGGAGCGGGCGCGCAGGCGCTGCACCTCGGCGCGTGCCGCCGGACCGGTGATCCACTGGCTCTCGCCGCTGGCCATCGCCGTGCGCCCGTCCAGGCTCATCGCCAGTTTGGCGCGCACGAACGGCAGACCGCTCTCCATGCGTTTGATGAAACCGCCGTTGAGCTCGCGCGCCTCGGCTTCCAGCACGCCGCTGGCGACGTCGATGCCCGCGCTGCGCAGCAATTGCAGGCCGCGCCCGGCGACCTGCGGATTGGGGTCCTGCATCGCCGCCACCACGCGACCGACGCCGGCCCTGACCAGCGCTTCGGCGCAGGGCGGCGTGCGCCCGTGGTGGCTGCAGGGTTCGAGGGTGACGTAGGCAGTGGCGCCGCGCGCCCGTTCACCGGCCTGGCGCAGCGCGTGGACCTCGGCATGCGGCTCGCCGGCGCGCACATGCCAGCCTTCGCCGACCAGCTCGCCAGCGGCGACGATGACGCAACCGACGCGAGGGTTCGGATGGGTCGAATACAAGCCCTTGTGCGCCAGTTGCAGCGCGCGGGCCATCCAGGCGTGATCGGCGGCGCTCATTCGGACTTCGCCGGCTCGCGGGACAGCCGTTCGATCTCCTCGCGGAACTCGTTGAGGTCCTGGAAGCGGCGGTAGACCGAAGCGAAGCGGATATAGGCGACCTCGTCGAGCTTCTGCAGCTCGGCCATCACCAGTTCGCCGAGCACCCGCGACTTGATCTCGCGCTCGCCGGTGGCGCGCAACTGGTGCTTGATGTGGGCGATGGCCGCTTCCAGGCGCTCGACACTGACCGGGCGCTTCTCCAGCGCGCGCTGCATGCCGGCGCGCAATTTCTGCTCGTCGAACGGCTGGCGGCTGCCATCGGACTTGATCAGCCGCGGCATCACCAGCTCGGCGGTTTCGAAGGTGGTGAAGCGTTCGCCGCAGGCCAGGCATTCACGGCGGCGGCGCACCTGATCGCCCTCGGCAACCAGGCGGGAATCGATGACCTTGGTGTCATGGGCACTGCAGAAGGGACAATGCATGGGCGGGATTCGGTCGAACATCGGGGGCGGTCATGGTAGCGCATCCGACCGGCAAGACAAGGCGGCGGCTTTGCTGCTATACAAGCCCGATCCACCGTAGTTCTGGAGCTTTCCGTGCCCTTGCGTATCGCCCTCGTGCCCTTGCTGCTAAGCCTGCTGGCCGGCTGCTCGAGTTCACCGCCCGAGCCGCCTGCGCCGGTCGAGCTGAGCCGCGCGCCGCACTCCAAACTGCACAACGAACTGAGCGGCAGCCTGATCGGCGCGCCGGCCGGCAGCGATGTCGAACTGGCGCTGCTGGAGGTCGACCGCCGCGACCAGCCGGATCGCCTGCTGAGCAACGTGCAGCTCAAGGGGCGCGGCACCGAGCTGCCGTTCATCCTGCAGTTCAACCCGGATGCCTTTCCCCGCGACCAGCGCGTCGAACTGCGCGGGCGGGTAACGCGCGCCGGCCAGTTGATCATGCGCCTGCCGGCGCTGACGATCCGCAGCGCCGGCAGCCAGGCGCTCGGCCCGCTGCAACTGGTGCCCGCGCCGTGACGGCACCGGCACCACTGCAGGCGGCACTGCACGAACTGCTCGGCGATGCCCGGCTGGTCGCCGAACCGCTGCCGGACACCGACCTGCGCCTGTGGCTGATCGATGCGGCCAACATGGACCGCGCCTTCAGCCCGGAGGAAACCCGGCGGATTCTCGAAGAGCCGCCGTACTGGTGCTTCTGCTGGGCCAGCGGCCTGGTGCTGGCGCGCTGGCTGGCCGGGCGGCCGGAATGGGTACGCGGCAAGCGCGTGCTGGATTTCGGCGCCGGCTCGGGGGTCGCCGCCATCGCCGCGGCCAAGGCTGGCGCGGCGGAAGTGGTGGCCTGCGATCTGGACCCGCTGGCGCTCGCCGCCTGCCGGGCAAATGCCGCACTGAATGGCGTGGAGCTGCGCTACTCGGACGACTTCTTCGCCGAGGCGGATCGCTACGACCTGATCATCGTCGCCGACGTGCTCTACGACCGCGCCAATCTGCCGCTGCTGGATCACTTCCTCAGTCGTGGCCGCGAGGCGCTGGTGGCCGATTCGCGGGTGCGCGACTTTGCCCATCCGCTGTATCGGCGCCTGGATGTGCTGGACGCCTGCACCTGGCCCGATCTGGCCGAGCCGGCCGAATTCCGCCGGGTCAGCCTGTATCACGCGGCCCGGCAGCCGCAGCCATGAGTGCCGGCGGCTCCCTGCGCCTGTTCTTCGCTCTGCCCTGCCCGCCCGCGCAGGCCGCTGCCATCTGCACCTGGCGCGACGGGCTGGCGCTGGACGGTCGCCCGGTGCCGGCGCAGAACCTGCACCTGACCCTGGCCTTTCTCGGCGCGCAGCCGACCAGCCGCCTCGAAGAGCTGACGCGGCTGGCGGCCGGTCTCGACTGCCCGGCATTCGCGCTGAGGCTGGACCGGCTGGCGACCATCGGCAAGGGCTTCATCTGCCTGCTGCCCAGCGCCGCGCCACCGGCGCTGGACTACCTGGTCGCCGCGCTGCGCGCGCAGTTGGCCACGCAGGGGCTGGTGCCCGACAGCCGGCCGTTCCTGCCACACCTGACGCTGACGCGCCACGCCCACGAGCGAGCGCACGGGCACAGCCCGGCGTTCGCCTGGACGGTGGATCGCTTCGTGCTGTTCGTCTCGGAAACTACCGCGCAGGGCGCGCGCTATCGCGAGCTGGGCAGCTGGCCGCTGCGTGAATCCGGGACGACCGATATGGCCGCCCCGGATCGGGGCTGATCAGGCGGGGATTTCGATCAGGAAACGGAACAGCGAGCCGTGCTGTTCCACGCTCAGGCAGTTGTAGCCCTTGGCGCGGGTGTCTTCCGGGATACCGTTGACCGACTGCGAGCAATCGGTGACCACTTCCAGCAACTGCCCCGGCTGCATGGTCGCCAGGGTTTCCAGCGTGGCGATGGCGTTGTACGGGCAATGCTCGCCGCGCAGATCAAGCGAGAGATTCGGTTTGGCCTGGCTCACGGGCAGGACTCCTCTTGGTTTGGAAACGTTTGGCGTTCAGATGCACCAGCAGCATGGCCACGGCCAGGCCGGCAAAGGTCAGCATCAGGCCGCTGGTAGGGCCGAAGCTTTCCAGCAGGTTGACCTTCGGATAGGGCAGCGCCAGCGTCGAGCCCAGCTCGTCCCAGTACACCGCCACCAGCGTGCCGCCGATGACGTTGCCGACGCCGACCACCCAGAAGTGCACCTGCCCTTCCATCGCGCGGTACATCCAGCCGGTCTCGCAGCCGCCGGCCAGCACGATACCGATGCCGAACAGCAGGCCGCCGATGATCGCATTCGGCCCCATCCAGAAAATCTTCGGGCTCGCGCCCAGGGCGATCGCGCCGAACGTGCCGACACAGGCCACCGCCATGCCCAGCAGGATGCCGTAGGCGGCGCGGGTGCGGCCGGTGGTCCACAGGTCGCGCGCGGCGCTGGTGAAGCAGATCTGCGCGCGCTCGATCAGCCCGCCGAACAGCAGGCCGAACAGCACCGCCATGCCGAGCACCAGCGAGGCATCGAAGCGCCAGGCGGCAAAGCCGATCGCCAGCACGGCAACGGCCACGCCGAGGCGCGCCTGCAGCGCGGCGCGGCGCCGGGTGCCCTCGACGTCGCCGAACAGCGAGCTGGCCTGGCTACCGACTTTCAGCGGCGTACGCAGCCAGGGCAGCAGGCAGATCTTCACGCCGATCCAGGCGCCGCCGACCGTCGCCAGCATGAACGCCCAGGCGTGCAGCGAGAACATCGGAATCCCGGTGAAGAACGCCGCCAGGTTGCAGCCCATCGCCAGGCGCGCGCCGAAGCCGGCGATGACGCCGCCGATCAGCCCCTGCACCAGGCGCCGCTTGCTGGTCGGCCAGCGCAGGCTGACGTTGTTCGCCCACAGCGCCGCGCACAGCGCGCCGAGCAGCATGCCGATGATCATCACGCCATCGACGCGATCGAGCGGCGTGCCGGCCAGGCCGATCAGTTTGAAGTAGCTCCACTGCTCGGGCGTATAGCCGAACCAGGACAGCACGTGACCACCCCAGCGGGTGAATTCGCCGGTGACGGCCCAGAAGGTTCCGGTGATGGCGAAGTAGTAGGCGGACGCGACGCCCAGCGCGACGAGCGCGGGCAAAGGCGACCAGAAGCGAACGAGATAGCGCTCCCGGAAGTCGGACAGAACGGACATCGATGACTCCTTTTGCGCGACTGCAATCGCCGCACCAAGAAAAGGGGACGCAAGTATAGGGGCCACTACGCGTTTCGTCGCGTCGCATCGCCCGCCCTTGCTTCCCGCACCCGGCGTCCCCACTTAACATGCCGAGCTTTCACGTCTTTCGCCGCCCGAGAATCCCGATGAGCCAGACGCCTTACATCTTCGATGTCACCACCGCCAGCTTCGAACAGCTGGTGCTCGAAAACTCCTTCCACAAGCCGGTGCTGGTCGACTTCTGGGCCGAGTGGTGCGCGCCATGCAAGGCGCTGATGCCGCTGCTGGCGAAGATCGCCGAGGAATACCAGGGCGAGCTGCTGCTGGCCAAGGTCAACTGCGACGTCGAACAGGACATCGTCGCCCGCTTCGGCATCCGCAGCCTGCCCACCGTGGTGCTGTTCAAGGACGGCCAGCCGGTCGACGGCTTCGCCGGCGCACAGCCGGAGTCGGCCATCCGCACCCTGCTCGAACCGCATGTGCAGGCGCCGGCCACCCCGCAGGGCGATCTGCTGGAAAGCGCGCAGGCGGCGTTTGCCGAGGGTCGTTTCGCCGAGGCCGAAGCGCAGCTGCAGCAACTGCTCGGCGAAGACAACGAGAACGCCGCGGGGCTGATTCTCTACGCCCGCTGCCTGGCCGAACGCGGCGAGTTGGGCGAGGCGCAAACCGTGCTCGATGCGGTGAAAGGCGACGAGCACAAGCAGGCGCTGGCCGGCGCGCGTGCGCAGCTGACCTTCCTGCACCAGGCCGGCGACCTGCCGGACGCCGCCACGCTCAAGAGCCGCCTGGCGCACGACGGCGCGGATGACGAGGCCGCCTACCAGCTGGTCATCCAGCAGCTCGCCCGCCAGCAGTACGAAGCCGCGCTCGACGGCCTGCTCAAGCTGTTCGTGCGCAACCGTAGCTACGCCGACGGTTTGCCGCACAAGACGCTGCTGCAGGTCTTCGATCTGCTCGGCGGCGACCATCCGCTGGTCACGCTGTACCGCCGCAAGCTGTACCAGGCGATCTACTGAGCCGTCAGGACGCCGGGCAGCCTTCGCCGATCCAGTGGTAGCTCGCGGTATCCGCGCCGTTCTCGACCCGCACCTGATCGCAGTGGCGCAGCCGCACCAGCAGGCGCTTGGCCATCGACGCGCTGCCGGTCAGCGCCTCCAGCTCGGCGAACAGCTCCGGGCCATCGAGCCGGCCGGCGCTACGCAGGCGTTCGCGCGCGATATGCCACAGGCTGTCGTCGGTAGCCGGCGCGCTCTCGGTGGCGCGCTCGCCCGGCGCCAAAGGCAGATTGCGCGCCAGCTGCGCCCAGTCCTGCTCGTCCAGTTCGATGTTCAGTTCGACCGGCCACTCGCCGATATGTCCACGGATACGAATCATGCTGCTCTCCTTCGGTCGCGGCAGGGCATGCTCCCATGACCCCGGTGAGCTGGCCAGTCGACGCAAAAAAGCGTTATAACGTAACCACCCCTCGATTTCCGGATTCGACCATGCGCCCGCTGCTGCTCGCCCTGCCATTCGTTCTGCTGCCTTTCAGTTACAGCCAAGCACAGGACGCCCACGACCACCACGAACACGCTGTCGCCGCCAGCCTGGGCGCCCACGAGCACGGCACCGCTCACCTCGACGCGGCGCTGGACGGCAACACTCTGGAGCTGGCGCTGCGCAGCCCGGCGGCGAATCTGCTGGGCTTCGAGCACGCCCCGGCCAGCGCGGCGGATGAAGCGCAGGTGGCGCACACGCGCCAGCAGCTGGAACAGCCGCTGGCGCTGTTCGGCCTGCCGGCAGCCGCCGCTTGCGACGTCAGCGAACAGGAACTGCAGGGCGACCTGCTGGGCAGCGCGCACGCCGGCTATCAGCGCCGCGATGGCGACGCCGCGCCCAGTGGACCCGCCGCCCCGCGCACGGATGGGCACAGCGACATCGAAGCGCGCTACCGGCTCGACTGCCGCCATCCCGAGGCGCTGCAGGCACTGGATCTGCGCACGCTGTTCGAGCGTTTTCCGGCAACCGAGCAGATTCAGGTCCAGCTGATCGGCCCGCGCGGCCAGCAGGGCGCCGAGCTGACGCCGGACCACGCGCAGCTGCCGTTCTGATGTCAGCCTCCGATCTGCTCGAGCTCGACGACCTCGGCTTCGCCTGGCCCGGCCAAGCCGAGCTGCTGGACATTCCCCGCTTCCGCCTGGCGCGCGGCGAAAGCCTGTTCCTCAAGGGGCCGTCCGGCAGCGGCAAGACCACCCTGCTCGGACTGATCGGCGGTGTGCAACGCGCCGGCCGCGGCAGCGTGCGCCTGCTCGGCGAAGACCTCGGCCGCCTGTCCGCCGGTGCGCGCGACCGTTTTCGCGTCGATCACACCGGTTACATCTTCCAGCAGTTCAACCTGCTGCCGTTCCTGCCGGTGCACGAGAATGTCTGCCTGCCCTGCCGCTTCTCGCGGTTACGTGCGGGCCGGGCGATCCAGCGCCACGGCGGCCTGCCCCAGGCGGCGGCGGCGCTGCTCGAACAGCTGGGCCTGCCGGCGACACTGCTGGCGCGACGTGCCGATACGCTGTCCATCGGCCAGCAGCAGCGGGTCGCCGCCGCACGCGCACTGATCGGCCAGCCCGAGCTGGTGATCGCCGACGAGCCGACCTCGGCGCTGGACACCGACAGCCGCGGCGCCTTCCTCGACCTGCTGTTCAGCGAATGTCGCGCCGCCGGGGCCAGTCTGCTGTTCGTCAGCCACGACCAGAGCCTGGCACCGCACTTCGACCGCAGCCTGACGCTGGCCGAACTCAACCGCGCCGCGCGCGTTGCGGAGGTCTGAGGCATGTATCTGCTGCGCCTGGCGCTGGCGAGCCTGAACAACCGCCGCTTCACCGCCCTGCTCACGGTGTTCGCCATCGCGCTGTCGGTGTGCCTGCTGCTCGCCGTCGAGCGGGTACGCAGCGAGACGCGCGCCAGTTTCGCCAGCACCATCAGCGGCACCGACCTGATCGTCGGCGCGCGCTCCGGCTCGGTGAATCTGCTGCTGTACTCGGTATTTCGCATCGGCAACGCCACCAACAACATCCGCTGGGACAGCTATCAGCAGCTCGCCGGCCACCCACAGGTCAAGTGGGCGATCCCGCTCTCGCTGGGCGACTCGCACCGCGGCTACCGCGTGCTGGGCACCAGCCCGGCGTATTTCCAGCATTACCGCTACGGCCGCCAGCAGCCGCTGCGACTGGTCGCGGGTCGCGCGTTTGCCGACGATCCATTCGAGGTGGTGCTCGGCGCCGAAGTCGCGCAGAGCCTCGGCTACCGGCTGGACGAGCGGATCGTGCTGGCGCATGGTGTGGCCAAGGTCAGCCTGGTGCAGCATGACGACAAGCCGTTCCGCGTGGTCGGCATCCTGCGCCGCACCGGCACGCCGGTAGACCGCACGCTGCACATCAACCTCGCCGGCATGGAGGCGCTGCATGTCGACTGGCGCGGCGGCGTGCCCGCCCGCGGCGCCGGGCGGGTGAGCGCCGAGCAGGCGCGCGCGCTCGACCTGCAGCCACAGCAGATCACCGCCGTGCTGCTCGGCCTGAACAGCCGGATCGCCACCTTCGCTCTGCAGCGCGAGATCAACCAGTATCGCGGCGAGCCGCTGCTGGCGGTGTTGCCCGGCGTGGCGCTGCAGGAGCTCTGGGGCCTGATGGGCACCGCCGAACAGGCGCTGCTGGTGGTCTCGCTGTTCGTCGTGCTGACCGGGCTGATCGGCATGCTCACCGCGATTCTCACCAGTCTCAACGAGCGCCGCCGGGAGATGGCGATTCTGCGTTCGGTGGGTGCGCGGCCCTGGCACATCGCCGGGCTGCTGGTGATCGAGGCCTTCGCCCTGGCGCTGGCCGGCGCGGTATTCGGACTGGCGCTGCTGTATCTCGGCATCGCCGTGGCGCAGGCGCCGCTGCAGCAGCATTACGGCCTGTATCTGCCATTCGGCTGGCCGAGCGGCTATGAATGGCGCCTGCTCGGCGCAATCCTGCTGGCAGCCGTGCTGATGGGCGCGGTGCCCGCCTGGCGCGCCTATCGCCAGTCGCTGGCCGACGGCCTGTCGATCAGAGTGTGAGGAATTCCATGTCGCGTCTGCTGCTCGCCCTGCTGCTGGCCGTGCCCGTCGCCTTCGCCGGCGAGGCACGCCTGCTGCAATGGTCGGAACTGATCCCCGAGGGTGCGCCACCACCGCCACCGCCGACGCCGCTGCACGATCTGTCGCAACTGGCCGATGCGCTGGCCGCGGAGAGCGGCCCAGCTGCACGCCAGCAGTCGCCGGCCGCGCCGGTGGTCGAGGAATTGGACGGCATCGTCGCTCGGCTGCCCGGCTACATCGTGCCGCTGGACATGGATGGCGACGGCCGGGTGATCGAATTCCTGCTGGTGCCCTACTTCGGCGCCTGCATCCATGTGCCGCCACCGCCATCGAACCAGATCGTGCACGCCACCAGCGAACTGGGGGTCAGGGTCGAGGAGCTGTATCAGCCGTACTGGATCGAGGGGCCGCTGAAGGTGGAGCCGGCCAGCAGCGAGCTGGCCGAGGCGGGGTATCGAATGGTCGCGCAGACGATCGAACTGTACGAGCTGGACTGAAGACGCTCAGCCCGCGCGGGCGACCTGGCGTTCGCGCTCGAAGCTCAGCTCATCCTCGGCCCACCGGCGCCAGGCACGCACCTTGCGGCGCTCGGCGCCGGCACGCTCGGCCTGCTTCAGCGCGTCCAGTCCGGCCTGCCAGCGCGCCTGCTCCAGCTCGAGCTGGGCGACATTCATCCAGAACTTGGCGGCGCCCGACTGATTGGCCAGTTCGCGATAGATTCTCGCCGCCGCGCCGCGCTCGCGCGCCTGCCACCAGAGCATGCCCAGCCGCTCGCGACGGCTGCCGTTACTCGCCAGCAGGCCGGATTCGAGCATGCCTTCGAGCAGCTTGGCGCCCTGCCACGGCTGGTTGGCGGCGCTGGCCAGCAGCACCAGGTTGTCCAGTTCGGCCTCACTGAAGCGCAAGCCCTTGGCGTGCGCGGTGCGCAGCGTTGCCAGCGCCTTGTCCTCGGCGCCGGCGAGTTGCTGTAGCCCGGCCAGCTGGCGCCAGACCTTCACCTGCTCGGGATGGCGCAGCAACAACTGGCGCTGCCAGCGCTCGGCCGCGGAGTAGCGCTTGAGCTCGGCGTTGCCGGCGACCAGGAACTGCAGCCAGATGTCGTCCGCGCGCGGATTGGCCTGCACGTAGCGCTCGGCCAGTGGCAGTGCCTTGGCATGCTGACCAAGGCCCTGGTAGGCCTGCACCAGCATCTGCAGTACGTCTTCGTCGGTCTGGTCGGCCTTCGCCAGCAGGCTGACGACCTTGGCGAAGCGCCCTTCGACCAGGTTGAGCCGTGCCAGATTGAGCCGTTCGCCGGCCAGCAGTTGCTCGTCCAGCTTGCCGCTGGCGACGGCCTTGTCCAGCCACTCCAGCGCCTGCCGGTTGTTGCCCTCGGCCCAGGCCAGGTAGCCGCGACTGCGCCAGAGCAGCGCTTCCTCGACGCTGCCGGCCTTCGCCTGGGCACCGTCCAGCGCCTTGCGCGCCGCCGCGTAATCGCCCTTGCCCTGCGCCGATTGTGCGCGCTCGAGCGCGGCGAAGATCGCCGGATCGATACTCTGCGCGGCGTGGGCTGCGCAGCTGAAGCAGAACAGCAGCAGAATCAGCAGGCGAGACATCTCAGCGTTCTCCTTGCAGGCGGAAGTGCAGGGTTTTCACCGCTTCACGCGATACCGCCACACCGTTCTCGGTACGCGGAGCGAAGCGCCAGCGCGCCGCGGCCCGCCGCGCCTCGCGGTCGAAGACGTTGCGCGGCGAGGCTTCGAGCACGCGAATGTTCTCCACCCGACCCTGCGGGTTGATGGTGAACGCCAGCTTGATGTGCCCTTCGATCCCCCGCTGGCGCGCACGGTAGGGATATTCCGGACGCACGTCATTGAGCGGCATCACTTCATTCTCTGGTCCGCCGGGCTGGCCACCGGCCACGGCGGTGGACGATGGCGGCCCCGCCGTCGCTGCGGCTGCGCTGGCCGCCGCGGCGCTGAGCCCCGACAGGCTCGGCGCCGGCGCGGCCGCCACGGAGATACCCGAGTCGATGTTCGGCAGGTCGAGATCGAGCTTCGGCAGGCTGGCATCCGGGCTGGCCATGTTCGGCGTCGGCGGTGCGGGCGGCTGCGGCGTTTTCGGCTGCGGCGGCTGCGGCGCCTGCTGGCGCGAACGGCTGGCGCTGCTCTCGTTGCGCCCGTCCATGCGCACGAAGTTGGCGATCGCCACCGGCTCCTGCGCCACCTTGCTGCGCGGCGGGGTGACCATGCTCAGCATCAACGCGAACAGCAACAGCGCCACCACGCAGGCGGCGACGAAGGACAGCGCCACGCGCGCCAGCGCCCCCATCACTGCGCGCCCGTGCTGGCGGCCAGGGCCACATCATGCACGCCGGCCTGGCGTGCCTGGTCCATCACCTGGACCACCAGCCCCGTGCGTGCATCCTGATCGGCCTGCACCACCACGGCACCCTCCGGCTGATCGACGCGCAGGCGCTCGACATGCGCGCGCACGCTGCGGACATCGACGGCCTGCTTGTCGATCCAGACCTGCCCGTCGGCGGTCACCGCGATGAAGATGTTGCCCTTGTCCTGCGCGCTGGCGGTGCTCGCCTGCGGGCGCTGCACCTCGACGCCGGACTCCTTGACGAAGGAACTGGTGACGATGAAGAAGATCAGCATGATGAACACCACATCGAGCATCGGCGTGAGGTCAATGCCGGTGTCTTCGTCCTGCTGGTAATGATGGCGACGCATGCGCATCCAGAAATCCTCAATCGTGACGCAGCTGGTCGGCCAGCCGGTCGAGCGACAGCCGGGCGATGCGCTCGAGGCGCGCCAGGCTGAACAATCCAGTGATGGCCAGCACCATGCCGGCCATGGTCGGCAGGGTCGCCTGCCAGACGCCGGCGGCCATGCCGCGCGGGTTGCCGGTGCCGTTGAGCGAGAGCACGTCGAACACGGCGATCATCCCGGTCACGGTGCCGAGCAGGCCGAGCAGCGGGTAGAGCGCCACCAGCGCCTTGCTCAGGCGCAATGGCCCGGCCAGTTGCTGCTGGGCCTCGGCCAGCCAGGCGGTGCGTACGGCGCGCTGCCAGGCGCCAGGCTGCTCGACCAGGTGCTCCCAGGTCCGGCGACGATCGTCGGCCCAGTGCGGAAACACCCGGCGCATGTACCAGACGCGCTCGAAAACCAGCGTCCAGTACAGCACGCAGAGCAGCGCCAGCGCCCACATGACCATGCCGCCGTCACCCATGAAGTCGAGCAGCAGATGTCCGCTGTCGACCAGGCGCAGCCACAGTCCGTGCATGTCAGTCACGACGCGGCGCCCCGGACAGGTGCAGGGCGATCAGCCCGGCGCTCTGCTGCTCCAGAATCTGGATCAGCGCCTTGCTGCGGCTGGCCAGCAGCGCATGCAGGAACAGCAGCGGAATCGCCACCACCAGGCCCTGCACGGTGGTCACCAGTGCCTGCGAGATACCGTCGGCCATCAGCCGCGAGTCGCCGCCACCGCTCTGGGTGATGGCCTGGAAAGTGACGATCATCCCGGTCACCGTGCCCAGCAGACCGAGCAGCGGCGCCACCGCGGTCAGCAGCTTGAGCAGCGGCTGGCCGCGCTCCAGCGGCGGGGTTTCCTGCAGGATGGCTTCGTCGAGCTTGAGTTCGAGGGTTTCCAGGTCGGCGAGCTGCGGCTTGGGGCCGAGCACGCCGATGATGCGTCCCAGCGGATTGTCGCCGCGCGGATTGTTCAGATCACGCATCTGGCCGTTCACCTTGCGGCTGACGCCGGCGAGATAGACCATCCGCCAGGCCGCCAGGCACAGGCCGAACAGACCCAGGGCGACGATCACCCAGCCCACCAGCCCGCCATGCTGCAGGCGTTTCCAGAAATCCGGCTCGAGTTGAAGTTGCGCCAGCAACGTGCCGCGACTCGGGTCGACCGGCAGTGCGGCCAGGGCCGCGTCGCTGTCCAGATAGTCGCTCACCAGTCCCATGCCGGACGGTTGCCGCGCCGGCGCCAGCAGTTGACCGGCATCGGCGTCGTAGCGCAGGAAGGCATCCTGGCCGTACGCGGAGAAGCTGCCGACGCGCAACACCGGCTGCTCGCTGCGCTGACCATCGGCGGCGACCACCGGCAGCGTCAGTTGCTCGACCCGACCGCTGGCGGCGAGGTCTTCCAGCAGTGTCATCCAGAAGCCGTCGAGGTCTTCGGCCGACGGCAGCGCGCGGCTCTCGGCCAGGCTGCGCAGCTGGGCCAGGCGCTCGGGGTACTGCACGTTGAGCAGGCTGTCCTGCCATTGGCCGGCGATGTCCCCGGCGCTCTGGCGCACCACGCCGAACAGCTCGCCGAGGTGGCCGACGCGCTGCGCCAGCAGCTTCTCCTGCTCGGCCAGCTCGGCTTCCTGGCGATCGAACTCGGCCTTCAGGCGCTCGGCCTCGGCCTTCTCGCGGTCAAGCTCGGCCTTGGCGCGCGCCAGCAGCTGCGCCTGCTCGCTGCGATCGCTGACGAACGCCTGCTCGCGCGCCTGCATCGCGCTGACTTCGGCCGCGCGCTCGCTGCGGATGCGCTGCAGCAATTGATCCGGATTCAGCGGCTCGGCGGCATGCGACAGCACGGGCAACAGCACGAGGGCCAGAAGATACGACAGACGGCTCATTGCGCGGCCTCCTCGGCTAGGGTCTTGACGGGCAGTTCCAGATAGGCCGGCGCCTGCTGCTGCCGGGCCACGGCGATGGCCTGGGTGATCGGCCGGCGGGCGGCGCCGTCGAGCACTTGCCAGCTGCGCGTCTGCGGGTTCCACCAGCCGCTCTCGTGGGCATCCAGCGTCTGGTAATAGAGCATCACTCGGCCCAGACGCAGGAATTCGACGCTGCGCGCGCCGTCCTCGGCCGGCAGCTCGCCGCGCCAGGCCTCCAGGGTACGACCGTAATCGCTCTCGATCTGATAGGCCTCGAGGATGCGCCGGTACTTCTCCGCCAGGCTCACATCGGCACGCGGCAGCAGGTCCTGCAGGCCGGCCAGGCGATCGGCGCGTTCCTCGGGCAGGAACGGCAGGTCCGCGGCGATGAATTCGCCGAGTACTTCGACCATCCGCCCCATCTGCGGCGTCACCGCCTCCTGGGTGCGCTCGATGCCGTCCAGCTGGCGCTGGAAGCCCTCCAGCTCCTTGCGCTGCGCGTCGGTAAGCTCCACCAGCTGCTTGTTGTAGGCCTTCAGCGCCTCGGTCTGCTGCAGCGCGCTGCGATAATCGTTGAGCATCTGCCGGGTGGCGTCGTCGAGCTGCTCGATGCGTTGCTGCGAAGCCGCGGCCTCGGCCGACAGCCGCTCGCTCTCGGTCAGCGCGGCATCCAGGGAGGCTGCCATCAGCGGCGCCGAGCCCAGGCAGCACGGCAACACGGCAACCGCCAGCAGGCGGGGGATGAACGAAGACATGGGGGATCCTTGCAGGAGGACTAACTCAAAAGAGAAACATTATCATCTTCCTGCTGACGCAGCGCAACCCGGTCAATACGTCGCAGGCCGGCCATGCGTTTCATTGAGCTGAATCAAATTCGACAGCAAGCTACTCAATAACATGACTCCATCGCAGCTAACACAAGATGGAGCACCCTCTATGCGCAAGTCCCTGTTCACCGCTTCTGCGCTGGCCCTGGCGCTGGCCGCCCCCTTCGCCCAGGCCTTCGAGGCCGGGGACGTCATCGTTCGCGCAGGTGCGATTACGGTTGATCCGCGTGAGGATAGTGGCAACCTGAAATTCGATGGCAACGGTGCCGGCGGCACCAGCGCTACGCTGGACAGCGACACGCAGCTGGGCCTGAACTTTGCTTATATGCTGACCAATAAGGTGGGGATCGAACTACTTGCAGCCACCCCGTTCAGCCACGAAGTTGGAGTGAAAGGCGTAAGCAACGCAGTGGGCATTCCCGGCCTGGATGGCAAGCTGGGTGACATCAAGCACCTGCCACCGACCCTGAGCGTCATCTACTACCCGCTGGACAACAAGGCCGCATTCCAACCCTATCTGGGCGTAGGCATCAACTACACCACCTTCTTCCAGGAAGACCTGAGCAGCGCCCGCAAAGCGCAAGGCTTCAGCAGCCTGGAGCTCGATGACTCCTGGGGCCTGGCTTTCCAGGTTGGCGCAGATTACATGCTGACCGAGAACATCATGCTCAACGCCCAGGTTCGCTATATCGACATCGACACGGAAGCAACCGTGAAAGGCCCAGGCGCACTCGGCATAACCAAGACCAAGGTTGACGTAGACGTAGACCCGATGGTCTACATGATCGGCCTCGGCTACAAGTTCTGACGACCCTGACACACCGGATCGCAGACAAGAGAAAGGCGCCCTTCGGCGCCTTTCTTGTTTCTTCAGCCTTACAGCCCCAGCAGCCCGGCCAACCCATCACGCATCCCCGTCGGCGGCTCCGGCAGGCGATAGCGCTGCAGTAGCCGCGTATTGTTCGCCCGCGAATGACGGATATCGCCCGGCCGCGGCGCCTGGTAGCTGACGGCGGGCAGTCCGCCCAGCACCTCGCCGATCGCTGTGAGCAACTGGTTCAGCGAGGTCGCCCGGCTCAGCCCGACGTTCACCGCGCCTTCCGCCGCCACGGGTGACTCCAGCGCCTGCACCAGCACCTCGACCAGATCGCCGACATAGACGAAGTCGCGCGTCTGCTCACCATCGCCGAATACCGCGATCGGCAAGCCCTTCTGCGCACGCTCGGTGAAGATGCTGATGACCCCCGAATATGGCGAGGAGGGATCCTGGCGCGGCCCGAAGATATTGAAGAAGCGGAAGATCACCGGCTCCAGCCCGTGCTGGCGGCGGTAGAAGTCCAGGTAGTGCTCGCTGGCCAGCTTGTCCGCAGCATAGGGCGTCAGCGGCGCCTTCGGCGTGTCCTCGTCGATGGCCTCGCCTTCGCCATTGTTGCCGTATACCGCCGCGCTGGAGGCGAACAGCACCCTGCGTACGCCCTCGGCGCACATCGCCTCGCAGACATTCAGGGTGCCGATCAGGTTGCTCTGGTGCGTGCCCAGCGGATCGTCCACCGATGCCTGCACCGACGCCACCGCCGCCAGATGCACCACGGCGCGGCAGCCCTGCAGCGCCTGGCGCACGCAGGCGGCATCGGCGACGTCACCGACCATCAGCTCGACCCGCGGATCGTCCGCCAGATTGCTGCGCTTGCCGGTCGAGAGATTATCCAGCACCCGCACCGTATAACCGCGTGCGAGCAAGGCATCGACCAGATTGGAGCCGATGAAACCGGCTCCACCGGTGATCAGGACAGGACTGTCAGCCATGGCGGTAATAGCGCTCCAGCAGCAGCGCCAAGCCGGCACGCCAGGCGCGCGGCTTGATGCCGAAAGTGTTGAAAATCTTCTTGCAGGCCAGCACGCCGTGCTGCGGCTCGTCCTCGGCATCGGAGCAGTCGGCATGCGCGGTCGGCGTCAGGATCTCGCCTGCGAGCGGCCGGTACCGCCCCGCCTCGGCGAGAATCGCCTGGCCGACCAGCAGTGGCGTCGAGGCTTCGTGGCCACCGTAGTGATAGACACCCCATAGCGGCGCCTGGCAGTCGAGCTGTTTGATGACCGCCAGCATCACCCGCGCGGCATCCTCTACCGGCGTCGGATTGCCACGCCGGTCGTCGGCAAGCTCTATCGGCACACCCTCCTCGAGCCGCCGCAGGAAGCGCCCGAGGATACCCTCGACACTCTCGTCGAGCAGCCAGCCAAACCGCAGCAGCACGTGCCGCGGACACAGTGCCCGCACGCTCTGTTCGAATTCACTGAGTGCCCGGCTGCGCGAATCGAGCGGTGTCAGCTCGTCCTTTTCGCTGTAGGCGGTGGTTCGCGCGCCATCGAACACACGATAGCTCGAGGGTTGCAGGAGGATGAACTCATGATGCTGGCAAAGCTCGGCCAGACGCTCCACGGCGCGTCCCTGGCGGGCCAACACCTGTTCGTCGACCTGACTGCTCTGGAACCAGTCGAAGTAGTAGGCCAGGTTGATGACGACATCCGGACGGTTGTCATCGAGCAACTGGGTGAGGCTGGCGGCATCCCAGCCCTGGGTGGGCGGGCGGGGTGCGAAGAAGTCGATGTCTTCCTCGGCACCCAGGCGGATGAGCGCCTGACCCAGGGCATTGCCGCCGCCCAACAGCATCAGGCGCATTCGCATTCAGTACTACCCTAGAACGGGATATCGTCGTCGAAGCTGTCGTAGTCCGGCGCCGGCTGCTGCGCGGCCGGACGCTGCTGCGGCTGAGCCTGGGCGCGTGGCGCCTGTTGCTGCGGTTCACGCTGCGGGCGCGGTTGGCGCGGCGCATCGTCGGAGCTGCCGCCACGGCTGCCGAGCAGCTGCATGCTGCCGTTCATGTCGACCACAACCTCGGTGGTGTAGCGCTTGACGCCGTCCTTTTCCCACTCGCGGGTCTGCAGACGCCCCTCGATGTAGCACTGCGAGCCCTTGCGCAGGTACTCGCCGGCGATCTCGGCAACCTTGCCGAACAGCACGACGCGGTGCCACTCGGTGCGCTCCTGCAACTGGCCGGTCTGCTTGTCCTTCCAGCTGTCGGTGGTGGCCAGGGTAATGTTGGTCACCGCATTGCCGTTGGGCAGGTAGCGGGTTTCCGGATCACCGCCGACGTTGCCGATCAAGATGACTTTATTCACCCCTCTGGCCATGAGGTAACTCCTTTCTGGGACGTTGATTGGATGGGTGCGCTGCAAACGCTCCTGCCGCGAGGAGCAGGCCCAATGACCGCGAATCTTACCTTACCGTCCCGGCCGCCGCACCGGCAAAAAGCACGGCTGCCGCACAGGCCGTCGCCAGGCTATGCGAGCAAGCGGTCGAGCGCCGCCCGATCCAGGACCAGCGCATCCACCTTGATGTAGGCGGCAGCCTCGTCGACGACGATCAGCGCATCGGTGACGCCCGGCACACCGAGCAGCCGGGTAGCCAGCTCGCCATCGGCCAGCGCGCGCGCCGACAGCGGCAGGCGCAGGCTGGTGACATACGGCGGCTCGCGCATGCCGAAGGCCACCCACAGCCACAGCGCGCAGAGCACGGCGCAGCCGATGAACACCAGCGCCAGGCCGCCCTGCTGATACAGCCAGCCGCCGAGAATGCCGCCGACGCCGGCGCCGAGGAACTGGCTGGTCGAGTACACGCCCATCGCCGTGCCCTTGCCACCCGCCGGCGCGACCTTGCTGATCAGCGACGGTAGCGACGCCTCGAGCAGATTGAACGCGGTGAAGAACGCCACCATGCCGATCACCAGCAGCCACAGCCCGCTGCCGAACAGACAGAAATACAGCTCGCAGGCCAGCAGCGCACTCACCGCACCGAGCAACACGCGACGCATCTGGCGCTTCTTCTCGCCGTAGATGATGAACGGGATCATGCCGACGAAGCCGACCAGCAGCGCGGTCAGGTAGACCCACCAGTGCTCGTCCTTGGGTAGTGCGCCCTGCTCCACCAGCGCCAGCGGCAAGGCGACGAAGCTGGCCATGAGGATCGCGTGCAGCACCAGGATGCCGAAGTCCAGGCGCAGCAACTCGGCATGCCGCAACGTAAGACCGAGCGCCTGGCGAGCGACGCCGGATTCGCGGTGCCGCAGATGCCCTTGTGCGCGCGGCAGGGTGGCGACGATCAGCGCACCGAGCAACGCCATGCCGGCGGTGACCCAGAACAGCCCGGCAAGTCCGAAGGCCCGCGTCAGCAGCGGACCGACCACCATCGCCACGGCGAACGACAGGCCGATGCTCATGCCGATCATCGCCATTGCCTTGGTGCGATGCTGCTCGCGGGTCAGGTCCGACAGCAGCGCCATCACCGCGGCGGAGATCGCCCCGGCGCCCTGCAGGACGCGCCCGGCAATCACGCCGCCGATCGAATCGGCGGTCGCCGCCAGCGCCGCGCCGGCCGCGAACAGCAGCAGCCCGACATAGATCACCGGCAGGCGACCGATGCGATCGGAGAGCATGCCGCAGGGAATTTGCAGCACCGCCTGGGTCAAACCATAGGCACCGATGGCCAGCCCGATCAGCGCGGGCGTCGCGCCCTCCAAGTCCATGCCGTAGGTCGCGAGCACCGGCAACACCATGAACATGCCGAGCATACGAAACGCGAAAACCAGGGACAGCCCGGTTGCGGCACGGGTTTCACTGGCGCTCATGCGCTCGCTGTAGGGATCCTGCATGAAGGGTCTCGCTTGAATGAACCGGGCGGCGATTCTAGCAGCCATCTTCCTGCCAGGCACGGGCGCGCGCTGTTGCCGCAATCCGGCCGGCCTTATACTTCCGTGTTTCCGCCCGCCACGCGAGGCTGCTTTGGACAAGATTCTGATTCGTGGGGCACGCACCCACAACCTGAAGAACATCGACCTCACATTGCCACGCGACAAGCTGATCGTGATCACCGGCCTGTCCGGCTCCGGCAAGTCCTCGCTGGCCTTCGACACGCTCTATGCCGAGGGCCAGCGCCGCTACGTCGAGTCACTGTCGGCCTATGCCCGGCAGTTCCTGTCGATGATGGAAAAACCCGACGTCGACACCATCGAAGGCCTGTCGCCGGCGATCTCCATCGAGCAGAAATCCACCTCGCACAACCCGCGCTCCACCGTCGGCACCATCACCGAGATCTACGACTACCTGCGCCTGCTGTACGCGCGGGTCGGCACGCCGCGCTGCCCGGACCACGACACCCCGCTGGAGGCGCAGACCGTCAGCCAGATGGTCGACCAGGTGCTGGCACTGCCCGAAGGCCGCAAGCTGATGCTGCTGGCGCCGGTGATCCGCGAGCGCAAGGGCGAGCACCTGGCGGTGTTCGATGAACTGCGCGCCCAGGGCTTCGTGCGTGCGCGGGTCAACGGCCGGCTCTACGAACTGGATGAGCTGCCCAAGCTGGATAAGCAGAAGAAGCACACCATCGAGGTCGTGGTCGATCGCTTCAAGGTGCGCGCCGACCTGCAGCAGCGCCTGGCCGAATCCTTCGAGACGGCCCTGAAACTGGCCGACGGCATCGCGCTGGCCGCCTCGATGGAAGACGACGGCGCCGAGGACCTGATCTTCTCCGCGCGTTTCGCCTGTCCGATCTGCGGTCACTCGATCAGCGAACTCGAGCCCAAGCTGTTCTCCTTCAACAACCCGGCCGGCGCCTGCCCGACCTGCGACGGCCTGGGCGTCAAGCAGTTCTTCGATGCCAAGCGGCTGGTCAACGGCGAGCTGACGCTGGCCGAAGGCGCCATCCGCGGCTGGGACCGGCGCAACGTCTACTACTTCCAGATGCTCAACTCGCTGGCCGCCCACTACGGTTTCAGCCTTGACGAGCCCTTCACCGCGCTGCCGGCCGAGCAGCAGAAGGTGATCCTCTACGGCAGCGGCAAGCAGAACCTGGAGTTCCGCTACCTCAATGATCGCGGCGACATCGTCACCCGCTCGCACCCGTTCGAAGGCATCATCCCCAACCTCGAGCGGCGCTACCGCGAAACCGAATCCAACTCGGTACGCGAGGAGCTGGCCAAGTACCTGAGCACCCAGCACTGCCCCGAGTGCCTGGGCACCCGTCTGCGTCGCGAGGCCCGCCATGTATGGGTCGGCGACAAGACCCTGCCGGCGGTCACCGGATTGCCGATCGGCGATGCGGCCGAGTACTTCGCCAGCCTTGCGCTGCCCGGCCGACGCGGCGAGATCGCCGACAAGATCCTCAAGGAGATTCGCGAACGCCTGCAGTTCCTGGTCAACGTCGGCCTCGACTACCTGACCCTGGACCGCAGCGCCGACACCCTGTCCGGCGGCGAGGCGCAGCGTATCCGCCTGGCCAGCCAGATCGGCGCCGGCCTGGTCGGGGTGATGTACATCCTCGACGAGCCCTCGATCGGCCTGCACCAGCGCGACAACGAACGCCTGCTCGGCACCCTGCGTCACCTGCGCGACATCGGCAACACGGTGATCGTGGTGGAGCACGACGAGGATGCCATCCGCCTCGCCGACTACGTGGTGGACATCGGCCCCGGTGCCGGCGTGCACGGCGGGCGCATCGTCGCCGAAGGCACGCCGGACGAAGTCATGGCGCATCCCGATTCGCTGACCGGCAAGTACCTCTCCGGCCGCGTGCAGATCGAATATCCGCCGCAGCGCACGCCGCGTGACAAGAAGAAGCTGCTCAAGCTCAAGGGCGCGCGCGGCAACAACCTGCGCAACGTCGACCTGGAGATCCCGGTCGGCCTGCTGACCTGCATCACCGGCGTATCCGGTTCGGGCAAGTCGACGCTGATCAACAACACGCTGTTCCCGATCACCGCCACCGCACTGAATGGCGCGACCACGCTGGAGGTGGCGCCCCACGA
The DNA here is from genome assembly GCA_000263395.1 of Stutzerimonas stutzeri TS44. GTDB lineage: Bacteria > Pseudomonadota > Gammaproteobacteria > Pseudomonadales > Pseudomonadaceae > Stutzerimonas > Stutzerimonas stutzeri_C. Next base: position 104,243 of record AJXE01000012.1, read on the forward strand.
CAGCTTCGACGGCTTGCAGCACCTGGACAAGGTCGTGGACATCGACCAGAGCCCGATCGGCCGCACACCGCGCTCCAACCCGGCGACCTACACCGGATTGTTCACACCGATCCGCGAGCTGTTCGCCGGCGTGCCGGAAGCCCGTTCGCGCGGCTACGGTCCGGGGCGCTTCTCCTTCAACGTCAAGGGTGGGCGCTGCGAAGCCTGCCAGGGCGACGGCGTGATCAAGGTGGAAATGCACTTCCTGCCGGACATCTACGTGCCCTGCGACGTCTGCAAGGGCAAGCGCTACAACCGCGAAACCCTGGAAGTGAAATACAAGGGCAAGAGCATCACCGAGGTGCTCGACATGACCATCGAGGAAGCACGGGAGTTCTTCGACCCGGTGCCGGCGGTGGCGCGCAAGCTGCAGACGCTGATCGATGTCGGCCTGTCCTACATCAAGCTCGGCCAGAGCGCAACCACGCTGTCCGGCGGCGAGGCGCAGCGGGTCAAGCTGTCGCGCGAGCTGTCCAAGCGCGACACCGGCAAGACGCTCTACATCCTCGACGAGCCGACCACGGGCCTGCATTTCGCCGACATCCAGCAACTGCTCGATGTGCTGCACCGCCTGCGCGATCATGGCAATACCGTGGTGGTCATCGAACACAACCTGGACGTGATCAAGACTGCGGACTGGCTGGTCGATCTCGGCCCCGAAGGCGGCTCCAAGGGCGGGCAGATCATCGCCAGCGGTACGCCGGAGGATGTCGCGGCGACAGCGCAATCACACACCGGCCACTTCCTCAAACCGCTGCTGGAGCGCGATCGGGCGCGTAGCCAATAGCGCTGCTCGGCACACAAAAAAGCCCGCAGCATGCTGCGGGTTTTTTTGTGCCTCGTCGCTTCAGGCCAGCGCCTCCGCCAGCGGCAGGTCCACAGCCTTGGCGATACCCGCACCATAGGCCGGATCGGCCAGGTAGCAATGCTTGATGTGGCGCAGCTTGATATGCCGCTCCACGCCCTGCATCGCCCGGGCGGTGTTCTCGAACAGACGCTGTTGCTCATCGGCCTTCATCAGTCGGAACAGATCCCCCGGCTGCGTGAAGTAATCGGCGTCGTCCGCACGGTAGTCGTAGCGATCGGCCGCTCCATCCAGCGCCAGCGGCGGCTCGCTGAAGTCCGGCTGCTGCTGCCATTCGCCATAGGTGTTGGGCTCGTAGTGCAGCCGGCCACCGTGGTTGCCATCCACGCGCATGGCACCATCGCGGTGATAGCTGTGCACCGGGCAACGCGGCGCGTTCACCGGAATCTGGTGATGATTAACCCCCAGCCGGTAGCGCTGCGCATCACCGTAGGAGAACAGACGGCCCTGCAGCATGCGATCCGGTGAGAAGCTGATGCCGGGCACCACGTTGGCCGGCGTGAAGGCCGCCTGCTCGACATCCTGGAAATAGTTGTCCGGGTTGCGGTTGAGCTCGTAGTAGCCCACCTCGATCAGCGGATAGTCCTTCTTCGACCAGACCTTGGTCAGGTCGAACGGATGGAAGCGATAAGACGCCGCCTCGGCCTCCGGCATGATCTGCACGTACATGGTCCAGCGTGGATATTCGCCGCGCTCGATTGCCTCGAACAGGTCACGCTGCGAGCTTTCGCGATCATTGGCCACGATCGCCGCCGCCTCGGCATCGGTCAGGTTCTTGATGCCCTGCTGGGTCTTGAAGTGGAACTTGACCCAGTAGCGCTGGTTGTCGGCGCTGATGAAGCTGTAGGTATGCGAGCCAAAGCCATGCATATGTCGATAGCCGGCCGGAATGCCGCGGTCGCCCATGACATAAGTGATCTGATGCAGCGCTTCGGGCAGCCCGGTCCAGAAATCCCAGTTGTTGTTCGCACTGCGCATGTTGGTGCGCGGATCACGCTTGACCGCATGGTTGAGGTCGGGGAATTTCAGTGGGTCGCGGAAGAAGAACACCGGGGTGTTGTTGCCAACCATGTCCCAGTTGCCCTGCTCGGTATAGAACTTCAGCGCATAGCCGCGGATATCACGCTCGGCATCGGCGGCGCCACGCTCGCCGGCCACGGTGGAGAAACGGGCGAACAGCGGCGTGCGCTTGCCGATTTCCGAGAAGATGGCGGCCTTGGTGTAGCGCGTGATGTCATGGGTCACCACGAACTCGCCGAAAGCACCTGAGCCCTTGGCGTGCATGCGCCGCTCGGGAATCACTTCACGATCGAAGTGCGCGAGCTTTTCCAGGAACCAGACATCCTGCAGGAGCATCGGTCCACGGCGCCCGGCAGTCAGCGAGTTCTGGTTATCCCACACCGGGGCACCGGCAACGGTCGTCAATTTGGCTTTATCAGTCATGGCTGCATCTCCTTGGCGGATTTCAAACATCCAGAAGCGGTATAGCACCGGCTGGTTGAAATCCATCATAGGGAGCCTGCGAAACGTCGACTAATGATGAAGGTCAACGCGCCCGATAGAGCAAATCTTTCAGACATAAAAAAACCGAGCCCAAGGGCTCGGTTTCTTTGTAACACCGCAGCGTTACTCGGCAGCTTCGACCTCACCGGCGACCGGACGGTCAACCAGCTCGACGTAAGCCATCGGTGCGTTGTCACCAGCACGGAAACCGCACTTGAGGATACGCAGGTAGCCGCCCTGACGGGTGGCGTAGCGCTTGCCCAGATCGTTGAACAGCTTGCCTACGGCAGCCTTCGAGCGGGTACGGTCGAAAGCCAGGCGACGGTTGGCGACGCTATCTTCCTTGGCCAGGGTGATCAGCGGTTCGGCAACGCGACGCAGTTCCTTGGCCTTGGGCAGGGTGGTCTTGATCAGTTCGTGCTCGAACAACGACACCGCCATGTTTTGGAACATGGCCTTGCGGTGTGCGCTGGTGCGGCTCAGGTGACGGCCACTTTTACGATGACGCATGATTGAAATTCCTTACCAAACGTTCAGTTCGGTTACTGGGGGCGATCAGGCAGTGGCCTTATCGTCCTTCTTGAGACTTGCCGGCGGCCAGTTGTCCAGACGCATACCGAGGGACAAACCACGCGAAGCCAGAACGTCCTTGATCTCGGTCAGGGACTTCTTGCCCAGGTTCGGCGTTTTCAACAGCTCTACTTCGGTGCGCTGAATCAGATCACCAATGTAGTAGATGTTTTCCGCCTTCAGGCAGTTGGCCGAACGTACGGTCAGCTCCAGGTCATCAACCGGACGCAACAGGATCGGATCGATCTCGTCTTCCTGCTCGACGACTACCGGCTCGCTGTCGCCCTTCAGGTCGACGAACGCAGCCAGCTGCTGCTGCAGGATGGTCGCTGCACGACGGATCGCCTCTTCGGGATCCAGGGTGCCGTTGGTTTCCAGGTCGATGACCAGCTTGTCCAGATTGGTGCGCTGCTCGACACGCGCGTTCTCGACCACATAAGCCACGCGACGCACCGGGCTGAAGGTCGCGTCGAGCTGCAGACGGCCGATGCTCCGGCTTTCGTCTTCATCGCTCTGACGCGCATCAGCCGGCTCGTAACCACGGCCGCGAGCGACCTTGAGCTTCATGTTGATCGAGCCGTTGGCCGCCAGGTTGGCGATCAGGTGATCGCCATTGACGATTTCGACATCGTGATCCAGCTGGATATCGGCAGCGGTCACAGCGCCCGCGCCCTTCTTCACCAGGCTCAAGGTCACTTCATCACGGCCGTGCAGCTTGATGGCGATACCTTTGAGGTTGAGCAGGATTTCGATGACATCTTCCTGCACGCCCTCGATGGCGCTGTACTCGTGGAGCACACCGTCGATCTCGGCCTCAACCACAGCACAGCCGGGCATGGAGGACAACAGAATACGACGCAGCGCGTTGCCCAGGGTGTGGCCAAAACCACGCTCGAGGGGCTCGAGAGTGATCTTGGCACGGGTCGGACTGACCACCTGCACATCGATATGGCGGGGGGTCAGGAACTCATTTACCGAACTCTGCATGGATACACCTATTTTCTAGCCCTTACTTGGAGTAGAGCTCGACAATCAGGTTTTCATTGATGTCGGCGGACAGATCGCTGCGAGCCGGAACACTCTTGAAAATACCGGATTTCTTGTCGGCATCTACTTCGACCCATTCAACGCGACCGCGCTGAGCGCACAGTTCGAGGGCCTGGGCGATACGCAGCTGATTACGGCACTTCTCGCGAACGGCAACCACGTCACCAGCCTTGACCTGATACGACGGGATGTTCACGGTCTGACCGTTGACGCTGATCGACTTGTGCGAAACCAGCTGACGCGATTCGGCACGAGTGGAACCGAAGCCCATGCGGTACACGACGTTGTCCAGACGGCATTCGAGCAGCTGCAGCAGGTTTTCGCCGGTCGCGCCCTTACGGCTGGCCGCTTCCTTGTAGTAACCGCTGAACTGGCGCTCAAGCACGCCGTAAATGCGACGGACTTTCTGCTTTTCGCGCAGCTGGGTACCGTAGTCGGACAGACGGCCACGACGCTGACCGTGAACGCCCGGCGGGGTTTCGATGTTGCACTTGGATTCGAGCGCGCGCGCACCACTCTTCAGGAAGAGATCGGTGCCTTCACGACGAGACAGTTTGCACTTGGGACCAATATAACGAGCCATTTTTCACTGTCTCCTGATTACACGCGGCGCTTCTTCGGCGGACGGCACCCGTTGTGCGGGATCGGCGTCACGTCGGTGATGCTGGCGATTTTATAGCCACATGCGTTCAAAGCACGCACAGCGGATTCGCGACCCGGACCTGGACCCTTGACGTTGACGTCGAGGTTCTTCAGGCCGTACTCCAGCGCGGCCTGACCAGCGCGCTCTGCAGCGATCTGGGCAGCGAACGGAGTGCTCTTGCGCGAGCCACGGAAACCGGAACCACCCGAAGTAGCCCAGGACAATGCGTTGCCCTGGCGATCGGTGATGGTCACGATGGTGTTGTTGAAAGATGCGTGGATGTGGGCGATGCCATCAACCACCGTCTTTTTGACTTTCTTACGAGGACGAGCAGCAGGTTTTGCCATGACTAAATTCCTACGCGATTACTTGCGGATCGGCTTACGCGGGCCCTTACGGGTACGCGCGTTGGTCTTGGTACGCTGACCGCGAACCGGCAGACCACGACGATGACGCAGGCCGCGATAGCAACCCAGGTCCATCAAGCGCTTGATTTTCATGTTGACTTCGCGACGCAGGTCGCCCTCAACGATGAACTTGCCGACTTCGCCACGCAGCAGTTCGACCTGCTCGTCGGAGAGATCCTTGATCTTTGCTGCCGGATTCACGCCGGTAGCGGCACAGATTTCCTGCGCGCGGGTGCGACCAACACCGTAGATGTAGGTCAGCGAGATAACAGTGTGTTTGTTATCCGGAATGTTGACGCCTGCAATACGGGCCATTCAGTGAAACTCCAATTGACAGCTACCTACGCCCCGGAAGCCAAGAAAAGGGCGCGAGATATTAACGCTGTAAAAACAAATATTCAACCCGGCAGCACACTAGCTGCCGGGTTATCACGCTTCTACACAATCAGCCTTGGCGCTGTTTGTGACGCGGCTCCGCACTGCAGATCACGCGCACGACACCGTCGCGGCGGATAATCTTGCAGTTGCGGCACAGCTTCTTCACCGATGCACGAACTTTCATCACCAACTCCTCGAACCTTACGAACCACTTCAGCGAAGCATGCCGCTGCCGTAGCTCTTCAGGTTGGCTTTCTTCATCAGGGAATCGTACTGGTGCGACATGAGATGGGATTGCACCTGGGACATGAAGTCCATGACAACCACCACCACGATCAGCAACGAAGTCCCACCAAGGTAGAACGGAACATTTGCCGCAACCACAAGGAACTGCGGAAGCAGGCAGACCGCCGTCATGTACAGAGCGCCGAACATGGTCAGACGAGTCAGAACACCATCGATATAGCGAGCCGACTGCTCACCAGGCCGAATCCCCGGAATAAATGCACCGGATTTCTTCAGATTCTCGGCAACGTCCTTGGGATTGAACATCAAGGCCGTATAGAAGAAGCAGAAGAAAATGATACCGGCACTGAACAGCAGGATATTCAGAGGCTGACCAGGAGCGATAGCCTGGGACAAATCGGCCAGCCAGCCCATGTTCTCGGACTGACCGAACCACTGCCCCAGCGACGCCGGGAAAAGCAGGATGCTGCTGGCGAAGATAGCCGGGATAACCCCCGCCATGTTCACCTTCAACGGCAGGTGACTGGTCTGCGCTGCAAAAACCTTGCGGCCCTGCTGACGCTTGGCGTAATGAACGGCGATACGCCGCTGACCACGCTCGATGAACACCACGAAACCGATGATTGCAACCGCCAGCAAGCCCACGGCCAGCAAGGCGATGATGTTGATGTCGCCCTGGCGCGCCGATTCGAAGGACTGACCGAGCGCACCCGGCAAGCCGGCAACGATGCCCGCGAAGATCAGCATGGAAATCCCATTGCCGACGCCCCGCTCGGTCATCTGCTCGCCGAGCCACATCATGAACATTGCACCCGCCACGAAGGTGGTGATCGCCACGAAGTAGAAGCCGAAGTCATTGCTGAACGCAACACCCTGGCCAGCCAACCCAACCGACATACCGACAGCCTGCACGATTGCCAGCACCAGCGTACCGTAACGCGTGTACTGGCTGATCTTGCGGCGCCCAGCCTCGCCCTCTTTCTTCAACTGCTCCAGCTGCGGGCTGACCGCGGTCATGAGCTGCATGATGATCGATGCCGAAATGTACGGCATGATCCCCAGTGCAAAGATGCTCATGCGCTCCAGCGCGCCACCGGAAAACATGTTGAACAGACTAAGGATGGTCCCCTCGTTCTGACGGAACAGTTCGGCCAGCCGGTCGGGATTGATCCCGGGCACCGGGATGTGTGCGCCAATCCGGTAGACGACGATCGCCATGAACAGAAAGCGCAGACGAGCCCAGAGTTCGGACAGCCCACCATTACTCAGCGCGGAGAGAGCACCTTGCTTAGCCATTTATTCCTCGAACTTGCCGCCAGCTGCTTCGATAGCCGCACGCGCACCCTTGGTGGCCGCGATACCCTTGAGAGTGACCGCACGACCAACCTCGCCGGACAGCATGACTTTCACCCGCTGCACGTTCTGGTTGATGATGTTGGCATCTTTCAGGCTCTGTACGGAGACGATGTCGCCTTCCACCTTGGCCAGCTCAGAGGTACGCACCTCAGCGCGATCCATGGCCTTCAGGGAAACGAAGCCGAACTTCGGCAGGCGACGATGCAGCGGCTGCTGGCCACCCTCGAAGCCCGGAGCAATGGTACCGCCGGAGCGGGAAGTCTGACCCTTGTGGCCACGACCACCGGTCTTGCCGAGGCCGCTGCCGATACCACGGCCCGGACGCAGCTTCTCGCGACGGGCACCCGGCGCGGAACGCAGATCGTTCAGTTGCATGAATCAACCCTCCACACGGAGAAGGTAATAGGCCTTGTTGATCATGCCGCGATTCTCAGGAGTATCCTGAACCTCGACGGTGTGACCGATGCGACGCAGACCGAGACCTTTGACGCAAGCCTTGTGATTAGCCAGACGGCCATTCACGCTTTTCACCAGCGTGACTTTGACAGTAGCGTTAGCCATGGTTAGAGAATCTCCTCGACGCTCTTGCCCCGCTTGGCAGCAACCGATTCCGGCGACTGCATGGCCTTCAGCCCCTTGAAGGTGGCATGCACCACGTTCACCGGGTTGGTCGAGCCATAGCACTTGGCCAGAACGTTTTGCACGCCAGCGACTTCCAGAATGGCGCGCATGGCACCACCGGCGATCACACCGGTACCTTCGGATGCAGGCTGCATGTAGACCTTGGATGCGCCATGGGCGGCCTTGGTCGGGTACTGCAGCGTGGTACCGTTCAGGTCCACCTGGATCATGTTGCGGCGAGCCGCTTCCATCGCCTTCTGGATGGCGGCCGGCACTTCGCGGGACTTGCCACGACCGAAGCCAACACGCCCCTTGCCATCACCCACCACAGTCAGCGCGGTGAAGGTAAAGATGCGACCGCCCTTTACGGTTTTTGCGACGCGGTTAACTTGAACCAGCTTCTCGATGTAGCCTTCGTCGCGCTTTTGCTCGTTATTTGCCATAACTTAGAACTCCAGCCCGCCTTCACGAGCAGCATCAGCCAGTGCCTTCACACGACCGTGGTACTTGAAGCCAGAGCGGTCGAATGCCACCTGGGTGACGCCTGCGGCTTTCGCGCGCTCAGCGACCAGCTGACCGACTTTCTTGGCAGCGTCGACGTTGCCGGTGGCTCCATCGCGCAGTTCTTTGTCCAGAGTCGAGGCGCTGGCCAGGACCTTGCCGCCGTCGGCCGAAAGGACCTGGGCGTAGATGTGCTGGGAAGAGCGGTACACACAAAGGCGTACGACCTCCAGCTCGCGCATCTTCAGGCGTGCCTTGCGAGCGCGACGCAGACGAGTTTCTTTCTTTACGCTCATTTGCTATGCCCTACTTCTTCTTAGCTTCTTTGCGACGGACCACTTCATCCGAATAACGCACGCCCTTGCCCTTGTAAGGTTCGGGACGACGGAAATCACGGATTTCAGCAGCCACCTGACCGACCAGCTGCTTGTCGACGCCCTTGATCAGGATGTCGGTCTGGCTGGGGGTTTCAGCGGTGACGCCTTGCGGCAGCTCATACTCCACCGGGTGCGAGAAGCCGAGAGCCAGGGACAGCACTTGGCCTTTGGCTTGCGCCTTGTAACCAACGCCGACCAGCTGGAGCTTACGCTCGAAGCCCTGGCTGACGCCGATGACCATGTTGTTTACCAGTGCCCGAGTGGTACCAGCCATGGCACGGTTCTGCTGATCGCCATTGCGCGCAGCAAAACGCAGCTCACCGGCCTCCTGGATTACTTCCACGGACGGGTGCACATTCAGATCGAGAGCGCCCTTGGCACCCTTCACCGAAAGCTGCTGACCGGCCATCTTTACCTCGACGCCAGCGGGCAGCTTGACGGGGTTCTTAGCAACGCGAGACATGCTTATCCCCCCTTAGAACACAGTGCAAAGCACTTCGCCACCAACACCGGCAGCGCGGGCAGCACGATCGGTCATCACACCCTTGTTGGTGGAGACGATCGACACGCCCAGACCACCGCGCACTTTCGGCAGCTGATCGACGGACTTGTACTGGCGCAGGCCAGGACGACTTACGCGCTTGAGTTCCTCGATGACCGGACGGCCTTCGAAGTACTTCAGCTCGATGGACAGCTGCGGCTTGGCGTCGCTGCTGACCTGGTATCCCGCGATATAGCCTTCGCCCTGGAGAACATTGGCTACAGCCACCTTCAGCGTGGAAGACGGCATGCTTACGACGGACTTTTCGGCCATCTGGGCATTACGGATACGAGTTAGCATGTCCGCTAACGGGTCCTGCATACTCATGGGCTCTTAGCTCCTAATACAAAAAAATAAGCCTTCAACGGCTCGTGTCGCCAACGATCGAACCCCCACAAAAATGCGAGGCTCAGGCGAGCCGGGCATTCTAGAGAGTTGCCAGAAACGAATCAAGCCCCAATCGGGGCTTGATCAGAAAACAAACAGGACCCGAAGGTCCTGAATGCTTCTTTACCAGCTGGCCTTGACCAGACCCGGCACATCACCGCGCATTGCAGCCTGGCGCAGCATGTTGCGCGCCAAACCGAATTTACGGTAGACGCCATGCGGACGACCGGTCAGGCGGCAGCGGTTGCGCAGGCGCGAGGCACTGGCGTCACGCGGCTGCTTCTGCAGGGCGACCTGGGCTTCCCAACGCTGCTCCGGAGTGGAGTTCGGGCTGACAATGACAGCCTTCAGCGCCGCACGCTTCTGCGCGTACTTGGCAACCGTCTGCTGACGCTTCAGCTCGCGGTTCTTCATGCTTTGTTTAGCCATGTCCTACTCCAATCAGTTGCGGAACGGGAAGTTGAAGGCGCGCAGCAGTGCGCGACCTTCATCGTCCGTCCGGGCAGTGGTGGTCAGGGTGATGTCCAGGCCACGCAGAGCATCGATCTTGTCATAATCAATTTCCGGGAAAATGATCTGCTCTTTCACGCCCATGCTGTAGTTGCCGCGGCCGTCGAAGGACTTGGCATTCAGGCCGCGGAAGTCACGCACGCGCGGCAGGGAGATGGAAAGCAGACGATCCAGGAACTCGTACATGCGCTCGCGACGCAGAGTCACCTTGACGCCGATCGGCCAGCCCTCACGGACCTTGAACCCAGCGATGGACTTGCGAGCGTGAGTCACGACGACCTTCTGGCCGGTGATCTTCTCCAGATCGGCAACCGCGTTGTCGATGATCTTCTTGTCACCGATCGCTTCGCCAATACCCATGTTGAGGGTGATCTTGGTAATGCGCGGAACTTCCATCACGTTCGCCAGCTGAAGTTCTTCCTTCAGCTTCGGCGCGATTTCTTTCCGGTAAATCTCTTTCAGTCGTGCCATGGTGTTTTACCTATGATTCTCAAGCGCCAACCGGCTTTTGGGTGGACTTGAAGACACGAATTTTCTTGCCGTCTTCGATCTTGAAGCCAACGCGGTCTGCCTTGTTGGTCTCACCATTGAAGATGGCGACGTTGGAGACGTGCAGAGGCGCCTCTTTCTCGACGATACCGCCCTGAACGCCGGACATCGGGTTCGGCTTGGTATGACGCTTGACCAGGTTGACCCCGCCAACGAGCACGCGGCCGTCAGCGAGAACCTTGAGCACCTTACCGCGCTTACCCTTGTCTTTGCCGGCAATGACGACGATCTCGTCGTCGCGACGAATCTTTTGCATGCGGCTACTCCTTACAGCACTTCTGGGGCGAGCGAGACGATCTTCATGAACTTCTCGGAACGGAGTTCACGGGTCACTGGCCCAAAGATGCGGGTGCCGATCGGCTCCTGCTTGTTGTTCAGCAGAACAGCAGCATTGCCATCGAAGCGGATAATGGAACCGTCGGGACGACGAACGCCGTGACGGGTGCGGACTACGACAGCAGTCATCACCTGGCCTTTCTTGACCTTGCCACGCGGAATCGCTTCCTTGACGGTCACCTTGATGATGTCGCCGATGCCGGCGTAACGGCGGTGCGAACCGCCGAGGACCTTGATACACATGACGCGACGAGCGCCACTGTTATCGGCCACATCGAGCATGGATTGAGTCTGAATCATATAATTTCTCCGACCCCTAGCCCTTAGACTTCGACGGCGCGTTCAACGACGTCAACCAGCATCCAGGTCTTGGTCTTGGCCAGCGGACGAGTCTCGCGGATGGTGACCTTGTCGCCGATACGGCACTGGTTGGTTTCGTCGTGAGCGTGCAGCTTGGTCGAACGCTTAACGTATTTACCGTAGATCGGGTGCTTGACGCGACGCTCGATCAGAACGGTGATGGTTTTGTCCATCTTGTCGCTGACGACGCGGCCAGTCAGCGTGCGGACAGTCTTTTCAACTTCAGCCATGATCACTTACCTGCCTGCTGGTTGAGCACAGTCTTGACGCGAGCGATATCGCGCTTGACTTGCGAGAGCAGGTGAGACTGCCCCAACTGGCCAGTTGCCTTCTGCATGCGCAGATTGAACTGGTCGCGCAGCAGCTCGAGCAGTTGCTCGTTCAGCTGCTGAGCGGATTTTTCACGAAGCTCATTCGCTTTCATCACATCACCGTCCGCTTAACAAAGGAGGTGGCAAGCGGCAGCTTTGCAGCAGCCAGGGCGAAAGCCTCACGCGCCAGCTCTTCGGAAACACCCTCGATCTCGTAGAGCACCTTGCCCGGCTGAATCTGGGCTACCCAGTACTCGACGCTACCCTTACCTTTACCCATACGAACTTCGAGGGGCTTCTTGGTAACCGGCTTGTCGGGGAACACGCGGATCCAGATCTTGCCGCCACGCTTCACGTGACGAGTCAGCGCGCGACGCGCCGCTTCGATCTGGCGTGCGGTCAGGCGACCACGGGAAACAGACTTCAGCGCGAACTCGCCGAAGCTGACCTTGCTACCGCGCTGAGCCAGACCACGGTTGTGGCCGGTCATCTGCTTGCGGAATTTTGTACGCTTGGGTTGCAACATTTGGCGTACCCCTTACTTAGCAGCTTTTTTACGAGGCGCAGGCGCTTGCGGCTTGAGCTCTTCATGGCGGCCACCGATGACCTCGCCCTTGAAGATCCATACCTTGACGCCGATCACACCGTAGGTGGTGTGTGCTTCGTAAGTGTTGTAATCGATATCGGCACGCAGGGTGTGCAGCGGCACACGACCTTCGCGATACCACTCGGTACGGGCGATTTCAGCCCCACCCAGACGACCACTGACCTGGATCTTGATGCCCTTGGCACCAATGCGCATGGCGTTCTGTACAGCGCGCTTCATGGCGCGACGGAACATCACGCGACGCTCCAGCTGCTGAGCTACGCTCTGTGCAACCAGCATGGCATCGAGCTCCGGCTTGCGGATCTCTTCGATGTTGATGTGCACCGGCACACCCATTTGCTTGGTCAGGTCCTGACGCAGCTTCTCAACATCCTCACCCTTCTTGCCGATCACGATGCCGGGACGAGCGGTGTGGATGGTGATGCGTGCGGTTTGTGCCGGACGATGGATATCGATACGGCTCACGGACGCGCTTTTTAGTTTGTCTTGGAGGTACTCGCGCACGTTCAGGTCTGCAAGCAGATAGTCTGCATACGTGCGGCCGTCTGCGTACCAGACGGAGGTGTGCTCCTTGACGATTCCCAGGCGAATGCCAGTGGGATGTACTTTCTGACCCATCTGATCGACTCCGTTACTTGTCCGCAACCTTGACAGTGATATGGCAAGACCGCTTGACGATGCGATCAGCGCGGCCCTTGGCACGCGGCATGATGCGCTTAAGCGAACGCCCTTCGTTGACGAAGACGGTAGAGACTTTGAGGTCATCCACGTCAGCGCCTTCGTTGTGCTCGGCGTTGGCAACGGCCGACTCCAGCACTTTCTTCATAATCTCGGCGGCTTTCTTGCTGCTGAAAGCCAGCAGGTTGAGCGCTTCGCCCACCTTCTTCCCGCGGATCTGGTCGGCGACCAGGCGAGCTTTCTGGGCGGAGATGCGAGCGCCCGACAACTTAGCGGCTACTTCCATTTCCAAACCCCTTAACGCTTGCCTTTTTTGTCGGCCACGTGACCACGATAGGTACGGGTGCCGGCAAATTCGCCCAGTTTGTGGCCGACCATGTCTTCGTTCACGAGGACCGGGACATGCTGGCGACCGTTATGCACAGCGATGGTCAGACCGACCATTTGCGGCAGGATCATCGAGCGACGCGACCAGGTTTTCACCGGCTTGCGATCGTTCTTTTCCACCGCCGCTTCGACCTTCTTCAGTAGGTGAAGATCGATAAAAGGACCTTTTTTCAGAGAACGCGGCACTGTCGTATCCCTCTAGTTACTTGCGACGACGGACGATCATGTTATCGGTGCGCTTGTTGGAGCGGGTCTTCGCGCCCTTGGTCGGGAAGCCCCACGGCGACACCGGATGACGACCACCGGAAGTACGACCTTCACCACCACCATGCGGGTGATCGACCGGGTTCATGGCCACGCCGCGCACGGTCGGACGGATGCCCTTCCAGCGCTTGGCTCCAGCCTTGCCCAGCGAACGCAGGCTGTGCTCGGAGTTCGAGACTTCGCCCAGAGTTGCACGGCACTCGGCCAACACCTTGCGCATCTCGCCGGAACGCAGACGCAGGGTCACATAGGCACCTTCGCGCGCCACCAGCTGAGCCGAAGCACCAGCCGAACGTGCAATCTGAGCACCCTTGCCCGGCTTCAGCTCGACACCGTGAACGGTGGAACCCAGCGGAATGTTGCGCAGCGGCAGGCTGTTACCGGCCTTGATCGGCGCATTCACACCCGACAGCAGTTGATCGCCAGCGCTCACACCTTTCGGCGCGATGATGTAGCGACGCTCACCGTCGGCATACTTCAGCAGCGCGATGTGCGCAGTACGGTTCGGATCGTATTCGACGCGCTCGACGATGGCCGGAATGCCATCCTTGTTGCGACGAAAATCAACCAGACGGTAATGCTGCTTGTGACCACCGCCAATGTGACGAGTGGTGATGCGGCCGTTGTTGTTACGACCACCGGACTTCGACTTCTTTTCGAGCAGCGGAGCATAAGGAGCGCCTTTGTGCAGCTCCTGACCCACCACCTTGACCACAAAGCGGCGGCCCGCGGAAGTCGGTTTGCATTTAACGATTGCCATGATGCACCCCTTCCTTACTCAGCACTGCCGGAGAAATCGAGATCCTGGCCCGGCTGAAGTGCGATGTACGCCTTCTTCCAGTCGTTGCGCTTGCCCAGGCCGCGAGCGGTGCGCTTGGTCTTGCCCTGCACATTCAGGGTATTGACGGTAGCGACCTTCACGTTGAACAGGCTCTCGACGGCCTTCTTGATTTCCAGCTTGGTTGCATCGGTGGCAACCTTGAAAACGAATTGGCTCTTGCTGTCAGCCAGCACGGTTGCCTTCTCGGAGACGTGCGGACCAAGCAGGACTTTGAATACGCGTTCCTGGTTCATCCCAGCAGCTCCTCGAATTTCTTCACGGCCGACACGGTGATCAGCACCTTGTCATAGGCGATCAGGCTGACCGGATCCGAACCCTGAACATCGCGCACATCGACGTGCGGCAGGTTGCGCGCAGCCAGGTACAGGTTCTGATCGACAGCTTCGGAAACGATCAGCACATCATTCAGACCCATGCCATTGAGCTTGCTGGCAAGCACCTTGGTCTTCGGCGCGTCGACGGCGAAATCCTCGACGACGACCAGACGGTCGGAACGAACGAGCTCAGCAAGGATGGAGCGCAGAGCTGCGCGATACATCTTCTTGTTCAGCTTCTGATCGTGGTTTTGCGGACGAGCAGCGAAAGTCACGCCACCGCCACGCCAGATCGGACCACGAGTGGTACCGGCACGTGCGCGACCGGTGCCCTTCTGACGCCACGGACGCTTGCCGCCACCGGACACATCGGAGCGGGTCTTCTGCTGCTTGCTACCCTGACGACCGCCAGCCATGTAGGCGACGACAGCCTGGTGCACCAGCGTCTCGTTGAACTCACCACCGAAGGTGCGATCGGAGACTTCGATGGCCTGTGCGCCATTTACATTCAATTGCATGTGAACTCCCCCTTAACCGCGAGCCTTGGCAGCCGGACGCACAACCACGTCACCGCCAGTGGCGCCGGGCACTGCGCCCTTGACCAACAGCAGATTACGCTCGGCGTCGACACGCACGATTTCCAGGGACTGCACGGTTACGCGCTCGGCGCCCATGTGCCCGGACATCTTCTTGCCCTTGAATACACGACCTGGAGTCTGGCACTGACCAATAGAGCCCGGGACGCGGTGGGATACGGAGTTACCGTGGGTATTGTCCTGACCACGGAAGTTCCAGCGCTTGATGGTACCGGCAAAGCCTTTACCCTTGGACTGACCGGTGACATCCACCAGCTGGCCTGCCTGGAAAATTTCCGCCTTGATCTCGTCACCCGCCTGGTACTCGCCCTCTTCGAGACGGAATTCCAGGACAGTACGCCCAGCCGCCACGCTCGCCTTGGCGAAGTGACCGGCCTGCGCCTTGGTAACACGGGACGCGCGACGCTCGCCGACAGTGACCTGCACTGCACGATAGCCATCGCTCTCTTCATTCTTGAACTGAGTGACGCGATTCGGCTCGATCTCGATGACCGTAACCGGAATAGAGACACCATCCTCGGTGAAAACGCGGGTCATGCCGCATTTACGACCGACTACACCAATAGTCATTTTGAAACCTCTTGAGTGTACGGGGCTTTCACCCGCTATGGCCGCCCATTTCAGAGCGTTACACGACTAAAACTCTCAGGTTTTAGCCGAGGCTGATCTGCACTTCCACACCAGCCGCAAGATCGAGCTTCATCAGCGCATCGACGGTCTTGTCGGTCGGCTGAACGATGTCCAGCACGCGCTTGTGGGTTCGAATTTCATACTGATCGCGCGCGTCTTTGTTGACGTGCGGAGAAACCAGCACAGTGAACCGCTCTTTGCGGGTTGGCAGCGGAATCGGACCACGCACCTGAGCACCAGTACGTTTCGCGGTTTCCACGATTTCCTGGGTTGATTGATCGATCAGGCGATGGTCAAAAGCCTTCAACCGAATACGGATTTGTTGGTTTTGCATTTTGACCTCAGACTCCAAGTAGCCACCCTACCAGGCGCAATACCCCCGGTAAAAGGAGGCGCAATTGTACGGATGCGCCCATAGGGTGTCAATAAATGATCAATAATAGAAAAAGGCCCCCGAGGGGGCCCCTTTCATCATCGTCAAATATTAC
>AJXE01000013.1 GCA_000263395.1 Stutzerimonas stutzeri TS44
AGGTCTTCGACGTGCTCTGAGACATGAGACCCGGACGTTCGTCCGTACATCTGGCGGTGGGCTGAAGCCCACCCTGCCAGGCAGCGCCGTGAACCGTAGGGTGGGCTTCAGCCCACCAATTCCGCAGCCGCAGGTCCTGCCCAGCGTCAACCCATCAGGTTGGCCTGGCGAAGAAGGTCTTCGGCGTACTCTGAAACATGAGAGCCGGGCGTTCGTCCGTACATCTGGCGGTGGGCTGAAGCCCACCCTACCAGGCAGCGCCGTGAACCGTAGGGTGGGCTTCAGCCCACCAACTCCGCAGCCGCAGGGTGGAAAACGCGCGCAGCGCTTTTCCACTCATCCCTAGCGCCGCCTCAGCGCGGCCCCATGATCGTTTCCAGCACATCCGGCTGCGGCGCGCCCTGGTGCTGTTGCAGCCGGCCGTTGGCATCGAGGTAGAAGATCGCCGGCGTGGCCTGGGCACCCAGCTCGCTCATCAGCGCAAGGTTGTCGGCGAGCTGCTTCTGCAACTGCGCTGGAATCTTCTCCAGCGGCTTCAGCTTGCTCGCCTTGCCGGCCGCCTCGTGCTCGTTGAGCGCGGCCTCGGGCTTGCTGGCGCTGAGCAGCGCGGCGGACTTGCCGGCGCTGTCGGCGCGCAATATGCCGACCATGATGTGCCGCAGCTGTACCTTGCCCGACTCGACCCAGGGCCGCGCCTGCTTCCAGAACATGTTGCAGTACGGGCAGTTCGGATCGCTGAACATGTAGATGATGCGCGGCGCGTCCGCCTTGCCGTCGGCGATCCAGGTGCTGTTTTCCATGCGCGCCCACATCTCCTTGGCGAGCGGTTCGTAGACCAGCTTCTCCAGGTGCGCGCGGGTCAGGTCCTCGCCCTTGGCATCGAGCAGGCTGCCGATCAGCACATGCTCGCCATCCGGGGTGAGGTACAGCGCCATGCCCTGGCCGTTGTAACGCGCGGCATAGCCTTTCATGCCACCGGGCGCTTCGAAGGTGCCGACAACCTCGGCGCCACGCGCCTCGACGGCCTTGATCGCCTCCGGCAGTGCCTCGGCCTGCGCCACGGACAGTGCCAGCAGGCTTACACCGGCGAGCAGGTAGGGTAACGGCTTGAATCGAATCACTGCGCAGCATCCTCTTTCAGTTTTTCCAGCGCGCGCGCCAGGCTGGCGTGCGAGAGTTCGCCGAGATGGCTGCCGATCTGGCGGCCCTCGGCGTTGTAGAACAGCGTGGTGGGCAGCGCCGTGGAGCCGACGTGCTGACCCAGACGCCCGCCGCTGTCGAGCAGCACGTTGTCCAGCGTCAGCCCTGCGGTTCGCAGGAAGCGGCCGATCTCGCCCTCGCCTTCGCCCTGATTGACGAAGAGGAACAGCGTATCGCTCTCGCGCGCCTGCGCCTCGGCCAGCACCGGCATCTCGCGCCGACACGGCGGGCACCAGGTCGCCCAGAGATTGACCACCAGCGGCTGCCCGGCGTAATCCTCCAGCGCCACCGAACGGCCCTGGCTGTCACGCAGCGCCATTTCCGGCAGGCGCGTGCCCTGCTCGAGGGAATGCCAGGCCAGGTTACTGAAGCCCCAGCTGAGGACGCCCACCGTCAGCGCGATGCCCAGCGGCTTGCGCAGTTCGCGGTCGCGCCAGCTCCACCAGATGCCCAGCGCCAGCGCGGCGAACAGCCCCGGCCAGGCGATGAAGCCGCCGTCACGGATATCGATGACGCTCAGCCAGTCCCCCTGGTAATACGCCCAGTACAGCGCGACGAAGGCCAGGCGTGCCACCAGCAACCCCACCAGCAGCAGACGAAACAGCTGGCGCTCCGGGTTGCGCTCGCTGCGCCGGCCAATCCACCAGCCGGTCAGGGTCGCCAGCAGCAGGCTGCCCAGCAGCAATACATGGGGCACGGCCAGGGCCAACGGCCCGATATTCAACGTCAACATCTACCTCTCCGGTGGTTCGCTCTCGTGTGGGACCTGCAAGGCTCAGCCGGGAAACTGCAGGCGGAACGTCGTCCAGCCCTGCGCCGAGCTGCAGGTGATAGACCCCCGATGAGCCTGAATGATCGAGTGGGTGATCGCCAGCCCCAGCCCGGCATTGCTCGGGCTGCCCTCGCGGCGCGCCGGATCGCCCCGGTAGAAGCGGTCGAACAGCCGCTCCAGGTGTTCGGGGGCAATGGCCGCGCCGGGGTTGCTCACGCAGAGCGTCACACCAGCGGTGCTGCGCTCGATGTCCACGCGGATTACCCCGCCGTCGGGCGTGTAGCGCAGCGCATTGGTCAGCAGGTTCGACAGCGCCCGGCGCAGCATCGCCAGGTCGCCGTGGATCGTCCCGGCGCCGCGCAGCTCGAAGCGGATGCCGCGCTCGTCCGCCGACAGCTGGTAGAAGTCCAGCAGCTGCGCGCACAGCGCTTCCAGCGCCACCGGCTGCGCATCGGGGACGATCAGGCCGTTGTCGGCCTTGGCCAGGAACAGCATGTCGTCGATCATCCGCGACATGCGCTGCAGCTCCTCTAGGTTCGAGTGCAGGTTGTCCTGGTACTGCTCCAGCGTGCGTGCGCGGGTCAGCGCGACCTCGGTGTGGGTCATCAGGTTGCTCAGCGGCGTGCGCAGCTCGTGGGCGATGTCGGCGGAGAAGTTCGACAGCCGCACGAAGGCATCCTCCAGCCGCGCCAGCATGGCGTTGAAGGCCTGCACCAGCTGCTGCAGTTCTGCCGGGATCGACTCATCGGGGATGCGCTCGCGCAGCGAGCGGGCCGACACCGAGGCGGCCACCTGGGTCACCTCGCGCAGCGGTTGCAGCCCGCGGCGCACCAGCAGCCAGCCGAGCAACCCGCTGAGCGCCGCGCAGAGCACCAACGCACCCCACAGCCAGCCGCTGAAGGTATGGAAGAACGCCTTGTGCACGGTGACATCCAGCAATACCAGCAAGGTCAGGCGCTGCGAGCCGATCAGCACATGCCCCGCCTCGCCGCGCCAGACGCGCCCATCCAGCTGCAGCTCGCCGGCCCGCTGCCCGACCAGCTCCAGCAGCCGTGGTTCGGCCAACGCGCGCCGCGCTTCGGGATACAGCTGCGCGCCCGTCTCATCGAAGACGAAGCCACGCATTTCGCTGTGCCCGCCGAGCAGCGCCTGCAGCTGCGGGCGAACCCGCTCGAAATCCTGCAGATCGTCCAGCCCGCTGAGCAGGCGGCGCCCGGCCTCAAGCTTCTCGTGCAGGGAGTGGCGGTCGAGTTCGTCGAAATGGTGCTGGCTTAGCTGGCCGAAGAAGTAGCCGGCCGCCGCCAGTACGCCGGTGACGGCGAGCATGAACATCAGGCTCAGCCGCGCGGTCAGCGACAGCCGCGTCATGGTGCGTCCGGCTCGTCGAGCATGTAGCCCATGCCGCGCGCGGTGTGGATCAGCTTGGGTTCGAAGCCGTCGTCGATCTTCGCCCGCAGCCGGCGGATCGCCACCTCGATGACGTTGGTGTCGCTGTCGAAGTTCATATCCCACACCTGCGAGGCGATCAGCGACTTGGGCAGCACTTCGCCACGCCGGCGCAGCAAGAGCTCCAGCAGGGCGAATTCCTTGGCGGTCAGGTCAATACGCTGGCCGGCGCGCGTGGCGCGGCGCTTGAGCAAGTCGACCTCGAGATCGGCGATCCTGAGTTGGGTTTGCAGCGTCGCCGCATTGCCGCGGCGCAGCAGCGTGCGCACCCGCGCCAGCAACTCGGAAAAGGCGAACGGTTTGACCAGGTAGTCGTCCGCGCCCAGTTCCAGCCCCTTGACTCGGTCCTCGACGCGGTCGCGCGCGGTGAGGAACAGCACCGGTACCTCGTTGCCCGAGGCGCGCACCAGGCGCAGCACGTCCCAGCCGTCCAGGCCCGGCATCATCACATCAAGGATCAGCAGATCGTAGGGCGAGCTCAGCGCGTGCTGCAGAGCATCGGTGCCGGTGGTGACGCGGTCGACGGTGAAACCCGCCTCGCTCAGGCCCTGCTGCAGGTAGGTGCCGGTTTTCGGCTCGTCTTCGGCGACCAGCAGTTTCATGTCCCGTTCCTCGGCTCGGCGATGGGTGAAGTGTGGCAGCCGCAACGACCGGCCCGCCATTAGCTGACAGAAACGTAATGTTTCTAACAGCCCGCCGTAACCTCTTGGGGATTATGGTTAAACCATCCACCCAGGAGGTCGAACCATGCAGAGCCACGGAACTCCCCGGCCCTTCTGGCGCAGCCGCCGCGGCATCGCACTGCTGATGCTGGCGATGATCGGGCTGTTCTATCTGGTGCGCGAACATCTGACGCATACCGCACAGGCCTTGCCTTACCTGATCCTGCTGCTCTGTGCGCTCATGCACCTGTTCGGCCATAACCATGGAGGCCACGATGACGACCGCTGACCAGCCCGGCAACAGCTCCCAACACGCACACGCGCACCACCACGGCCACCACCCGCACCCAGCGCACGCCGCCGAAGCCGCAACCGAGCACGACCCGGTGTGTGGCATGCCGGTGGCCGGTGACAGTCCGCTGCACGCCAGCCACGGCGGGCACGACTACCATTTCTGCAGCCAGCATTGCCTGGACAAGTTCAGCGCCGACCCGCAGCGCTATGCCAGCGCCGCGCCCGTCGCCGCAGCCTCGGCACTGGCAGATGCCGACCCGGGCGCCGAATACACCTGCCCGATGCATCCCGAGGTGCGCCAGATCGGCCCCGGCACCTGCCCCAAGTGCGGCATGGCGCTGGAGCCGGTGATCCCCGAGCTGGAGGAGGAAGACAATCCCGAGCTCAAGGATTTCACCCGACGCTTCTGGTGGACCCTGCCGCTGACGCTGATCGTCACCGTGCTGGCAATGGGCGGGCATGCCCTGGCGCTGTTCCACGGCGCCACGCAGAACTGGGTCGAGCTGGCACTGGCCACCCCGGTGGTGCTCTGGGCCGGCTGGCCGTTCTACGTGCGCGGCGTGCAGTCGGTGCTCAACCGCAGCCCGAACATGTGGACGCTGATCGGCCTGGGCACGTCCGCCGCCTATCTCTACAGCGTCGCCGCCACCCTGATCCCCGAAGCCTTCCCGGCCACCTTCATGATGGACGGGCGCATCGGCGTGTACTACGAGGCGGCGGCGGTGATCATCTCGCTGACCCTGCTCGGCCAGATGCTCGAACTGCGCGCCCGCTCGCAGACCTCGGCGGCGATCAAGTCGCTGCTCGGCCTGGCGCCGAAGACCGCGCGGCGGATCAACGCCGACGGCAACGAGGAAGACATCCCGCTGACCCATGTGCACAGCGGCGACAAGCTGCGCGTGCGCCCCGGCGAGAAGGTGCCGGTCGACGGTCTGGTGCTCGAAGGCGAGAGCGCGGTGGACGAGTCGATGCTCACCGGCGAACCGGTGCCGGTGATGAAGCGCGCCGGCGACACGCTGATCGGCGCCACCCTCAACCGCCACGGCAGCCTGGTGATGCAGGCGCAGAAGGTCGGCAGCGCCACCATGCTCGCGCAGATCGTGCAGATGGTCGCCCAGGCACAGCGCTCCAAGGCGCCGATGCAGCGCCTGGCCGACGTGATCGCCGGCTGGTTCGTCATGGTGGTGATCGCCATCGCCGTGCTGACCTTCTTCGGCTGGGGCCTGTGGGGACCGGAGCCGAGCTGGGTATACGGCCTGATCAACGCGGTGGCGGTGCTGATCATCGCCTGCCCCTGCGCCCTGGGGCTGGCCACGCCGATGTCGGTGATGGTCGCCACCGGCAAGGCCGCCACCAGCGGCGTGCTGTTCCGCGATGCCGCCGCCATCGAGAACCTGCGCAAGATCGACACGCTGATCGTCGACAAGACCGGCACCCTCACCGAAGGCCGCCCGGCCTTCCACAGCGTCCTCGCGGCGCCCGACTTCGCCACCGACGAGGTGCTGCGCCTGGCCGCCAGCCTCGACCAGGGCAGCGAGCACCCGCTGGCCCATGCCATCGTCGAGCACGCCCGTGGCCAGAACCTGCAACTGAGTACCCCGCAGGCCTTCGAATCGGCTTCGGGCATCGGCGTGCGTGGCCAGGTGGACGAGCGCCGCCTGCTGCTGGGCAACACCGCGCTGCTGCAGGAAGCCGGCATCGAGGTCGGCGCGCTGCTGGCCAAGGCCGAGGAACTGCGCAGCGAAGGCGCCAGCATCATGTACCTGGCGGTGGACGGCGCGCTGGCCGGCCTGCTGGCGGTGGCCGACCCGATCAAGCCGACCTCGCGGCAGGCGGTCGAGCGCCTGCAGGCCGACGGCGTGCGGGTCATCATGGCCACCGGCGACGGCCTCACCACCGCCCGCGCGGTGGCGCGCCAGCTGGGCATCGAGGAGGTGCACGGCGAGGTCAAGCCGCAGGACAAGGAGCGCCTGGCCGCCACCCTGCAGCAGGCCGGGCACCGCGTGGCGATGGCCGGTGACGGCATCAACGACGCTCCGGCGCTGGCCCGCGCCGACGTCGGCATCGCGATGGGCACCGGCACCGATGTGGCAATGAACAGCGCCCAGGTCACGCTGGTCAAGGGCGACCTGCTCGGCATCCTGCGCGCGCGCAGCCTGTCGGTGGCGACGGTGAAGAACATGCACCAGAACCTCGCCTTCGCCTTCCTCTACAACAGTCTGGGCATCCCGCTGGCCGCCGGCCTGCTCTACCCGCTGACCGGTCACCTGCTGTCGCCGCTGATCGCCGCGCTGGCGATGAGCGTCAGCTCGGCCTCGGTGGTATTCAACGCGCTGCGCCTGCGCAACGCCTCCATCGACGGCGGTGCTTGACCTTGCCACGATGTCAGGGATGAACATTCCGCCACGCTCACGCTAGCAACCCGGGAGACACGCATGAACAGCATCGAACTCAAGGTAACCGGCATGACCTGCGGCCATTGCGTCAAGCATGTCAGCGAGGCGCTGCAGGCCGTGCCCGGCGTCACCGGCGTCGAGGTGGACCTGGCCGCCGGCCTCGCCCGTGTCGCCGGCCAGGCCGACAGTCCGGCGCTGGTCGCCGCACTCGACGAAGCCGGCTATCCTGCCGCCATCAACACCGCCACAACCACCCCCGCCGCGCAGACCGGCTGCGGCGGCAACGGTGGCTGCGGCTGTCGCTGAACCCCTGATCTGGAGATGTACATGAAGCCCTATCTCACCGCCCTCGCCGCCCTGCTGATGTCCGGCGTGGCGCACGCCGCCGAGGTGATCGACGTGCACCGCGACGCCAACTGCGGCTGCTGCAAGGACTGGATCAAGTATCTGGAAGCCAACGGCTTCGAGGTTCGCGACCATGTCGAGCCCAACATGTCGCTGGTCAAGCAGCGCCTGGGCGTGGCACCGCGCCTGGGCTCGTGCCACACCGGGGTGATCGACGGCAAGTTCGTCGAGGGCCATGTGCCGGTAGCGGCGATCCGCGAACTGCAGCAGCGCGACGATCTGCTCGGCGTCGCCGCACCCGGCATGCCGGCCGGCTCGCCGGGCATGGACTACGGCCAGCCGCATGAGCGCTACCAGGTGATTGGCCTGACCGAACAAGGCCGTGACGTGGTGATGGGCGATTATCTCGGCAGCCAGCCGGTACGCTGAGTTTCGACGGCAGCGCGTCATCAGGAGCCCACATGGCCTGGATCGTCACCAAGTTCCTGCTGACCGCCGCCGTGGTGGTGCTGGTCTCGGAAGCCGCCAAGCGCAGCGACAAGCTGGGCGGCTTTCTGGCCGCGCTGCCGCTGATCACCCTGCTCAGCCTGATCTGGCTGTACGTCGAGCGCCAGCCGGCGGAAAAGATCGCCAACCACGCCTGGTACACCTTCTGGTACGTGCTGCCGACGCTACCGATGTTCCTCGTCTTCCCCCGCCTGCTGCCACGCCTGGGCTTCTGGCCGACGCTGCTGGCGTGCGCGGTGCTGACCGTCGTCTGCTTCGGTGCGCTGGCGCTGGTGCTGCGGCGCTTCGGTATCGAGCTGCTGTAACGCTCCGGACGGGCCACATCAAGCTGACAGAACGGTAATCTTCAGCTCAGCTGCGGGTCAGCTGAGCGCCGTTATGATGACCAGACATGTTTGCCTCGCGCGCCCACTGGCGCAGCGCGAACAGCCACCATCGAACAGGACCTGCATGCACTCGAACAGCTCGCGGCGCACCTTCGTCAAAAGCCTTGCCGCCGGCAGCGCCTTCGCCGGGCTCGGGCTGTGGCGCCAGCCCGTCTGGGCGCTGACCAGCCCTGGTCAGCCGACGGCACTCAGCGGCACCGAATTCGATCTGACCATTGACTCGATGACGGTGGATTTCACCGGCAAACGCCGCACCGCCATGGCCATCAACGGCAGTATTCCCGGCCCGCTGTTGCGCTGGCGCGAGGGTGACAGCGTGACCCTGCGTGTGCGCAACCGCCTACCGCAGGACACCTCCATCCACTGGCACGGCATCCTGTTGCCGGCCAACATGGATGGCGTGCCCGGCTTCAGCTTCGCCGGCATCGCCCCGGACGGCCTGTACGAGTACCGTTTCAGGGTCAAGCAGAGCGGCACCTACTGGTACCACAGCCATTCGGCGTTCCAGGAGCAGCTCGGCGTCTACGGCCCGCTGGTGATCGACCCGCTCGAGCCGGAGCCGTTCAGCTACGAGCGCGACTACGTGGTGTTTCTCTCCGACTGGACCGACGAAAGCCCGGCGCGAGTGCTGGCCAAGCTGAAGAAGCGCTCGGACTACTACAACCAGGGCCGCCGCACCCTCGGCGACTTCATCGACGACGTCGCCGACAAGGGCTGGCGCGAGAGCTTCAGCCAGCGCTGGGCCTGGGCGAAGATGAACATGTCGCCGACGGATCTGGCCGACATCAGCGGCGCGACCTATACCTACCTGCTCAACGGCCAGGCGCCGGACGCCAACTGGACCGGGCTGTTCAAGCCGGGTGAGCGCATCCGCCTGCGCCTGATCAACGGTTCGGCGATGACCTATTTCGACTTCCGCATCCCCGGCCTCAAGCTCAGCGTGGTCGCCGCCGACGGCCAGTACGTCGAGCCGGTACAGGTTGATGAAGTGCGCCTGGCGGTGGCCGAAACGCTCGACGTGATCGTCGAGCCGGACGGCAGCCAGGACGCCTACACCCTGTTCGCCCAGGCGATGGACCGCTCGGGCTTTTCCCGCGGCACCCTGGCCGTGCGCCAGGGTCTGCAGGCGCCGGTGCCCGAGCCCGATCCGCGCCCCGAGCTGAGCATGGCGGACATGGGTCACGGCGATCATGCCGCGCACGGCGCCGCCACCCCGACCAGCGACATGGACCACGCAGCCATGAGCGGGATGAACCATGAGTCGTCCGGCGGCATGGAGCACGGCGCCACGGCCGCCATGCAGGCGCATCCGGCCAGCGAAACGAACAATCCCCTGGTGGACATGCAGACCATGACACCGGTGGCCAAGCTGGATGACCCCGGCATCGGCCTGCGCGACAACGGCCGCCGCGTGCTGACCTACGCCGACCTGCGCAGCACCTTCGCCGATCCGGACGGCCGCCAGCCGGGCCGTACCCTCGAGCTGCACCTGACCGGCCACATGGAGCGCTTCGCCTGGTCGTTCGACGGCATCCCCTTCGCCGATGCCGAGCCGATCCGCCTGAAATATGGCGAGCGCGTGCGCATCGTGCTGGTCAACGACACCATGATGCACCACCCCATCCACCTGCACGGGCTGTGGAGCGACCTGGAGGACGAACACGGCAACTTCCAGATACGCAAGCACACCATCGACATGCCCCCCGGCGCCAAACGCAGCTACCGTGTAACGGCCGATGCGCTTGGCCGCTGGGCCTACCATTGCCATATGCTGATGCACATGGACCTCGGGATGTTCCGCGAAGTCCGCGTAGAAGAGTGAAGGAGAAAACTATGAAAACGTTCAAGCAAAACGTCCTGATCGCCTGCAGCCTGGCTGCCGCCCTGCAACTGACCGCCGTGCAGGCACAGCAGAACCAGCACGACGGCCACCATCCGGAAAAAATGCCGGCCATCGCGCAAGCCAACCAGGCCAAGCAACAGCGAAGCGCGGACAAGCAAGGCGTGGATCGCGACAACATGATGCAAATGCGCGACGAACACATGGGCAAGGGCCAGATGATGGACCATGACAACATGGGCCAGAACATGCAGCACCGCGATGTGAATCAGGGCCAGGGCATGGAGCATCGCAACATGGACAACAGCCAGCGGGACAAGAATTCGTCCAAGGGCAACTCCAAGGACAAGCCGCGTGACCGCTGAGCGACACCTGACTGACATCGGCAGCACCGCCAGGGCGAGGTTGGTCCTCGCCCTGGCCATCGGCGTGCTCGCGACGACGGCCCAGGCGCAGCAGGGCCTGGAGCATTCCGCGCATGACGCGCCGATGGACCACAGCCAGATGGATCATGGCAGCATGGATCACGGCTCGATGGCACATGCGCCGGCCAGCGACGCTGCACCGCATGCGCCGGCGATCAGCGCTGCGGATCGCGCCGCCGCCTTCCCCGACTTGCCGCCACACGCCATGCACCAGGCCGGGCAGCACTTCCTGTTCCTCGCCGATCAACTGGAATGGCAGGACGCCGACGAAGGCAGCACGCTGGCCTGGGATATCTCCGGCTGGTACGGCGGTGACATCGACCGCCTGGCCTTCCGTTCCGAAGGCGAGCGCACCGACGGACAGACAGAAGAGGCCGAACTGCAATTGCTGTGGAGCCACGCCATCGGCCCCTGGTGGGAAACCATCGCCGGGGTACGCCAGGACTTCAAGCCCGGTTCGCCGCAGACCTGGGCCGCCTTCGGCGTGCAGGGCATGCCGCTGTTCGGTCTGGAAACCGAAGCCACCGCCTTTCTCGGTGAAGGCGGCCAGAGCGCGCTGCGCCTGGAGGCCGAATACGACATCCTGCTGACCCAGCGCTGGGTACTGCAGCCCACCGCCGAACTCAACCTGCACGGGCGTAACGACGCGGCCCGTGGCGTCGGCTCCGGCCTCAGCGAGGCCAGCGCCGGGCTGCGCCTGCGCTATGAGATCAGCCGGCAGTTCGCGCCCTATATCGGCGTGACCTGGAACCGCGCCCACGGCAACACCGCCGACCTGCTGCGTGACGAGGATGAGGATGTCAGCGACACCCGCCTGGTCGCCGGCGTACGATTCTGGTTTTGAGTAAAACCTGACCCATGAAAAGAACAATCAAGACCCTGGCGCTGGCCGGTGTCGTCCTCGCTGCCGCCGGGGCCGGGGTGATGTACTCGGGCATCATCAACGTCGCTGCCGACGATCCGCATTTCTCGGCGGTCGAGCAGTTGCTGCAGATCACCCGCGAGCGCTCGATCGCCGCCCGCACCGCCGATATCGCCATCCCCGCCCTCGACGACCAGGCGCTGATCCGTATCGGCGCCGGCAACTACCACGCCATGTGCATCGGCTGCCACCTGGCGCCGGGCATGAGCGACACGGAGCTGAGCGCGAGCCTCTACCCCGCGCCACGCCGGCTGCACCGATTCGGCACCGGCGGCGATCCCGCGCGGGCCTTCTGGATCATCAAGCACGGCATCAAGGCCAGTGGCATGCCGGCCTGGGGCAAGAGCATGGGCGACCCGTACATCTGGGGCATGGTGGCGTTTCTCCAACGCCTGCCACAGCTCGACGCGACGCAATACCGCGAGCTGGTCGCGCAGAGCGAAGGCCACCAGCACGGCGGCGGCGAAAGCGACATGCACGACCACAGCAGCCAGCACTCCAGCCATGACGCGCCGGCCGAAAGCGCGCACGACGAACCCGCTACCACCGTCCAGCGCAACGTGCACCAGCACGCCGACGGCAGCCAGCACCTGCACTGAATAGAAAGTCGAGAAGACGAGCCAGCTCATCCTGGCTCTTCGAAGCGAACCCGCTGCGCGCGGGTTCGAGGGAGACACTGGCCACGTTGTCGGGCAACGTGGCCAGTTGCGGTTTCAGGAACCGGTGGACGATGCCCTGCAGCGCTGGTAGGCATCGTGCCAGGCCTGGTAGCGCGGATCCTGCCAGATGCGCTGATGCAGACGCGCCATGCCGTTGGGGTCGTTGAGCAGACGCCAGCGCGCCGCTTCGGCGGCACCATCGGGGCCGGCTTCGAGAATCTGCTGCATGCGCTGCTCGCGCAGTTGCTCGGCGGCTGGCACCACCTTGGCGTGACGCGCACGCGCCATCCCGCAGACCAGGGCGTTGTACAACGGGTCCACCGTCGCGGCGATGAAGCCGTCGTGCAGCGCGTCGTCCCGGTTCTGCTGGGCGTAGCGATCAGTCGAAGCCAGCTCCTGCGGCGGCTTGAACTCCTCGGGAATCAGGAACAGCTTGCGCCGCAGCGCCGCCAGCCCCAATCCGGTGCGGCTGGTGATCACCGACACCGGCGCCGAGAGGATCAGCGAGCCGACGATCGGCGCCAGCCACCACAGGAACGCCGGATCGAGCCAGCCCACCAGCGCGGTCCAGAGCACGCCCAGCAGCATCTGCGGGCCATGCCGGCGCAGCGCCTCGCTCCACGGGGTGGCGTTGTCGGCGCGCTGCGGCGACTGCCACTGCACCGACCAGCCGAGGAACGCGGCGGTGACGAACACCGTGTGGAACAGCATGCGCACCGGCGCCGCCAGCATCGAAAACAGCGACTCCAGCAGCATCGACAGCAGCAGCCGCAGCCGCCCGCCGTACTCGTGC
Source organism: Stutzerimonas stutzeri TS44 (assembly GCA_000263395.1). Taxonomy (GTDB): domain Bacteria; phylum Pseudomonadota; class Gammaproteobacteria; order Pseudomonadales; family Pseudomonadaceae; genus Stutzerimonas; species Stutzerimonas stutzeri_C. Next base: position 12,648 of record AJXE01000013.1, read on the forward strand.
GCGCCCTTGATCCAGATCAGCAGCACGCTCAGCAGCTTGGGCAGGAACAGCAGCGTCAGCGTGGCCGAGAACAGCATGATGGCCTCTTCCGGATGCCACTGCGGCCACAACGGATAGAGCTGGTTTGGCTGCAGGAAGTACTCCGGCACCATCAGGGTGTGAATCGCCAGCAGACCGGTGGACAGCACCAGGAAGATGAACCACAGCGGCGCCGACAGGTAGGACATCACGCCGGTGAGGAACACGAAACGGTGCACCGTGTGCATGCCCTTGACCAGGAACAGGCGGAAGTTCATCAGGTTGCCGTGGCACCAGCGACGGTCGCGCTTGAGTTCGTCGAGCAGGTTGGGCGGCAGCTCCTCGTAGCTGCCCGGCAGGTCATAGGCGATCCACACGCCCCAGCCGGCGCGGCGCATCAACGCAGCCTCGACGAAATCGTGGGAGAGGATGTCACCGGCGAACGAGCCCTTGCCCGGCAACGGCGCCAGGGCGCAGTGCTCGATGAACGGCTTGACCCGGATGATCGCGTTGTGGCCCCAGTAATGCGATTCGCCCAGCTGCCAGAAGTTGAGTCCGGCGGTGAACAGCGGACCATAGACCCGCGTGGCGAACTGCTGCATGCGCGCATAGAGGGTGTCCATGCCCGATGCCGTGGGCGCCGTCTGGATGATGCCGGCCGACGGATTGGCCTCCATCAGCCGCACCAGGTTGGTCAGGCAGTCGCCGCTCATCACGCTGTCAGCGTCGAGCACGACCATGTAGCGGTAGCTGCTGCCCCAGCGACGGCAGAAGTCGTCGATGTTGCCGCTCTTGCGCTTCACCCGGCGCCGGCGCCGGCGGTAGAAGATATGGCCGAAGCCGTCGACCTCGCGACACAGCTCCAGCCAGGCCTTCTGCTCGGCCACGCAGATGTCGGGATCGTTGCTGTCGCTGAGCACGAAGATGTCGAAGTGCTCGATCTGCCCGGTGGCCAGCAGCGACTCGTAGGTCGCGCGCAGACCGGCGAACACCCGCGGCACGTCTTCGTTGGCGATGGGCACCACCAGCGCGGTGCGCGCCTCGCGCGGGATCGGCTCGTTGCCCAGCGTGCTGGCGGAAATGTTGTAGCGGTCGCGGCCCTTGAGCAGCTGGAAGAAGCCCATCAGCGCGGTCCAGAAGCCCACCGACACCCAGCAGAACAGCAAGGCGAACAGCAGCAGGATGCTGGTCTGCACCACGTAGGGCAGGATCTGCCGCGCGGATTCCTGCCACGGCTGCTGGAACACCTCCTGCAGATCGACCAGCGCCCAGCCCTGATAGGGCAGCACGGATTTCATGTGCCAGGTGGCGATGACGGTCTGCACCAGCATCAGCGTCAGCAGCAGCGTGCGGCGCAGGGCAACCACCTGGCGCCAGCGCGAGTCGCGCTCGACCGGCGGCGGCACCTCCACGGCGCGGTTTTTCTTGTGCAGCAGGCGCCACCAGCTCAGACGCAGCACGTTGGTGTGCCACGGCTCGGGCACCATGCGGGTACGCACGATCGGCGGCGTCGAGCGGATGCAGACGCGCGCCTGGTGATCGCGCATCAGCGCACGCCCACGCGCGAGAGTATCGCCCCAGCCGAGCTTCAGCCGCGCCGCGACCGAACCCAGCGCACCGGCCGACGGCGGCACGCCGGGCGCGGTGTCCGGGGTCTGCTGGGCGAGGACGCGGTGCAGGTCGTCGAGCGTGCCGCCCTCGCGCGCGATCTCATCGGCCAGCGCCTGGCGCTCGGCATCGGCCAGCGGCAATTGATCGAGATAGTGTCCGCCGAGGGACGCTGACGCCAGGTTATTCATGGATCGGAATCTGGTAGCTCCAGGTTTCGGAAAGCGTCTTCTCGCCATCCACCAGTGCGGCGCGCAGCTCGACCGGGAGCGCCGGATCGCGCACTTTCAGCCGCAGTGTCAGGCGCCAGCCCTTGCTCACCGGGTTGTAGCGCAGGCTGTTTTCCACCAGTTCGGCGTTGTCGTCGGTACTCACGCGAGTGCTCACCGGCGCATCGGCCGGCAGCGCGGCAAGGTTGGGGCCGACGAAATCGACGATCAGCGCGATGCTGCCGTCAGGCTGGCGGATCAGGTTCGACTGCTTGACGTCGCCGGTGGACAGGCGCGTCTGGCTGACCCAGGCAAGTGCCGGATCGTGCAGCGCCGGTTCATCCATCGTGAAGTGCAGGCGGTAGGCGAAGTCCAGCGGCTTGCCGGGTTCCGGGCGCTGCTCGGGTACCCAGAAGGCGACGATGTTGTCGTTGGTTTCGTCCGGTGTGGGGATTTCGATCAGCTCGACGTGTCCCTTGCCCCAGTCGCCGGTCGGCTCGACCCAGCCGCTGGGGCGCAGCTCGTAGCGGTCGTCCAGGTCCTCGTAGCGGCCGAAATCGCGGGTGCGCTGCAACAGACCGAAACCGCGCGGGTTCTCCACGCTGTAGCTGCTGATGTTCAGGCGCTTGGGGTTGTTCAGCGGCCGCCAGATCCACTCGCCGTTGCCGGCATGGATCGCCAGGCCTTCGGAATCGTGCAGCTGCGGACGATAGTTGCGCTGCACGCTCGGCTGGTTGGCGCCGAACAGGTACATGCTGGTGAGCGCGCCGAGGCCGAGCTTTTCCACCGGCTCGCGCAGGTAGACCCGCGCCTGCACGTCGACGGTGCTGTCCTTGCCCGGCGTCACCACCATGCGATAGGCACCGGTGGCGCGCGGTGAATCCAGCAGCGCGTAGATCACCAGATTGCGCCGGTCGGCCTGCGGCCGCTCGATCCAGAATTCGCGGAAGCTCGGAAATTCCTCGCCGCTCGGCAAGGCGGTGTCGATGGCCAGCCCACGCGCCGAGAGACCGTAGACCTGGCCCTTGCCGATCACGCGAAAATAGCTGGCGCCGAGCAAGGTGATCAGCTCATCCGCCTTTTTCGGCTCGTTCAGCGGATAGAGCACCTTGAAACCGGCGAAACCGAGGTTCTCCAGGGCGGCAGGTTCGATCTGTACCTGGCCGAAGTCGAACATCTGCGGGTCGTAGCGGACTTCCTTGACGCCCTTGCTGGTGATCTCGTTGATCTTCACCGGCACGTTGAAATGCATGCCCTGGTGATAGAACTGCACCTCGAACGGAGTCTTCGCGTCGTGCCAGAGTGCCTTGTCGGGACGGAAACGCAGTTGCTGGTAGTCGGCGAACGCCATGCTGCGGAACACTTCCGGCAGGTTGCTCTGCGGCGCGGCGTAGTTGGCGGCCGCCAGCTCCTCGGCCTTCTGCGCCACGTCGTCGAGGTCGAATGCCCAGCCGCTGGCGGCAAACAGACTCATGGACAGGCCCAGCGCCATGCCCAGCAGGCGGCCGCTACGCGTGCCCGCTCTGAAACCCTTGCTTCGTGACACATCCCCTCCTGATTTTCACGATGATGCCGGCCATCGATCGGCGCCGGTCTGTCTGTTGGTCTGCCGTCGGGTTAAATGATTCCCGCGCCGGGCCAATCGAGGCGGCGCATCATCCCACGCCGGACACAGGCCGGATAGATGGTCACGCACCTTACCTGCGGCCAGCTGCCGCATCGCGCAAACCGGCGGCAGGCGGGCGTCACAGTCACTCAGCGCAAGGTGAATGCCGCGCTGCGTACCTGCTGCGAATCGAGCCCGATCTGCACCTCGAATTCGCCAGGCTCGGCCACCTGCCGCAGTTGGGCATTGAAGAAGCGCAGGTCCTTCTCGCCGATGTCGAAACGGACTTCGCGCTCCTCGCCAGCCTTGAGCATGACCTTGCGAAACGCCTTGAGTTCTTTAACCGGGCGAATCACCGAAGCGACCTGATCGCGGATGTACAGCTGGACCACCGCGGCACCGTCGCGCGAACCGCTGTTTTTCACCCTCACCCTCGCCTGCAGAGTGCCCGGCAGACGCAGCTCGGCACTCGACAGCGACACCTTCGACAGCTCGAAATCGGTATAGCTCAGGCCGTAGCCGAACGGGTACAGCGGGCCGGTGGGTTCCTCGAAGTACTGCGAGGTGTAGTTGCCCGGCTTGCCTTCGACATAGGGACGCCCGACGCGCAGGTGATTGTAGTAGGTGGGAATCTGCCCCACCGAGCGCGGAAAGGAGATCGGCAGCTTGCCGGAAGGGTTGTAGTCGCCGAACAGCACATCGGCGATGGCATGGCCGCCTTCGGTGCCGCTGAACCAGGTTTCCAGAATCGCGTCGGCGTTGGCCTTGGCCCAGCCCAGCTCCAGCGGCCGGCCGTTCATCAGCACCAGCACCAGCGGCTTGCCGGTTGCCTTGAGGGCGCGCAGCAGCGCCTGCTGGCTGGCCGGAATCTGCAGGCTGGTGCGGCTCGAACTCTCGTGGGACATGCCGCGCGATTCGCCGACGGCGGCGATCACCACGTCGGCGCGCTCGGCGGCGGCGACCGCCTCGGCGATCATCTGCGCGGCCGGGCGCGGGTCCTGCACCACTTCGGGCGTGTCCCAGTTGAGGAAGTTCAGGTATTCGACGATGTGCGGATCGTCGGTGATGTTGGCGCCGCGGGCATGCAGCAGCGTCGCCTTGCCGGCCAGTGCCGCGCTTAGCCCCTGACGCAGCGTCACCGCCTGCGCGGCGACACCGGCGGCCGACCAACTGCCGAGCATGTCGAGCGGCGAATCGGCCAGCGGACCGACCAGCGCGATGGTGCCGCTTTTCTTCAGCGGCAGCGTCTGCGCGCGGTTTTCCAGCAGCACCAGCGATTCACGCGCCACCGCACGCGCCTCCGCCCGATGCAGGCGCTCCTCGGCATTGACCTCCTGCGGATCGTCGGCGGCGGCGCCGATGCGGCGCAGCGGATCGTGGAACAGGCCCATGTCGTACTTGGCGCCCAGCACCTCGCGCACCGCGGCGTCGATCTCGCCGATCTCGATTTCGCCGTCGCGCACCAGCCCGGGCAGTTCGTCGCGGTACAGCGAGTCGGCCATGCTCATGTCGATACCCGCCTTGAGCGCGAGCCGCGCCGCCTCGCGACCGTCCTGCGCGACGCCGTGGCGCAGCAGCTCGCTGATCGCGCCGTGGTCGCTGACGGTCATCCCGCGAAAGCCCCAGTCGCGGCGCAACAGGTCGCGCAGCAGCCAGCTGTTGGCGCTGGCCGGCACGCCGTTGATCGCGTTCAGCGCGACCATCACGCCACCGGCGCCCGCCTCCACGGCGGCGCGGTACGGCGGCAGGAAGTCCTGGTGCATGCGCATCGGGCTCATGTCGACCACGTTATAGTCGCGCCCGCCCTCGACCGCGCCGTACAGCGCGAAATGCTTGACGCTCGCCATGATGCTGTCCGGCGCCGCGACGGATTCGCCCTGATAGGCCGTGACCATCGTGCGGGCGATTTCCGAGACCAGGTACGGGTCTTCGCCGAAGCCTTCGGAGGTGCGTCCCCAGCGCGGATCGCGGGAAATGTCGACGGTCGGCGCGAAGGTCATATCCAGGCCGTCGGCGCTGGCCTCGATGGCCGCCACGCGGCCGCTGCGGGCGATGGTCGGCAGATTCCAGCTCGACGCCAGGCCCAGGCCGATCGGGAAGATCGTGCGGTGGCCATGCACCACGTCGTAGGCGAAGAAGATCGGGATTCCCAGGCGACTGCGCAGCGCGGCCTCCTGCAGCGGACGGTTGTCGTGACGGGTGACGGTGTTGAAGGTACCGCCGATATTGCCCGCCTGCAGTTCTTCGAGAATCTTCGGTTGCGGCATGTCCGCGCCGATGCTGATCAGCCGCAGTTGGCCGATCTTCTCTTCGAGGGTCATGCGCTCGATCAGGTCGGCGATGAACGCCTGCTTGTCGTCCAGCGCGGGCGGCTCGGCCGCGACGGCGGCGTGCATGGCAAGTCCGGCGAGCAGACCAAGCACGGGGAGTCTTTTCACCAACGGCAGTCGGGGTTTCATCGGGAATCTCGTTGCTGCGGGAAGGAACGACCGCTACGGTCGCTGGATAGGACATCGGCACCGCATGATGCGTGCGATCACGCCGAGCGCTCGGCGGCGAAGTATGACGTGGCAGGCCCCGGACAAACCAGAGGCGCATTGCCAACGGGATGACGCTCGAGCGCCAGGGGAAGGGAGCGCCGCGCCAGCAGGCGGAACGCTGGCGCGGCAGATGCAGCAATGCCGCGCACTGGCGCGGCATGAGGGTCACGGCAGCGGTTTCAGCCCTTGAGCTGCACCGTCACCTTGGCCACGTGCTCGCCCTGGAAGCGGGCGATGTTCAGCTCCTTCTGCGACGGCTGGCGGGAGCCGTCGCCGCCGGCGATGGTGGTGGCACCGTAAGGCGTGCCGCCATTGGTTTCGGAGAGGTCGAACAGCTCGCTGGCGCCATAGCCGATCGGCACGATGATCATTCCGTGGTGCGCCAGGGTGGTCCAGGTGGAGGTGATGGTCATCTCCTGGCCGCCGCCGGTGCCGGTCGAGCTGAACACGCTGGCCACCTTGCCGTGCAGCGAACCCTTGGCCCAGAGGCCGCCGGTCTGGTCGAGGAAGTTGCGCATCTGCCCGGTCATGTTGCCGAAGCGGGTCGGCGTGCCGAAGATGATCGCGTCGTAATCGGGCAGTTCGGTCGGGCTCGCCACGGGCGCGGCCTGATCGGTCTTGCCGCCGGCATTCTTGAACGCGTCGGCCGGCATGGTTTCCGGCACGCGCTTGATCGTCACCTCGGCGCCGGCCACGCGGCGCGCGCCCTCGGCCACGGCATTGGCCATCGTTTCGATATGACCATACATCGAGTGATACAGCACAAGGATCTTCGCCATCTTTGCTATCTCCTGGGAGGGTTCTGGATTCTGAAAGCGCGGGTTGCCCATCGTTCCGGCAACCCGGTGAAACACATGAAACGAGCCGCCAATCCGGCTCAGATCACGTCAACCAGCACGATTTCGCTGTCTTCCACGGCCGTGACGGTCAGCCGCGCTTCATCGCGCACCGCCACGCCGTCACCGGTTGCGGCCAGCACGCCGTTGACCTCGATGCGCCCGCTGGCGGGCACCAGATAAACCTTGCGGCCGTCCTGTATGGAATAGTCCGCGCTTTGCCCGGCCGCCAGCGTCGCCGCCACCAGTCGTGCATTGGCGCGGATCGGCAGCGCCGCGCTGTCGTCCGGCATACCGCTGGCCAGCGTGACGAACACGCCGGCGCGCTCGCCGCGGGGAAACGGCCGGGTGCCCCAGGATGGCGCCAGGCCGGTGCGCTCGGGGAAGATCCAGATCTGGAAGATGCGGGTTTGCTCGTCCTCGAGGTTGTACTCGCTGTGGACGATGCCGGTGCCGGCGCTCATGACCTGCACATCGCCGGCGACCGTGCGGCCGCGATTGCCCAGGCTGTCCTCGTGGGTGATGGCGCCCTGGCGCACGTAGGTGATGATTTCCATGTCGCGGTGCGGATGCGCCGGGAAACCCGACTGCGGCGCGATGGTGTCGTCGTTCCAGACCCGCAGCCGGCCCCAGTGCATGCGTGCCGGATCGTGGTATTCGGCAAAGGAGAAATGGTGTCGGGCATTCAGCCAGCCGTGATGGGCATGGCCGAGACCGGCATGGGGACGCAGTTCGATCATGGAAGTCTCCTCTGTGCTGTCCGGCCGGGCCGGCACAGCGAACGTGGAGCCATGATGTATTGATTCAATGAAGCAATGAGCGCAATTTTCACGCGCTAAATATCGATTAAATCGATGATTGGCGGTCGATACCGCCTTGCAGTCGTTACTTCTTCGCCGCCGGGAAGCGCCTGATCGTCTCCAGCCAGACCGCATCCAGCTGCTGCTGATCGATATCCATGCCCAGCGACTCCATCAGTTCGCGGTGCTGGTCGATCTCGCGCGTCGCATCGCTGAGCGCGACGCTGTTACCGTCCAGCTGGTGCATCTGGGTGAGCCCCAGATGGTAGAAACGCAGCAGCTGCATGGCCTGCGGATCACGTGCGGCGACGCCGGCCTGCACCTGATGCATCAGGTTGGTGACGCTCATCAGGCTGCGCTTGAGCCGCCAGCCATAGGCGGCAGCCGCCATCCAGGGTTGTTGCCAGAACAGCGCACGCACCAGCGCCACGGTGAGCAGCAGGCCAGCCAGCACGCCGCCGATGTTCCAGCGCAGGTTGTCGCCGCCCGGCTCGCCGAACAGCGCCACCGCCGCGGCGGCAAACCCCATTGCCAGCACGGCGAAGATCGCGATGACCACCATCGTGCTGCGCCGCGTCTGCTGCCGATAACGCTCGGCGCTCATCGGTTGGATCTCGAAAACCACCATGACGGATTCCTTTGCGGGGTCGAACGGGGCGTGGATTATCGCCACAAACGCGCCGGCCACGCTCGGCATTCCTCACCCCAGCGCGAACGGCAACAGCAGCGCGATCAGAATGCCCAGCAGACTCATGCCCAGCGCCGCGAAGGCGCCGCACTCGTCGCCCTCCTCCAGCGCCCTGGCGGTGCCGATGGCGTGGGCATTGATGCCGTAGCTCAGGCCGCGCGCCGCCGGATGCTCGACGCCGGCCCAGCGCAGCAGCAGCGGCCCCAGCGCGGTGCCGATGACGCCGGTGAGCATGACGAACACCGCCGTCAGCGAAGCCAGACCGCCCAGCTCCTCGGCCACCAGCATGGCGATCGGCATGGTCGCGGACTTCGGCGCCAGGCTCATTAATACCGGCAGTTCGGCGCCCAGCAGCCAGGCGATCACCAGGGTGAGCGCCACACAGAGCAGCCCACCGACCACCAGCGTGATGACGATCGGCCAGAACAACTGGCGAATGCGCCGCAGGTGCCGGTACAGCGGCACCGCCAGCGCCACGGTGGCCGGCCCCAGCAGCATGGCGATCGGCGCGGCGCCCTCGCGATAGCGCGGATATTCCACGCCGACCAGGGTCAGCGTCGCGACCACCAGCAGCATGCCGATCATCACCGGCTGCAACACCAACCAGCCGCTGCGCCGGTACAGCATCAGCGCCAGCTGGAAGGCAATCAGCGTCAGCACCACGGCAAACAGCGAATGCGCCAGCACGTCATTCCAGGCCAGACGCCAGTCGAGCACGCTCATGCCTGATCCTCCGCGAGTCGCTCCTGACGGCGGATCAGCCGCTGCATCAGCCAGCCGCAGAACGGCACGGTGACCAGCAGCGACAGCACCAGCCCCGCGGCGATGGCCGGCAGGTCGTCGAGCAGTGCCGAGCCGCTGGTCATGATCCCTGCGGCCGGCACGATCAGTAGCAGCGGCAGGTACTGCAGCAGCAGTGCGGCGGTCTTTTCCAGCGACTCGGGAATCCCGCGCCGCGCCAGCAGCAGGACGAACAGCAGCAGCATGCCGAGGATCGGCCCCGGCAACGCCGGCAGCAGCACGAGATTCAGCACATGGCCGAGCAGTTGCAGCAGCACCAGCCAGGTCAGCCCCTGAAGAATCATCGTGCGCCCTCCCCGTGCCGCGGATCGTGGTTCATTGCCGGCATCCTCCTCGATGCAAAAGTTTCTGACTATGAACGCAGAGACCGCCGTGCAACAGGGGCAGATGCGCGCAAAAAAAGCGGATCAGTCGCACACCCATCAAGGCATCGATACAGGTCAACCATGCGCGCCCGTGCGCCTTCGCGGCTGCACGGGCGCTCCATCTGATCTGTATTTATGTGATTAATCTGAGTCTGTTATGCAGACGCCACACCACCGATCATCCGCTCGCCGAAATGCCCCATGAGACGAGCGCCCAATGACCGACCGCATCCCCGCACAGCTCATCGAAACTGTCGATGCGAGCAAGCCGATCCGCCTCACGCCCGCGCAAAGCGGCGGGCCCATCCACACGCGCAGCTTCACGGGGCGCTGGCGCAATCTGCGCCTGCTCGGTGGCGCCCTGCTGATGCTGCTCTACTTCGGCACCGTCTGGCTGAACTGGGACGGCCGCCAGGCGGTGCTGTGGGATCTCGACCGGCAGCAGTTCCACATCTTCGGCGCGACCTTCTGGCCGCAGGATTTCATCCTGCTCTCGGCGCTCCTGATCATCGCGGCGTTCGGCCTGTTCTTCATCACCGTACTGGCCGGCCGTGTCTGGTGCGGTTACGCCTGTCCGCAGAGCAGTTGGACCTGGATGTTCATGTGGGCGGAGAAAGTCACCGAAGGCGACCGCCTGCAGCGCATCAAGCTCGACGCCGCGCCCTGGTCGCTCGGCAAGCTGCTGCGCCGCAGCGCCAAGCACGCGCTGTGGCTGGCGATCAGCCTGGCCACCGCGCTGACCTTCGTCGGCTACTTCACGCCGGTGCGCGAACTGGTAGGCGACCTTACGCGCCTGGATATCGGCCTCACCAGCGCCTTCTGGCTGCTGTTCTTCACCGCCGCCACCTACCTCAACGCCGGCTGGCTGCGCGAGCAGGTGTGCCTGCACATGTGTCCGTACTCGCGCTTCCAGAGCGTGATGTTCGACGCCGATACCCTGCTGGTCTCCTACGATGCCGCGCGTGGCGAGGCCCGCGGCGCGCGGCGCAAGGACAGCGACCCGCGCGCGCAGAACCTGGGCGACTGCATCGATTGCACGCTGTGCGTACAGGTTTGCCCCACCGGCATCGACATCCGCGACGGCCTGCAGCTGGACTGCATCAGCTGCGGCGCCTGCATCGACGTCTGCGACAGCGTCATGGAGCGGATGGGCTATGCGCGTGGCCTGCTGCGCTACACCTCCGAACGCGCGCTCAACGGCGGCGTGACACGTTTCTTCCGACCGCGCCTGGTCGGCTATGCCGTGGCGCTGATGGCGATGATCGGTGCCTTCGTCTGGGCGCTGGAGGCGCGGCCGCAACTGCAGCTGGACGTCACCCGCGACCGCACGCTGTACCGCGAGAACATGCAGGGGCAGATCGAGAACATGTATCGCCTCAAACTGATCAACAAGACCCAGCAGCCACGCCGCTATGCGCTGACGCTGGCGGACGGACCATTCACACTGCACGGCCCGGGCGAAGTCAGCCTGGCACCGGGCGAGATCGCCGATGTACCGGTCAGCGTCGCGCTGCTCGACGGCACACACGAATTCAGCCGGGAACTGCGCTTCGAGGCCCGCGACCTGGCCGAGCCGGACAGCCGCGCGAGCACGCCGAGCACCTTCGTCGCTCCCCGCGCCGCACTGCGCTAGTAGACTGGCCACTCCACTCGCCACGGCCAGGACCCGATGAAGCGCTACGAGAAATTTGCCGACGAGATTGCCGAGCTGATCCGCAGTGGTGTGCTCGCCCCCGGGCAGAAGGTGCCCTCGGTGCGGCATGCCAGCCACACCTACGGCATCAGCCCGTCCACCGTGTTCCAGGCCTACTACCTGCTGGAGGATCGCGGGCTGATCCAGGCCCGGCCGCGCTCGGGGTATTTCGTCCGTGAGCACGCCAAGCGCCCGCTGCACGAGCCGGAGATCGGCGCGCGCCCCGCGGAGACCACCGATGTGGACGTCAGCGAACTGGTGTTCTCGGTGCTCGCCTCGCTGCGCGACCCAGCCACCGTGCCGTTCGGTTCGGCCTTTCCCAGCCCCGAGCTGTTCCCACTGCCGCGCCTGGCACGCTCGATGGCACAGGGCGTGCGCAACATGCCGGCGCGCGAGGTGATCGCCGAGATGACCGCCGGCAATCCCGACCTGCGCCGGCAGATCGCCCTGCGCTACATGGTCAGCGGCGTGATGCTGCCGATGGACGAGCTGGTGATCACCAGCGGCGCGATGGAGGCGCTGAACCTCTGCCTGCAGGTGGTGACCGCGCCGGGCGACCTGGTGGCCATCGAGGCGCCGGCCTTCTACGCCACGCTGCAGGTGCTGGAACGGCTCAAGCTCAAGGCCGTGGAGATTCCCGTACACCCGCGCGAAGGCATCGACCTGGACGTTCTCGCCGACCGCCTGGCGCACCTGCCGATCAAGGCCTGCTGGTTCATGAGCAGCCTGCAGAACCCGCTCGGCGCGAGCATGGGCGAGGCGAAGAAGCAGCAGCTCTACGACCTGCTGCAGCGCCATCAGGTGCCGCTGATCGAGGACGACGTCTACGCCGAGCTGTACTTCACCCGTGAGCCGCCGCGCCCGGTGAAGAGCCACGACCGCGACGGCCTAGTGATGCACTGCGGCTCGTTCTCCAAGAGCCTGGCGCCCGGCTACCGCGTCGGCTGGGTCGCCGGCGGGCGCTATGCCGAGCAGATCGCCCGGCTCAAGCTGATGACCACCATCTCGCCCTCGGTGCCGGCGCAGGCGGCCATCGCCGACTACCTGCAGCACGGCGGCTACGACCGCCATCTGCGCAAGCTGCGTCATGCGCTGGAAATGCAGCAAGGCGCGATGCTCGCCTCCGCCGCACGGTATTTTCCGGCCAGCACGCGGGTCACGCGGCCCAGCGGCGGCTACTTCCTCTGGTTCGAGTTTCCCGAGCAGGTCGATTCGCTGCAGCTGCTGCAACTGGCGCTGGCCCAGGACATCAGCCTGGTACCGGGGCCGATCTTCTCGGCGACCCGGCGCTTTCGCAACTGCGCGCGACTGAACTACGGCCACCCGTGGGATGCCCGCAGCGAAAATGCGATGGCGCTGCTGGGGCGGATGCTCAAGTCATTCTGAGCGCCGCTCCAGTGCCCGGGCACGCTTGCCAGGGCGCGCGATTCCTGCGAAAAAGCCGCCCCTTTCCAACCTATGCGAGACGACGATGAGCGACGAACTGCTGATCGAGGATATCCAGCCCGGCGACGGCAAGGCCGTGGTCAAGGGCGCGCTGATCACCACCCAGTACCGCGGCACGCTGGAGGACGGCAGCGTGTTCGACTCCTCCTACGAACGCGGCAAGCCGTTCCAGTGCGTGATCGGCAGCGGTCGGGTGATCAAGGGCTGGGATATCGGCCTGCTGGGCATGAAAGTCGGCGGCAAGCGCAAGCTGTTCGTCCCGGCGCATCTGGCCTATGGCGAGCGCCAGGTCGGCGCGCACATCAAGCCGAATTCGAACCTGTACTTCGAGATCGAACTGCTGGAAGTGCTGACCCGCGACTGATCAGCCGTGGCCGACCGGATGCCGTTCACGCGGAGTCTTCATCCGGTACATGCGCTCATCGGCGTGCCTGAGCAACTGCGCCTCGCAGTCGCCATCCTCGGGATAATGGGCGATGCCGATGCTCAGGCCGACAGCCAGGTGGTGGCCAGCGACGCTGACCGGCCGGACGAAGGCCGCGCGAATCTTCTCGGCCACCCGCTCGGCATCTTCCCGGTGCGCGACGTTCTCCAGCAACAGCACGAACTCGTCGCCGCCCAGCCGCGCCGCCGTATCGGTGTCGCGCACGCAGTGCAGCAGGCGCTGCGCCACGGCGCGCAGCAACTGATCGCCCGCGCCGTGGCCCAGCGTGTCGTTGACCTCCTTGAAACGATCCAGATCGATATAGAACACGGCGATCTGTGTCGCATTGCGCCGCGCCCGTGCCAGCGCGGCACCCAGCCGCTCGCGCAGGCAGGCACGGTTGGGCAGGCCGGTGAGCTCGTCGTTCTGCGCCAGGTGCTGCAAACGCGCATACAACTGCTTGCGCTCGATCGCCGTGACCGCCTGGGTCGAGACGAACTGCAGCAGCTCCTGGTCCTTCTCGGTGTATGGCGCCGTGGCGCTCTTCATGACCAGCGCGCCGATGACCTGCTCCTGCGCGCGCAGCGGCACGCCAATCCAGCAGGCCGCCTCGGCGCCGCCGCTGAGCGGCAAGGTCAGCGCCGGCAGCGATTGCGCCTGGATGCGCAGCGGCAAGCCGCCATGCAGCACCGAAAAACACAGGGACGCCGCCGGCTCCGGCGGCACCGCGAGCGAGCCTTCGGCCAGCGCCTGATAGGGATAGGTCAGTTCACCGCTGGCCGAATCGCGGATGGCGATGATGAAGTCGTCGACCGGCAGCAACTGGGCGATGGTCAGGTGGATCTGCTGGAACAGTGCGGCGAGGTCCTTCGCCGCGTGGGCTGCTTCGGAAATCGAATAGAGCGCGGCCTGCATCGCCTCGGACTGCTTGCGCCGGGTGATGTCGCGCGCCACGCCGATGCGAAACCGGTTGTCCGTCGACCAGCAGGCCGACCACATGATGTGCACCACGCTGCCATCCTTGCGCAGGTAGCGGTTCTCGAAGTGCATCAGCGGTTGGCCGGCCATCACCTCGCGCGCCGCCGCCAGGGTCCGCGTGCGGTCCTCGGGATAGACCATCTCGATCATCCGCTTGCCGAGCATCTCCTCCGGCGTGTAGCCGAAGATGCGCTCGCAGGCCGCGCTGATGTAGACGAAATGTCCCTGGGCATCGACCACGCAGACCGCATCCAGCATCAGATCGACGATGCCCGCCAGGGCGGCGAAATTCTCCGACTTCAAGACAGACCTGCTTCGGCCATTCGGCTCGGCTTGGACAATAAAGGCGTGATGCCATCATCACCGACACATCATCGCCTATTCCGTTTGCCAAATCATTGCTGACATCGGGCCGGCCGCTTCTTGCGCGCGGTGCCTCACTGCACCCACTGCGGGTAGAAGCCGGGCGCGCCCAGGCCGTCCTGCGACGCCGCGATTGCCGGCGCGGCGGCGGCGCCGTCACGGCGCCACGGCGTGTCGCCACGGAAGAAGAACCGCCGGCCGTCGGCGAGCGTCAGGAACAGCCCGACCGAGCCGTACCGGCCCAGCGGCACCAGGATCACCCCGCCGTCGCCGAACAGATCCAGGCTTTGCGCGTAACCCTGGTACGGCGCCGGCGCGAAGCGCAGCGTCTGCCAGCGGACCGCATGGACGAACTGGCTGGGCAGCACCGCCGGCGGCGAGGAGGCCCGCAGGTAGTGCAGGCTGGCTTCGCTGGCGAACACCGGCACCTCGGGATAATCGGCCAGGCCGGAGGCATGCTCCCAGCGCACGCAGCCGAGCAGGATGCGATCGATCGACAGGCCATCGCGCTCGAGCTGATCGCGCACCGACTGCACTGCACCGTAGCGCTTGATGCGCCAAGGTATGACGGCGTCCCACTGGGCATCGATCTGCCGCCCGAGGCCGGTGCCGAACAGCAGGCGCACCCCACGATGCTCCACCAGCACCGCGACGTGATCGATCGGCGGCGGTCGCTGCCAGTCGCCGTGGCGCCAGGCGTATTCGCCCTGGGTCAGCGTCTGCGCCGTGCGCACCAGACTGAACCGCAACTCGTCGGCCGCCAGTGCAGTGCTGGCCAGCCCCAATAACGCCCACACGAAAATCCTGAGCACGCTCATGGCTCACCCTCGTCTTCCGAGCTGAGAGGGTGACGGCAATAACGCTTGGCAGCCCGGTGGCCGGCGTCAACCAATAAAGCATAGCCTATTGCCATGCATGCGCAGGGTCGTGCAGAAGTGCCACGCGTCGCCCGATCATTGCGGCGCTCCGTCACAGGCCCGGCATGCCGACATAGCCGGGCAGCGCGCGGATGCGGGCGAACCAGGCTTGCAGCGCCGGATACTGGCCGAGGTCCAGACCGCCGTCGCCGCCCAGCGCAACGTAGGGATACACCGCGATGTCGGCAATGGTCGGCTGCGCCGTTTCAGCAAGCCAGTGGTGTATGGCCAGATGCTGTTCGAGGACGCGCAACGCGCTCGACGCGCGGGCCTGCGCCAACTCCGCATCGATAGGCATGCCGAACAGCTTGCCCACCCGCACCGTGGCCGGGCCGTGCTGCGTTTCATTGGCGGCGAAGCTCAGCCAGCCGGCGATCCGGGCCTGCGTCTCGGCATCCAGCGGGTACCAGCGCTCATCGGCATGGCGCCGCGCCAGGTAGACCAGGATTGCCTGCGAATCGCCCAGGCGGAACTCGCCATCTTCCAGCGCCGGCACCTGCCCGCGCGGATTGATGGCGCGAAACGCCGGCTGCTTCTGCTCGCCCTTCAGCAGATCGACCGGGATCAGCTCGACAGGCTGGCCGATCAGGCTGAGGAACAGGCGCACCTTGTGGCAATTGCCGGACAGCGTCATGTCGTGGAGTTTCATGGTCTTGCCCTCGTGGTTGTTGTGCACTGGATAATAGACAGACCTGTCTGTACACTTCAAGCACAAAGATGACCAACGGACGGCAACTGGAGCGCGCAGCGAACGCTCGCGCATAATGGCCGTTCCGAAGGAGACACTCATGGCATCGAACAAGCGCGACCAGCTGCTCAGCACCGCCGAAGACCTGTTCTATCGCGACGGCTATCACGCCACGGGCATCGACCGGATTCTGGCCGAATCCGGCGTGGCCAAGATGACCCTGTACAAGCACTTCAAATCCAAGGACGAGCTGATCGTCGCCGTGCTCGACGCCCGCCACGAGACGATGCTCGCGCGCCTGCGGGAAAGGGCCGCGAAGCTGCCGCCGCGCGCGGCGCTGCTGGGAATATTCGATGGCCTGCACGGCATGATCCACGGCGACGGGCGCTTCTGCGGCTGCCTGTTCGTCAACGCCGCCGCGGAGTATCACGACCGCGATCATCCCATTCACCGCCGCTCGGCCGCCTACAAGGCCGAGCTGCAGACCTACCTGCGCGAGCTGCTGGAGCGCCTCGACGCACCGGCGCCCGCGCAGCTTGCGCGCCAGCTGCAATACCTGCTCGAAGGCGCGCTGAGCATGGCGCACATCGAAGGTCCGGACGAACAGGCCCGGGACGCCCGGGCGGCGGCCGAGCAGCTGATCGCAGCCGCCGGCATCCGCGCATCCGACTGAATCAGGCGGGCTTGGCCTCCGCCTCGCGCACGCGGAACCACGCCGCGTAGAGCGCCGGCAGGAACAGCAGCGTCAGCGCCGTGGCGACGATCAGCCCGCCCATGATCGCCACCGCCATCGGCCCGAAGAAGATGCTGCGCGACAGCGGAATCATCGCCAGTACCGAGGCCAGTGCGGTCAGCACGATCGGCCGGAAGCGCCGCACGGTGGCGTCGATGATCGCGTTGAAGCGGTCGTGCCCGGCGCCGATGTCCTGCTCGATCTGGTCCACCAGGATCACCGAGTTGCGCATGATCATCCCCGACAGCGCGATGGTGCCGAGCATCGCGACGAAGCCGAACGGCTGACGGAACAGCAACAGGAACAGCGTGACGCCGATGATGCCCAGCGGCGCGGTGAGGAACACCATCGCCGAGCGCGAGAAGCTCCTGAGCTGCACCATCAGCAGCGTCACCACCACCAGCACGAACAGCGGCAGGCCGGCGTTGACCGAACGCTGCCCGCGCTCGGAATCCTCGACGGTGCCGCCGACTTCCAGCAGATAGCCGCTGGGCAGCTGCGCGCGGATGTCCGCCAGCGTCGGCTCGATCTGCCGCACCAGCGAGGCCGGCTGCTGATCGCCATACACGTCGGCACGCACCGTGACCGTCGGCAGGCGGTTGCGGTGCCAGATCACGCCCTCCTCGAAGCCGTACTCCAGCGTTGCCACCTGCGCCAGCGGTACGCTGCGGCCGCTGGCGGTGGGAATGGCCAGGCTGGGCAGCATCGACAGTTCGAGGCGCTCGCGCTCGGTGCCGCGCAGCAGGATCTCGATCAGCTCGTTGTCCTCGCGAAACTGGCTGACGCTGCTGCCGATGAAGGTGCGCCGCAGGAATTCCGACAGCTCGGCGGTGCTGACACCCAGCGCGCGGGCGCGGTCCTGATCGACGTCGAGCAACACCTTCTTGCTCGGCTCCTGCCAGTCCAGATGCACGTTGGCGACGTGCGGATTCTCCGCGACCCTCACCGCGACCTGCCGGGCGTGGGCGCGCACCACATCGATGTGCTCGCCGGTGACACGGAACTGCACCGGATAGCCCACTGGCGGGCCGTTCTCCAGCCGCGTCACCCGTCCGCGCAGCGCGCTGAAATCCTCGCGCAGGCGCTCGATCAGCCAGCCGCGCAACTCCTCGCGCGCCTCGATGCTCTGCGCCAGCACGACGAACTGGGCAAAGCTGGTCGCCGGCAGTTGCTGGTCGAGCGGCAGGTAGAAGCGCGGCGAGCCGGTGCCGACATAGGCCACGTAGTTGTCGATCCCCGCACGATCCTTGAGCATCGCCTCCAGCCGCCGGACCTCCGCCTCGGTGGCCTTCAGCGACGCGCCCTCAGCCAGCTTGAGGTCGACCATCAGCTCCAGCCGCCCGGACGCAGGGAAGAACTGCTGCGGCACCAGCCGGAACAGCGCCACCGCCGCGACGAACGCCGCCAGCGTCAGCACGATCACCGTCTTGCGCCGGCGCACGCACAGCGCCACCACGCGCCGCACACGCTGGTAGAAGGCTGTCGAATACGGGTCGTGGCCGCCGCTGCCACCACCGTGCTTGTGCGCGGCTCGCGCGGCGAGATCCGGTAGCAGCTTGTCGCCGAGCAGCGGCACGAAGGTCACCGCAGCGATCCAGGAGGCGACCAGTGCGATGGTCACCACCTGGAAGATCGAGCGGGTGTATTCGCCGGTACTGGAATTGGCGGTGGCGATCGGCAGGAAGCCGGCGGCGGTGATCAGCGTGCCAGTCAGCATCGGGAACGCCGTACTGGTCCAGGCGAAGCTCGCGGCCTTGAGCCGGTCGTAGCCCTGCTCCATCTTGATCGCCATCATCTCCACAGCAATGATCGCGTCGTCTACCAGCAGCCCCAACGCCAGCACCAGCGCGCCGAGGGAAATCTTGTGCAGGCCGATGTCCAAGTAATGCATGGTGGCGAAGGTCATCGCCAGCACCAGCGGAATCGACAGCGCCACCACCAGCCCGGTGCGCATGCCGAGCGAGAAGAAGCTCACCAGCAGAACGATCGCCAGCGCCTCGATCAGCACCCGAACGAATTCGCCGACGCCGGTCTTCACCGCTGCCGGCTGGTCGGACACCTTGCGCAGCTGCATGCCCACCGGCAGCTCCTGCTGCAGCCGGGCGAACTCCTGCTCCAGCGCCTCGCCGAGCATGAGGATGTCGCCGCCCGCCTTCATCGACACCGCCAGCCCCAGCGCCGGTTCGCCCATGAAACGCATGCGCGGCGCCGGCGGCTCGTTGAAGCCGCGGCGAACCTCAGCCACGTCGCCCAGGCGGAAAGTACGGCCCTCGAAGCGGATGGGGAAATCGCGAATCTGCTCGGCGGTGGTGAAATTGCCGCTGACGCGCAGCTGCACGCGCTCGCTCGGCGTTTCGACGAAGCCCGCCGCGCTCACCGCATTCTGTGCCTGCAGCGCCTGATGCACCGCTTCCAGCGGGACGCCGAGGGTCGCCAGCTTGACGTTGGACAGCTCGATCCAGATCTTCTCGTCTTGCAGGCCGATCAGCTCGACCTTGCCGACGCTCTTGACCCGCTGCAGCTGCAGCTGGATGCGGTCGGCGTAATCCTTGAGCACGGCGTAGTCGAAGCCCTTGCCGGTCAACGCGTAGATATTGCCGAAGGTGGTGCCGAACTCGTCATTGAAGAACGGCCCCTGGATGCCCGCTGGCAGGGTGTGGCGGATGTCGCCGATCTTCTTGCGTAGCTGGTACCAGAGCTCGGGAATGTCCCTGGAACGCAGCGAGTCGCGCGCCATGAAGGTGACGTTGGATTCGCCCGGGCGCGAGAACGATACGATGCGTTCGTACTCGCCGGTCTCCATCAGCTTCTTCTCGATGCGCTCGGTGACCTGGCGCGACACTTCCTCGGCGGTGGCGCCCGGCCACTGCGTCTGGATCACCATCGCCTTGAAGGTGAACGGCGGGTCTTCGCTCTGCCCCAGCTTGCCGTAGGACAGCACACCGACGACGGCGACCAGCAGCATCAGGTAGACCACGACCTGGCGGTTGTGCAGCGCCCAGGCGGAAAGGTTGAAGCGCATCGTGGCTACTCCTGCGGGGCCAGCTCGACCGGGCGGTTGTCGCGATCGACCGGACGCACCGGCTGCCCCTCGCTGAGCAGCTGCACCCCGGCCATGACGATCCAGTCATCGGCCTGCAGCCCTTCGAGCACCGGCACCAGCCGCTCGCCATAGGGCCCGGTGCGCACCGCCACCCGCTGCAGTGTCGAGTCGTTGCGCACACGCCAGACGAAGGCCTGCTCGCGTTCGGCGCTGATCGCCGACAGCGGCACGGCCAGCGGTACTTTCGCCGCGCGGCGCACGGTCACCAGCGCGCTCTGGCCGAGGTCGGCCGGGACATCCTGATCGCTGAAGGCGACCCGCGCCGAATAGGTCCGGGTGTTCGGATCGGCCGCCGGCGACAGCTCGCGAATCTGCCCGGCGTAGTGCCGCCCCGGTTGCGACCAGAGTTCGACCTCGACTTCCTGGCCGATGCGGTAACGCTCCAGCGCTTGCTCGGGCAGGTTGATCGCCACCTCGCGCTCACCGTCCGCGGCGAGGACGAATGCCGTCTGACCGGCCGCCACCACCTGGCCGACCTCGATGCTGCGGCGCGCGATGACGCCATCGCGCGAGGCGCGCAGCACCGCGTAATCGACCTGGTTGCTGGCTACGTCGAATTGCGCCTGCGCCTGCTGCAGACGCGCTGCGGCGGAGCGGTAGGCATTGTCGGCGCTGTCGAACTGCGACTGGCTGACCAGCTGGCGACCAAGCAGCGCCCGGTAGCGGTCGTACTCCGCCTTGGCGACTCGCAGGTTGGCCTCGGCGGCCGTGACCTGGGCGCGCATGCCGTCCAGCTGCAGGCGCACGTCCTGCGGATCGAGCCGCGCCAGCGGCTGGTCCTTGCGCACACGGTCGCCCGCCTCGACCAGCCGCTCGCTGACCTTGCCATCGATACGGAACGCCAGCTCCGGCTCGTAGCGCGCATGCACCTCGCCGGGGTAGCTTTCGCGCATCGCGCTGGCCGGTTGCGGCTGCACCACCAGCACCGGGCGCGGCGGTGGCGGCTCGGGCTCGCCGTTGCCGCAGGCGGCCAGCAGCAGAACGCTCCCCAGGGAGGCGATGGAGATGGCTTGTCGGAACACGGTGCAGACTCCCTCTGTCACGAGGCGGGCAGGAATACTAAACTGCCGGGTATAGTAAAAATAGCGAACCAGCCAGTCCACTATTAAAAGCGATCATGATAGACAGCCATTCCCCCTCTCCCGGCCCCGGCCGACCAAAGGACCCGGCCAAGCGCGAGGCGATTCTCGCCGCGGCGCAGGTGCTGTTTCTCGCCAAGGGTTACGAGGGCAGCAGCATGGACGCCATCGCCAGCGAGGCCGGCGTTTCCAAGCTGACGCTGTACAGCCACTTCAAGGACAAGGAGGCGCTGTTCTGCGCGGCCGTGAAGGCAACCTGCGAAACCCGGCTGCCGCGCCGCCTGTTCCAACTAGCGGACGACTGCCGGATCGAGGCAGTGCTGCTGGCCATCGGCCTGGCCTTCAACGCGCTGGTCAACAGCCCGGAGTCGATCGGCCTGCATCGGGTGATGGTGGGAATGGCCACGCAGAATCCGGCGCTGGTGCGGATGTTCTTCGACGCCGGCCCGCAGCAGCTGCTGAGCGATCTGCAACGGATGTTCGCCGAGGTCGACGCGCGCGGTCTGCTGATGATCGCCGAACCGCTGCGCGCGGCCGAACACTTCTGCTCGCTGATCAAGGGCGCACGGCACTTCCGCCTGCTGATCGGCTACGTCGAAACCGCCGATGCCGACGCGGGCTCGGACGAGGCGCATGTGCGCGACGTGGTCGCGACGTTCCTGCGCGCGTACGGTCGCTGACGCTTAGCCCTGCAGTTTCTTCTTCGGGTAGATGTCGTAGCGGCTGGACTTGCCTTCCAGGCTGTAGCCCGGCTTGGCGCCGTCGATGATCGGCGCCTTGCGCGGGCGCTTGACCACCACCCGGTGGCTGGCCAGCTCCAGCGCGGCCGCCAGCAGCGCAGGCGCATCGAGATCGTCGCCGACGAAGGGGCGGAACAGGCGCATCTCTTTTTTCACCAGCGCACTCTTGTCGCGATGCGGGAACATCGGATCGAGATAGATGACCTGCGGCGGCTCGCCCGTCCACTGCTGCATCAGCTCGATGGCATTGCCCTGGCGCAGGGTCATCCGCGCAGCGATCGGCGCGACTTCGCCGTCCTGCGCGGCGCGCGCGAGGCCATCTTCGAGCAGCGCGGCAATCAGCGGCTGGCGTTCGATCAGCGCCACCGTGCAACCCAGCGTCGCCAGCACGAAGGCATCGCGCCCAAGGCCTGCAGTCGCATCCAGCACGCGCGGGCGCACGCCCGGCTGCACGCCGACCGCCTTGGCGATCATCTGCCCGCTGCCGCCGCCGAACTGCCGGCGATGCGCCGCGGCGCCCTCGACGAAATCCACCCGCACCGGGCCGGGCGCCTGGGGTTCGAGCACCTGCAACTGCAATCCCGCCTCGCCGAGCTGCAGGGCGAACCCGGCAGCCTCATCGTGCTCCGGCAGGCCCAGACGGAGGGCCCAGTCATGCGCCGCCGCCGCAAACGAGGGCGCGAGCGGTTCGA
This sequence comes from Stutzerimonas stutzeri TS44, assembly GCA_000263395.1. Lineage (GTDB taxonomy): Bacteria > Pseudomonadota > Gammaproteobacteria > Pseudomonadales > Pseudomonadaceae > Stutzerimonas > Stutzerimonas stutzeri_C. The sequence goes on from AJXE01000013.1 coordinate 34,975, forward strand.
CACGAACACGGGGATGATCAGACATGGCGGACTCGCTGGGCGATACGAAAAGGCGGCGCATTGTGCCAGAGCGCCGGCGAGGCGCCCATGCTGACGGCTCAGCGACACATGCCGAAGCCACCCATGTCGACGTGGAAGTGGTCATGATGCGCCGCGTTGTACTGCGGCCCCAGCGTGACGTTGAACACCTCACAGGCCGCATCGCGCACTTCGCGCAGGAAACGCGCCTTGTCGCCCTCGCCTGCCCAATCGCGCGCCACGGTGATGCGCGTGCCGTCCCGCAGGCCGAAGCCGGCGAGGTCCAGCGCATTGGCGCTGGCATGCTGGCTGCGCCGGTTGCTGCGGGCAATGTTGCGGCAGGCGAAGCTGCCGAAATGCTCGACACGTACCACCGGCTGGCCGAACACGCGCTGCGCCGCCGGCTGCAAGCCGTGCAGCTCGAACAGCGCATAGGCCGCCGCCAACGGGCAGGTCGCCAGAAACGGGCCAGTGAAACGCACCGCAGAGCCCTGCACGCGCACGCTGTTCTCCACCGGGCAGCCGGGCTCCGGCGTCGTGTCGGGCACGGCGACGTAACGCAGCGGCGCACTCGCCAGCGCCTGTTCGCACAGCGCGCGGTCATGCCGCAAGCGACGCAGCTTGAACGGGGTCAGCAGGTTCGGCGGTTCGCGCACATCCAGCGGCGCCCAGGGATTCCAGGACGGCGGAATCTCTATCCACTGCTGGCGAACGGCGAATGCCAGGCCCGCCAGCAGCACCAGCACGAGAAGAATGAGTCGGCCGAAGGTCATGCCTATCAGGCAACGAACGCGGCCCGAAGTTGAGAGCTTTCTACCGAACGTACGGCGCCGCTATTCGTCCAGCAGCGAAAGCTGTGGCGCGCGATACAGCGGACGCACGGCCGGCAGCCCTGGCAGGCGCTCGCGCAGCTGCGTGTGAAAGCGCAACGCCAGCTCCGGCGCGCGGTGATTGTCCGGTGTATGCAGGTAGACGTGTGGCGTCTTGCCGGCCTCGATCCAGGCGGCGACCCGTTCCAGCCACGGCTGCATGAAGATATCGTTGGCCTCCAGCTGCGGATGGCCGATGAAACGCAGCTGCGGTGATGCGCTGAACGCGGTCGGCCGCACCGGCACCCGCGGCTTCTTGCTTTGCGCGTGCAGTAGCGCCGGCTCGCGCGAGCGGCAGCTGAACAGCGCCCGCGCATCCAGGCAGATGCGTTCCACGGCGTGATCGCGCAGCAGGCGATTCAGCGCGCGCTCGCCCGCGCCCTTGTCGAAGAACGCCGGGTGGCGCACTTCCACCGCCAACGGCGCGGCGAAATCCTCGATCAGCGTCGCCAGTTCGGCGAGCCGCGCCGGCCCGAAACTGGCCGGCAGCTGCAGCCAGAACGGCGTGACCCGCCGCCCGAGCGGCGCCAGCAGCGTCTTGAACGACTGCGCCAGCTCCAGCGCCGCGCGCAGGTCATCGGCCTGGCTGATCTCCCGCGGCAGCTTGGCGCAGAAGCGAAAGCCCTCGGGCATCTGCAGCGCCCAGCGGTGGATCGTCTGCTCAGCCGGCCAGGCATACAGCGTGGTATTGCCCTCGACGCTGTTGAACACCGAACAGTACTGCGCAAGAAATTGCGCGGGGAGTGTTCCCGGTGGATACAACGAGCCCAGCCAGGCGCTCTCGCTCCAGGACGGACAACCGAGGAAATAGGGGATGCTCACCGGGGCCGTCCGGCCTCAGGCGTAGAGATCGAGGCCGAGCACCTCGGCGGCGGCGGGATCGCTGCTGATGAAGCTCGCGGTGCTGGCGTAGCTGGCCAACGCCTGGGCGACCCGGCTGGGCAGCGGACGTTCGGCCTGCGCCTCGCTGTAGCGGATCGGCCGGTAGTGCTCAAGGGCGACGGACTCACTGGTGCTCTGCTGCGCGCGGCCGGTGCGCTGCTGAAAATGCTCGCTGGCCGGGCTGACGTCGATCTCTCGCGGGCGCTCAACGGTGCGCTGGCTGTCGCGATACGGCACCGGCGCACTGCCAGGACGGGCAGCACGATCCAGCGGGTATGCAGACTGGGAGAGACCGTTGATGCGCATGTTTCAACCTGAACGAAAAGCCGGCCGACTCTAGCGACCGGTCAGGGCTTTGGCAATGCCCGGCAACCGGCGCCCGAGCCCGCCCCATCAGACGCCGGCTTTGGGCGTCGCCACGTTGTCGCGCAGGTAGACCGGCTGGGCCTGGTCGGCTTCGACCGCCTCGCCGCGCTGCCAGGCGAACGTCGCCAGCCGCAGCAGATCCTCGGCATGCGGCAGCAGCCGCGCATCCGTGGCACTCACCGCGACCGGGATACGTTCAGCATAGCCCCATCCGGTGCCGGCGCCGAACCAGGCGCCGGTGGCATCGCGCGGCAACCCGGCCTGTTCCGGCGGCAGCACGGCCTCGCCGCCGCACAGCTGCATCTCGCCGGCGTGCTCGCGGTAGCAGCCCCAGTAGACCTCGTCCATCCGCGCGTCGATGGCCGCCGCCACCTGCGTGGCGCCATGCTCGCGCCAGGCACGCTGGGCGATGGTCGCCAGGGTGGAAACCGGCAGCACCGGTCGCTCCAGCGCGAACGCCAGCCCCTGCACCACGCCGATGGCGATGCGCACGCCGGTGAAGGCCCCCGGCCCGCGACCGAAGGCGATGGCATCCAGCGCCGACAACCCGATGCCGGCCTCGGCCAGCAGGGTCTGGATCATCGGCAGAATGCGCTGGGCGTGCAGGCGCGGAATGACCTCGTAGTGACTCAGCACCCGGCCATCGTGCAGCAGGGCGACGGAGCAGGCTTCGGTGGCGGTGTCCAGGGCCAGCAGAGTGGTCATCGTGGTGGTTCCGGTCGATCAAAAAGGCGCCGATTCTAGCCTATTCGGCGGGCCGGGTTGCGGACACGCCGAGCCGCTGGCGCCCCTCGAAAATGAAAAAGGCCCGTATCGACGATACGGGCCTTCCATCAGCCAGCGTGGCGATGCGGCGCTCAGCTCAGCGCGGCGAACACCTTGGCAGTGATCTCTTCCACCGAGCCGACACCCTCGATACGGCTGTACTTCGGCGTGCCCTCGGCGGCGGCCAGGCTCTGGTAGAAGTCCACCAGCGGCTTGGTCTGCGAATGGTAGACGGACAGGCGATGACGCACGGTCTCCTCCTTGTCGTCCTCGCGCTGGATCAGTTCTTCGCCGGTCTCGTCGTCCTTGCCGGCGACCTTCGGCGGGTTGTGCTCGGTGTGGTAGACGCGGCCGGATGCCGGGTGCACGCGACGACCGGCGATACGGCCGACGATTTCCTCGTCCTCGACGGCGATCTCGAGCACATTGTCGATCCGCACGCCGGCTTCCTTCAGCGCTTCAGCCTGCGGAATGGTGCGCGGGAAACCGTCGAACAGGAAACCGTTGACGCAATCCGGCTGGGCGATGCGCTCCTTGACCAGGTTGATGATCAGGTCGTCGGAGACCAGACCGCCCGCATCCATCACGCTCTTGGCTTTCAGGCCCAGCTCGGTGCCGGCCTTGACCGCTGCACGCAGCATGTCGCCGGTGGCGATCTGCGGAATACCGAATTTTTTGGTAATGAAACCGGCCTGAGTGCCTTTGCCGGCACCGGGTGCTCCCAGCAGAATCACGCGCATGGATGAATCCTCGACTTTCTTGGAAGGTGACTTCGCCGGCCGGGCGATCTCGTTTCATGGCCGGCGAATCAAAAATTCTGGTCTGCCGCCATGCGACAAAAGGGGGAACACGATACACAGCACATTCGGAGGGCACAAGATATCCCTCCGCACGCTTTCGCGCGCGCCGAATGCGCCCCGGCAAGGCTTGCCGAGCCGCGTCGGACGGCCGTGCGCAGGTGCGCGCAGCGGCCGCCCGCAGCGGCTCAGCCGGTATTGCGCAGGCCCGCGGCGATGCCCGCGACGCTGACCAGCAGGGCCTGTTCCAGAGGGCTTTCCGGCGGATTCTGCTGCTGCCGCGAACGCGCCAGCAGCTCGATCTGCATCAGGTGCAGCGGGTCCAGATAGGTGTTGCGCAGGCTGAATGCCTCCTGGGTCTGCGGGCTGTGCGCCAGCAGCTCGGACTGGCCGGTCAGGCGTTTGACGGCCGCCACCACCTGCGACAATCGGTCACGCAATTCGCCGCCCAGCGCGAGCAGTTGTGGCTCGACCAGGCGCTCGTCGTAACGCCCGGCGATGTCGGCATCGGTCTTGGCCAGGACCATCTCCAGCATGTCGATACGGGTGCTGAAGAACGGCCAGCGCGCACGCATCTGCGCCAGCTGCTCGCCCTCGCCGCGCGCCAGCGCGCCATCGAGCGCGGCCTCCCAGCCGAGCCAGGCCGGCAGCATGAGCCGCGTCTGGGTCCAGGCGAAGATCCACGGAATCGCCCGCAGGCTCTCGACGCCGCCCGCGCGGCGCTTGGCCGGCCGGCTGCCCAGCGGCAGGCGGCCCAGTTCCAGCTCGGGCGTGGCCTGACGGAAATAGGCGACGAACTGCGGATGCTCGCGCACCACGCGGCGATAGGCCGCCACGCCGTCGGCGGCCAGCCGGTCCATCAGTTCGCGCCAGTGCGGCTCGGGCATCGGCGGCGGCAGCAGCGTCGCTTCGAGCACGGCGGCCAGATAGAGGTTGAGGTTCTGCTCGGCGATATCCGGCAGGCCGAACTTGAAGCGGATCATCTCGCCCTGCTCGGTGGTGCGGAAACGCCCGGCGACCGAACCCGGCGGCTGCGAAAGGATCGCCGCATGCGCCGGGCCGCCGCCGCGGCCGACCGTGCCGCCGCGGCCGTGGAACAGCAGCAGCTCGACGCCGTGGGCGCGACAGACCTCCACCAGACTTTCCTGGGCGCGGTACTGGGCCCACGCGGCGGCGGTGGTGCCGGCGTCCTTGGCCGAATCGGAATAGCCGATCATCACCTCCTGCGGTCCCTGCAAGCGGCTGCGATAGCCCGGCAGGCCCAGCAGGCGGTCGATGGCCGGCGCCGCATTGTCCAGGTCGCCCAGCGTCTCGAACAGCGGCACCACGCGCATGGCCCGCTGCAGCCCGGATTCCTTGAGCAGCAGCTGCACCGCCAGCACGTCGGACGCGCCATGCGCCATCGAGATGACGTAGGAACCGAGCGACGCCGCCGGGGCCGCCGCGATCACCGCGCAGGTGGCCAGCACCTCGGCGGTATCCGGCGACGGCTGGAAATGCACCGAGAGCAGCGGCCGGCGGTTGTCCAGCTCCCGCAGCAGGAAGTCCAGGCGCTGCGTTTCATCCCACTGGTCGTAGCGCCCCAGGCCGAGGTATTCGGTGATCTCGGCGAGCGCCGCGGCATGCCGGGCGGCATCCTGGCGAATGTCCAGACGCACCAGATGCAGGCCGAAGGCGGCCACCCGGCGCAGACAGTCGAGCAGCGCGCCGTCGGCGATCACGCCCATGCCACAGGCGTGCAGCGAGCGGTAGCACAGCTCCAGCGGCGCGCGCAGCTCGGCGACGTCCTGCAACACCGCCGGCGGCGCGGCATGGCCGTGCTCCAGCGCCGTGCTCGCCCAGTCCCGCGTCGCCTGCAAACGCTCGCGCAGGCGCTTGAGCAACACGCGATAGGGTTCCGAAGTATCGCCGGACTGGCTCAGCAGTTCGTCGCTGGCGGTCTGCATCGACAACGCGGTGATCAGCGTCTCGATATCGCGCAGGTACAGGTCGGCGGCCATCGCGCGCGCCAGCAGCAGCACTTCGCGGCTCACCGGCGCAGTGACGTTCGGATTGCCATCGCGATCGCCGCCCATCCAGGAGGCGAAGCGGATCGGCGCGGCATCCAGCGGCAGCGGCTGGCCGGTGCTGGCACGCAGCGCCGCGTCGGTCTGGCGCAGCACGTTGGGCAGCGCCTGCCAGAGCGAATTCTCGATGGCGGCGAAGCCCCACTTGGCCTCCTCCACCGGGGTCGGGCGGTTGCGACGGATTTCCTCGGTGTACCAGATCTCGGCGATCAGCCGCTGCAGGCGCAGCTGAATGTCGGCCTGCTCGGCGGCGGTCAGGTCGGTGTGATCGCGGGCGGCCAGTTGCGCGGCGATGGCATCGTACTTCTGGATCAGCGTGCGCCGCGACACCTCGGTCGGGTGGGCGGTCAGCACCAGCTCGATATCCAGCTCGCCGACCTGGCGCGCCAGCGCCTCAGGTCCGTGCCCGGCGTGTTGCAGGCGTTCGAGCAGTTCGGGCAGCACGCCGCTTTCGCACGGCGCCGGCTCGCCTTCCTGCCGGCGCCGCACCGCGTGGTACTGCTCGGCGATGTTGGCGAGGTTGAGGAACTGGTTGAACGCGCGGGTCATCGGCAGCAGCTCGCTCTCGTCCAGGCTGTCCAGCGTCTCGGCGAGCTGCTGCGCGCCTTCGGCCGAACCGCGCCGGGCGGCCTTGGCGCCCTTGCGGATGCGTTCGATCTTGTCGAAGAACGCGGTGCCCAGTTGCTCGCGCACGGTGTCGCCGAGCAGCTCGCCGAGCAGGTGGACGTTCTCGCGCAGACGCGCATCGATTTTCGCCATGAGCGGTTCTCCTGATTGGGGCCGGGCCGACCGGTGCGCCAGCCTGTGCAACGACGAGCGAGCAGCTACGCTCAAGATATCCGCAACCAGAGTGCCTAGCGCCCCCGTCGCTGACAAGGCACGCGCCGGCGCCGGGCTGCTCGACACATCGGCACGAGGAACCAGCATGAAGATCTCGGAACTGGTCAACCACTGGGAAAAAGGCGCCAAGGGCGCACTGAGCCCGGAGCAGTACAGCATCCCGCTGGATATCGAAAGCGCCGCGCGGCTGGCGGCGCTCGCCGAGATGTACCCCAGGCGCAGCACCGAAGCGCTGCTCGGCGAACTGGTCGGCGCCGCGCTAGAAGCGGTGGAAAGCAGCCTGCCCTATGTGCGCGGCAGCCAGGTGATCGCCACCGACGAGCAGGGCGACCCGATCTACGAGGACATCGGACCGACACCGCGCTTCCTCGCCCTGTCGCGCAAGCACCTGCAACGACTGCAGGACGGGCAGGCGTCGCCGTCAGCCTGAGTTCCACCCCGCTCTCCCGCTCTCTACCAGGCGGCCAACCTCGGCCGCCGCACGCCCTGGCGCCGCATTCCGACGGAACGATCGGCGCCTGCCGCCCTCACAAAAATATGCCCGGCAGTCAGCCGTCATGGCGCACGAGGCGTGCCCGCCGGGTGATGAACCATTCGCACGTGTCAGGCGATTCCATTGGAGAGAGCCCATGAAGACAGAAACCGCAATGCCCGCTTCGCGCATTCATCTGCCCAAGCTTGCCGCCGTCGTGCTGGGCGGCCTGCTGCTCACTGCCTGTGCCGGCAACCCGCCGAAAGAGCAGTTCGCAGTGACCGAATCGGCCGTGCGCAGCGCCGTCAGCGCTGGCGGCCCGGAATATGCCGCGGTGGAAATGCGCGCCGCGCAGGAGAAGTGGAAGGAAGCTGAGCTGGCCATGCAGAAGGAGGACTTCGAGCGCGCCCGCATCCTCGCCGAGCAGGCCGAGTGGGACGCCCGCGTGGCCGAGCGCAAGGCCGAGGCAGCCAAGGCGCAAAAGGCCGTCAAGGACGCCGAGCAGGGAGTCAACGAGCTGCGTGAAGAAGGTATGCGCAACGTCCAGTGATTCCGCTCATGAGCGTCGTCCCATTCTCAGCAAAAGGATGAAACCATCATGCACAAGCTCGTTACCCTTCCGACCCTGCTGGCGCTGAGCATCGGCCTGGTGGCCTGCGCCAACCAGCCCAATCCGCAGCTGGAACAGGCCCGTAGCAACTATTCCGCGCTGCAGGCCGACGCCCGCGCCTCCAGACTCGCCGCGCTGGAAACCCAGGACGCCGGCAAGGCCCTCGATCGGGCCAACCAGGCGTACCTCGACGATGCCGACGAGAAGCAGGTCGATCAGCTCGCCTACCTCGCCCAGCGCCGCATCGAGGTGGCCGAACAGACCATCGCCCTGCGCACCGCCGAGCAGGATCTGGAAAAAGCCTCGGCGCACCGTGCCGAAGCCCGCCTGGAATCGCGCGAGGCACAAATCCGCAAGCTGCAGGAGAGCCTGCAGGCCAAGCAGACCGAGCGCGGCACCCTGGTGACCTTCGGCGACGTGCTGTTCGACTACGACCGCGCCGAACTCAAGCCCGGCGGCATGCGCAGCGTGCAGAAGCTGGCCGACTTCCTCAACGACAACCCCGAGCGCAAGGTGATCGTCGAGGGCTACACCGACAGCAACGGCTCGGACCAGTACAACCTGGGGCTGTCTGAGCGGCGCGCCAACGCCGTGCGCATGGCGCTGGTGAAGATGGGCGTCGATCCGCAGCGCATCGTCAGCCAGGGCTACGGCGAGGACTATCCGGTGGCGAGCAACAGCACATCGTCCGGGCGCGCCATGAACCGTCGCGTCGAGGTGACCATCTCCGACGACGACCGCCCGGTCGCGCCGCGCACCTCGATGCGCTGAACAGCGCAGCCAGCCGACCGCAGCCGCGCTGGCTGCGGTCTTCAGGCGTCCAGCAGGCGCCGGTAGAGTTCGTCCTGCTCGGCGGAAAACGCCACCAGCAGCACCTCCCGCACATGCGCCGCAGCGGCCAGTCCGGCGCACAACTCGCGCACGGCGATCTCTGCTGCCGGCTCAAGGGGATAACCGTAGATGCCGCAGCTGATCGCCGGGAAGGCGATGCTGCGCAGTTGGTGCTGCTCGGCCAGGGCGAAACTGTTGCGGTAGCACGCCGCCAGCTGCTCGGGTTCGCCCTGGGCGCCGCCCTGCCAGATCGGCCCGACGGTGTGGATGATGCAGCGTGCCGGCAGGCGAAAGCCCGGTGTCAGCCGCGCCTCACCCACCGCACAGCCGCCCAGCGTGCTGCAGTACTCGCGCAGCTGCGGGCCGGCAGCCCGGTGAATCGCGCCATCCACGCCACCGCCGCCCAGCAGCGAGCTGTTGGCGGCGTTGACGACGGCGTCCACCGCCAGCGCGGTGATATCGCCGCGCCAGGCGCGGAGCGTCACTGCGCCGCGCCAGCCGGCGGCGGCGCGTCCATGCAGCGCACGGCGCGTTTCTGGTCGTCCACCAGCACGCCGGTCAGGCCCTTCTGCTCGGTATCGAACAGCACCAGCACGCCATCGATGCACTGCGCGACCTGGGCCGCCGGTTTCAGCGACACGCGGTAGTCCTCGCCGGGAACGGTCTTGAGCATGGTGTAATCGGCCAGCAGCAGCGCATCTTCCGGCTTGGCGACGTGCACGTAGCCGTAGTAGGACAGCACCGCGACGGTGCCGACCACGCTACCGATGGCGGTGAGAATCAGCGGAATGGCATTGCGTTCGGACATCTGGGCCTCGTCGAAACAAAAAGGAGTGCATTGTGGCAAATTCGCCGGACGCAGGCGCGGATCAGTCGCCGCCCGCCCGCGTCTCGCCGCGCGCCTGCCAGGTCGCCGCGTAGACCCGCTCGGCCAGCCGCGAGAACGGCAGGCTCTGGATCCAGACGCTGCCGGTGCCCTTGAGCGTGGTCAGCAGCAGCCCCTCGCCGCCGAACAGCATGCTCTTCAGGCCGCCGGCAAGCTGGATGTCGTAATCGATGCCGTCGCTGAAAGCGACCAGGCAACCGGTGTCCAGGCGCAGGGTTTCGTCTTTCAGCTCCTTGCGAATCACCGTACCGCCGGCATGCAGGAACGCCAGCCCGTCGCCTTCCAGGCACTGCAGGATGAAGCCTTCACCGCCGAAGAAACCGGCGCCGATGCGCTTGCTCAAGGCGATGCCGACCCGGGTACCGTAGGCTGCGCAGAGAAAGCTGTCCTTCTGGCAGGTCAGCCGTCCGCCGAGTGCGGCGAGGTCTACCGGCACTACCGTGCCCGGATAGGGCGCAGCGAACGCCACCCGCGCCTTGCCCTTGCCGCTATTGGTGAAGTGGGTGAGGAACAGCGATTCGCCGGTGAGCATGCGCCTGCCCATCCCCCACAGCTTGCCGAGCACGCCGCTGCTGGAACCGTCGCCCATGCGCGTCTCGAAGCGCACGCCCTCGGTCATGTAGTTCATCGCGCCGGCCTCGGCGATCACCGTCTCGTCGGGGTCGAGAATGATCTCCACGCTCTGCGCGGACTGGCCGAGGATGTCGTATTCGAGCTGGTGGCTGGGCATGGAAGTAACCTTCGATTGGTTGGCCAGGCTGGATCACAGCGCACCGATCCGCGCCGCGGCGTGGAGGTAGAAAGCGACATTCGCCTCAGGTGCTTGTGGCTTGTGGCTTGTGGCTTGTGGCTTCAGAGAATGTTGGCGTAGTCCGCCTCGATGCGATCCAGGCTCAGGTGATTGAGGAAGTTGGAGAAGCACATCCACGCCGACAGCGCGTTGAGGTCCTGGAACTGCGGCGGCAGGTACCTGGGCGGCACCACCATGCCCTCGTCCACCAGCTGGCGCAGGGTGCGCATGTCTTCCAGGGTGGTCTTGCCGCAGAACAGCAACGGGATCTGCTCCAGCCGACCCTTGCGCACCGCGAGCTGGATGTAGTTGTAGATCATGATGAAGCCCTTCAGGTAGGACAGATCCTTGGTGAAGGGCAGGCCATCGGGGATCGAGCCGCGAAACACCCGGCTGGCGTTGCTGTAGCACTCGTCGTCGGCATAACCCTGCTCGCGGAAGAAGGCGAACACGTCGAGGAAATCGGCGCCGTCCTCGGCCATGTGGATGGCGCGCGTGCGGTTGGTGAGCTTGCGCAGACGGGTCGGATAGGAGGCGAAGGCGATCACCTCCATCAGGATCGCCAGGCCTTCCTGGGTCACGGTGGAAGACGGCGGCCCCTTGGCGAGGAAGGTGCAGATCGGCTGGTTGAGCCCGTTGAGCGTGGTGCCGACGTGCACCAGCCCCTCGTGGACTTCCAGCGCACGCACGTCGCGCTCGTTGAACAGCGCGTCGCTGCGAATCTTGATGTAGTCGGCGCCGGCCGCGGCGTCGGCGAGGATGCCGTCTGACTCGAACACGCGGATCACGCCCTCGCCCTCGCCGAACACCGCGTCGAGGCGTTTCTGCAGCATTGCCACCGCCTGCTTGGCATCCAGCGTCTTGGGCTCGTCCTTCAGGTCGCTGCGATCGGCGATGTTGTTCAGGTAGTCCGAGAGCATCAGCCCGAGGTCGGCGAGGGTCGGGTCGCCGGCATGAAAGGCATCAGAGGCCGCGCCGTAGAGTTCCTGCGAGATCATGCCGAAGTCCGCCGTGCCGCGCGCCTCGAGCATGCGGATGACCATGCGGTATTCGCGGCACATGCGCCGCATGATCTGCCCGACCGGATTGAACTGGCCGAGCTGGCGGGTGATGTCACGCTCGATGTCCTGGAATTCCTGCTTCTTCGCGCCGGAGTCGTAGGCCAGCGGTCGCGCCTCGTAATAGGCGCGGTCCACCGGCGGCAGCTCGCGCCCCCCGGCGGCGAAGAATGCCTGGCGAATACCGTCGTCCCACTTCACCGCATCGAGTACGCGCACCGGGGTCTGCGCGTCGACGAGGCGATCGGACAACGCGCGCACGATCGTCTGATATTCATCGAGATTGTTGCGGCTATTCATCCAGGCCTCGCCAACGAAGGTTCGTAGCATTCAGGTTAGACACAAGGCCGCCGCCGCGGGTGGCAGAATGCCCCCGGCAGCGCTGGCGCTCCCGTTGCAGCCAGCGGGAGCGCCGGTCGGATCAGACCTCCGGGCGCATGTGCGGGAAGAGGATCACGTCGCGGATCGACGGCGAGTTGGTCAGCAGCATCACCAGGCGGTCGATGCCGATGCCCTCGCCGGCGGTCGGCGGCATGCCGTATTCCAGCGCGCGGACGAAATCGGCGTCGAAATGCATGGCCTCGTCGTCACCGGCGTCCTTGTCCGCCACCTGGGCGTGGAAACGCTCGGCCTGGTCCTCGGCATCGTTAAGCTCGGAATAGGCGTTGGCGATCTCGCGGCCACCGATGAACAGCTCGAAGCGGTCGGTGACGTTGGGGTTCTGGTCGTTGCGCCGCGCCAGCGGCGAGACCTCGAACGGATACTCGGTGATGAAGTGCGGCTGCTCCAGCTTGTGCTCGACCAGCTCCTCGAAAATCATCACCTGCAGCTTGCCCAGGCCTTCGTGACCGAGCAGCTTGGCGCCGGCCTGCTTGGCGATGGCGCGGGCCTTCTCGACGTCGTTTAGATCGTCCGCGCTGATTTCCGGGTTGTACTTGAGGATCGAATCGAACACCGACAGCCGCGCGAAGGGCTCACCGAAGTGGAAGACCTTGTCGCCATAGGGCACGTCGGTGCTGCCGAGCACGGCCTGGGCCAGCTCGCGGAACAGCTCCTCGGTGAGGTCCATGTTGTCTTCGTAGTCGGCGTAGGCCTGGTAGAACTCGAGCATGGTGAACTCGGGGTTGTGCCGGGTCGAAACGCCTTCGTTACGGAAGTTGCGGTTGATCTCGAACACCCGCTCGAAGCCACCGACGACCAGGCGCTTGAGGTACAGCTCCGGCGCGATACGCAGGAACATCGGCATGTCCAGCGCGTTGTGGTGCGTCTCGAACGGCTTGGCCGCGGCGCCGCCGGGGATGGTCTGCAACATCGGCGTTTCCACTTCGAGGAAGTCGCGCTCGCGCAGGAACTGGCGGATGTGCGCGATCACCTGCGAACGCACGCGGAAGGTCTCGCGTACCTCGTCGTTCATGATCAGGTCGACGTAGCGCTGGCGGTAGCGCTGCTCGGTGTCGGTCAGGCCGTGGAACTTGTCCGGCAGCGGGCGCAGCGACTTGGTCAGCAGGCGCACGCTGTTCATGTAGACGTACAGATCGCCCTTGCCGGAACGCGCCAGGGTGCCTTCGGCGGCGATGATGTCGCCGAGGTCGAAATGCTTGACCGCTTCGAGCTGCTCGGCCGGCAGGACCTTGCGGTCGACGTAAACCTGAATGCGCCCGCTCATGTCCTGCAGGACCATGAACGCACCGCGGTTGAGCATGATGCGCCCGGCGACCTTGACCGGGATGGCGGCCGCTTCCAGCTCCTCCTTGGTCTTCTCGGCGTACTGTTTCTGCAGGTCGCCTGCATAGCTGTCGCGACGGAAGTCATTGGGGAAGGCATTGCCCTGCTCGCGCACGGCAGCAAGCTTTTCCTTGCGCTGGGCAATCAGCTTGTTTTCTTCCTCTTGGATGGCGTGCTGGTTCAGCGGTTGTTCGCTCATGGTTTCAAAATGCCTGGAATCGAATGGATGGATCCTGGATTGGGTGCGCCGGAAGGCGTTTCGCTTCAGCCCACCAGGGACCTGCCCCTAATCTAATCTGGTGGGCTGAAGCCCACCCTACATCTGGATATGTGGAACTTAAGTAGGGTGGGCTTCAGCCCACCGCTAGGCCGGCTTTACAGCCCCTGCTTGAGACTGGCTTCGAGGTATCCGTCGAGGTCGCCGTCGAGCACCTTCTGGCAATCGCTGCGCTCCACGCCAGTACGCAGATCCTTGATGCGCGAGTCGTCGAGCACGTAGGAACGGATCTGGTGGCCCCAGCCAATGTCCGACTTGCTGTCTTCCAGCGCCTGAGAGGCGGCGTTGCGCTTCTGCATTTCCAGCTCGTACAACTTGGCCCGCAGCATCTTCATGGCGGTGTCCTTGTTGGCGTGCTGGGAACGTTCGTTCTGGCAGGCCACCACGGTATTGGTTGGCACGTGGGTGATACGCACCGCCGAGTCGGTGGTGTTGACGTGCTGACCACCGGCGCCGGAGGAGCGGTAGGTGTCGATGCGCAGGTCGGCCGGGTTGATCTCGATCTCCACCCTGTCGTCGATCTCGGGCGATACGAATACCGCCGAGAACGAGGTGTGGCGACGGGCGCCGGAGTCGAACGGGCTCTTGCGCACCAGGCGGTGCACGCCGATCTCGGTGCGCAGCCAGCCGAAGGCGTATTCGCCCTTGATATGCACGGTGGCGCCCTTGATGCCGGCGACTTCGCCCTCGGACTGTTCGACGATCTCGGCATTGAAGCCACGCTTGTCGGCCCAGCGCAGGTACATACGCAGCAGGATGTTGGCCCAGTCCTGGGCCTCGGTACCGCCGGAGCCGGCCTGGATATCGAGGTAGCAGTTGTTCGGGTCCATCTCGTGGCTGAACATGCGGCGGAACTCGAGCTTCTCGAGAATTTCGCGCAGGCGTTCCAGCTCGGCGGCGACGTCATCCACCGCGCCCTGGTCGTCTTCTTCGACGGCCATGTCGAGCAGGTCGCGCGAGTCGGTCAGGCTGCCGGTGAGGTCGTCGATGGTCTCGACGATCTGCGCCAGGGTGGCGCGCTCACGGCCCAGGTTCTGCGCGTATTCGGGGTTGTTCCAGACGTTCGGGTCTTCGAGTTCGCGGTTTACTTCGACGAGACGATCATGCTTCTGATCGTAGTCAAAGATACCCCCGAATGGACTGGGTGCGGTCGGACAGGTCCTTGATGCTGTTGAGGATCGGGTTGATTTCCATGGTGGGCAGCACTCGCAATCGGACGTTTCGAAAAGCCGGCGATTATAAACCCAGCAGGCGTGCGCTGACAGCCCGCCGGGACGAACCGGACTCGAGACAATCGCCGCTGGCCGGCGCGCGCCGCCGATTCAACCGGCGACGGCGCGTACCTGGCTTTCCAGTTCCGCCTTCAGTTGCGGAGCGAGCTTGAGCTGCCGCGCCAGCTCCTCGAGGTAGGCGCGCTCCATGAAGTGTTCCTCGTCGACCATCAGCACGCTGGCCAGATACATCTCGGCAGCCATTTCCGGCGTCTTCGCCGCGGCGGCGACCTCGGCCGGATCGAGCGGCTTGTTCAGCTCGGCATCCAGCCAGCGTTGCAGCTCGCCATCATCGGTCAGCTTGGCGACTTCGGCATCGATCAGCTGACGCTCGCGCGCATCGATATGCCCGTCGGACTTCGCCGCGGCCACCAGCGCCTTGAGGATCGCCTGGCTGTGTTCCTCGACCTGCGCTGGCGGCAGGCGGTCGACGGTCTGCGGCGGCTGTTGCGGTGCGCCGGCCTGTTGCGCCTGCCAGTTGCTGTAGGCCTTGTAGGCCAGCACGCCGAGCGCGGCCAGGCCGCCATAGGTCACGGCCTTGCCGCCGAACTTGCGGGCCTTCTTGTTACCCAGCAGCAGGCCGATCGCGCCGGCCGCCAGGGCGCCACCACCGGCACCGGACAGCACGTTGCCGAGCGAACCGCCGGCGCTGCCGCCGAGCAGATCGCCCAGTCCGCCGGCAGCGAGTTTGCCGCCGGCTGCCGGGGTTTGCGGCTTGTTCAGCAGGTCCTGCCCTGCCTTGAGCAGTTGATCGAGAAGGCCACTGGTTTTCATCGAAGTACCTATGCAGTGAAAAGGAAGGTGGGGTGGACGACCGCTCAATCGAGCGGGTCGGGCAACTGGCGAATCGGCGTGTCGCGGTGGGCAGCGCGCACGTATTGCGCCGGCCACGGCACCGCGCGATCGCCCAGATATTCGGCGGCATGCAGCGGCCAGTACGGGTCGCGCAGCAGCTCGCGGGCCAGCAGGATCAGATCGGCCTGACCGGTGCGCAGGATGTGCTCGGCCTGCACCGCTTCGGTGATCATGCCCACGGTGCCGGTGGCGATACCCGCCTCCTTGCGCACGCGCTCGGCGAACTGGGTCTGATAGCCCGGCCCGACCGGAATCTCCGCATTGGCCGCGGTGCCGCCGGACGAAACATCGATCAGGTCGACGCCCACGTCCTTCAGGCGCTGTGCCAGCTTCACGGTTTCATCCGGGTTCCAGCCATCCTCCACCCAGTCGGTCGCCGACAACCGTACGAACAGCGGCAACTCCTGCGGCCAGACCTCACGCACCGCGGCGGTGATCTCCAGCAACAGGCGGATACGGTTCTCGAACGAACCGCCGTAGCGATCCTGGCGTTGATTGGACAGCGGCGAGAGGAACTGATGCAGCAGATAGCCGTGCGCAGCATGCACCTCGGCGATCTTGAAGCCGGCCGCCAGCGCGCGCTCGGCGCCGGTGACAAACGCCTGCACCACCTCGGCGATGGCGGCCTCGTCCAGTGCGGTGGGCACCGCGTGCTCCGGCGAGAAGGCGATGGCCGACGGCCCCACCGGAATCCAGCCACCCTCGGCGACCGGTACGCTGCCGTGCTTGCCGAGCCAGGGCCGCCAGGTACTCGCCTTGCGCCCGGCGTGCGCCAGCTGCACGCCGGCGACCGAACCCTGTGCCTCGATGAAACGGGTGATACGGCGCAGCGGCTCGACGTGCTCGTCAGACCAGATGCCCAGGTCTTCGGGAGAAATGCGTCCATCCGGCGTGACTGCCGTGGCCTCGACGATCACCAGCCCGGCGCCGCCGACCGCACGACTGCCGAGATGCACGAGGTGCCAGTCGTTGGCCAAGCCGCCCTGGGCCGAGTACTGGCACATCGGCGAAACGGCGATCCGGTTGGGCAAGGTCAGTTGGCGCAGGGTAAGCGGCTGGAATAGCTGGGACATGGCGGCCTCGACTGTCAAAATCTCGAATTGGACAGTATTCAGTAGAGACTGTTTCCGCACGCCTGCCCAGCCCCGGCGACCAGAACGCGCCGCCGATCAGGCTGCGCTCACCTGCACCGGCACGCCGTTGAGCGCCGCATTGCCCGATACATCCAGCGCCTTCTGGTCGGTCAGGTCGTTACTGCTGGCACCCGGCTGCTGCGCGGCGACGGTCATCTGCACACCCGCGCGGGCATGGCCCCAGCCATGCGGCAGACTGACCACGCCCGGCATCATCTCGTCGCTGCCGAGCACGTCCACCTCGATCACCCCGACTCGCGAGCGAACTTGCACGCGCTGGCCATCGTGCAGCCGACGCGCCGCCATGTCGGCCGGATGCATCAGCAGTTGGTGACGCGGCTTGCCCTTCACCAGCCGCGGGTAGTTGTGCATCCAGGAATTGTTGCTGCGCACATGGCGGCGACCGATCAGCAGCAACGCCCCGGCGGGCATCTGCGGCTGCCGGGCGAAGCGCTGCAGGTCTTCCACAAACAGCGGCGGTGCTGCCTGGATTCGCTGGTTCGCGGTCTTCAGGCGGCGCGCGAGGTTCGGTCGCAGCGGCCCGAGGTCCAGCCCATGCGGATAATCCTCGAGCGCCGCCAGGCTCAGCCTGCGCTCGGAGCGATCACCGTAGGGGCCGTGACGCAACGCCAGATCGATCATCTGCTGCGGCGCCAGCGTCGGTTTCAGCTCGACGCCGGTACACGCCGCATAGGCCTTGGCCAGCCCGACGAAGATTTCCCAGTCGTCCAGCGCGCCGTCCGGTTTGGCCAGCACCGGTTGGTTGAAGCGCGTGACATTGCGCACGGCGAGCAGGTTGAAGGTGCTGTCGTAGTGATCGTGCTCCAGCGGCGCGGTCGGCGGCAGGATGAGATCGGCGTAGCGCGTGGTTTCGTTGATATAGAAATCGACGCTGAGCATGAACTCCAAACCGTCGAGCGCCTGCTCCAGCTTGCGCCCGTTGGGCGTGGAGAGCACCGGGTTGCCGGCCACGGTGATCAGCGCACGCACCTGCCCTTCTCCGGGCTCGAGCATCTCCTCGGCCAGCGCCGCCACCGGCAGTTCGCCGCCGTACTCCGGCAGTTACGACACCCGGCTGCGCCAGGCGGCGAAGTGTCCGCCAGTGGTGGTTTCGACCAGATCTACCGCAGGTTCGGTGCACAGCGTGCCACCGACCCGATCGAGATTGCCGGTGACCAGATTGATCAGCTGCACCAGCCACTGGCACAGGCTGCCGAAGGCCTGGGTCGAGACGCCCATGCGGCCGTAGCAGGCCGCCTTGTCCGCGGCGGCGAAATCCCGCGCCAGTTGGCGGATCGTCTCGGCCGGCACACCGCAGCGCGCGCTCATCGCCTCGGCGCTGAACGGCGCGATGGCTGCGCGCACCTCGTCGAGACCGTCCACCGGCAGCGGTGTGGCGCGTGTCAGCCCTTCCTCGAACAGCGTGTTGAGCAGACCGAACAGCAGCGCCGCGTCCTGTCCCGGGCGTACGAACAGATGACGGTCGGCGATCACCGCGGTCTCGCTGCGGCGCGGGTCGACCACCACCAGCGTGCCGCCCCGCACGCGCAGCGCCTTGAGGCGCTTTTCCACGTCCGGCACGGTCATGATGCTGCCGTTGGAGGCCAGCGGATTGCCGCCGAGGATCAGCATGAAGTCGGTGTGATCGATATCCGGCACCGGCAACAGCAGGCCGTGGCCGTACATCAGGTAGCTGGTGAGGTGATGCGGCAGCTGGTCGACCGAGGTTGCGGAGAAGCGGTTGCGCGTCTTCAGCAGGCCGAGGAAGTAGTTGCTGTGGGTCATCAGCCCGTAGTTGTGCACGCTCGGGTTGCCCTGGTAGACGGCCACGGCGTTGCTGCCATGACGCTCGCGAATCTCGGCGAGCCGATCGGCAACCAGGGCGAACGCCTCATCCCACTCGATCGCCTGCCACTGCGCGCCATGCCGGCGCATCGGCCGGCGCAAGCGGTCGGGGTCGTTCTGGATATCCTGCAGGGCCACCGCCTTGGGACAGATATGGCCCCGGCTGAACGGATCGAGCGGATCGCCCTTGATCGAGAGGATGCGCTCGCCCTCGGTCTGGATGGTCAGGCCGCAGATGGCTTCGCACAGATGGCAGGCACGGTGATGGACGGTCGTCTCGCTCATTTCGGTTTCCCGCATGACGCTGTTGTTGTCCCGCCACTGTAGGCGCGGGCAGGACGGGCAACAATCGAACGTCTGCGGAGAAATGGCGCTGGATTCAGCCGGTCAATCGGCGGCGAGCGGACGCTCAGCGCGCGGCGATGTGCGCGACCAGCAGCTGCACGCTTTCCTGGCCGCGGTACTCGTTGACGTCCAGCTTGTAGGCCAGCTCCGCCCAGCGCACCGTCGGGTTCGGCCAGAGTTCGCGGTCGATGTTGAAGGCGATGCCGTCCAGGGTCAGCGCACCGCACTCGCTCCTGAGTACCAGCTTGAGGTGACGCTCGCCGACGATGCGCTGCTGCACCAGTTGAAACACGCCGTGAAACATCGGCTCGGGGAAGTGCTGGCCCCAGGGCCCGGCGTTGCGCAGCGCCCGCGCCAGCTCCAGATGGAACTCCTCGATGCTGAGCTGGCCATCGGTCAGCAGGCGGCCGGTCAGATCGTCCTCGTTGAGCTGACGGCGCACTTCGGCGTCGAACGCGGCGGCGAAGGCGCCGAAATTTTCCTGCGGCAGCGACAGTCCAGCCGCCATCGCGTGGCCGCCGAACTTGCTGATCAGCCCCGGATGTCGCGCCGCTACCGCATCCAGCGCGTCGCGAATATGAAAGCCCGGCACCGAGCGTGCCGAGCCCTTGAGCTGGCCGTCGCCCGCATCGGCGAAGGCGATGGTCGGCCGGTGATAACGCTCCTTCAGCCGCGACGCGAGAATGCCGATCACGCCCTGATGCCAGTCCGCCTCGAACAGGCACAGGCCGAACGGCAGATCCTCCAGTGGCAGGTCCTTGAGCTGCGCCAGCGCCTCGCGCTGCATGCCCTGCTCGATGCTTTTGCGGTCCTGATTGAGCTGATCGAGCTGGGTCGCCATGTCGCGCGCCAGCGCCTCGTCCTCGCAGAGCAGGCACTCGATGCCCAGGCTCATGTCATCCAGCCGCCCCGCCGCGTTCAAGCGCGGGCCGAGGATGAAGCCCAGATCGGTCGAGGTGATGCGCCGATGATCGCGCCCGGCGACTTCGAGAATCGCCCGCAACCCCGGTCGCGCCCGCCCGGCACGAATCCGCGCCAGCCCCTGATGCACGAGGATGCGGTTGTTGGCGTCCAGCGGCACCACGTCGGCGACGCTGCCCAGCGCCACCAGATCGAGCAGTTCGGCCAGATTCGGCTCGCTCCAGCCGTTACGCGTGAACCAGCCCAGCTCGCGCAGCCGCGCACGCAGTGCCAGCAGCACATAGAAGATCACCCCGACACCGGCCATGCATTTGCTCGGGAAGGCGCATTCGGGCTGGTTCGGATTGACGATCGCATCCGCCGCCGGCAGCTCGTGACCCGGCAGGTGGTGATCGGTGACCAGCACCCGCAGCCCGGCTGCCTTGGCCGCCGCGACGCCATCGACGCTGGAGATGCCGTTGTCCACGGTGACCAGCAGTTCGGGCGCGCGCTGCAGCGCCACGGCAACGATTTCCGGGGTCAGGCCGTAGCCGTACTCGAAGCGATTGGGCACCAGATAGTCGACATGCGCCGCGCCCAGCTGGCGCAGGCCGAGCACGCCGACGGTGCTCGCGGTGGCGCCATCGGCGTCGAAATCACCGACGAAGAGGATGCGCTGGCGCTTATCCAGCGCCTCGACCAGCAACTCGACCGCGCGCTCGATGCCCTTGAGCTGGTTGTAGGGCATCAGCCGCGCCAGCGCCTTGTCCAGCTCGCTGGCCGAGCGCACGCCGCGCGCGGCATACAGACGGGTCAGCAGCGGCGGCAGGTCGCCGAGTTCGGGCAGGGTTTCAGGTAGAGGGCGGGGTTCGATACGCATCGGCTGGCTTTCCGGTCACGGCTCTTCGGCACGGGCGCCGGAGAAAATCGGCGCAAAAGCATACAGCAATGCACTGTCGGCAGGCCGCCAATCACGATTCAGCCGACTGGCGCCGTTCAACGCTCGCCCAGCAACCACTCCAGCGATACCTCGAACTGGCCACGCTCGTCGGTGATGAACAGGGTGCCGTCGCTGATCATCACGCCCCATTGCAGGCTGCGCGGCAGATCCTTGACCAGCGCCGCAAGCGATTCGGAATCCACGGCGACGATGGACAGGTTCTTCAGGTTGCGCACCGCGTCCACCACCTTGCCCTGCCACACGCGCAGGTTGCCGTAGGCCACCAGGCTGGTGCGCTCGGCACGGCGCGAGCACCAGGTCAGACGCTCGGCATCCGGTTGTCCGACCTCAATCCAGTGCAATACACGACCATCGAGACTCTTCTCCCAGAGCGCCGGCTCGTCCACATCGGACAGGCCACGACCGAACGCCAGTTGCTCGCTGTACCAGAGCGCGTAGGCGATCAGGCGCACCCCCAGGCGCTCCTCGGTTTCCGAGGGATGCCGGGCGACCGTGAAACGCAGGTTCTCGTACACCCCGCGATCCAGGTCGGTGAGATTGAGTTCCACCTTGTACGGCGTGGCTTGCAGGGCCATGAGCGGCCTCCGGTTGGAAAAAAGGCGCGCAGTCTACCGCAAAGCCCAGACAGGCTGTCGCGTGCAACCCCGCCGGTGCAGCAGGGGCGGAGAAATGCCAGACAGACGGACTTTGACAATCATTCTCATTCTGTTTAGCATCTCATCATCAACGGGCTCAACGGGTATTGCTCATGTACGTTTGCCTTTGCCAGGGTGTCACCGACGGTCAGCTTCGCGAAGCCATCTACGAAGGCTGCTGCAGCTACCGTGAAGTACGCGAGGCCACCGGCGTCGCCAGCCAGTGCGGCAAGTGTGCCTGCGTGGCCAAGCAAGTCGTGCGCGAAACCCTCGGCGAACTCCAGGCCGCCCAGACCGCCTTCGCCTATCCCGCCAGCTTCGCTCCCGCCTGAGCGAAACCAGCCATCCAAGCCGGGCCGTTGCCCGGCTTTTTTACGCCTGTAAATCAAGACGTTACCCACCCGATGCGCAATGAAAACATTCGCATTCGGATCTAGCCTTTTGCATTCAAGGGCTTAGGTTTGACAGCCCCCAGTATCATGGCCAGACTGCCCAACGACTCATTTTCTTCAGGCAGGGCTAGAACATGAAAGGCGACAAGCTAGTCATCCAGCATCTCAACAAGCTCCTCGGCAACGAACTGGTCGCCATCAACCAGTACTTCCTGCATGCGCGCATGTATGAGGACTGGGGGCTGGAGAAACTCGGCAAGCACGAGTACGAAGAATCCATCGACGAGATGAAGCATGCCGACAAGCTGATCAAGCGCATCCTCTTCCTCGAAGGCCTGCCGAACCTGCAGGACCTGGGCAAGCTGCTGATCGGCGAAAACACCCGCGAGATGCTCGAGTGCGATCTCAAGCTGGAGCAGGGCGGCCTGCAGGACCTCAAAGAGGCCATCGCCTACTGCGAGAGCATCGGCGATTACGGCACTCGCGAGCTGCTGGAAGAAATCCTCGAATCGGAGGAAGGGCATATCGACTGGCTGGAAACCCAGCTGGGGCTGATCGACAAGGTGGGGCTGGAAAATTACCTGCAGTCGCAGATGGACGACTGATCCGGCAGCACCGCAGCCGCAACGAAAAAACGCCATGCCCCGACCGGGACATGGCGTTTTTCTTTATCGGTTCCCGAACCCGGGCATCGGCTGGAGATGCCCGTCCCGCAGCCGATTGCTCAGGCTTCGCTCTTGCCGACCGCCGATTTGATCAGCGTCTGCAGCTCGCCCTTCTCGAACATTTCCAGAATGATGTCGCTGCCACCGACCAGCTCGCCGTTGACCCACAGCTGCGGGAAAGTCGGCCAGTTGGCGTACTTCGGCAGGTTGGCGCGGATTTCCGGATTTTGCAGGATGTCGACATAGGCGAACTTCTCGCCACAGCCCATCACCGCCTGGGTCGCGCGGGCAGAGAAGCCGCACTGCGGAGCGTTGGGGGAGCCTTTCATGTACAGCAGCACCGGATTGCTGGCGATCTGCTCTTTGATGGTTTCGATGATATCCATGGAGTACCTCGGCTAGACGGTTGCCGCGCATTGTACCGGAACTGCATCGCGAAAGCCGAGTGGCGAGCTCGGCTTTTAGCCGGCGGCCCGGCCGGGCCTGCGGCATGCAGCAGAGTTGCGGCCGCCTGGCGGCGAATTTGCGCCTGTGCACGATTTGTGGATAAGATCGCGGCTTCCCCGTTTCGTCGCGTCACCGTGCGACTCCTGTCGTCGGTCCCCGTTTTCCCTGGAAAAAGCCACGGATCACGGCCTGCGACATGTAAGGTAGTTAATATGAGCGCACGACACTTTCTCTCGTTGATGGACTGCACGCCCCAGGAGCTGAACAGCCTGGTCCGCCGCGGCATCGAGCTGAAGGATCTGCGCAAACGCGGCGTGCTGTTCGAGCCGCTGAAGAATCGCGTGCTGGGCATGATCTTCGAGATGGCATCCACCCGCACCCGGTTGTCGTTCGAGACCGGCATGATCCAGCTCGGCGGCCAGGCGATCTTCCTCTCCCCGCGCGATACCCAGCTTGGCCGCGGCGAACCGATCGCCGACTCGGCGATCGTCATGTCGAGCATGCTCGATGCGGTGATGATCCGTACCTTCGCCCACTCGACCCTGACCGAATTCGCCGCGAACTCGCGCGTCCCGGTGATCAATGGCCTTTCCGACGATCTGCATCCCTGTCAGTTGCTGGCCGACATGCAGACCTTCCACGAGCACCGCGGCAGCATCGCCGGCAAGATGGCGGCCTGGATCGGTGACGGCAACAACATGTGCAACACCTATATAGAAGCGGCGATCCAGTTCGACTTCCAGCTCAACATCGCCTGTCCGCAGGGTTACGATCCCGATGCGGCACTGCTTGCCCGGGCCGGCGAGCGCGTCCGCCTCACTCGCGACCCGCGCGAAGCTGCCGCCGGCGCGCACCTGATCAGCACCGACGTCTGGGCCTCGATGGGCCAGGAAGACGAGGCCGCCGCCCGCCTCGCCACCTTCCGCCCGTACCAGGTCGATCGCGCCCTGCTCGATTGCGCGGCCGCCGATGTGCTGTTCATGCACTGCCTGCCGGCGCACCGCGGCGAGGAAATCAGCCAGGACCTGCTCGACGATCCGCGCTCGGTCGCCTGGGATCAGGCAGAAAACCGCCTGCACGCGCAGAAAGCCCTGCTCGAATTCCTCATCGAACCGGCCTATCGCCACGCATGAGGCACGAGCCGCTGCTGCGCCTGCGCGACCTGGCCTGCGGCTACGGCGCGCAGCGCATCGTGCAGAACCTCAACCTGCATCTGAATCGCGGCGACATCGGCTGCCTGCTCGGCCCCTCGGGCTGCGGCAAGACCACCACCCTGCGCGCCATCGCCGGTTTCGAGCCGGTACACCAGGGTGAAATCCAGTTGGGCGAGACAGTCATCTCCCGCGCCGACTTCACCCTCGCCCCGGAAAAGCGCCGGATCGGCATGGTCTTCCAGGACTATGCGCTGTTCCCGCACCTGACGGTCGCCGAGAACATCGGCTTCGGCATCCGCAAGCATCCCGAACGCAGCCGCATCGTCGAGGAAATGCTCGATCTGGTGCACCTGTCCGCGCTCGGCCGGCGCTATCCGCACGAACTCTCCGGCGGCCAGCAGCAACGCGTCGCGCTGGCCCGCGCCCTGGCGCCGGAACCCGAGCTGCTGCTGCTCGATGAGCCGTTTTCCAATCTCGATGTCGAGTTGCGCCGGCACCTCAGCCACGAAGTGCGCGACATCCTCAAGGCGCGCGGCACCAGTGCCATCCTCGTCACCCATGACCAGGAAGAAGCGTTCGCCGTCAGCGACCAGGTCGGCGTCTTCCACGATGGCCGGCTGGAGCAGTGGGACACGCCCTTCAACCTCTACCACGAGCCGTTGACGCCTTTCGTCGCCAGCTTCATTGGCCAGGGGTATTTCATTCGCGGCCAGCTGATCGACCCGGAAGCGGTGCAGACCGAACTCGGCGTGATTCACGGCAACCGCGCCTACACCTGGCCGGCCGGCAGCTCGGTGGATGTGCTGCTGCGCCCGGACGACATCGTCTATCGCCCGGACAGCCCGCTGCGCGCGCTCATCATCGGCAAGACGTTCCTCGGCGCCTCGACGCTCTATCGCCTGCAACTGCCGACCGGCAACCAGCTGGTGACCATCTTCGCCAGCCACGACGACTACCTCACCGGCCAGGAAGTCGGCATCGCCATCGCCGCCGATCATCTGGTCGTATTTCCCGCCCAGGGCAGCATCGACGCCCGCGAGACCCTGCCGATCGCCGCGCCACTCTAGGCTGGCACCTGCCGAGAAGTGCGGGCGGTACGCAACGGCCGAGAAATCAGGATCGGCGGTTCGTGCGGCCGCCAGGCATCACTTCTGCCGGCGCAGGCGAAAGAATTCGCGCAGCACCTCGCCGCACTCCTGCGCCAGCACGCCGCCCTCGACCAGCACCCGGTGGTTGAGAAATTCCTGCGCGAAGAACTGTCCGCGACTGACCACCACGCCGGCCTTCGGCTCGGTGGCGCCATACACCACGCGCTGGACGCGCGAGTGCACGATCAGCCCGGCGCACATGCTGCACGGCTCCAGCGTCACGTACAGCGTGCTGCCCGGCAGCCGGTAGTTGGCCACGGTCTGCGCGGCATCACGGATGGCGACCATCTCGGCGTGAGCGCTGGGGTCGTGGCGGGAGATCGGGCAGTTGAAGCCGCGCCCGACGATCTGCCCGTCCTGCACCAGCACGGCGCCCACCGGCACCTCGCCCAGCGCCGCGCCCTGCTCTGCCAATGCCAGCGCCTCGCGCATGAAATGCTCGTCCTGGCTGCGATCAATGATCAGCGACTTTCTCACAGTGCTTCCCTGCCCGGTTTCATACCACCTCGATCGCCGCCATCAGCCCGGTTTCCATATGGTCGATGACATGGCAGTGGAACATCCACACACCCGGATTATCCGCCACCAGCGCGATCCGCGCCGTTTCGTTACGTCCCAGCAGGAACGTGTCGGTGAACCAGGGCTCGATTTTCCGCCGATTCGAGGCAAGCACCTTGAAAGCCATGCCGTGCAGATGAATCGGATGCTGGTACTGGCTGAGGTTGCGCAGCTCGAAGATGTAGTGACCGTTGCGCTTGAGCGTCGCGATCGGGCGCTCGGCACAGCTCTTGTCATTGATGTCCCAGGCCTGGCCGTTGATCTGCCAGAACGTGTAGGCGCCGCCCTGCTCGACATCGGCCGACAGGTTGCCGGCCCACTCGAAGTTGAAGCGCAGTGTCTCGGCCCGTTGCAGATCCGGCTCCGCTACCGGATTGGCCGGCAGCGCCGGCGGCCAGTCGCCGCTCGCCCCGGCATGCGCGACCGCACGCAGCGTCGCCAGGCGCAATGGTCCGTTGCGCAGCGACAGCTGCGTACCCGCCGCCGGTACACGCAGCGCCAGGTCGATGCGCATGCCGGGACCGAGCCAGTATTCCTTGCCCAGCGGTCGAGGCACGATCGGATGGCCATCCAGCGCATAGATGCGCGCCTCGCCGTCCGGCAGGTTTAGCCGATAGGTCAGCGTATTGTCGAGGTTCAGCACGCGCAGCCGCACGACTTGCCCGGCCGGCAGATCGAGTACCGGAGCGTGCTGGCCGTTCACCGTCGACAGCACGCCAGGCGTACCGCCGCGGGCCGCCTCGCGCGGTACGCTGAAGGCGGTGAAGGCACCCTGCTGGTCGACGTGCCAGCTCTTCAGACTCAGCGTGCGTTCGTGGCGAAAACCGCTCGGTTCACGCTCATCGACGATCAGCGGACCGACCAGCCCGCGCCCCAGCTGCTCGCTGCTCGTCGTGTGCGGGTGATACCAGAAGCTGCCGGCATCGTGCAGCTGGAAGCGATAGTCGAAGAACTCGCCGGGCAACACCGGCAACTGCGACACGTAAGGTACGCCGTCCATCTCCAGCGGCAGGCGGATGCCGTGCCAGTGAATGGTGGTGGGCTGCGGCAGGTGGTTGATGAAGCGCACCCGCAGCCAGTCGCCCTGCCGCCCGCGCAGCTCCAGGCCCGGCGCCTGGCCGCCGTAAGCCCAGGCGGGCGTGGCATGCCCAGGCACCAGCTCGACATCCAGCGGCGCGGCGATCAGCTCGTAGTCGTGCGTGGTGACATCGGCAGGTCGCCCGAGCCAGTAACGCACGCCACCGATACCGGCACCAGCGACGCCCAGTCCGACCAAACCTGTGAGTACCTGTCTGCGGGTGAACAGCATGACCCCGGAAATCCCTTGTGCTGAAAACGGCATAGTTTCTCATTAACACCAGGGCTTGTGCGACCGCAGCCGGGGTGCGCTCGATAGCGACAGCCGGGAACCGGCCGCCGGCGCCGAGTCAGACGCTTGCCCAGAGCGGCAACAGCACGCCGGCGGCGATCAGCAGCGCGGCGCTGCCGTGACGCCAGTGCTCGCCCAGGGGCAGCAACTTTTCCGCCAGCACCAGCAGACTGAGCAGTGCCATGCCCCACAGGCTCATGGCGCCAACCACCAGCAACACCAGCATCAATGCCCAGCAGCAGCCCAGACAATACAGGCCATGCCGCAAACCGGTCAGCCAGGCGCCAACCAGTCTTGGGCGGGCATGATGCTGCAGGAAGCTCAACGGACTCTGGCAATGCTGGAGACAGGCGGACTTGGCGTGGCTCAGCTGGTACAGGCCGGCCACCAGCAGGACCAGGCCGCCCAGCATCGGCGGCAGGCGCAGCTGCATCGGATCGAGCACACCGGTCTGCTCGCCGAGTGCCTGCAGGCCGCTCAGCAGCAGGGCGAAGGCGGACCACACCAGCACATAGGCCGCACAGAACAGCCAGAGCCTGGCCGTTCGCTGGCGGTCGCGCTGCACGCAGCGACGGTAGAGCAGGATCATCGGCAGGGCCGCCGGCAGCATCATCGCCTGCATCATCGCCAGCCACATGCCGAAGACCAGTAGCCCCTGCGGGGACAGCCAGTCGGTCGGGGGCATCGGCATGTCGCCCATGGCCGCCATGCGTGCCGCCTCGCGCGCCGACCAGTACCAGGCCAGCGCGCACAATCCGAGCACGCCGCCGCCCGCAAGCGCCGCGCCGCGGTCGCTGCGGCTAGGCGCGAATGATGCCATTGGGGCCCATATGCAGCTCGTAGAGCATCGCGTTGCTGCCGGAATAGTCCAGAGCGATGGCCCCCGAGGTGCTGAACTCGGCACTGGCGCAATCGGCCTCGCCGAACTCGAAACCCTCCGGCAGCACCACCCGCGCCCGATGCGGCGAACCATCCATGAGACTGGCGATGGGCTCGGCCCTGCCCTCGATCAAGCCGGGCACATGAATGCTGGCGGTCAGCGCACCCCGGTCGGTGCGCACCTCGACCGGCACGAACTGCGGCTCGTGCATGGTCGACAGCGTGCTGGCAAAAATCGCGAAGAACGCCGTCGGCTCCTGCTCCTGGCCACTGAGGATGGTCAGCAACGCCTGGCGCTGGGGCTCGCTGGCCCGCTCGTCGATGAAGGCCTGACACTGGCCGTGCCCTTCGTGGATTGCCCCTGGCCAGGCGAAAGTACAGGCCACGTGCAGATCGTTCAGCGCGATATCGCCGAAATGCCCTTCGACGATGTGAAAACCGACCGCCGCCTCGCACTTTCCATGTGTCGGGGGCGCATTGAATTGACAGGGGCAGCCAAAGTTACAGTTGCACAGGTCCACACCGGGGCCGCGCAGCCGCCAATCGGTATAGGTGGCCATGATCGTATCCTCGCCGAGCGGAATCGCTCTCTTTCTCAGCTTACGATGCACAGCGGCGAGCATTAGACGGAATCGGCATCTGACCAGTCAGGCCGAGCCGTGCCCCGCATAACCCGCAAACGCTTGGCTCGCCAGGCCTGCAGGCCTGCCCCCTGGGGGCTTTCCCACAACAGAAAAGGGCAGCTCACGCTGCCCTTTTCGGTGTTATCTCACTCCCACTCGATGGTGGCCGGCGGCTTGCTCGACACGTCGTAGGTGACCCGCGAGATACCTTCGATTTCGTTGATGATGCGGTTGGAGACCTTCTCCAGCAGCTCGTAGGGCAGGTGCGCCCAGCGCGCGGTCATGAAGTCGATGGTTTCCACAGCGCGCAGCGCGACGACCCAGGCATAGCGGCGACCGTCGCCGACCACGCCGACCGATTTCACCGGCTGGAACACCACGAAGGCCTGGCTGGTCTTGTGGTACCAGTCGAAGTTGCGCAGCTCCTCGATGAAGATGTGGTCGGCGCGGCGCAGCAGGTCGGCGTATTCCTTCTTCACTTCGCCGAGGATGCGCACGCCCAGGCCCGGGCCCGGGAAGGGGTGGCGGTAGACCATGTCGTAGGGCAGGCCGAGTTCGAGACCGATCTTGCGCACCTCGTCCTTGAACAGCTCGCGCAGCGGCTCGACCAGCTTGAGGTTCATTTCCTCTGGCAGGCCACCGACGTTGTGGTGCGACTTGATCACATGGGCCTTGCCGCTCTTGGCGCCGGCCGACTCGATGACGTCCGGGTAGATGGTGCCCTGGGCGAGGAACTGGATGTTCTCCAGCTTGCTGGCCTGGGCATCGAACACGTCGATGAAGGTGCGACCGATGATCTTGCGCTTCTTCTCCGGGTCCGCTTCGCCGGCAAGATTCTCCAGGAACTGCGCCTCGGCGTCGGCGCGGATCACCTTGACGCCCATGTTCTCGGCGAACATGGCCATCACCTGATCGCCCTCGTGCAGTCGCAGCAGGCCGTTGTCGACGAACACGCAGGTCAGCTGGTCGCCGATGGCGCGGTGCAGCAGCGCGGCGACGACCGAGGAATCCACGCCGCCGGAGAGGCCGAGCAGGACGTTGGCATCGCCGACCTGGGCGCGCACCTGGGCGATGGCGTCCTCGACGATGTTGGATGGTGTCCACAGCGCTTCGCAGCCGCAGATTTCCAGGATGAAGCGCGACAGGATGCGACCGCCCTGCTTGGTGTGGGTCACTTCCGGATGGAACTGCACACCGTAATAATGACGGCTCTCGTCACCGATGGCGGCGATCGGGCAGCTCGGCGTGCTGGCGATGATGTGGAAGCCGGCCGGGATCTCGGTGACCTTGTCGCCGTGGCTCATCCAGACGTCGAGGCCGAACACGCCGTCGTCGTCCATGTGGTCCTCAATGCCGTCGAACAGCTGCGACTTGCCGACCAGATCGACGCGCGCGTAGCCGAACTCACGCACATCCGAACCCTGCACCTTGCCGCCCAGTTGCTCGGACATGGTCTGCATGCCGTAGCAGATGCCGAACAGCGGTACGCCGAGGTCGAACACGGCCTGCGGCGCGCGCGGGCTGCCCTCCTCGTGTACGGACTCGGGACCACCGGCGAGGATGATGCCGCGCGGGGCGAAGGCGCGGATGTCGTCCTCGCTCATGTCCCACGGGTGCAGTTCGCAGTAGACGCCGATCTCGCGCACGCGGCGGGCGATCAGTTGGCTGTACTGGGAGCCGAAGTCGAGGATCAGGATGCGGTGGGCGTGAATATCGGGGCTGGCCATGCTCGGGCTCTCACTGAAAAAGGTTAAGCCGCAAGCCGCAAGCTTCAAGCCGCAGTAGAAGCGGCCTCGTGCTTGTAGCTTGCAGCTTGAGGCTTGCAGCTAGTCGTCTGAGCGCAGCTCAGCCGACGCGGTAGTTCGGCGCTTCCTTGGTGATCTGCACGTCATGCACGTGCGATTCGGCCATGCCGGCGCCGGTGATGCGCACGAACTGCGGCCGCGAACGCATGTCGTCGATGGTGGCGCTGCCGGTATAGCCCATCGAGGCGCGCAGGCCACCCATCAACTGATGGATGATCGCGGCCAGAGCACCCTTGTACGGCACGCGGCCCTCGATGCCTTCGGGCACCAGCTTTTCGGCCCCGGCGGAGGAGTCCTGGAAGTAGCGATCCGAGGAACCCTGCGCCTGAGCCATCGCGCCCAGCGAGCCCATGCCGCGGTAGGCCTTGTAGGAACGGCCCTGGAACAGCTCGACCTCGCCCGGCGCCTCTTCGGTGCCGGCGAACATCGAGCCCATCATCACCGCGTTGGCGCCGGCGACGATGGCCTTGGACAGGTCGCCGGAGAAACGGATGCCGCCGTCGGCGATCATCGGCACGCCGGTGCCCTGCAGCGCGGCGGAGACGTTGGCGATCGCGGAAATCTGCGGCACGCCGACGCCGGCGACGATGCGCGTGGTGCAGATCGAGCCCGGGCCGATGCCGACCTTGACCGCATCGGCGCCGGCCTTGACCAGGTCCAGCGCAGCCTCGGCGGTAGCGATGTTGCCGCCGATCACCTGCACCTGCGGGAAGTTGTCCTTCACCCAGCGCACGCGGTCGAGCACGCCCTTGGAATGCCCGTGTGCGGTATCCACCACCACCACGTCGACGCCGGCGGCGGCCAGCGCTTCGACACGTTCGGCAGTGTCGGCGCCGGTGCCGACCGCCGCGCCGACGCGCAGGCGGCCCTGGCTGTCCTTGGACGCCAGCGGGTAGGTCTTGGCCTTCTCGATGTCACGGAAGGTCACCAGGCCACGCAGGTTGAAGTTGCCGTCGACCACCAGCATCTTCTCGATGCGGTGCTCGTAGAGCTTGGTCTTGATCTCTTCCAGCGCGGTGCCTTCGAGCACGGTGACCAGCTTGTCCTTGGGCGTCATGATCGCGGCGACGGAGTCACCGGCATTCGGCGTGAAGCGCAGGTCGCGCCCGGTGACGATGCCCACCAGTTCCTTGCCGGCGACCACCGGGAAACCGGAGAAGCCCAGCTCGTGCGCCTTGCGCTGCAGCTCGCTGATCTTGGTTTCCGGGGTCACGGTGACCGGATCATGCACGATGGCCGTCTCATGGCGCTTGACCTTGCGCACCTCGGCGGCCTGCTGCTCGATGCTCATGTTCTTGTGGATGATGCCGATGCCGCCTTCCTGCGCCATCGCGATGGCCAGACGGGCCTCGGTGACGGTATCCATCGCTGCGGAAACCAGCGGGATGTTCAGCTCGATTTCGCGGGTCAGGCGGGTCTTCAGGCTGACGTCCTTCGGCAGAACCTCGGAATATCCCGGGATCAGGAGAACATCATCGAACGTCAGGGCTTCTTGGCTGATACGCAGCATGGCGGGGGCTCCCAGGCGGGAAAAAGGAAGCGCGGCATTATACCCACGCACCCTCTCGTGCTCAATGTGGTTGTGCGGCCTGCTGCGCACGTTCCGGCGCGCGGCATCGACGAAGTGACCGCACGGTCACGCCTGATCGATGACCAGCGCCACCTTGAACCCCAGCCGCTCGCCGAATTCATCGAGGAATCCCTGGCGAAACCCCGCCTCGCCCCAACCGTTGAAGATGAATCCCAGGTTGGAGAACGCGCAGGCCGGAATGAACAGGAAACCGTTGATGTCATCCTCGAAACCGCATTCGGGGCAGGTGAAGTTGTCGGTCTGCCCGGGCATCCACTCATCCAGGCTTTCGAACAGCGCCTCGCCGATCTCGCGCCGGCATTCGGGGCAGCCCGCTTCCTCGGCGAAGTCGCGGGTCGGCGTATAGATGCAGCGCCTGGTCACCACCTCCAGGCCGTTAATGGCCTCACCGAACGGCAACCGTTCCGGGTGCAACACCACGCTGCGCGCGCCCGGCGCGATGGCATAGGCCATGCCATGCGCACCACGCCCGCAGGTGGTCGGCAGCGCCTCGACGATGCGCCGTTCGGCCAACCAGCGCAGGATCATCCGCGCACGGGCCTCATGCGCGGGAAAGGTGGAGATGCGCGGCACGATGATGGCTTGACTGGGGCTCATGAATGGCTCGGACGGAAGGCGATGGGCGGCCGGGCAGCTTAATGCGCGGATCGCCCAGGTCAATCGCAGCTGGTCGCAGGGCGGCTGCTCCGGGCATTTTCCCGTATCATCGCCGCCATGCTCAAAGATCCCTTCGAACGCCTCAATCTCGATCGCGAAGTCCTCACCGTCAGCCAGCTCAACGGCCGTGCCCGGCTACTGCTGGAAGACGTGTTCGCCCAGGTCTGGGTCGAGGGCGAGATTTCCAATCTCGCCCGCCCGGCTTCCGGCCACATCTATTTCACCCTCAAGGACAAGAACGCCCAGGTGCGTTGCGCACTGTTCCGGCAGAACGCCGCGCGGGTGCGCCAGGCCTTGCGTGATGGCCTGGCGGTGCGCGTGCGCGGCAAGGTGTCGCTGTTCGAAGGCCGCGGCGACTATCAACTGATTCTCGACACGCTGGAGCCAGCCGGCGATGGCGCGCTGCGCCTGGCCTTCGAGGCACTGAAGGAAAAGCTCGCCGGCGAAGGCCTGTTCGCCGCCGACCGCAAGGCCGCCCTACCCGCCCATCCGCGGCGCATTGGCATCGTCAGCTCGCCGACCGGCGCGGTGATCCGCGACATCATCTCGGTCTTCAAACGCCGCGCGCCGCAGGTCGAGCTGACGCTGATCCCGACCGCCGTGCAGGGCCGCGAAGCCACCACGCAGATCGTCCGCGCACTGCAATTGGCCGACGCGCAAGGTTTCGACGCGCTGATCCTGGCCCGCGGCGGCGGCTCGCTGGAAGACCTCTGGTGTTTCAATGAGGAAGCCGTGGCGCGCGCGGTGGACGCCTGCCTCACGCCCATCGTCAGCGCCGTGGGGCATGAAACCGACGTATCGATCGCCGATTTTGTCGCCGACGTGCGCGCCCCCACGCCTTCGGCCGCGGCCGAGCTGCTGGCGCCGAGCAGCGCCGACCTGCAGCAGCGCCTGAGCGGTCTGCATCAGCGGCTGCTGCTGCGCATGCGCGACCGCCTGCACCGCGACACCATGCGCCTGGAGAGCCTGACGCGACGCCTGCGCCATCCGGGCGAGCGCCTGCAACAGCAGGCACAGCGCGTCGACGACCTCGAACAGCGCCTGCTGCGCGCGGCCGAACGTCGTCTGCGTGGCGCCCAGGAACGCCTAGTGCACCTGGAAACCCGTCTCGCCACGCAGCATCCCGGGCGCACGCTGCATCTGCTGCACCAGCGCCTCGAGTATCTGTCCAGCCGCCTGCC
The DNA here is from genome assembly GCA_000263395.1 of Stutzerimonas stutzeri TS44. Taxonomy (GTDB): domain Bacteria; phylum Pseudomonadota; class Gammaproteobacteria; order Pseudomonadales; family Pseudomonadaceae; genus Stutzerimonas; species Stutzerimonas stutzeri_C. The sequence continues at coordinate 68,641 of AJXE01000013.1, forward strand.
GCGCGCCATGCAGGCATCGCTGCAGGGCCGTCGTCAGCAGCTACAAGGCCTGGCACAGACACTGCAGGTCGTCAGCCCGCTGGCCACCCTCGGCCGTGGCTACAGCATCCTGCTCGACGAGCGTGGCCAGGCGATTCGCAGCGCCAGCCAGACCCACGCCGGCCAACGCCTGAAGGCCAAGCTGGGCGAAGGCGAACTGCAAGTGCGCGTGGAAGACAACCATCTGGAGCCGGTGACGCTGCCGCTGCTCTGAACGCGCCTGCCGCCCCCGACCCCGCGCCGCCTGAAACGAAAAAGCCAGCCTTGCGGCTGGCTCCAATCGAGGCTTCGGGGCGGTTTACGCCCCGGTGCGCTTTTCTGCTGCTCAGTCTTCGCGATAGCGACGCAGCTTGAGCTGCTTGCCACCCACGCGGGTGTCCTTGAGCTTGCCGAGCAGGCGCTCGAGACCCTCTTCCGGCAGCTCGACCAGGCTGAAGCTGTCGCGCACCTGGATGCGACCGATGGCTTCGCGGGCCAGGCCACCCTCGTTGAGGATCGCGCCGAGCAGGTTGCGCGCGGCAATGCCGTCACGCGCACCCAGCGGCGTGCGGCAGCGGGCGCGGCCTTCGGCCAGCGGCATCGGCGCGCGACGCTCGCGATCGCCACTGCGCTCCGGACGGTCGGGGCGCTCCGAGCGTTCGCGCGGGCCGCTGCCCGGCACCAGCGGCTGCTCTTTTTCCACCTCGGCGAGGCTCAGCGCCTGGCCATTGGTGGCCTTGCGCAGCAGCGCAGCGGCCAGGGCACGCGGGCTGCAGCCGATATCGGCGACCAGCTTGTCGAGCAGTTCGCCATGCGTGGCTTCGGCGTCGGCCACCAGCGGCGCGAGGCTGTTGGTGAGTTTCTTGATGCGCGCGTCCAGCACCTGCTGGGCGTTGGGCAGACGGGCCTCGGCGACCTTCTGGTTGGTCACACGCTCGATGACCTGCAGCATGCGACGCTCACGCGGGGTGACCAGCAGCAGCGCGCGGCCTTCGCGACCGGCACGGCCGGTACGGCCGATGCGGTGCACGTAGGATTCCGGATCGTAGGGCATGTCCACGTTGAACACGTGGGTGATACGCGCCACATCCAGACCGCGGGCGGCGACGTCGGTCGCCACGACGATGTCCAGACGGCCATCCTTGAGCGATTCGATGACGCGCTCACGCTGGTTCTGGGCGATGTCACCGTTCAGCGCAGCGGCCTTGTAGCCCTTGGCTTCCAGCGCGGCGGCCAGATCCAGCGTGGCCTGCTTGGTGCGCACGAAGGCGATCAGCGCGTCGAAGTCTTCGACCTCGAGCAGACGCAGCACGGCCTGGATCTTCTGGTCGGCGTGGACCATCAGGTGCGCCTGCTCGATGCGGGCGACGGTCTGGGTCTTGGCGGCGATCTTGATGTGCTGCGGCTCGCGCAGGTGCTTCTCGGCGATGACGCGGATCGAGTGCGGCAGCGTGGCGGAGAACAGCACGCTCTGGCGACTTTCCGGCATGGCCTCGAAGATCACTTCCAGGTCGTCCATGAAGCCGAGCTTGAGCATCTCGTCGGCTTCATCGAGCACCAGGAAGCGGATGGTCGACAGCAGCTCGCTGTTGCGGCTCAGGTGGTCGACCAGGCGACCCGGGGTGGCGACGATGACCTGTGCGCCCTGACGGATCGCCTTGAGTTGCGGCCCCATCGGCGCACCGCCGTAGATGGCGACGACGCCGACGCCCGGCAGCTGCTTGGAATAGGTTTCGAACGCGGTCGCGACCTGCAGGGCCAGCTCGCGGGTCGGCGCGAGGATCAGCGCCTGCGGCTCGCGCCTGGCCGGGTCGATCTTGGACAGGATCGGCAGCGCGAAGGCCGCGGTCTTGCCGGTACCGGTCTGCGCCTGGCCGATCATGTCGTGGCCACCGAGGATCACCGGGATCGCCTGGGCCTGAATGGGAGAAGGTTCTTCGTAGCCGACTGCGCTGATGGCAGCCAGAACAGCGGAATGAATACCGAGTGCGGCAAAGCCGCCGATTTCCTGGGTCATGGGTCTTGTCTCTGATGCTCCGCAAGACCCATGTTCCGAAGCTGCGCATGCCGTGCAAAACCCGAAGGTCACCCTGGCAGCCGGTCGGCGGGGTTGCGAAAACGTATGAATGATGAATCGTCAAGGATAGTCCGCTCGAAGCGGACAGCAGCCGAAGCAGCGCTTCGTGTGTTGCGGTACCTGAACGCAGGCTGGGTTTCAGCCGGCGCGTACTATACCGGAATAACCGGTGCTGTGCGCGGATTTTGCATATTGGCTGTGCAGACGGCAGATTGCAGACAACAGCGCCATCAGCTCGCCGGGCGCAGCGCCGCGATCAGGTAGTCGAGCGAATAACCCAGGCGTGGCGCCAGCGCCTCGGCGCGCTGGCGCAGGCCATCGAAATCCAGCGCCTGGTCGAGGTCCGCCGGCACCAGCAGCACGACGTTGCCCTCCTTCACCGAGCACTCCCAGTAGTGGCGGTGGAACAGTCCGCGCAACAGCGCCGCGCCCAGCGGCTTGCCCTCGTCGGTCCCCCACTGGTTGATGATCAGCCAGCCGCCGGGGTTGAGCTTCTCCTGGCAGCGCTTGAGGAAATTCCAGGCCAGGTGCGCGGCCGCCGGGCCGACATCGGTATACAGGTCGACGAACAGCAGATCGGCCGACTCCGCCGATTCGAGCAGCTCCACGGCATCGCCGATGCGAATGTACAGGCGCGCATCGTTCTGCAGGCCCAGATAGCGCATCGCCAGTTCGGGCACCGCCGGGCGCAGCTCGATGGCCTCGACATCCTCCAGCGGCAGGAACTCGAGGCAGGCCTGGGTCAGCGTCCCCGCGCCCAGCCCCAGGAACAGCGCGGTTTCCGGTGTCGGGTGGCACAGCGCGCCGAGCAGCATGGCCCGCGTGTAGTCGTACTCCAGCCAACTCGGCGCGGGGGCGAACACGCAGCTCTGCTCCACCGCCGCACCGAACTCGAGGAAGCGGTAGTCGCCGACCTCATACACCCGAATCAGGCCGAACTCGTCCTGCACCTCGGCCAACAGCCGTTCTTCGTCCTGCATTGCGCCCTCCCACGGAAGAGGCGCATGTTAGCAGCCCGATTGACAGCCGCTATCAACCATCGAGCAGCGCTTGCGGTAACATCGCCGCACTTTTTCGCGAATGGAATTTCCACCCATGACCACCACCTGGAGCCCGTCGAGCTGGCGTAGCAAACCGATTCAGCAACAACCCGAATACCCCGATGCCGACCATCTCGGTCGCATCGAGAGCACCCTGGCCGGCCTGCCGCCACTGGTGTTCGCCGGCGAGGCGCGCGAACTGCGCCGCCAGTTCGCCGAAGTCACCCAGGGCCGCGCGTTCCTGCTGCAGGGTGGCGATTGCGCCGAGAGTTTCGCCGAGTTCTCCGCCACCAAGATTCGCGACACCTTCAAGGTGCTGCTGCAGATGGCCATCGTCATGACCTTCGCCGCCGGCTGCCCGGTGGTGAAGGTCGGGCGCATGGCCGGGCAGTTCGCCAAGCCACGCTCGGCCGGCAATGAGACCATCGACGGCGTAACGCTGCCAGCCTATCGCGGCGACATCGTCAACGGCATCGGCTTCGACGAGAAGAGCCGCGTACCGGACCCGGAGCGCCTGCTGCAGGCCTACCACCAGTCCACCGCCAGCCTCAACCTGCTGCGCGCCTTCGCCCAGGGCGGCTTCGCCGACCTGCATCAGGTGCACCAGTGGAACCTGGACTTCATCGCCAACTCGCTGCTGGCCGAGAAGTATCACCAGCTCGGTGCGCGCATCGACGAGACGCTGAAGTTCATCCGCGCGTGCGGCCTGGACGATACCCCGCAACTGCGCGAAACCAGCTTCTTCACCGCCCATGAGGCGCTGCTGCTGAACTACGAAGAAGCCTTCGTGCGCCAGGACAGCCTCACCGGCGGCTGGTACGACTGCTCGGCGCACATGCTGTGGATCGGCGACCGCACCCGCCAGCTCGACGGCGCGCATGTGGAGTTCCTGCGCGGCGTCGGCAACCCGATCGGCGTCAAGGTCGGCCCGAGCATGGACAGTGAAGAGCTGATCCGTCTGATCGATATCCTCAACCCGCAGAACGATCCCGGCCGCCTCAACCTCATCGTGCGCATGGGCGCCGACAAGGTCGAAGCCGGCCTGCCGCGCCTGATCCGCGCGGTGCAGCAAGAGGGACGGCAGGTTCTGTGGAGCTGCGACCCCATGCACGGCAACACCATGAAGGCCTCCAGCGGCTACAAGACCCGCGATTTCGAGCGGGTACTGGCCGAGGTCCGGCAATTCTTCGACGTGCACCGGGCCGAGGGCAGCTACCCGGGCGGCATCCACATCGAGATGACCGGGCAGAACGTCACCGAGTGCATCGGTGGCTCGCGCGCCATCACCGAAGCCGGGCTCAGCGACCGCTACCACACCCACTGCGACCCACGGCTGAATGCCGACCAGTCGCTGGAAATGGCCTTCATGATCGCCGAGACGCTGAAGCAGCTGCGCCCGAGCTGACCGCACAGCGGAAATCAGCCGTTCACGGCCAACAGACCGCAGAAACGACAAAGCCCGGCACTTGGCCGGGCTTTTCGTTGCGAGTCTGCGAGAAGGCGATCAGGCCTTGACGCGGGACTTGTACTCGCCGGTGCGGGTATCGATCTCGATCGAGTCGCCGATTTCGCAGAAGGCGGAAACCTGCAGCTCGGCACCGTTCTTCAGGCGGGCAGTCTTCATGACCTTGCCGGAGGTATCGCCACGCACCGACGGCTCGGTGTAGACGATTTCACGGACGATGGTGGTCGGCAGTTCGACCGAGATCACCTTGTCGTTGTAGAACACCGCTTCACAGACATCGGTCATGCCGTCTTCGATGAAGGTCATCACGCCTTCGAGGTCGGCCTTCTCGATTTCGTACTGGTTGAACTCGTCGTCCATGAACACGTACAGCGGATCGGCGAAGTAGGAGTAAGTCACTTCCTTGCGCTCGAGAATTACCGGCTCCAGCTTGTCATCGGCCTTGTAGACGGTCTCGGTGGCCGAACCGTTGAGCAGGTTCTTCAGCTTCATCTTGACCACGGCACTGTTACGGCCGGACTTGTTGAACTCGGCCTTCTGGATGACCCAGGGTGCGCCGTTGATGATGGCCACCTGGCCGGCACGGAACTCTTGTGCGGTTTTCATACGAACATCCGATTGGAATTAGAGACAAAAAAGTCGGGTAGCCCTAGATCATTACTGATCCAGGGCCCCCTTAGAACCGTACGTGCGACTTTCACCGCATACGGCTCAAGCTTACGAAAAGCCAATCAATGACTGGCCGGCAACTATGACGGGCGATCCTATCATTTCAACCCACCGTGCCGCAAAGTCACCTTTTCTTGCCGGCTATGCACCAGCGCATGGCAGTTGGGATGAAGCAGCACACGGTTCCCCAAGGTATTCAGTCCACCGTCCACGCGCCTGATGACGTGATGGTCATGCCAACCGGTTTCCTTGCTGATCGCATGCCCGCACAGGGCGCAACGCCCCTTCTGCCTGCGGAAGATGCTGAGTATCTGTCCCCGATAACGCAGCTTGTGCTGCATCCGTTGAACCCTCAACGCCTCCCACTTCAGCTCCTGCGTCGCGTCATAGGGTTGATACTCCCCCGGTAAACGCTTGTGACGCACGATTGCGGTTTCCGCCAGCCTGTACAGCTGTCGGAACTGCCTTTCTCCTTTGCCATTTTTCTTGGGATACGCAAACACCCAATTTCGCCCCCCTATGGATCGGAAGTATTTATTCCTGATCCAGTTAGAAGATTTCCTTGGATGCCTGCGCTTCGCCCATCTCCAAAGCCGCCAGAACATCAGATTATCCAGCGTGTTGAAGGTCTGTTTTGCCACGACCGGGGAGTGGTATTGCGCCCACCCCTTCAGTACCGGGTTCAGCTGGCCGATCAACGCTTCCTGCGTCAGTGCTCCGCTGCCTTTGATGATCTCGCGCACTTTCCGATAAAACGCCGAGACGTTTTTCTTCGAGGGCTTGATCAGCAGCTTGGCTTTCCTATACGGCGATTTCGGCACGTACTTCCTGAAATTCCACCCCAGAAAATCGAAGCCTTGGTGGATGTGCGTGATCTGCGTTTTCGCCCGTGACAGCGCAACCCCTCGTACCGAGAGGAATTGCTCTACCCAGGGTTTGACCTCCTCTTCCAACAGCTCTTTCGAGACTGCAGTCACGACAAAGTCATCCGCATAGCGCACACACTGCACCTTGGCGCTCTTGGCCTTCCGAGCCCCCAACTTATTCACCAGATGGCGCTTCAGTTGGGTTTCCAAGCCATTCAGGGTGGCGTTTGCCAGACAGGCCGAGATGATCCCTCCCTGCGGCGTCCCGGCCTCCGTAGCCATGAGTTGTCGCCGGTCGATAACCCCGGCCTTCAACCATTTGCGCAGCACCTTCCTGTCCATCGGGGCATTCCGGCACAGCCACTCGTGATTGATATTGTCGAAGAACCCTTTGATATCGCCTTCCAGAATCCAGACCGGCGCCGTTTGCGGCGACAGCAGGTGGAACAGCTCAACCATCGCGTCAGCAGTCGAACGATCCGGGCGAAATCCATAGGACTTCGGATCGCTGGTGCTTTCCACGACAGGTTCCAACGCTTGCAGATACAGCGCCTGCATGGCCCGATCCAACATCGTCGGGATACCCAGCTGGCGTTTCTCTAGCTTGCCGGGCTTCGGTATCCATACCCGCCGTAGCGGTTTAGGCCGATAGCCTCGCGTTTTCGACAGACGTCCCACGGCCTGGAGCTTGGCCTGAGGCGTTCCCCAGGTTTCTCCGTCGACTCCCGGCGTCTTGCGACCCCGGTTTTCCGTGACTCGCCTTACAGCCAGACAGCGGCCATAAAACGAGTGGGTCAGCAGTCGTTGCAGGCGTTTAGCCCTGCGCCAGTCGCCTTCCCGAGTTGCCTGCGCAATCTTTAGCTGCGTTTTCCGAACGGATTGTTGAATCCTGGCCCAATCGAGATCGTGCCAGTTCGTCATTCCGCCAGAAGGCGCAGCCGCGACCGGTGTTGCTGGTTGCGTTTTCATACAGTCCTCCTGATATGCATGACATTCAGGACGGACTACTCCCCTATGGGCAGTAGTCGCCCATAGGGTCGTTTGGTTATCGCTGGAATCAGCGGCTCTTCTTGCGCTCGTAAACCAGATGCACGTCAGCCAGGGTTGCCCCTGCCGGTGATGTTTCAACCGGTATGCCACCCATTACAGGCAGCCCTTCGCTTTTTGCATCCTCCCATTCCCCACACCCCTCAGCGCCCCTTGCGGTTTGCCTGCCTGGCCGATGTTGCTGGCCAGGCGAGTGGTCGGGATTGCCACGTTCCCCGAGTCGCATCGATTCCCCGTTTAGGCTTCGTCTCTCCCCCGGCAGTCTGCGGTACCGCATCACCTCATCCCACGGTGATGACCGACTGCATTGCCGTTTTTGGCTGAGGCCAATAATTGCCGTAGGCCCGTCCATTATGACGAGGGTTCTGGCGACGATTCACATGCGTTAGTCATGCGGGTTGGGTCATTAGCCTCGTCACGCCCGTGCAATTCGGACGCGAAGCGTTCTCCGTCACCGGATAACACCCTTTTGTGAGCGAGACATTGTTGATCAGGCTTCACACCCCGGGGTTGGCCCCCGACGCATGCCGATCTGATGAACTGGCGGGTACACGCCAGGCTCGGTGCCTCCTATGTGAGCGAGGTTGAGCAATGCGATTCGGAGCTATCGCTCCGTTGCTTAGGCAAGACACCTCCCACGTCTCTCGACGGTGGCGATGGGACCAAACAGCCCAATCACCAGGAGATGAATTTATCCCCGAAGGGAATGATTCACCCTCGGGCTTTTGAAATGCTTGGCAACAGACTCGGAATCCGAGAATGTTCTTTGCTTTCGGTTTTGATCAAATGCAGTCCATTCGGCCACATTTGAAATGTACTTTCCCTACAGATAGGGATTGCGCATCCCCATAAGCGGGTCATTCCTAGGCTAGCCAGGTTTCTTAACTTCTTTATGACTTCAATCCTTTGATAGCAAAGGATTTTGGTGTCAAAGGGGAAGTTCCCAACCAAGCAGCGACACGAACATACGTGTCGCACCAGGCGGCATCTCATAGCCAATCTGTGTAAAAAAACACCAGCTTTCCCGCCAGATCGCCATGCGCCACCTGTTTGTGCAGCCAAGCCTCAGCATGCGCGAGCAGCGCAGGGTATTCATCCTGCAGCGCGCTCCAGGCGGGGCCGGCGCCCTCCCCGGCATTCCACGCGCGCCAGTAGTCATGCAGCGCACCGCGCGCCGCCGGCGCCAGATCGAGGCTGTACAGATCGAGGAAGGCATGCAGCTTGTCCCAGTGCGCATCGTCTTCCTGCGGATAGATGTGCCACACCAGCGGGCGCCCTGCCCATTGCGCGCGAATGAACGACTCCTCGCCGCGTACCGCGTTGAAATCGCAGCTCCACAGCAGCAGGTCGTACTCGTCCTGGGTCATGAACGGCACCACCGCAATCTGCAGCGCGCCACGCTGATGGCGTTCGCCCGGCTGCAGCGACGGCACGTCGAGCCATGCCGCGACATCCGCCAGCACGCGACCTTCAGGTACCAGCAGCTGGTTCGGCCGCGAATCAGCGGCCAGCGCGTCGAGCCAGCCAGCTACGGCGGCATTCTCGTAGGCAAACAGCGACAGCAGCCGCGCGCCGGGTTGCGAGACCACGCCGAGACTGGCGAGGAAATCCTCGCGCCGCGCCGGATCAGCCTGGAACGCCTCGCGGCGCGAAACGAGGTCCGCCTCGCGGATCAACCCACCGGTCTTCGCCTCGAAACCGGGGAAGAAGAAGTACTTCTGCAGCCCGCTGGACTGCAGCGACGGCAACGCATGGCAACCGACGATCCAATCCTCGGCGCTGAGGTATTCCAGGTTCAGCCAGAGAATGCGCCGGCTGCTCGCGGCCATTGCATTTATATAGGCCGGCGGCAGCTCGCAGGCGAACGCCTCGATGACCACGTCGGCCGGCTCGGCGCCGCCCCACTCGCGCGGCCAATGGCGCACATCGACTCCCTCGTGCCACTGCTGCGCTGCGCTGGCACTGGTGCCGGGGCACAGGCGGGCGAAGGTCTCGAGATCGTCGATCCACAGGCGCACCCGCTGGCCGTGCTCGGCGGCCAGTTGGCGCGCCAGGCGCCAGGTCACGCCGATATCGCCGTAGTTGTCCACCACGACACAGAAGATGTCCCAGGCAACTTTTGCAGACAAACCGATTCTCCTCCAACGCTGGCAGGTCACCGCGAACGGCGCGCCCCAATCGAAAACCAACCGGGCGCAGGATACGGATCATCCACCAGCCTGCAAACCGGCCGGCCCATCTGCCCAGGGCCGATTGCCGCACGCGCGGATGCCCGGCACGAGGGCCGTCATCAAAAAAGGGAGCAAGAGGGAGGAAGATACGAGAGGCGTCATGGAGGTGAGCCCTGCCAGCCACACCCCGGCACACAATGTCACCGCTGCGGCTGCTCCCTTCCAGGCCTGACCGGGTTCACGGCTGATCGTTGCGGGGGGACCGACAGAGCCCACCATGACGAACCCGCCTGGCGGCGAGCGGCGCCATTGTACCGGCTTATCGACAAGTTACAACCGCTGTCTGGCCGCAGTGACATTGGGCACGAGACAACGCCCAGGCCGAACGGCAACGGCTACCGCCGGTCAGCCAGGGGACCGGGTGCCCCCTCCGTTAGCCGTATGGCACGAATTGCCCCTAGCCAAAGCCGGTCGTCTGTTCGAGGATGAAAGTGCGTGGCTGGAGTCGAACTCCTGTCACGCAAACATGCTGCGACGGCACCCTTTGCGCCAGCGCGGCGGATGGCAACAGCAATGAGGTAATCATGAGCAAGGCTCCCATCGCCATCATCGGTACCGGTATCGCCGGGCTGTCCGCGGCTCAGGCACTGCGTGCGGCCGGCCAGGACGTCCAGTTGTTCGACAAGAGCCGCCGCTGCGGCGGGCGCACTGCCAGCAAGCAGATCGAGAGCGGCTCGTTCGATCTCGGCGCCCAGTATTTCACCGCGCGCGACCGGCGTTTTCGCGAGGCGCTGCAGCACTGGCAGGACGAGGGCTGGGCCGCGCCGTGGGCACCCAACCTCTATCTTTCCCGCGCCGGCCAACTGGAGCCGTCGACCGACGAGCAGCTGCGCTGGGTCGGTACACCGCAGATGGCGTCGATCGCCCGCGCCCTGCTCGGCGATCTGCCGGTGACGTTCAGTTGCCGCATCACCGAAGCCTTTCGCGGCGAAGAACTCTGGACCCTGGTGGATGCCAATGGCGCCAGCCACGGCCCGTTCAGCCAGGTGATCGTCGCCACCCCGGCGCCGCAGGCCAGCGCGCTGCTGGCCGCCGCGCCGAAGCTCGCCGCGGTCGCCGCCAGCGTCGCGATGGAGCCGGCCTGGGCCGTCGCCCTGGGTTTCAGCACGCCGCTGCCCACGGAGGTCGAAGGCTGCTTCGTGCAGGATGACGCCCTCGACTGGATGGCCCGCGAGCGCAGCAAGCCCGGGCGCAACGGACGCCTGGATACCTGGGTGCTGCATGCCTCCAATAGCTGGAGTCGCCAGCACCTCGACCTGTCCAAGGAGGCGGTCAGCGAACAACTGCTCGGCGCCTTCGCCGAACTGATCGACTGCGTCGTGCCCGCGCCCGAGTTCACCCTGGCACATCGCTGGCTGTATGCCCGCCCGGCGCAGACCCACGAATGGGGCGCGCTCGCCGATGCGGGGCTGGGCCTGTATGCCTGCGGCGACTGGTGCCTGTCCGGCCGGGTCGAGGGCGCCTGGCTCAGCGGTCAGGAAGCTGCCCGGCGCCTGCTCGAGCATCTGTAACGGTCGAGTCTCCCGGTTGAGTGGCGCGTCCGCGCGCGGCACGCCTCTCTTGCGCCGGCGCCCCGATGAATCCTTCAACCCTGATCGGTATCGTCGCGAGCATCGCGCTGCCTGCGGCGGTCATGCTGTTCGCCGCGCACGATCCGGCGCTGTACCTCGACCTGCCCAGCCTAGGCATCGTGCTGGTGGGTACGCTGGTCGCGACCTTCATCAGCCACCCGCTGCGCGAGGTCATGCACGTGTATTGCCGCGCTCGTCCCCGCGCCACCGCTGTCGGAGCAGGCGCGCAAACCGGCAGCGGCGCTGCCCGATCTGGGCGAGAACATCGCGGTGATCGTCAACGAGGGCAGCATCAGCTTTCGCATCAGCAGCGCAATCCTCTTCGGCTCCGGCCAGGCCGAACTCGAAGAGGCCGGGGTTGCCGTGCTCGACCGGCTGATCCCGACACTCGCCGCCCGCGCCCTGAGCGCGACCGCTCAGCCGAGCGCCGTATCGAGGAACATCATCACCGCGAAGCCGGCCATCAGGCCGATGGTCGCCGGGGTCTGGTGGCCGTTGCGGTGCGTTTCGGGAATCACCTCGTGGGATACCACGAAGATCATCGCGCCAGCCGCCAGCCCCATGCTGACCGGATAGGCGATGGCGAAACCGCTGGACATGCCCAGGCCGACCAGCGCGCCGAGCGGCTCCATCAAGCCGGAGGCGGCGGCGATCAGCGCCGAGGCCAGCGCGGACAAGCCGGTGGTGCGCAGCGCCAGCGCCACCGCCAGGCCCTCGGGGATATCCTGGATGGAGATCGCCGTGGTCAGCGGCACGCCCACACTCAGGTCGCCATTGGCGAAACTCACGCCGATCGCCATGCCCTCGGGAATGTTGTGCAGGGCGATGGCCAGCACGAACAGCCAGACACGGTTCAGCCGCTCGCAACCAGGTCCGCAGGGTCCGGTGCTTTCATGCTCGTGCGGCGTGAAGTAATCGAGGCCGAGCATCAGCAGCGCGCCCAGGCCGAGGCCGACCACCACCGTCAGGGCGGCGGCCGGGCCGCTGTCGAATATCTCCCGGCCGGCGGCGAGTCCGGGCAGGATCAGCGAGAACGAGCTGGCCGCCAGCATCATGCCGGCGGCGAAGCCGAGCATGCTGTCCTGGGTGCGGGTGGAGATTTCGCGCAGACCGATGGCCAGCAGCGCGCCGATCGTCGTCGCGGCGAATCCCGCGCCGCCGCCCAGCATGGCGAGACGCAGAGTGTCCTGGTCACCGTCGTACAGGGCGCTGTAACCGCTCGTCAACAGCAGCACCAGCACCGCCAGCAGGGCGGCGCCAAGTCCGCTCGCAATCCAGGGATTGGCCTGCGCCTGGGCGAGCCAGGCGGAACGAAGTGTCGCAGCGGGGCTTTGCGTAGTATCCATGACAGCGGGTCCAGGAAACGGGCCTTCATTGTAGCGCCGCGCCTTCCGCCGATTCCTGCTATGGCCGTGATAGACGCGTGCCAGCGCCGCATGCCGATGGCTCGGCGGATGGATTGGCCGTAAGCTGCGGCCACATACCCTGGGGAGTGCTGATTTTGCTCGCAATGCCTTCTCGCCGCTCGCTCGTGGTGATCCTGCCGGCCGCCCTGCTCGCCGGCTGGCTGCTCTGGCAGCACTGGCAGGGGCCGGAGCTGCCGGGTTATCGCCTGGAACCGCGCCCGCTGGTGCAGCGGGTGGTTGCCAGCGGCGAGGTGGACAACCAGTCGATCGCCCAGGTCGGCAGCGAAATCACCGGCGTGATCGCCGCCCGCCACGTGCGCGAAGGCGATGCGGTGAAGGCCGGCGACCTGCTGCTGGAGCTGCGTGATGAGGAACAGCTGGCGCACCTGCGCGAGGCCGAGGCCGCGCTGCGCCAGCTGGTCGACAGCAGCCGGCCGCAGACCCAGGCCACGCTGCGCGATGCGCAGAGCAATCTGCAGCAGCTGGTGCGCGAACGCGAGCGGCGCGAAACCCTCTTCGCACGCAAACTGCTGGCTTCCGAGGCGCTGGAGCAGGCTCGGCGCGCCGAGCTGGCGGCGCGGGTGCTGCGTGATCGCACCCGCCTCGCCGCCGCCGCGCAAGCACCCGGTGGCAGCGAGGAGCAGGTGCTGCACCAGCGCCTGGAGGCCGCCCGCGCCAACCTCGCCAAGACCCGCATTCACGCCCAGGTCGACGGGATCGTGCAGACCCGCGCCGTCGAGCCGGGCGATCTGGTCCAGCCGGGGCGCATGCTGCTGGAAATCGCCCGCGCCGGCCGGCGCGAGATCATCCTGCCGCTGGACGAGAAGAACCTCGCGCCCGTGGCCATCGGCCAGGCGGCGCAGGTGATCGCCGATGCCTATCCGACGCGCGCGTTCGCCGCCCGCGTGAGCTTCATCGCGCCCAGCGTCGACACCGCGCGCGGCACCATCGACGTGCACCTGGACCTGGAAGAACCGGCCGAACTGCTGCGCCAGGGCATGACGGTGTCGGTGAACATCGAGACCGGGCGCCGCGAGCAGGCGCTGGTGCTGCCCAACGACGCGCTGCGCAGCCGCGACGGCGAGCATGCGCGGGTGCTGCGGGTGCGTGATGGCAAAGTCGAGCGGGTGGAGGTACGCCTCGGCCTGCTCGGCACCGCGCTGAGCGAGGTGCGCGAAGGCCTGCAGGCCGGCGACCGCGTGCTTGCCAGCGAGGCCGAGGAAGGTCAGCGGGTGCGCCTGCGCGAGCAGCCGATTCCTGCCGGCGTGCAGGACTGATCGGCGATGCGCCTGCTCGACTCGCTGTGGACCGAGTGGAAGATCGCCCTGCGCTTTCTGCTCGACAACCGCCTGCAGACGCTGCTGATCGTCTTCGGCATCGCCGTGGGTTCGGCGGTGATCGTCTTCATCACCGCGCTGATCACCGGTCTGCAGGCCAACGTGGTCGAGCGCACGCTCGGCACCCAGTCGCACATCCGCATTCTGCCGCCGGACGAGGTCAATCGCGTGTTGCCGGCGGCCGACGGCGCGCTGACGCTGCTGCTGGAAAGCCCGCGCGCCCAGCGCCTGCGTTCGATCATCAACTGGCAGGACGTGCGCGACGTGCTCGACCAGGACGCCCAGGTGCTCGCCGTATCGCCGGTCATCAGCGGTCCGGCGCTGGCGCGCCGCGGTGTCGCGCGGGCCTCGGTGGCGCTGGTCGGCATCGACCCACAGCGCTACCAGCGCATCATCCCGCTGGCCGAGGAGCTGGTTGCGGGCGAGCTGCGCGTCGGTGCGGGCGATGCGGTGATCGGCAGCGAACTGGCGCGCGACCTCGGCCTTGGCGTCGGCGACAAGCTGCGGCTGGACGCCGGCGAAGGGCGCGAGGCGGTTGTCGATGTCACTGGGATCTTCGAACTGGGCGTGCGCGAGCTGGACGAACGCTACGTCTATCTGGACCTCAAGCAGGCGCAGACCCTGCTCGACCTGCCCGGCGGCGTGACGGTGATCGACACCACCGTGGCGCAGATCTTCGAGGCCGACCGGATCGCCCGCCGCCTCGCCCGGCTGACCGGTCTGCGCGCCGAAAGCTGGATGGAAACCAATGGCCAACTGCTCAACGCGCTCAGCTCGCAGAGCATGACCACCGAGATGATCCGCGTGTTCGTCGGCATCTCGGTGGCCTTCGGCATCGCCAGCGTGCTGGCGGTCAGCGTCGTCCAGCGCACGCGGGAGATTGGCATCCTGCGGGCGATGGGCAGCCCGCGCCAGCAGATCCTGCGGGTGTTCCTGATCCAGGGCGGCCTGCTCGGCCTGCTCGGTTCAGCCTGTGGTGGCGGCGTCGGCTGGGGGTTGGTGCAGGTGTTCAACTTGCTGGGACCACGGCTGTTCTACATCCCGGTCGAGCCGACGCTGGTGCCGCTGGCGATGCTGGTGGCAACCGTGACCGGCGTACTGGCGGCGGCCGTGCCGGCACGCCGCGCGGCGCGCTACGATCCGGCGGTGGCGATCCGTTATGTCTGAGCCCATCGCGTCGCAACCCGCCGAAGTGCTGCGCCTGGAGCAGGTGCGCAAGGCCTTCAACCGCGGCACGCCGCTGGAGACCGAGGTGCTGCACGGCATCGACCTGCAGCTACGCGCCGGCGAGCTGACCGCGCTCATCGGCCCGTCCGGCTCGGGCAAGAGCACGTTGCTGAACGTCATCGGCCTGCTCGACCCGCCGAGTGCCGGCGAGCTGTATCTGCTCGGCCGGCCGACGAGGATGGTCGATGACGAGACGCGCACGCGCTTGCGCAACGAGGCGATCGGCTTCGTCTTCCAGTTCCATCACCTGATCTCGGCGTTCAGCGTGCTGGATAACGTGTTGATGCCGCTGATGATCCGACATGGCAAGCCGTCGGCGGCGGAGTTCGACCTGGCGCGCGGTCTGCTCGACGAGGTCGGCCTCGCCGCCTACGCCGACAAGAAGCCCACGCAGATCTCCGGCGGCCAGCAGCAGCGGGTCGCCATCGCCCGCGCGCTGGTGACCCGCCCACCGCTGCTGCTGGCCGACGAGCCGACCGGCAATCTCGACACACGCACCGCGCAGAGCGTGTTCGAGCTGTTCCACCGCATCAACGCGCAGTTCGGCTGCGCCGTGCTGGTGGTGACCCACGATCCGCGCCTGGCGGCCAACTGCGCGCGCACCGTGCAGCTCGTCGACGGGCAGATCGTCAGCGACGAACTGAACCCGCCGCTCGATGGGCAAACGCCACCGCCGAACTAGTCGTCGGCCCTTTGAAACGCAACCACAAAAAACGCGCTACTATCGACAGGCTTGTATACCCCATAGGGTATTAATACGTTGAAAGGAGTTGCGACATGAGCGCCCGGATTGAAGCCTTCTTCGACCCCGAGACTTTCACCTACAGCTACGTCGTCAGCGATCCGCAGACGCGCCAGTGCGCGGTGATCGACTCCGTGCTCGATTACGATGCCGCCTCCGGACGCACGTCGCACCAGGCCGCCGATCGCATCATCGACTACATCCGCGCGCATGACCTCGAAGTCCAGTGGCTGCTGGAAACCCACGTGCACGCCGATCACCTGAGTGCCGCGCACTACCTCAGGCAGCGCCTGGGCGGCCGGCTCGCCATCGGCGAGCGTATCACCGAGGTGCAAAGCACCTTCGCCGAACTGTTCAACGCCGGCGCCGGATTCACCACCGATGGACGCCAGTTCGATCGGCTGTTCCGTGACGGCGAACGGTTCCAGATCGGCAACCTCGATGCACAGGTGCTGCATACGCCAGGCCACACGCCCGCCTGCCTGACCTACCTGATCGGCGACGCCGCATTCGTCGGCGATACGCTGTTCATGCCCGACTACGGCACCGCCCGCTGCGACTTTCCCGGCGGCGACGCGCGCACGCTGTACCGCTCGATCCACAAACTGTTCGCCCTGCCCGACAGCACCCGCGTGTTCCTCTGCCATGACTACAAGGCGCCGGGCCGCGAGACGTTCTTCCACGAAACCAGTATCGGTGCCGAACGCGCGCACAACGTCCATATCCATGCCGGTATCGACGAGGATGCGTTCGTGGCCATGCGCACCGCGCGCGATGCCACGCTCAACCTGCCGGCGCTGATCCTGCCTGCGGTGCAGATCAACATGCGCGGCGGCGAACTACCGCCGGCGGAAAGCAACGGCACGCGCTACCTGAAGATTCCACTGGACCGGCTCTGACCGCCCAGACCACGAACCTTTTACTCACGGGAGATAGCCACATGAAAACCGCCCATGACCTGGTCGTCGAGGCCAGGACCCGCATCCGGGAAGTTCCGATTGCCGATGCCGAAGCAGCGCTTCGCGAAGCGGACGTACTGATCGATGTGCGCGAAGGCGACGAGTACCACGCTGCGCACATTCCCGGCGCCGTGAACATTCCGCGCGGCGTGCTGGAATTCAAGCTGAGCGGCATGCCCGAGTTCGATTCGCGCGACCTCAGCATCCTGCTCTACTGCAAGACCAGCGGGCGCGCCGCCCTGGCCGCCGCGGCATTGCGGGAGATGGGCTATCTGCAGGTCAAGTCCATCGAGGGCGGCTTCGATGCCTGGAGCGCCGCCGGCCTGCCGCAAACACAACCAGGTTTGCCGGACTTCGGCTGACATCCCCCTGCTCAGCCGAGCACCGACAAAATCTCACGTCGCGTTGCGCCGCCGCGCTAGACTCCTGCACGCCATCCGGCGGCTGGAATGGCTGCGGCGCAATGACGAGCGGAGGTGAAGATGAAGCGAGGGACATGGACGCTGCTGCTGGCTGTCGGCCTCGGTACGATAGGGCTGGCGCAGGCCGAGGAGCTGAAGATCACCCTGGCGGGCGTCGAGCATGACCGGGGCAACGTGCGGATCGGGCTGTACGCCGAGCCGAAGACCTTCCGCAAGGAAGCCAAGGCATTCGCCACCAAGCAGACCACCGCGGCCAAGGGCGATGTGACGCTGACGCTCGGCGACATTCCACCCGGTCGCTACGCGGTCATGGCCTACCATGACGAGAATGCCAACGGCGAACTCGACCGCCGCTTCGGCATGTTTCCGGCCGAAGGCTACGGGCTGTCCAACAACCCCAGGGTGATGGGGCCGCCGGCCTTCGAGGACAGCGCTTTCGACGTCGTTGCCGGGCAGAGCACGACCGTCATCATCGACATGCGCTACTGAATGTCGTGACGGTTGCTGTGGCCGCCGCCGGTCGATTGCCAACCGGCGGCGAGCGAGCGACTCAATGCCGCAATTTGCAGGTCTTGATACCCAGCAGTCCGTAGGCCGGACAGAAGCGGAAGATGCCGGTCGCAAGCGGCAGCAGGCCGATCCAGCCCCACATGCCGATCACGCCACCCAGCGTCAGGCCGATCAGCAGCAACCCGACGACGATCCGCACCGCACGATCGATTGTTCCCACGTTGGCTTTCATGATGACCTCCAGGTCAGTGTGCGCGCCGGCTTTCCAGCGCAGTGAAGAGCAACATTCCGCCGAGCATCGCCACGACGAACAGTGCGACCTGCCAGTGCCCGGACAGCAGCATCGCCAGCGCCGGGCCAGGACAGATACCGGCGATACCCCAGCCAATGCCGAACAGCAGACTGCCACCGATCAGGCGCCGATCCAGCTCACGCTTTTCCGGCAGGCGCATCGGCGCATCGAACAGCGAGGTGGCATGGCGCCGCGCCCAGCCGAACGGCAGCAGCGCCACCCCAATGGCACCGCCCATCACCAGCGCCAGCGAGGGGTCCCAGGCGCCGGCCAGGTCGAGAAAACCGATCACCTTGGCCGGATTGGCCATGCCCGACAGCAGCAGGCCGATACCGAACAGCAGACCCGCGGCAAATGCAGTCAGCTTGCGCATGTTCAGGCTCCGACAAGATGGCGAATGACGAAAACGGTTGCGAAGCCCGCCGCCATGAAGGCCAGGGTCGCGACGATGGAACGCGCCGAGAGGCGCGAGATGCCGCACACGCCATGTCCGCTGGTGCAACCGGCGCCATAGCGCGTCCCCACGCCCACCAGCAGGCCGGCGATGAGCAGGCCCAGCCAGTCGGTCTGGAACTCCATCGCCGGCCATTCGCCCGCCATCAACCACAGCAGCGGCGCCAGCAAGATGCCGAGCAGGAACAGCGCCTTCTCGCCCCGCCCCTCCGCCTTGCGCTCCAGCAGACTGGCGAGCAGGCCACTGATGCCGGCGATGCGGCCGTTGAGCATGACGAACAGAGCGGCCGCCAGCCCGATCAGCGCGCCGCCGGCCAATGCCGACCAAGGGGTGAAGCTGGCCCAATCGATAGTCATTGCTCTCTCCCGCAGAAAAGCTGGTAAAGGGTGGCGATAACCGCCAGCGCCTCGGGACTGCTGATCCGGTAGAAAATCTGCTTGCCGTCGCGACGGGTCTCCACCAGCCCCTCGCGCCGTAGCACCGCCAACTGTTGCGACAGCGTCGGCTGCTGGATACCGAGCAGTTGTTCCAGGTCGCTGACGTTGCGCTCGCCCTGGCTCAACTGACACAGCAGCAACAGCCGGTCCGGATTGGCGAGCGTGCGCAGAAGCTGGCCTGCGGCCGCCGCACTGGCGCGCAAGCGCTGGATGTCCAGTTCGGAGGAAACGAGAGTCATGGAGTACACTTTCACAAAAGACAATATATTAATACATATAATATTTAGGCAATCCACTTGTCAACAGGACAGTAGTCAACGCCTGCTGCCGTCGCTAGGATGCCCCCACCGGTATATGCCCCGCCCCACGCAATGCACTCGCGCCGGTAATCTGTTCGTTTCTTCCCGCCGAGGTGATTGATGGAAGACCAAGCAATACCGCCGACCGACATGCAGGACCAGCAGCAGGCCATGCTCAAGCGGTTGGCTCGGGTCGAAGGCCAGATTCGCGGCATCCAGGCGATGATCAAGCGTGGCGAGGAATGCGAGGCCATTGCCCAGCAGTTCTCGGCCGCCCGCAGCGCGCTGGACAAGACCTATCGGCTGATGCTGACCTGCCTGCTCGAGGAGGCGCTGCACGACCAGGAACAGGACACCGCCGCCGCATTGGAGCGCGTGCGCAGCATCTTCACCAAGTACACCTGAACGAACGCCGAACCTGCCGCGTAGCGATGCGGCAGAGCGGAAAAAAAGCGGACGCGGGAAATTACAGGCACAAAAAAAGCGACCCTAAGGTCGCTTTCTTGTCTTCAGATACCTGTCACGACACCTGAAGTGAATTTGGAGCGGGAAACGAGACTAGAGCCTAGCCTTCAACCTTTTGATTTAAAAGGGGTTTCCGCTTCCGCTGTTTGATTAGCGGACACAAGTATGGACTTATCTGGACAGGCAGGCAACCCCCACGCCAATTTTATTCCAAGATAGTTCACAGACAGCTACTGGCTTCCTGCAGCCTGGCACCTTCGCCCGGGCATGATGGGCTACAGGCACAGGTCCGATCCTTTATCCCTCTTCAACCCCATCGCCACTACTCCATTTGGGACGTAGTGCTCAATCCTGACAATGCTACTCCCATCGACGGAGACCCCGTGCGAATTGTCTACGCCTGTTCCTGTCTGGTTCACTATCTGACTTTTAAGAACAAAAACTGACCAATGTCCGATTGTTGCGCTCTGTACCTTTGGACAAACTCACAACACGGTAAGGCAGCTACGGTATGAGAATACGTCACCTGCGCTACTTCCTGGTTGTGGCCGAAGAACTGAGCTTTTCGCGGGCTGCAACCAGAGTCCATATTGAGCCTTCCCCCCTCTCGCGGGCGATCAAAGAACTGGAATCAGAGCTAGGAACCCGCCTGTTCCATCGCATCCAAGGGCGTATTCGCCTGACCTGGGCTGGAGAGGTATTTCAGGAGGAAGCACGCCATGTGCTTATGCGCATGGATGGAGCACGAGCACGAGTACATGCTGCAGCAAGAGGATTTCGTGGTCGGTTGCGTATCGGCTTAGCCGATAACCTTGCACAGCCAAGACTGACCAGGTTATTGGCGTGTTGTCGTGAGGAGGAGCCCCTCACAGAGATAAAGATCGTAGAAATGACTGTCAGCGAAATGGTCAAAGCCCTAGACCACGACCAGATTGATGCTGGTTTCACTGTGCATACTGAGCCCGGTAGTAGGCTCATCAAGGAAGTGGTCTGGACAGATCGTCCTGCTATCGCGATCCCTCGGAACCACCCACTTCTTTCTCTCGATAAAATACCGCTTCGCGAGGTTGCCCGACATCCGTTGATTCTCTGCCATCCTGAACGGTGCTCGGGCGGGCACGATGTCATTCGCAATTGGTTCTGCGCCCCCACATTGCCATCACTTAACGTCGCCGAATACGTTTCAGGTCACGAACCCATGATGATGCTTGTGGCCGCAGGCTACGGTATTGGCGTAGGGCTGTCGTCGCAGGCCACCCTGTACAAGCACTCCGACGTCATCATACGCCCTGTCACCGACGACGTACCCAGCACAGCGACCGTCATTGCCATGCTGGACAAGCCTCCATCGGATGAGCTGGCTAGGTTCATCGCGCGAGCCCTGCAAGTTGGTGCAGCACCAACTATTTGATAAACCTTTCTCAAAATGAGATGTATGGCTCCGTGCCAGCAACCAGAGCCCTACTGTTTTCGTCAGATCCCTGACTGTAAAAGTCAGCTGAGTCCAGACTAAACACCAGCCACAACGCACTACGAGTGCGGCACCGCACCACTCAGCTCTAACCACAACAAAGCTTATTTTGCACATGACACTTTCTGTCACCGGCATGACAAAAAATACTGGGGCTTCCGCTCGTCGGTCTTCCAGAGGTTAGGTGTGCCTTTTACTCTTGATCGCTCCAAAGACTTTACCAATATGGAACGCATACGGGTCAGCTTGACGTTGTGTGTCCTCAGATTAGTAGAAATCGGATCAGCGAACGCAGTCGCTCTCCGATGAATCCGGTGGTCAGCAAGATCCGATTCTTTGGTGCACACATGCAGTGTGGCTCATCTACTCGAGTCACGCCTACGAGTGCTACCAAGCATAAAGGAGTGACCACCATGTCCACCGAGCACACCTTCTCAATCGCGGATCGACGCATTCTGCGTCGCGCAGAAGTTGAAGCCAAAACTGGATTCAAACGCGCACATATTTACAATCTGATGAAGGACGGAAAATTTCCCAAGGCCTTACGTCTAGGTATCCGCGCTGTCGGCTGGGATTCAGCTGAAATCGACCAATGGATTACCGAACGTCTCCAAGAGCGCGCTTGACATCGCTCCACTGCCCAAGAGGAGCGAGTCATGCAAGTGATCGCCATCATTTCGACCAAGGGCGGCGTTGGCAAGACGACCGTCGCCGCCAACCTGGGAGGCTTCCTCGCTGACGCAGGCAAGCGCGTGCTCCTGCTCGATCTGGATGGTCAGCCCACGCTGTCGTCCTACTACGAGCTAGCAAGCCGTGCCCCGAACGGCATCTACGAGCTGCTGGCATTCAACGAGAGAACACTGCCGCACCTGGTTTCGCACACCATCATCGAGGGACTTGATGTGGTGCTATCCAATGACGAGCACCAGCAACTGGGAACATTGCTGCTGCACGCAGCGGATGGACGCTTGCGGCTACGCAACCTGCTGTCATTGTTCCAGCCACATTACGACGTGATGCTGATCGACACACAAGGTGCCCGCAGCGTTTTACTTGAGATGGCCATGCTCGCCGCTGACTTCGCCGTGTCACCGATCACTCCGGAAATTCTGGCAGCCCGCGAACTTCGGCGCGGCACGCTCCAACTTGTCGACGCAATCGCCGCTTACCGCTACCTGGGCATCCAACCGCCACCGCTGCATTTGCTGATCAACCGCGTTCCGGCCGTTTCGTCGAGCGCCAGGTTGGTCCAGCAAACGCTGCGCCTCATCTTCCGTGAACATAACGAGATCCAGATTCTGCGTACTGAAGTACCGGCCATCGAGGCATTTTCTCGTGCTGCAACAGCAGGCCAGCCGGTACATCGCATCGAACACCGGCGTCCGTCCGGGCGTCAGGCACCCGCGGCGCTGGAGACCATGCGTACCCTGGCAACCGAACTCTGCCCGCATTGGCAGGAGCAGTTTGCCCAGGTGACCGGCCGGATCGACAGGAGGCGAAGCCATGTCGAGCGTCCATGACCTGTGCCGTTGCCACAATCGGCTGTTAACGCTGATCGAGTTTGCCTTGGAGGATGGCTGGGAGGTCAGTCGCACATCCGGAGGCCACCTGAAATTCGTGAAGACGGGCCTGCCACCGATATTCACCAGCTCGACGGCAAGCGATCGCCGTGCAAGCCAGAATGCCTGGGCACAACTGCGCCGGGCAGAGCGGGGCCTATCGGGAGGTCAAGATGGCTGACGTCACGCCTCAGGAAATGGCCGGCAAGCTGATGGCCGATGCGTTCTCTCGCAGCGGTCCCACTGCACAGGGACTGAGCGATCCCGCCGTGGAAACGCCGATGGTTGTCACGCTAGACGATCTGCGCCCCTACGAGCTTGATCCACGTATTACGCGCAATCCTCTCTACGATGAAATCAAGGCCTCAATCCGGGAGCGGGGTCTGGATGCACCGCCATCGATCACTCGGCGGCCCGGTGCCGATCATTACATCATCCGCAATGGCGGCAACACCCGACTGGCGATTCTGCGCGAGCTCTGGGCGGAGACTAAGGATCAAAGATTTTTCCGTATCCCGAGCCTGTTCCGCCCTTGGCCAGAGCGCGGTGAAATCATTGCGCTGACCGGACACCTGGCCGAAAACGAACTGCATGGTGGACTGACCTTCATCGAGCGAGCGCTGGGTGTCGAAAAAGCGCGTGAGCTGTACGAGCAGGAGATCGGCAAGACGCTCTCTCAGTCGGAACTCGCTCGCCGCCTCACCGCTGACGGCTACCCGATCCCGCAGCCTCACATCAGCCGTATGCAGGACACGGTGCGCTACCTCCTGCCCACCATCCCAAACGTCTTGTACAACGGACTGGGAAGGCACCAAGTCGAAAGGCTGGCGGTACTGCGCAAAGCCGCCGAGTTCACCTGGGAAAAACAGGCAAGCGGCAAGCCATTGGGTGTCGACTTCGAAACGCTGTTCCACGACGTCCTAGCACCGTTCGACACACAGCCCGCAGTCTTTTCGACCAGGCGAGTCCAAGACGAACTGATCGGGCAAATGGCAGAGCTGCTCGAAGCCGACTACAACGCGCTGGAACTGGACATCGACAACACCGAGCACCGTCAGCGTGCAGTAAACACCCCGCCACCTTCAGTCGAAGCTACGCCCGCTATCGCCATCCCCGAAACCGGCGCTGTGCCTCCCCCAAAATCGACTTCGACTCGGCACGATGATGCTGCGGTACATTCACCAAGCACTGCAGCTACGGACACGGCAACACCGCC
This sequence comes from Stutzerimonas stutzeri TS44, assembly GCA_000263395.1. Lineage (GTDB taxonomy): Bacteria > Pseudomonadota > Gammaproteobacteria > Pseudomonadales > Pseudomonadaceae > Stutzerimonas > Stutzerimonas stutzeri_C. Next base: position 92,421 of record AJXE01000013.1, read on the forward strand.
AACGCCAGTACAGCCGCATGAGCCGCATGAGCCGGATGCTGCCCTGAGTAACCCTGATCGCGAGGACATTACAGACGCGCAACTTCAGGGCCATATCGTTTCACCTGTCGCCAGCACCGAACGTCTGCAAGCGATCCAGCATCTGGTGGCCGAGCAAACCGGCGAACCCATGCCGGGGTTTGCAGAAAATGTATTGCAAGCCATCCCCGTCCAGGCCGGCAGTGGGCTCTTTCCGATCAGCGATGTCTGGTACATCGATCCAGGGCTGGACTCACCGGATCGGCTACGTATCCACATCGCACAATTTGCACGGGAAATCGCAGAGGAAGCCGACCTGACCGACTGCATCGAACCACTCAATGCCGACATCGGCTTCACCTGCAGGGCTTCCACACAGGGCACTAGCGCACTTTCGGTGTTTGAGCGAACGGTATTGGCCCTGCTGCGCGCATTGAGTACCCATTACGACGCAGAGTCATCCGTATTCGATCACGACGACTTCATGCTGGACGATGGTTTGGGATCACTGATGCATGGGACCGACATCAGTGACACAGCAACTCGCTCCCGCCTGAGCGACGACGGCTTGGTCAAGTTCTTCCGCCTGGTCCGGCTGGCACGCCGACTTCGTGACCTGGATACCAATCCCGATGAGACCGGCCACTGACAAGGTCAGGAGAGAACCATGTTGGCACCCCACCCACTGAATCAAGCTGTCGTGGCTCAAGCATTGCACGACCTACGCAACGGTCAACTGCGTCGCTGCCTGGCGATGGGATTCAGTGAGCGGGAGCTGGACGTCCTGAAGCAACCGACACTGGTGAACCTCTTAGTCGATGCCAAAGTGCCCTGGTGTTCGGTGACGGTCAATCGTGAGGTGCTGTGGCGACTCCTGAGCCAGATGCACGACATCGAGCAAGAGATTGCCACGATTGATCGCATGCTGCGCTTGGGAGCCAGTACAGAAATGGTCAGCAAGTTCTATGGTTTGACCCATCAAGAGGTGGCACTGCGTCGCGACATCATCGGCTTGCCCAAACGCAAAGGCCGGCACCACGTCTTGAATGAAGACCAGGAGATGACCCTGTGGAAGCACTGGAAGTCTGCTGTTGAAGAACGAAGCATCGCACTGGACGACGACAGCGCGATGCTGGAATTGGTGATGGACCTGGCCGAAGATTTGGCGTTGCCCATATCCGTGATCTGGGCCGCGATACGGAGCTGGATCGACCAAGGTCTGGTGTAGCCAGCCATGGTGCCGCCAAACCCTCGACCTGCAAGCGCTGCCTCTCTTTCAGCCCTGCTCGACGACGCCCTGCGGCACCTGACACCACCCAAGAGTACTGTGGCTGTCAGCAGCGACGGATTTATTTATAGCGGCAACCATCATGAAAGCGTGCCACGCACACTGTTTCTCGACAAACGCCTGACACCACTGGAGCGCAACGCCTGGCAGGTTTTCCGGCTCTTGCTCAACAAGGATGGAGTGACGGCATTTCCCACCTACGATCAATTACGTCCCTACTTAGCCTCAACGCCCTGCGCGGAACAGGCCTCGCATGAAACCGTGGCACGTGCGCTAACACTGCTGCGCCTGACACGCTGGCTCAGCCTCGTGCGCCGCCGGCGCGATCCCAAGACCGGGCGCATCAAAGGCAACCTCTACGTCCTGCACGACGAACCGCTTACACCCTTTGAGGCCATGCAGCTCGACCCTGAGTACCTTGGGCTGGTCAGCCACGCACTCAATCACGCCAGCAAGGCAATCCAACGAGTGGGCTACCACGCAATACAAGAGCTTTCCGAAGACCCCATGCTCAGCGGTCGTGTATTGCCAACGCGGCTGCAGGTGCTGGCGCAGCGCATGGCCCAGGGCAGCACACCCGCATTAAATAGTTATCCACAGGAGCAGCCCAGCCACGAATCCGAAGAAGGCAGCGACGCCTTTCTTCGGAATGGTGAACCACTGCTTTCGGATTCCGAAGCAGGCTCGAAAGCCAGCAAAACCAACCCTCTTCGGATTCCGAAGCAGGACCGTACTGAAGTACTTAGTAATCGTATAAATAAAATACGTACAGTACCGCGCGCGCAAGAACTCCAGGATCTGCAACTGCCCGAGCGTTTTCTGTCGCTGAAAGAAGAACAGCAGGCCGGTGCTCTGGTGGCTCTGCAACAGGTCGAGGCCGAACAGCGGCAAGCGGTGCTCGACGAATGGGCGGCACGCTGTCGCAGCAGCGAGGTGCGCAAACCTGCAGGCTACCTGTTCGGCATCATCCAGGCGGCCATTCGAGGTGAGTTCAAGGCATGGGCTGGACAAGGACAGAGCAATACCGTCACAGCCGATCCGACACCCACAGCCAATCCTAGGCCTGCGCGCCCCGAAGTCGTCCAGGCCCACCTGGAAAGCCTGCATGCACTCTTGAACCGCAACCGATGCTGAGTGGGATACGGCTGTGGACCTCCTTAGCGCTATCCCCAAGGGATAGTTGGAACAGACTGCCTTCCCTCGCCCACAAACCGGGCTGCATGCAGCTGCGTTTTGTTGACTGATCGCCTTCCGCTCAGTGCCCATGCTGACGACTCGTCTTTCTACCGCGAGTCGCCCTCATGACCACCGACAACACCTTGCAACTGAATCTCGGATCGCTGCGCAGCGTGATGTCGCTGACGCTGCACACCCACCACGCCTCGCGCATCTGGCACGGTCGAGCGGCAAGCGACGGGAAGCCCGGCATTGTTGGCTTGAACGGCTTCATTGCCATCGCCAACAAGATCAAGCGCGGGGCCGAGCAGGACGACCCTTACTCAGACTGGTGGATGCTGAGGATTGAGGAAAAGCTGACGCAGACCAAGGACACGTTGCAGGCCCTGCGCGAACAGGTCGACCAAGCCCTGACCGACGTGCCACCTGCGCTGTCGCTGGGCGAGAACATGAATGTACAACCGGTGAAGCTACCGCTGTTCGTGAATGCCCAGCTCGGCTTCCTGGCGGTGTATCTGCTGGCCGATTACGACGATCTGGCGCGCAAGCTGATCCTCGCCCACCACACCGCATTGATTGACCGCAGCACACTCGAACGCTGGCTCAACGAAGGAGCCCACTCCTTGCGCAGTCTGTTCTCGCTGGCCCAGCAGTACCGCTTCTCGGGCTGCATCAGGGATGACTTCGCCGCCAACAACGCCGTGGCCAGAGCGGCTATCGAGAAATTTGGCGAACTGCCGCAGGACGTGCTCGAAGGCACCCGGCGCTCTCGCTATGCGCCGCCCATCATCCGGCGCTCGGCATTGGCCGCCTCTCTGGCCCCAGCGGTGGGCGACAACTTTCCGGCTGAAGGCGCTGACGACCCGGTGACGACGGCAGAAGACAGCGGGGATGCACCGGCATGACGACGACCTCGGCATCTGCGGCAGACCGCCGTTTCCACCCCCTGGAACGGACTGACTTCCAGCGCCTGGAACACGCAGCCTCTTTAAAAGGCCTTTTAAAGCCTTTTAAAGGTAAGGGGACTCTCACCGAGTGGGCCAGCCAGTGCCATGCGCTACGCGACGATCTTATCGAACTGGCGCAGCGGCGCATCCTGGCACAGGCGGACGCTTACCCCTTCCGCCTGCTACCCGTTGAACTGGCCCAGCAGACCACTGGCGCAGGCACCGTTTTCTTGCGCTGGCGCAGGCCCGACCGCTCCGCCATGGGCGTGGCATTGTGGCAAGCGCTGATCACCAGCCCCGCCACGCCCGACACGCTGATCAACGACCTCTACGCGATGGAGCTACAGCGGGTCGTCATCAACATGCAAATCAGCTTGCTGCACACCTTGGGCCGCCAGGCCCAGGAGTGCGCCAGCAAGGTAGCCCAGGCCGAATCGACTTACCTGCAGCGTGTCCGCGGAAACGCTGCGTCCACCCGCACCACATGGTCCAAGGAGTCACTATGAGCACGCACTTTGTTGGCGAAGGCAACATCGGTTCTGCGCCAGAATTCAGGGAGTTCCAGAACGGCAACGACGAGCCACGGCGGTTGTTGCGCTTGAACATCTATTTCGACAATCCGGTTCCAACCAAAGATGGCTACGAAGATCGCGGTGGATACTGGGCACCCGTGGAGCTGTGGCATCGCGAGGCTGAGCACTGGCAAACGCTGTATCAGAAAGGCATGCGCGTACTGGTGGAGGGCCGCACGGTGCGCGATGAATGGGAGGATGCCGACGAGAATGAGCGCGTGACGTTCAAGATCGAGGCCCGGCGCGTAGGTATCCTGCCGTACCGTCTTGATGCAGTAACGCTGAGCCAGAAACAAGCTAGCGAGCCAGCCCAGTCTGCGGAGTAATGCCCACAAAAGACCTCGGTGGAACTATCCCCTGGGGATAGTTCCACCGAGTTCCACTGAATTCCAGCGCCGCTGTGAACGAAGCTGCTGGTAACTGCACAACGCCAGCCTTGTTCGCACATCACTGGAAGGACGTGTACAGCCGCACAACTGGGACTCTGTTGCTGCCACGTTGTTTGCTGCGGCCCATGCGGCTGACGGGAATGCTGATGGTCATTCGGTGACCATCACACCCCGGAGGCTGTATGCGCGTGTTCCTCTGCGAGAAACCCTCACAAGGCAAAGACATTGCCCGTGTGCTGGGTGCCGGCCAACGCGGCAACGGCTGCTACAGCGGAGCGGGCACCGTCGTAACCTGGTGCATTGGTCACCTGATCGAAGCTGCCCAACCGGAGGCCTACGGTGAGCAGTACAAGCGTTGGTCGATAGAGCAGCTCCCCATCATTCCCGAGTGCTGGCGCGTCGAGCCAAAAGCCGCAACCGCCACGCAACTCAATATCGTCAAACAACTCGTCGGCCAAGCCAACGAGCTGGTGATCGCAACCGATGCGGACCGCGAAGGCGAGATGATCGCCCGCGAGATCATCGACCTGTGCGGCTACCGAGGGCCGGTCCAACGACTGTGGCTGTCGGCGCTCAACGACGCGAGTATTCACAAGGCACTGGGCGCGCTGAAGCCGGCGAGCGAGACGCTGCCGCTGTACTACTCGGCACTCGCACGCTCCAGAGCGGACTGGCTGATCGGCATAAACCTCAGCCGCCTGTTCACGCTGCTTGGGCGTCAGGCTGGCTACGACGGCGTACTATCGGTCGGCCGGGTGCAAACGCCGACGCTGGCATTGGTGGTAGCCCGCGATCGCGAGATTGCACGCTTCGTTTCGATGCCATTCTGGAACGTCGAGATCGCGCTATCCGCAGGCGGGCAATCCTTTCTCTCCAGTTGGATCGCGCCGGACAGCTGCATCGATGCCGAAGGCCGCTGCCTGCAGCAGGCAGTAGCGCAACAAGCCGCCGATCGTATGCGCATTGCCGGCAGCGCCCAGGTGGTGTCGGTCGAAACGGAGCGCGTGCGTGAAGGTCCGCCGCTGCCATTCGATCTGGGCACGCTGCAGGAGGTGTGCTCTCGGCAAATCGCTCTGGACGTGCAGGAGACGCTGGACATCGCACAGTCGTTGTACGAGACACACAAAGCAACGACCTATCCGCGCTCGGATTCAGGCTACCTGCCCGAAAGCATGTCCGCCGAGGTGCCGACAGTTCTCGCTGCGGTGCTCGCCACCGATCCCAGCCTGCGTCCGCTGCTCGACCAGCTCGACCATACTCAGCGCTCACGCGCCTGGAACGACAGCAAAGTATCGGCCCACCACGGCATCATCCCGACGCTCGAACCGGCCAACCTGTCGGCTATGAGCGACAAGGAGTTATCGGTCTACAAGCTGATCCGCGCTCACTATCTCGCACAGTTCCTGCCGCATCACGAGTTCGACCGCACGACCGCCCACTTGCTGTGCGGCGGCCAGAACCTGCACGCCATCGGCAAGCAGGTGATCATCCCCGGCTGGCACCAGGTGTTGGCCGTACCGGCAGCGGATGATGCGAACGACGAATCGACACCGCGCAGCCAGGTATTGCCAGCCTTGCGCGAAGGCGTGTCCTGCCAGGTCGGCCAGGTTGATCTGAAGGCACTTAAGACGCAGCCGCCAAAACCTTACACCCAAGGCCATCTGATCAAGGCCATGAAAGGTGTCGCCAAACTGGTCACTGATCCGCGATTGAAGCAGAAGCTAAAAGAGACCACAGGCATCGGCACCGAGGCCACACGCGCCAGCATCATCAACGGCCTGCTCGACCGCAATTACCTGGTCAAGCAAGGTCGTACCGTTCGCGCCTCCGAAGCGGCTTGTACGCTCATTGATGCGGTGCCAGAAGCCATCACCGATCCCGGTACCACCGCCGTCTGGGAACAGGCCCTGGACATGATCGAGGCCGGCGACATGACGCTGGATGACTTCGTCGAGAAGCAATCCATGTGGATCACGCAGCTCGTGCAGCAGTATCGCGGTGCCACCCTGCCCATCAAAGTCCCTGCGGGACCCGCCTGCCCGCTGTGCGGCGGTGCCACATGGCAACGTACAGGCAAGACCGGCCCCTTCTGGTCCTGCCGTAGCTATCCCAATTGCAAAGGCACCCTTCCCATCCAGAACGGCCGGAAGGCCAGCGCAAAGCGCAGCGCGACACGCAAGTCGCAATAAATCTCGAAGTAAGGTCCCAGGCCCCGTTTCCTCATCGTATCGGCCATGGTCGATACGCATACCTCGCGCCCGCGGGGAACCCAGCACACGCCATCCTTCTGCAATGTGTGCCCGTTGCCAGCATTTCGCTGGTTCAACGAGAAGGCGAACTCATCCGCAGTTCATATCTCACGGACATCCTGATCTGTCGATTTTCGTTCCGAAGGGTCCCCTGGGGTCTTGTCTCGATAGTGGGACGAGCCTCCAGGAGACCCTTCGGGTCGAACCGTATTCAGTGCCGGTGCCCGCCGGCGAAACAACGGGTTCTTTTTGTACGCAGATGCGTGCCAAAGGATTTCGACCCCAGCCACGACACGGGTCGGGTGCAATCGCTGCAACAGCAGATGGCTTTGACGACGGCCACTCACTGCATCAGTTCACAGGTGGTTTCTTCCTCGGCAGCCGAAGGCCCAAGCCTTCGGCACCTTTCTCCTTCCTGTTCGAAACAGTCGGCTCGACGAAGCCTCGACGACCCCGCAAACAAATGCACCTTGACCTTCTCCTCGCTCAATCGGGAGCAAGCTGGTTTCCCATTTCCCACTGACGCACTCCCCACGCCACTCGATGCTGCTGCGCATGTGTCGCCGACCTCGGTCATACATGCCGCAGCACGGGTCCTCGGCTGCAGCGCGGAAGCCTCCGCGTCGACCCACCAGTCCGCTTCGCACCACCGCGCGGATGAGCGCCAGCAAGGCGTCGGTGCCTTGTTCCATTCCAGTCAGGAGACTCCTCCATGTTCCATGCACCTTCCGCGTCACTCAACGCCGCCCAAGCCCGAGCCGAGTCCATTGGTTATCTGGCTCTTACCTACGCAGGGAAGCGCCTACCTCTACAGGTACGCCACAGCGCCGCCGGCTACTTCATCGGAACCACCGAAGAAGGAGGCCCAGCCTCGCGCGAGTCCATTGAGTACTTCCGTTCGTACCAGGCAGCCGATCAAGCTCTAACCATTGGATGCTGGCAACAACGCCTCCATCCTTGAATTCCGTCCATCGGAAGAACGTCATGAACCAGTCTTTACCCCAAGACGTACTAGAACAGATCGCGCAGGAGATCCTGCACTTCGACAATGCGCCAGCAGCATTCTTGGAAGTCTGGAAACGGGGCATCCAAATTGCCGGCGTCGAATGGTTTGGCGATGGCACCCACGGAGGGCTGCAGCAAGCCACAAGCAAGTGGGAGCTACGGCCGAATGTGTCTAGGATCAACGACGCCCTGGGCGTTCTGAGCAGCGGCCAGCGGATGTTCCTTGCCGCTATGGTCAGCTTTTACAACGCTGATGAAGGCGGCGCGATGCTCAACCGCTGCCAGTTCGAGGGGCTTGCCGATCTCGGCAGTCTTGACTTGGAACGCCGCAAGGTCATCGCCGACTTGCTACTTCACTACCACGGCTGGTGAGACGGCCACCTCCGCCACTCTTCCCACAATCCCCGAGGGACATGCTGTCCCTCGGGGGCATGTCCCTTCTTTTCAACAGGAGCGTCAACATGCCCAGCCATTCCAATCCCTTCCTCCGCGGTTACCAGAATCTGCGCATCAGTCGCAGCCTATTCATCACCTACGAAAGCGACTGCCCTCCGGCCTGGCGTCCACTACATCCTAGCCAGGCACATCTGTCAGACGATCAGGTCGCACGTTTCCCCTGCATCTTCAACGACGACTTCACGCTGATCACCGAAGGTCAGGAAATACCTGACGACCTGGGGGCTCGGTGCCAGAGCGAAGGGCTGGTCCGGGCCGTTGTCTATGCCGTCCACGGCGACGACTTTGGCCAACCTGTCCATATCGGTGATACCTACTCCGAAGAGGCCGCGCGTGAAGTCGTGCAGCGGTTTCGCTTCGAGACCGGTCACTACAGTCGCTGCTGGGAGATCAGTACCGCGCATATCACGCAGGATGCGAATCGCTACCTGGAAGGTCTGGCAGACATCACCACGCCAACTGGACTCCTGTTTGTCGCCTTTCGCATACCATGCAGCCACGCAATTGGCGTAAAGCTGATCGCCACGCCTTGGACGAACACCAACCTGGAATACGTCGAAGGCATTTCCACCGAGCAGCTGTGGCAGGAACACCTGAGCAAGGGCGTGCCGGAGTCCCTCGTCGAGGTTCTGTACCTTGCTGCGCTAGCCGATGTGCGATTGCTCGTGTTCGATGCCGACGCACCGGAGCTGGATGGACTGAAACTCTACGGCGAATAGCCCTTTCGAGCCCCACGCGGGGCTCTTCTTCTTTTTGGAACACGGTAGTGGCGCGTTACCGATTCCCGGACGACTGACACCGAAGCGTACTCCACGCTGGCCTCATGTTCGCTGGCGTTGCCGGCAACATCCCAGGCAGTCGAGACCTTCAAGGCTGCGGGTGCGGTTCATCGCACTGGTTTCTCTGTCGCTCCGGTGCATATCGCGCCATCCACCCAACCCAAAAGGGACATCTTCCCTTGCGGGCAGGAGTCCCTTGTTTTCACCAAGGAGTCTCCAATGGATACCCAAGCCATCCGCGCACAAATGCCCGTTCTGGTCGCCGGCCATGTTCCCCGCAATATCCGCAGGTTCAAATTCAGCATCTTCGACGGGCAACCCAAGGTTTCGGTGTTGGGTTTCCACATCGATCCCAAACCCTTCGAGGGCAAGGTAATCGCCGACACCGGCGAGGCCATCGTTGTAAAAACCGGTCGTGCCGAATTTGCCGTGCTTGATCGCGAGTTGGTGACCGAAGTGCCTGATGAGGGCACCAAGGTGCAGATCCAGCCATATGCCCGACGCCGTTTCGACGGCCTGCGCGCAGACACACCGGAGGAACGCACCGAGCACGCTGCAGACGGCACGCCCTTTACGGTGCAAACGCACATCCTCGGTTCGGCACCAGCCAAGCTACCGCTTCCGCAGCCACGCTGCCCAGAGTTGCAGGAACTCATCAACCAGCTTGAACAGTTGCTCGCTCCCGACGGGTTCCGTCACATAACCCATCTGCTGGTGGATGCCGGAGCACGGGACTTCTCCGTCGTCGATCCACTACCCGACGACATCATCAAAACGCCTCCGGCAATCAGCTTCACCGTTGCGACAGTCAAGTTCCAAGGTCGGGTCACCGTGCTGTATGACCGTGCCGATGATCTCTATGTGATCGAGCTGAAACGCGACGGGATACTCGTCGAACGTATCGATCAAGTGTTCTTCGACTCGCTCGGGGAAATGCTGGAGCATCTGATCGACGATGGTAGTTGGCGGCACATCCGCGTGCAGTGTCTGTCGGCAAGTAAGCCAAGTCGGCACTGACTGCCCCGCTTCGAAGACGATCTGGAGTTGTCCGCCACCGCCACACACCTGTTCCTCACGCCAGCACCAGATGGCAACTGTCCTCCCCCAAAGCCCCCGTACGCGGGGGCTTCTTCTTTTCGCAACGCCCTTTTGCGCATTTCCCGTCTCCAGGCCGACGCTGGCTGACGCTGGCCTGCCTCAGGAGACGTCCACATACGCGACCCATTCAAGATCGGATACCCAAGCGGGCGACCCGCTGATCGCAAGCACACATGATTCGGCTTGACCGAACACAGAGCCGAACCGGATACTGTTCATCCATACAGCTAAATAAGAATCTTCCTATGTCTGCCGTGGTCGCTCTCGACCGCCTGCTCGATTCGCGGCATGTCTGGCGCGGCCAGGCAATCAGCTCCCCCTCTTCTACCCAATCGACCGGGCACACCGAATTGGACTCAGCCTTGCCGGGTGGCGGTTGGCCGGGCTCGGCGCTGAGCGAGATTCTTGTTGCCACCAGCGGCATTGGTGAGCTGCGCCTGCTGTGGCCGACGCTGGCACGCTTGACCTCAGCCGGTGAACGGGTGGTGCTGGTAGGGACTCCCCATATCCCCTGCCCTCAGGCGTGGCTCGCTGCTGGCGTCGACCTGCGCCAGTTGATGATCGTCCGGGCGACGGGTCGTGATGCGCTGTGGGCCACCGAGCAATGCCTGCGTTCCGGCAGTTGTGGTGCGGTGGTGTGCTGGCCAATGCAGGCGGACGACCGTGCTCTGCGTCGCCTGCAGGTGGCTGCCGAAACGGGGAAAACGCTGGCCTTTGCCTACCGCCCTCTGGACGAGGCCGTGAACGCCTCACCCGCAGCCTTGCGCCTGACCCTCGATGCCCGCGAGCTGCGCATTCTTAAGTGCCGTGGCGGCCTGGCTCCGGCACGGCCCATCGCAACACCCGCGCTTGTAGCCGGCGGCGGGCATTGAGGTGGCAATGCTCTGGGCCTGCATCCTGTTCCCGCAACTGGCCATGGATGGTGTACTGCGTCACCGTGCCGATGCCGATTCACCACTGGCATTGCTCGCCGGACCTGCGCAGCGGCGCGTACTGCAGGCAGTCAATCCAGCGGCGCGGGCGATCGGGCTCCGCCCCGGCCAGTCCCTGATCGCCGCCCAAGCCTTGAGCCAGGACTTCGCTACTGCAGACTACAATCCGGTTGAAATCGAGCACTGGCAGCAGTTGCTCGCCGCCTGTGCCTACGGTTTCAGCTCTCAAGTCAGCCTGCACTACCCGCGCTGTTTGCTGATGGAGGTGCACTCATGCCTCAGCCTGTTCGGCCCTTGGCCGCGTTTTGAGGCACGACTGCGCGAGGAGCTCAGCGCACTGGGCTTTCGCCATCGCATTACCGTCGCGCCCAATCCCGCCGCTGCGCGGATACTGGCCAACGTTCATAATGGCCTGGTAATCACCGATGCTGACGCACTGCGCCAGGCCCTTGATCGGCTGCCCGTGCAACATCTGGGATTTTCCCGCGAGGCAGCCACGGCCTTTTCTCGCATGGGTTTGCGCAATCTGGCGCGAATACTCGCTCAGCCCCGCGACAGCCTGAGTCGGCGATTCCCCGCCGAGGTCCTGGTGCAGCTGGATCGTCTGCTCGGCATCCGCCCGCTGGCCCTGGACTTCCACCGCCCGCCCGATGTGTTCGAGCAGCGCATCGAGCTGAACTTTGATGTCAAATCGCATCAGGCGCTGCTGTTTCCCCTGCGTCGGCTGACGGCGGACCTCGCCGCTTACCTGGCCGGACGCGACAGCGGCGTGCAGCGCTTTGTCCTGCATCTGGAGCATCGCGCCATGGCCGACAGCCAGGTGCAGGTCGGGCTCTTGAGAGCCGAGCGAGACGCCAGCATGCTCTTTGAATTGACGCGTGACCGCCTCGAACAGCTGCAGCTACCCGCCCCAGTGCTGGCCGTGCGCCTGGCCGCCCGCGATCTGCCGCGTTTTGCCCCTGAACGCCGCCAGCTGTTCGATGAACGTCCGCAGCAGTCCCTGCCCTGGGAGCAACTGCGTGAACGCCTGCGCGCACGCCTGGGTGATGAGGCCGTACATGGCCTTAGTGCCTGTGCCGATCACCGGCCCGAGCGTGCCTGGTCCACTCAATCGTCCATCCCGCAACCGATCTCGCCGCTTCGTCCCGGCTGGCTATTGGCGCAGCCTCAACCACTGCGCGAGGCCTCCCTGCACATCCTTGCCGGCCCCGAACGCATCGAATCCGGCTGGTGGGATGGCGACGATGTCCGCCGCGACTACTACGTTATCCAGACGCGCAGCGGCCAGCGCGGCTGGGCCTTTCGCGAGCTCGGCAGCCAAGGCCCTCTGATGCTGCACGGCTGGTTCGCATGACGGGCTATGCCGAGCTGCACTGCCTGTCGAACTTCAGCTTCCAGCGCGGAGCCTCCAGCGCAAAGGAGCTGTTCGAGCGCGCCGCGCGCCTGGGCTATCGCGCCTTGGCCATCACCGATGAGTGCACCCTGGCCGGCACCGTGCGCGCCTGGCAGGCCTCGAAGGACGCCGGCATGCCGCTCATCGTCGGTAGCGAGATGCGTGTCGAGGATGGGCCCAAGCTGGTCCTTCTGGCTGAAGCCCGCACTGGCTACCAGGCACTCTCCCAGCTGATCACCCTGGCCCGGCGTCGGACCGATAAAGGCTGCTATCGACTGCTGGTCGAGGATTTTCCAGCTTCGACCGAAGGCCTGCTGGCGATCTGGCTGGCGGACGATGACGCCCAGCACGCCCCCTGGCTACAGAAGCTATTTGCCGGGCGCTTGTGGCTTGGCATCGAGCTGCACCGAGGTACCGATGACGCCGGCAAGTTGCGCAAGCAGCTCCAGTTGGCCCAAGCCTGCGACCTGCCAGCCTTAGCCTGCGGTGGTGTGCACATGCATGCCCGTGGACGGCGCGCCCTGCAGGACTGTATGACCGCCATCCGCCACCACCTGCCGGTGGCCGAGGCCGGTGCATACCTATTTCCCAACGGCGAACGCCACCTGCGCCGGCACGAGGAGTTGGCGGAGCTCTACCCGCCCCGGCTGCTTGCGGAAACCCTGCGCATTGCCGAGCGCTGCACCTTTGATCTGGGTCAGCTGCGCTACCAGTACCCGCATGAAGTGGTGCCGGCAGGCCATAGCGCCACATCCTGGCTGCGCCGACTGGTCGAGGACGGTGCGCGCTGGCGTTGGCCGGACGGCGTACCCGTCAGTGCCCGGAGTCTGATCGAGCATGAGCTGAGCCTGATCGCCGAGCTGCAATACGAAAGCTACTTTCTGACCGTGCATGACATCGTGCGCTGGGCGCGCGAGCAGCACATTCTGTGTCAGGGGCGCGGCTCGGCGGCCAACTCCACGGTGTGTTTTGCCTTAAGCATTACAGAGCTGGACCCGACTCGGACAGGCACGCGGATGCTGTTCGAGCGCTTTCTGTCCCGCGAGCGCAACGAGCCACCCGATATCGATGTAGATTTCGAGCACGAACGCCGTGAAGAAGTCATCCAGTACATCTTTCGCCGCTATGGGCGCGAGCGCGCCGCCCTCACCGCTGTGGTCTGCAGCTACCACGCAGCCGGCGCCGTGCGCGATGTGGCCAAAGCCCTCGGCCTGCCACCCGACCAGGTCACTGCGCTGGCCGACTGCTGCGGGCGCTGGAGTGACAAGCCGCCCAGCGCCGAGCGTCTGGCCGAAGCCGGTTTCGACCCGAACAACCCACTATTGCGGCGCGTCTTGGTGCTGACGGGCGAACTGATCGGCTTTCCTCGTCACCTGTCACAGCATCCGGGCGGCTTCGTTATCTCCGAGCAGCCTCTGAGCATGCTGGTCCCGGTGGAAAACGCCGCCATGGCCGGGCGCACCGTGATCCAGTGGGACAAGGATGACCTCGACCTGCTGGGTCTGATGAAGGTCGACGTACTCTCTTTGGGGATGCTCAGCGCGCTGCACCGCTGTTTCGATCTGATCGAGCGTTATCGCGGCACCCGCTGGACCCTGGCGAGCCTGCCAGCGGAGGACCCGGCTACTTACGCCATGATCAGCCGTGCCGACACCATCGGCGTGTTCCAGATCGAGTCGCGGGCACAGATGGTCATGCTCCCCCGCCTGCGCCCGAAAACCTTCTACGACCTCGTGATCCAGGTGGCCATCATTCGCCCTGGGCCGATTCAGGGTGACATGGTCCATCCCTACCTGCGCCGTCGCAACGGCACAGAGCCGGTGAACTACCCCTCCGAAGAGCTTGTGCCCGTGTTCGAGCGCACCTTGGGCGTGCCGCTGTTTCAGGAACAGGTCATGGAACTGGCCATCATCGCCGCCGAGTACACACCCGGCGAAGCGGACGAGCTGCGGCGCAGTATGGCCGCCTGGAAGCGCCACGGTGGCCTGGAACATCACCGCCAGCGGCTGACTACGCGCATGCTGGAAAAGGGCTATGAGCCCGCCTTTATCGAGCGCATCTTCGAGCAGATCAAGGGCTTTGGCAGTTACGGCTTTCCCGAGTCACATGCGGCCAGCTTCGCCCTGCTCACCTACGCCAGTTCCTGGCTCAAGTGCCACGAGCCGGCGGCCTTCGCCTGCGCGCTGATCAACAGCTGGCCGATGGGTTTCTACAGTCCCGACCAAGTGCTGCAGGATGTCCGTCGCCATGACATCGAGGTACGTCCAGTGGACGTCCGTTACAGCGACTGGGATTGCAGCCTGGAGCCTGGCGGCGCAGTGCAACCGGCGATCCGTATGGGATTGCGGATGATTCGCGGGATGCGTGAAGGCGATGCGAGGCGTATCGAAACGGCTCGCCGGCAGCGGACCTTTGTGCATGTCGAAGACCTGATCCTCCGCGCCGAACTGGACGCACGAGCCCGGGAGCGGTTGGCCGACGCCGGCGCCCTGCAGGGGCTTGCTGGCAATCGCCATCAGGCACGCTGGACGGTGGCCGGTATCGAGCCACAACTGCCGCTGTTTGCAGGCCAAGCCCCGATACAGGAGGCACCGCCCGCCTTGCCAGCCCCCTCGTTTGGTGAGGAACTGCACACCGATTACGCCACCCTCGGCACCACCCTGGGGCCGCATCCATTGACCCTGCTGCGCGAGCAACTGAGCACCCTGCGCTGCCGCAGCTCACGGCAGCTGCTCCATATCGAGCCGGATCGCCTGGTCAGCGTTGCCGGCCTGGTAGTGGGTCGCCAACGCCCACAGACCGCCAGCGGAGTGACCTTCGTAACGCTTGAAGATGAGTTCGGGATGATCAACGTGGTGGTCTGGCGCGACGTGGCCGAACGGCAGCGGCAGGTATTCCTGCAGTCTCAGTTGCTGCGCATTGATGGCCATCTGGAAATTGCCGATGGCATACGCCACGTGATTGCCGGGCGGCTCACAGATCTCTCTGCGCTGTTGGCTGGCCTGGATGTGCGCAGTCGGGATTTTCAATAAACAGTGGAGGACACAAGTGCTACCCCTGCCCTACATACTCCCATACGGACAATCACAAGGCGGTAAGTCCACCAGAGATCGACAAGCAATAGGAAGCGTCGGGATAGCTTGAGGGCACGAGCCTGCCGGTGATGAGGGGCAGAGATCGGCCAAAAGCGGACAGCCCGGTAAGCGGCCCACCTAAGCCATGAGTTGAGATAATCGACCGCAAAACGCAGGTAGCGACACCAGCGCCTTGGCTGTCAGATACCCTTACCCAACATCTTGCCGTTAACGGTCTTGCCGTAAAGGTTCACGCCGTCATTGGCGTGGTACTTATCTCGAGTTTTCTCGACTGAGCCATCAATCAAGCGCGGGTCTTGCGGTCGCTCGTGGCTGTTCATGAAGGCCGCCACGTTCCAGGCGTCTTCATCTGACAGGGTGCCGCCTTTGCCCAGTGGCATGTTTTCCTTGATGAACGCCGCAGCCGTGTTGATTCGATGCATGCCAGCACCCCAGTTGAACGAGTCCGCCCCCCAGAGTGGCGGGAATACATAAAGGTCACCAGACTTCTGCCCTTCCCCGTTTGGCCCATGACAGACGGCGCACTGTGCGTCGTAGACCTGTTCTCCCTTCGCCAGGTCGTAGCCGCCTTCGGGTTGTGGCACTTCCGGATAGGCCCGACCGGGCAGCTCTTGCCCCGTGGGTGCTCCGGTTGCAAGCCAGTAGGAATAGGCTGAAAGCGCGGCGATAACGGGGCCGTCAGCCTCGGGTGCCTTGCCGTTCATACTGAACTGGAAACAGCCCTGAAGGCGCTCGGCATAGCTGTTCACCTTGTCGTTCTTCTTTCGGTACGCCGGGTACATGGTGTAGGCAGCCCAGAGCGGCGCAGAGTTGGCTTTCCGGCCTTGTTCGAGGTGGCAGTTCGCACAGGCCAGGCCGTTGCCCACATAGTCGGGCGCATGCGTCTTGGTATCGACGAATATGGCGCGCCCTTGCTGTACCAACTGCCCGTAGGCGTTGTCAGGCAGTTCGCTTTCCTTGGGCGGTTGGAAGTACTTGCTGCTGGCGGGATCACCGGCCCCGGTCAGGATCTGCGACTGATCTTCCATCGCGATGTCGTCCGCGAGCACCGGGAAGGCCAATGACATCAACAGCAGTGCGCTTGTATGGGGCTTCATTTGGCTGCTCCTTTGTCGGTCAGGCCTGCGAAGTACGTCGAGACCGCCATTACCTCGTCCTCGGTCAAGCTACGCGCGATGTGGCCCATCAAGTCGTTGGGGTCGTTCTTGCGGGTGCCCTGACGCCAGGCGGTCAACTGAGACGACAGGTACTGTGCCGACTGCCCGGCCAGCGGTGGGAAGGCGTCGCCGACGCCCGTTCCGCTGGGGCCGTGGCAGGCAACGCACTCGGGGATGTTGCGTTCCCAGGCGCCGCGCAGCGCAAGGGTTTCGCCAGGCCCGTCGACCAACGCGGTGCGGTCGATTCGCTCGACCTGCGGTTGCGGCTTGTCAGCCAGCATCGTCGAGACGGCCTCGGCTTCCTCACGGCTTAAGGCTGCCGCAATGGGCTGCATGATTGGATTCGCCCGCGCACCGGATGCGAAATCAGCCAGTTGCTTGCGCATGTAATTCGCCGACAAGCCGGCCAGACGGGGGAATCCCGCAGCGGCCATGCCTTCGCCCTCGGCGCCGTGGCAGGTAGCGCACGCCATCGCGGCGGTGTTGGCCCCGCCTTTGCTGTACACCGCAGCGGCATCCGCGGCGTGCGCGGACACCGAAATCGCAAGGAAGAGCCCGGCCAAGGGCCAGAGGGGGACGTTCATGTAGCCTCCAGATCATTCTTGTTATAGGTGCCGGTGCTGACTGACCGTGTCGTGTTGCTAGCGTTTGGACAACGGCCCCATGATGCCATTCAACGCCTCGGGACGAGGCGCGCCCTGATGCTGCTGCAGACGCCCTTGCTCATCTAGGTAATAGATAGCCGGGGTGGCCGAGGCGCCCATTTCGCCCATCAGGGTGAGGTTCGCCTCAAGCTGTTCATTCACCTCGGGCGCGATACGCTTGATGGCCTTGAGCGTGCTGGCCTTGCCCGCGGCCTCGTGCTCATTGAGCGCCGCCTCAGGGTCCTTCGCGGCCAGCAGTGCCGCGGATTTACCGGCGCTGTCCGGGCGCAGCATGCCGACCATCACGTGGCGAAGCTGAACGTCACCCGCTTCGACCCAGGGCCGCGCCTGTTTCCAGAACATATTGCAGAACGGGCAGTTCGGGTCGGAAAACATGTAGATAACCCGTGGCGCCTCAGCCGCGCCGTCAGCAATCCAGGTGCTGCTTTCGAGCCGCTGCCACATCTCGCTGCTCATCGGCTCATACACAAGCTTTTCCAGCGGTGCCTTGGTCAGGTCTTCGCCAGCGGAATCCAGCAAACTGCCGACCACGACATGATCACCGTCCGGTGTCAGATACAGCGCAATGCCCTGTCCGTTGTAACGCGCTGCGTAGCCCTTTAATCCTCCCGGCGCGTCGAAACTGCCGACCACTTTGGCTCCGCGCGCTTCAATGGCCTGAACCGCGGGAGGCAGCGTTTCGGCCAGCGCCCAGGGCGTCGGCAGTAAGGCGAGCGTTGAGATAAAAAACGAAAGTGAACGTACCGGTTTCATGGCTGGGTTTTGACCTCTAGTTGCTCAAGGGCGCGCGCCAGGCTGGCACGGGACAGTTCACCGAGATGGCTGCCAACTTGGCGTCCCTCGGCGTCATAAAAAAGCGTGGTGGGCAGCGACGCAGACCCTACGTGCTGGCCCAGACGACCGCCGGTGTCGAGCAGAACGTTTTCCAGACCGAGCCCTTCGGCTTCGAGGAAGTCGGCGATCAATCGCTCGCCCTCGCCCTGGTTGACGAAAAGAAAGGTCACGTCGGTGTTTTCTTGTTGCGCCTGCGCAAGGACCGGCATTTCACGCCGGCAGGGCGGGCACCAAGTGGCCCACAGGTTGACCACCAGCGGCTTGCCAACGTAATCCTGCAAGGCGACGGGTTTACCCCGGTTGTCCCGCAGGCCCATCTCAGGCAGTCGCGTGCCCTGCTCGAACGCGTGCAACGCAAAGGTCCCGAACCCCCAGCTGAGCACACCCACCAGCACCGCTGCGCCCAGCGGTCGGCGCAGCCCGCTGTCGCGCCAGGCCAGCCAGGAACCCAACAGAACGGCCACCAGCAAGCCCGGCCAGGCAATAAAACCGCCGTCACGTATGTCGATCACGCGCCAGGGCTCATCTCGGAAATGCTCGACGTACACCAGCACGAAGGCCAGCCGCGCGACCAGTAGCGCCACCAGCAGCAGCCTGAAGAGCTGTTGTTCCGGACTCCGCTCGCTGCGCCGCCCAACCCACCAGCCGGTCAGCATCGCTATAAACAGGCTCACCAGCATCAGCACATGTGGGACGGCAAGCGCCAATGGCCCCAGGTTGATCGTCAGCATCAGCCACGCTCCATTGTCTGGTTCCATCTGTTCAGAAACTGATTCGCATCGACCTCGCCGGTGATGCGCTGGGTTCGCCGCTCTTCCCCGTCCGGGCCGATGAAGAGCAGCGTCGGCGGCCCCATGACCTGATAGCGGTTCAGCAGCTCGCGACTGGCGGGATCGGTCTGCGTCACGTCCGGCCGCAGAATCCGCACGCCGGTGAGCGCTGCCTGCACCTGGGCGTCACCGAACACCTCCTTTTCCATGACCTTGCAGGACACGCACCAGTCGGCGTAGTAGTCCACCAGCACCCACTGGCCCGCGGCCCTGGCGGCAGCAAGCTCACGATCAAGGTCGGCCGGCTCGCTGAAGCCGACAAATCCGTGGGCAGGCTCAGCACCTTGCGAGGACGCAACGCCGCCTGTGAATACACCGAGCGGCCGCATGACATCCTGTGCGCCGCCAGCCGCTCCGAGCAGCAGCGCTACGCCCCAGACGCCGGCCAGCGACGCCACCGCGCGGCTGAGCGCCTGATGCCGCACCAGTTCCCGCGACAGGTGCAGCAGCCCGCTGGCACCCACAACCAGCAGCGCGCCCCACAGCCCTACCCAGAGCGGGTCGGACAACAGCGGACGAAGCACGTAGAGGGCGGCGACCAGAAATAGGAAACCGAAGGAAACCTTGACGCGATCCATCCACGGCCCAGGCTTGGGCAGGAAGCGATTGCCCACCGTCACCAGCAGCACCAGTGGCGTACCGATCCCCAGGCCCAGCGCGAACAGCACCAGGCCACCGTTCACGGCGTCGCCGCTTTGGGCGATGTACAGCAGCGCCGCGGCCAGCGGTGCAGTCATGCAGGGGCCCACCAGCAGCCCGGACAACACGCCCAACGCGCTGGCCCCGGCGAGGCTGCCGCCCCGGCGCTTGCGGCCGGCCTGCTCCAGCCGATCACGCAGGCCCGCCGGCAGTTGCAGTTCGAAGAAGCCGAACATAGGTAAGGACAGCAGCACGAACAGGCCAGCGAAACTTGCGATCAGCCACGGCTGCATCAGCCATCCCTGCAGATTCGCACCCAGTAGCGCCGCCACCACTCCGAGGGCGGCGTAAACCAGCGCCATGCTGAATACGTAGGCCCCAGCCAGCGCCATGCCGCGGCGAGGCCCGGCCTGGCTACCCACGACGATGCCGGCCAGGATGGGCAGCATCGGCAGCGAACAGGGTGCAAAGGCAAGCAGCAGGCCGAGTCCGAAGAAGATCAGCAGGCTCCAGCCCAGCGACTGCTGCTGTAGCCCGCTGGCCAGGGCCTGGTCGTCGGCCTGAACCGGCATGGACGGAGGGGTGCTGCTGCCGCCCAGCTCTACCGTGCGGCTTTGCGGCGGATAGCACAGGCCGGCATCGGCGCAGCCTTGCCAGCCGAGTTCAAGCGACGCGAGATCCGCATCGGGGAGCTGCACTTCCAGGCTGTCGCGATAGATTCGCGAATCACCAAAATACTCGTCATGGTACGGCTCGCCAGGCGGCAACTGGGGCTCGTTCCCCGGTGGCAGCCCTGCGAATCGCAGGCGCTCCTTGTAGAGGTAATAGCCGGGCGCAATATCCCAGCGCAGCACGGCGCCGCCAGCGTCAGGCTGCTCGACGTGCAGCGTGAACGCTTCATCCACGGGCAGAAAGTCCTGCTGCTTCTGACCGAAGGTGAACGGCGAAGCGTTCGCCAGCTGCACAGACCATAGGCAGCAGGCCAGAAAGATAAAAAGCGCTCGCATGCACAACACCCGATTACCAGATTCGACGGCGAGCTTGCCGACTCGGGATTAAGAGGCGATTAACGAGGCCTGGACACAACCTGTAAGGCCGAGCGACGTTGAGGCGCGAGCAACTCGGCGTACCATCTGCTAACGCGCCGTTAATCCAGGCGGACGATACTGACTGCTGCCTATCAAGCGATTCCCACATGCACGTACTGCTGACAGAAGACAACGCACTGATCGCCAGTGGCATCGTCGCCGGGCTAGAAGCCCAGGGCTTCAGCGTGGCCCATGCCGCTACGGCCGGGCAGGCCGACTCGCTGCTGCGCACAGCCAGCTTCGACCTGATGGTTCTCGATCTGGGTCTGCCTGACGAAGACGGCCTGCGCTTTCTGCAGCGCCTGCGCCGCCGCGGCCTCGAGCTGCCTGTGCTGATCCTGACCGCCCGGGATGCGGTAACCGAGCGGGTCTCCGGGCTTCAGGCGGGCGCTGACGACTACCTCGTCAAACCCTTCGACCTGCGTGAGCTCGCTGCCCGCCTGCATGCCCTACTGCGCCGCGCTGCCGGGCGGGCAACGCAGATGATCGAACACGGCCCGCTAAGCTACGATCCCGCCGCCTGTGCGGCCTTCATGGCAGGCGAACCCGTGGACCTGTCGCGCCGTGAACAGGCGCTGCTCCAGGCGCTACTGCAGAACCCCGGCCGCGTGCTATCGGCCGAGCAGCTCAAGGACGCCGTGTACGGACTGGGCGATGACGTCGAAAGCAACGCCCTGAATGTCCATATCCACCATCTTCGCCGCAAGCTGGGTAACGGCATCGTCGAAACCGTCAGAGGGATCGGTTATCGCCTGGGCCCGGCCGGCCATGCGTCGGCGTCCACCGAGGCACCCGACCCATGAGCTTGCGCCTGCGCCTGACCCTTACCCTCGGCTCGGCCTTCGTGCTGCTCTGGGCGCTGGCCGCGACCTGGATGCTCTTCGATGTTCGCAATCAGTTGATGCAGTCCCTCGATCAGCGCCTTGCTGCGTCGGCGCGGATGGTTGCGGGTCTGTTGGTGCAACTGCCGCAACCGCAACTGGGCGAAGGCGGTATCACCCGGCTGAGTGCGGAACAGCTTGGCATCGAAAACGGCCTGGCCTGCCAGATCAGCTCCTTGCGGGGTGAAATCCTGGCGCGCAGCCATGCGGCGCCAGACAGCACGCTCGACGCTCAGCGCACCGGCTTTCACGACCAGATGATTGGCGATACCGCCTGGCGTAGTTTCACCTTCATCCAGAACGGCATGCGCATCACCACGGCCGATCGCCTTGACGAGCGCACCGCACTCCAGCGCTCGGTGCTCCTGGCCGCGGCACTGCCGGTGTTCGTCGCGTTGCTGGGCAGCCTGATCGTGTTGTGGATCGGAATCGGCAACGGCCTTGCGCCACTCAGACGCATCCGCACGGCCCTGGCGCAGCGCAGCGCCGACTCGGTAGAGCCGTTGCACATCGAGCGACTGCCGCGAGAGCTGACGCCCCTGGTCGAAACCCAGAACCAGCTGTTCGCGCGGATCGCGCACATGCTCGAACGCGAACGTCGGCTCACCGATGACGCCGCCCATGAACTGCGCAGCCCGCTGACCGCCATCAAGACCCACCTGCAGGTCGCGGCCATGACCGAGGGCGATACCGCGAAACGGGCATTGGCCCAGGCCGAGGTCGGCACGGATCGCCTGCACCGGATCCTCGAACAGCTGCTCATGCTGGCGCGGGTCGAAGGTCGCGTGTCCTTCAATGACGGCCTCAGCTGCACGGCCCTCGACGTCGCGCAGCTGGCGATCGCTGACGCCAGTCAGCAGCCCGGGCCGCACATCGAGCTGTGCGGGGCGCAAGATGTCTGCCCTCACCCACTGGCGATGCCGCCCACCCTGGCGGTCGCGGCGTTGCGCAACCTGCTCGACAATGCCCGCCGCCATACCCGGCACGGCACAGCCATCCGCTTGACGCTCTCACAGCTGGATGAACGCCGGGTTCGCTTCAGCGTGCAGGATCACGGCCCGGCCATCCCGCCGGAAATGCTCGAGCGTCTGACGGAGCGCTTCTGGCGCAGCGGCGAAGGTGAAGGCAGTGGTCTGGGCCTGTCCATCGTCAAGGCGATCGCCGAGCGCTGTGCCTGCGATCTGCGTTTCGAGCCGCAGGCGGACGGCCTCATCGTCGAGTTGGTGGTCAGCCTGCAGGCTCCCGCTCCCTGAAGACGGCACCTCGATAACCTGAACGTCCAGCCACGCACACCGTCCGAATAGTTGACTGAGCAATCCGTTAACCATCGTCGGAGGTGGCAATGCTTGTTTTCGAACCTGTTTATACAGACGGCCTGGCGCAGATTTCCTATCTGGTCGGCGACAGCAAGGCCGCGGTAGCCGCGGTCATCGACCCACGCCGCGACATCGATATCTACCTGCAAATGGCCAAGGCGCGAGGCCTGCGAATCGCCTACGCCATCGAAACACATATCCATGCCGACTTCGTGTCCGGCGCCCAGGCGCTGGCGAAGCGCACCGGGGCACAGATCATCGGCGGTCGCGCGGATAACTACGAGTTCGAGCTTCGCCAGGTCAGCGGTGGCGAGACGATAGAGCTCGGGCAGGCCACGCTGCAGGTCATGCACACGCCCGGGCATACGCCTGAACATATCTCCCTGCAGCTGCTCGACGCCCAGCAGGGCGACCAGCCGATCGCGCTGTTTACCGGCGATACCCTGTTCAACCTGGACGTCGGGCGCCCCGACCTGCTGGGCGAAGGCAGCGAACGAAAGCTGGCCGGCGCGCTGTACCACACACTTTTCGATCACTACCTGCCCCTTGGCGACAGGATTGAAATCTACCCCTGCCACGGCGCCGGCTCGGCCTGCGGCAAGTCTATCGGCGACCGTCGCCACTCCACGCTCGGCAGCGAGCGTCTCTTCAACCCCGCGTTGCGCGAGCAGCGGAGCGAGGACGCGTTCATCGATTGGCTACTGGCGGACATGCCGGAACCACCCCGTCACTACGCGCGCCTGAAAAAACTGAACTTGCGCCCAGCGGTGCAGATAGAAGGCCCTGCCCTGCCGCCGCCCCTCGCCCCGTCCGACTTCGAGGCACTGGCCGCGCACGACATGCAGGTTGTGGACGTCCGCTCGATCCTCGCGTTTGGCGGCGGGCACGTGGCCGGGGCGGTCAACATCGCCCTGCGCAACGAGTTCGTGAACTGGGCGGGCCGGATGCTCGACGACGCTCGCCCGATCCTGCTGGTGGGCGAATCGGCCGACGATGTCCACCAGGCTGTCACCCAGCTCTACCGGATAGGCCTGGACGATATTCGCGGCTATCTGCGCAACGGCATGACGGACTGGCAGAACGCGGCGCTACCGCTGAACAGGCTTCAGGAATGGACGGTTCATGAACTGAATGCACGTCGTGAAGCGCCCGATGTACAGGTGCTGGATGTACGCAGCCCCCAAGAGGTTGCGGCGGGTCGGGTGCCTGGCGCCAGGCACATCTTCGTCGCGCACCTCGCCGACCGGCTCAACGAGCTGGATCCGGACAAGACCACCGTCACCTACTGCGGATCCGGCTATCGCGCCTCCATCGCTGCCAGCATCCTCAAGAAAGCCGGCTTTCGTGATGTGGCCAATGTCCCCGGTTCCTGGATGGCCTGGAAGGCGGCAAACCTGCCGGTCCAGGAAGGCTAAGGTCTTATCCGGTCGCGCGGCGCAGGTGTCTGGCTTGCCACCTGCGGGTGCGCGATCAGAAGGCGACTTGAAGCAGCAAGGCCGACGCGGCAACAGCCGCGACCAATCCGAAGCCCCGCTGCAGCAGGCGCCCGTCCAGGCGAGAGGAAACCGTGCGGCCGGCGAACATCCCGAGCACGGCACCGGCCGAGAATGGCAGCGCCACTGCCCACTGGATGCCACCCGTCAGCGCGGCGGACAACACGCCGCTGACCGACACCAGGCCGATGACCGCCAACGACGTGGCGGCAATCGAACGCATCGGCAGATCACTGAAGCGACTGAGCGCCGGCACCAGCACGAACCCGCCGCCGACCCCCAGCAAGCCGGAGAGGAAACCGGCCAAGGTGCCGGAGGCGGCGACGGTCGCTGCACAGCGTGAGGTCCAGTGAAAGCGGCCCGTCTGCGGGTTCAGCCGACAGGGCACGGCTCTCGGGGTCGTGTCATCGCTCGGCGGGCGCCTGAATGCCCTGAAGGCGACCCAGAACATCACCAGCGCAAACACCACGGCAAGCACATCGTGCGCTACCCGCGCGGCCACCCAGAGGCCGACGGGCGCGAGCAACACGCCACAGCAGGCCATCAGGGCCGCCGCCTTGTACCGGACAATGCCGTCCCTCAGACCAATCACTGCCCCGACCCAGGCCGCGAATCCGACCGCCATCAACCCGATTGGCGCGGCCTGATGCAGCTCGAGCCCGACCACGAAGATCAGCAACGGCACGGTGAGGATGCCGCCGCCGGCACCGGTCAGCGCCAGGACGAGGCCGACCAATAGCCCAAGCCCGATCTCAACCATCGTTGCGCTCCGGAAGCCTTGGATCACCTTTCGATTTAGAGCGACTGCAACCTATCACTGCGGCTTCCCTGAGAAGCGTGTCTGCAACTCGTAGAGCGCCATACCCGCCAACATGGCGAGGACAAAGATCAAGGGTTCGCTCCGACCACTCAAAAGCGTCGCGACCGCCGGACCCGGACAATAGCCAGCCAGCCCCCATCCCGCTCCGAATGCCAGGCTGCCCAGTACAAGAGGGCGATCGATCCGGGTGGCGGTGGGCATTCGCATGATATCTCCCAGCACCGCCCGGGACCGTTTGGAGGCGAAATAGAACCCGACACTGGCGACCGCAATCGCACCGCCCATAACGAACGCGAGCGAGGGGTCCCACGGCCCGGCCAGATCGAGAAAGGCGATCACTTTGGACGGATCGGCCATCCCTGACAGGATCAGGCCAAGGCCGAAAACCAGCCCCGCTACAAAGGCGCTCAGCAATTTCATGGCAACTCCTCAGCCCAGCAGGTGGCGGATGACGAACACGGTTAGAAAGCCGCTGGCCATGAACGCGGCCGTCGCGACCAGCGAGCGCGGCGACCGTCGCGACAACCCGCAGACGCCATGCCCGCTCGTACAACCGGAGCCATACCGCGTGCCGATCCCGACCAACACACCAGCCGCGATCAGCGTCAAGGTGCTCGCCTCTACTTCGATGTCTGGTTGCTCGAACGCGGCCTGAAACAGCACCGGCGCGATCACCAGCCCGGCAATGAATGCAACACGCCAGAGCACATCGCCTTTGCCTGGCCGCAGCAAGCCGCCGATCACGCCGCTGATGCCCGCGATTCTCCCGCTCAACAGGATAAATAAGGTCGCAGCAAGACCGATCAGCGCGCCCCCTGCGAGCGAGGACCACGGTGTGAAATGTGCCCAGTCAATCGTCATGCCGAGGGTTCCTCGCGTTCGGGATGCTGACAGTAAAGCCGGTAAAGCACCTGCATAACCTCCATCGCTTGAGGGCTGGCGATGCTGTAATGCACTTGCTTGCCCTCGCGTCGGGTGCTGACCAAGCCGTTATGGCGCAGCACCGTGAGCTGCTGCGACAGGGTCGGCTGCACAATGCCCGTCGCACTGGCGAGGTCACCCACGCAGTGCTCGCCCTGGGTCAGCTGGCAGAGCAACAACAGGCGGTCGGGGTTGCCGAGCACTTTCAGCAAGCCGCAGGCGTCCGCGGCACTGCGACGAAGCGTTTCGATATCGATTTCTGCCATGTGGGCCATTTTGTTCAGGTGGGTCAGGTGGATTTGACAATACGATTTATCAATATATATTTCAATAGATCGTATCAACACGGCAGCGGACGCCCGGTCGGAACTCGACCTCCCGCACACGCCCTACAATTATGCGGCATCGCTGTGACTTTCACCTCGCCGCGCCCACCCCGTCGGCGCGAACCTGGAGATCAACATGTCATCGATACAGCAAAACAGTACCAATCATGACCAGGCGGACAGGGTTCGCCGCTCAACGTCCCAACCTGTGAACCAGGAAATCGATCGGCAAACGGACGAGAACATTCGTCGATTCAGCGGGATGGGGCGAAGCGCAATCCTTCAGCGTATCGACGCCCTGGATCGCGAGTGGGACGTGGAACGCGTGCTCGAGGTCAATGCCTCCTCGCTCGCGCTGTCTGGCTTGCTACTTGGCCTGACAGCGAACCGAAAGTGGTTTCTGCTGCCTGGCGTCGTGCTGCCGTTTCTTCTGCAACACGGCTTGCAGGGCTGGTGCCCGCCGCTGGCGATCTTGCGCCGGCTGGGTATCCGCACGCGGGGCGAGATCGATCAGGAAAAGTATGCACTGCTCAGTGCGCTGGAACAGGCACCGCTGAACACTCACCACTCGCCGAGACCATCATGATATTTCGCCAGCTGTTCGAGCCCGTGTCGTCCACCTATACCTACGTACTCGGATGCGAGGACACCGGCCAGGCCGTGCTCATCGACCCGGTCATTTCCGCAACGGACCGCGACCTGGCCGAGCTGGCCAGGCTGGACCTGCAGCTGGCGTTCACCTTGGACACCCATATACATGCCGACCACATCACCGCCGCGCTGGAGCTGAAGAAGCAGACCGGCTGCCGTATCGCGGGGCCGGCTATCGATAAGTTGCCCTGCACGGATGTGGGCATTGAAGAAGGTGTTCCTTTCATCGTCGGCAGCCTGCAGTTCACACCCTTGCATACCCCCGGACACACCGACGGGCATTTTGCCTATCTCCTCGGTGATCGCCTGTTCAGCGGTGATGCGTTGCTCATCGACGGCTGCGGTAGGACTGACTTTCAGAACGGCAGCGCCGACGACCTGTTTCACAGCGTTAGAAACAAGCTGTTCACGCTGCCAGACGACACCCTGGTCTATCCCGGCCATGACTACAGCGGTCGACGAGTCTCGACCATCGCCCAGGAAAAGCAGCGCAACCCCCGACTCGGTGAAGCGATAACGTTGGAGCGCTTCCGCGACATCATGGCGGAACTGAACTTGCCCTATCCCGCGTTCATCGATCATGCCGTGCCGGGGAATCGCCAGTGCGGTGTCTGCCCACCCGACCTGACGGATAATTTCCGCCGCTATTGCGAACAGGTTGAGCACAGTCCTCAGGGTTGAGCACGTCATGCCAGCCCCCGTGAGGCCCGGGGAATCGATCACCGTTCGCAGCCTCCAGGCGACGTTACCAAGAATCCATTTCGCTACGTGAGGAATTGAATATGAAGAGCCCAGATCGACCCCGTTTCGGCGTGAGCGCAGACCGGCAATCGGGAAGCCGCCGCGTTCGCTATGTCGAAACCAACCGCCCAGATAGCCAGAACTGCACGATTTGCCAGCTGGATGAAGAAAACCCATCGCCAGTCGAGGCGTCTTCCAGCGCGCACGATACCGGTGAGCAGAAGCCCGGCGCCAAGTCGGAGCGGTAGGGCCTCCGACGCCCCTAGTGAACGCGGCTTAGCACAAATCCCTTGCGACGAGAGCTTTGGTCTCGCCAGCCCCCGCGCACGTACCACTTCGCCAATACGAAAAACGAACTAGGAACGAGCTAGGGATGTATCTCGGCAAACGAGCCAACGTCCGCTTTT
>AJXE01000014.1 GCA_000263395.1 Stutzerimonas stutzeri TS44
GCCGTAATCACATACCCAATTCGCTGCAGCGGCTAAACCCCGAGGCAGCAACCGAATTGCTTGACGACCATAGAGCGTTGGAACCACCTGATCCCATCCCGAACTCAGTAGTGAAACGACGCATCGCCGATGGTAGTGTGGGGTCTCCCCATGTGAGAGTAGGTCATCGTCAAGCTTCTATCCCAAACCCCCGATTCGCTTATGCGGATCGGGGGTTTGTCTTTGGGCGAAAAAAGCTCATGAGCAGTGTGCAATGCCTAAGCGCTCCATAAACTCCACCTTCCTTTGACAGCGTGCGTGCTCAGGGGGCGTCGGTGGGTAGTTTCAGGGCAGTAGCGCTTCGTAGTCTTCGAGGCTGTCTGCCGATGGCAGGCGTTCGAGGGTATGGCACCGCCAAACAGCCTTTCTGGACGTTTGCCTTGATGGTTGTCTGGCTGTAGACCTGTGCGCTGACCGTAGAACCTTTCGGTGTGTCACTGAACAGCGGCCGGTGATGAAGGGGGATGGCGTTCTCGGCGCGGTTGCTGTCGCTTGGCAGCTGTCCGTCTTCGACGTAGCGTACCGACGGTTCCAGTTGCCGGCCAGGTAGTTCACTGCCTTATCCAGGGCAGCCTGCCCGGCGACCTACGACTTTCCAGCCAAGTTTTTAGCTGATCCAGGCAGTGGCCTGGTTATGTTGCTAACGACCGACTAGCCGTTCGGCGTCTCTGACGTCCTTGCAGTCACGCTACGATGCCGTAGAGTTTGACCGGCGCGGCCGGTCTTATCTTTAGGTTGCACTTGCTGCACCCCGGCAAACTTGCACTTTAGTGACTCAGGCATTCGATGCCATCTTGTGCGGTGACGGCATTGTGTAGCCGGTGTAGTCGTCGGCTATGACTACACCAGCCTCGGTTGGCCGGCGACGCTGCCCTCCGCAGAACAGCGGCTACTCATGGCCTAGATGCACTATTTCAACATTCGCTGAAAAATTCAGCGCGTGTTGAAAGCTGGGACGATTGTGTTTTTCGTACAAAACATGGACTTATGCGTTGCCTTTCTAGGTATATGCGGCGTCTGACGCCCTGCTCAACAGTTCATGCAGACATAGCCAAATAAAAGCCCCGCATAAGGCGGGGCTCAAGTTTTACTTGCTATCCCAATATCTCTATCAGGTAACACTTTCGATGTAAATTATCGATAGTGAGGTTGGCTCTATTGCTTTAATCCCAGCTCAACGCTCCCCCTGTCTGATACTCAATCACCCTCGTTTCGAAGAAGTTCTTCTCCTTCTTGAGATCCATGATCTCGCTCATCCACGGGAACGGGTTGGTAGTACCGGGATACTCTTCCTTCAGGCCAATCTGCGTCAGGCGACGGTTAGCGATGAATTTGAGGTAGTCCTCCATCATTGCGGCGTTCATGCCGAGTACGCCACGGGGCATGGTGTCGCGGGCGTACTCGATCTCCAGCTGGGTGCCCTGGAGGATCATCTGGGTCGCTTCGTCCTTCATTTCGGCGTCCCACAGGTGCGGGTTCTCGATCTTGATCTGGTTGATCATGTCGATGCCGAAGTTCAGGTGCATGGACTCGTCACGCAGGATGTACTGGAACTGCTCGGCGGTGCCGGTCATCTTGTTGCGGCGGCCCATGGAGAGGATCTGGGTGAAGCCGCAGTAGAAGAAGATGCCTTCGAGCACGCAGTAGTAGGCGATGAGGTTGCGCAGGAATTGCTTGTCGGTCTCCGGGGTGCCGGTCTGGAAGGTCGGGTCGGAGATGGAACGGGTGTACTTGAGGCCCCAGCTGGCCTTTTTCGCGACGCTCGGGATCTCGTGGTACATGTTGAAGATCTCGCCTTCATCCATGCCCAGCGATTCGATGCAGTACTGGTAGGCGTGGGTGTGGATCGCCTCTTCGAAGGCCTGGCGCAGGATGTACTGGCGGCACTCGGGGTTGGTGATCAGGCGGTAGGTGGCCAGCACGAGGTTGTTGGCGACCAGGCTGTCGGCGGTGGAGAAGAAGCCGAGGTTGCGCTTGACGATGCGGCGCTCGTCTTCGCTGAGGCCGTCCTTGCTCTTCCACAGGGCAATGTCGGCGTTCATGTTCACTTCCTGGGGCATCCAGTGGTTGGCGCAACCATCCAGATACTTCTGCCAGGCCCAGTCGTACTTGAAGGGTACGAGCTGATTGAGGTCGGCGCGGGCGTTGATCATGCGCTTCTCGTCGACGCGCACGCGGGCGGCTTCGCCTTCCAGTTCGTTGAGGCCTTCGCGGACGTCCAGTTCGTCCAGCGCGCGCTTGGCGCGGGCGATGGCGTCGGAGTCGTCAGCGGAAACGGCGCGGGCTTCCTCCACGGAGCCGGCGGCGTCGTTGTCCAGCTTGGTGGCGGTCTGGCTCGCAGGCTGCGCGGCAGCGGTGGCTGGCGCGGCGGTGGTGGTGTCTTCTTCGTCGAATTCGTCCCAGCTCAGCATACTAGGGCTCCTTTCAGGAGCAGCTTCAAGCGGCAAGCTTCAAGCTGCAAGTGGTTCGGTGGAGGGGCCGGGAGGCTATCCCGACCCTTCGATCATGGATGTGCAGCTTCGGCCAGCACGGACGGCTTGCCGCTTGCCGCTGCGCTTCACTGGCAGGCTTCGCAGTCGGGGTTATCGATACTGCACGCCTGCGGCACCGGTGCCGGCTTCGGCTCAGCGCTCAGGCTCTCGTCGATCACTGAACTCACGGCGTTCAGCTTGCCGGTGTTGATGGTGGACTTCTCAGTGCTGGTCGCGGCCAGGGCGCGGAGGTAGTAGGTGGTCTTCAGGCCGCGGTACCAGGCCATGCGGTAGGTCACGTCGAGCTTCTTGCCCGAGGCGCCGGCGATGTAGAGGTTCAGCGACTGCGCCTGGTCGATCCACTTCTGGCGGCGGCTGGCGGCCTCGACGATCCATTTGGTTTCCACTTCGAAGGCGGTGGCGTACATATCTTTCAGATCCTGCGGGATGCGCTCGATCTGCTGTACGGAGCCGTCGTAGTACTTGAGGTCGTTGACCATGACCGGGTCCCACAGGCCGCGGGCCTTGAGGTCGTGGACCAGGTAGGGGTTGATCACGGTGAACTCGCCGGACAGGTTCGATTTGACGTACAGGTTCTGGTACGTCGGCTCGATGGACTGCGACACGCCAACGATGTTGGAGATGGTCGCGGTCGGCGCGATGGCCATGATGTTGGAGTTGCGGATGCCTTTCTTGACGCGCTCGCGGATCGGCGCCCAGTCCAGGGATTCGGTCAGGTCGACGTCGATGTACTTCTGGCCGCGGGCTTCGATGAGGATCTGCTGCGAATCCAGCGGCAGGATGCCCTGGGACCACAGCGAGCCGTCGAAGCTGGAGTAGGCGCCGCGCTCGTCGGCCAGGTCACACGAGGCCTGGATGGCGTAGTAGCTGATGGCTTCCATGGACTTGTCGGCGAAGTCGATGGCGGCATCGGAGCCGTAGGCGATGTGCTGCAGATACAGCGCGTCCTGGAAGCCCATCAGCCCTAAGCCCACCGGGCGGTGCTTGAAGTTGGCGTTCTGCGCCTGCGGCACGCTGTAGTAGTTGATGTCGATGACGTTATCGAGCATGCGCACAGCGGTGCGCACGGTGCGCTCCAGTTTGGCCGCGTCGAGCTTGCCGTCGACGATGTGGTTGACCAGGTTGATCGAGCCCAGGTTGCAGACGGCGATCTCGTCCTTGTTGGTGTTCAGCGTGATCTCGGTACAGAGGTTGGAGCTGTGCACCACGCCGACATGCTGCTGCGGGCTGCGCAGGTTGCACGGGTCCTTGAAGGTCAGCCACGGGTGGCCGGTCTCGAACAGCATCGAGAGCATCTTGCGCCACAGGTCCTTGGCCGGCAGGGTCTTGAACAGCTTGATCTTGCCGTACTTGGTCAGCTCCTCGTAGTACTCGTAACGCTCCTCGAAGGCGCGGCCGGTGAGGTCGTGCAGGTCGGGTACGTCGGAGGGGGAGAACAGGGTCCACTGGCCGTCGTCGAAGACGCGCTTCATGAACAGGTCCGGAATCCAGTTGGCGGTGTTCATGTCGTGGGTGCGGCGGCGGTCGTCGCCGGTGTTCTTGCGCAGCTCGAGGAATTCCTCGATGTCCAGGTGCCAGGTTTCCAGGTAGGCGCAGACGGCGCCCTTGCGCTTGCCGCCCTGATTGACCGCGACGGCGGTGTCGTTGACCACTTTCAGGAAGGGCACGACGCCCTGGGATTTGCCGTTGGTGCCCTTGATGTAGGCGCCCAGTGCGCGTACCGGGGTCCAGTCGTTGCCCAGGCCGCCGGCGAATTTGGAGAGCAGGGCGTTGTCGCGGATGGCGTCGTAGATACCGCCCAGATCGTCCGGCACGGTAGTCAGGTAGCAGGAGGACAGCTGCGGACGCAGGGTGCCGGCGTTGAACAGGGTCGGCGTGGAGGCCATGTAGTCGAAGGACGACAGCAGGTTGTAGAACTCGATGGCGCGCACTTCCTTCTGCTCTTCCTCGATGGCCAGGCCCATGGCCACGCGCATGAAGAAGATCTGCGGCAGTTCGAAGCGCACGTCGTTCTTGTGAATGAAGTAGCGGTCGTACAGGGTCTGTAGGCCCAGGTAGGTGAACTGCTGGTCGCGCTCGTGGTTCAGTGCGGCGCCCAGCTTGGCCAGGTCGTAGCTCTTGAGCTTGGAGTCGAGCAGTTCGAACTCGACGCCTTTCTCGATGTAGGCGGGCAGGGCCTTGGCGTACAGGTCGGCCATCTCGTGATGGGTGGCGCTTTCGGCAACGCCGAGGAAGCCCAGGGCTTCGGCACGCAGGGTGTCCATAAGCAGGCGCGCGGTGACCTGGCTGTAGTTCGGCTCGCGCTCGACCAGGGTGCGGGCAGTCATCACCAGGGCGGTGTTGACGTCCTTCTCGGCCACGCCGTCGTAGAGGTTTTTCAGGGTTTCACGCTCGATCAGCGCGCCATCGACTTCGGCCAGGCCTTCACAGGCCTCGCGGATGATGGTCTGCAGGCGGCCCATGTCCAGCGGTTGCTGGCTGCCATCGGCACGGGTGACGCGGATGCTCGGGTGCGGTTGGGCGATGTCGCTGCCGGCTGCGGCGCTGGCGCTCTTGCGTTCCTGGGCACGGGCTTCGCGGTAGATCACGTAGTCGCGGGCGACCTTCTGCTCGCCGGCGCGCATCAGGGCCAGTTCGACCTGGTCCTGGATTTCCTCGATGTGGATGGTGCCACCGGAGGGCATGCGGCGACGGAAGGTGGCGGTGACCTGCTCGGTCAGGCGCGCGACGGTGTCATGGATGCGCGAGGAAGCGGAGGCGGAGCTGCCTTCCACGGCGAGAAATGCCTTGGTGATGGCCACGGTGATCTTGTCGTCGGTGTAGGCGACGACGGTACCGTTGCGCTTGATCACGCGCAGCTGGCCCGGGGCGGTAGCCGCCAGATCCGGTGCATCGGCTGACAGCGGGTTCTCGCGAGTGGATGGGTTCTGCATGGGGGCTCCGGATTCTCTCTTGGTCGCGGTTCGGGTTCGGGGTGGGCTATTGCCCGCAAGGTTCGGTTGCATGTGTCGTGCCGGCGGCCGGTTCATCGATGGCAATGATTCCGGTCAAGGGCGTGCGCGTGACGGAAGAATAGCTTCGTGAAAAACACTGTCAACACAATATGTAGTGTCTGTTGATTGGATTATTACTATCGGTGCGTGCTGTCGATGATGACAGATTGTGGTGTCTGGCTTGCCGTTTCAGCAGCGGATGAGGCCGTGGTTGAACGCCTGTCGGCGAGGTGCAGGCCGCCACCGGATGGCAGTCGGCATTGCGAAGTCCATTTGTGTCTCTGCTTGATTAGAACCACAAGATATAGGGTCTATGCTGCGAGGGGGCGACACCATAATGCCGCTCCGTCCCCTTTGCAACCGGCCTTTGCTGAACAAGCTGTGGATAAGTTGTGAGTGCTTTGTGAGTTAAAAAGCGCCTCGCCGACACAACCCACGTCCCATCGGAGTTAGCTCGAAAGTGCAGCGGATGGGGGATTTCTCGTGCCACTCGTCGCGTCGCTGGCCAAAGGCTGCCATCACTATATGTTGTGTTTGTGACAGGCTGGTTCCGCAGGCTCCTTCCCGGGCGCGGTTGGGTACAATGCCGCGAGCGGCGGATCGTCTGGCAGTGTCGGCGGAGGCATCAATGGAGCAGGAAACGTGGCGAATCCTCATCGTCGAGGATGATCGGCGGTTGGCGGAGCTGACCCAGGAATACCTGCAGGGCGATGGCGCGTTCGAGGTGTCCATCGAGGCCGATGGCGCGCGCGCGGTCGAGCGCATCGTCAACGAGCGCCCCGATCTGGTGGTGCTCGACCTGATGCTGCCCGGCGAGGACGGCATGTCCATCTGCCGGCGCGCGCGCGAAGAACAGTATGACGGGCCGATTCTCATGCTCACCGCACGGGCCGATGACCTGGACCAGGTGCTGGGCCTGGAAACCGGCGCCGACGACTACGTGTGCAAGCCGGTGCGTCCGCGCCTGCTGCTGGCCCGCATTCGCGCGTTGCTGCGGCGGCGCGAAACGCCGGAAGCGGCGGGCAGCGCCAAGCGCCTGCAGTTCGGCCCGCTGGTGGTCGACAGCGCGTTGCGCGAGGCCTGGCTGCGTGAAAAGCAGATCGAGCTGACCGGCGCCGAATTCGATCTGCTCTGGCTGCTGACCTCCAACGCTGGCCGCATCCTCTCGCGCGAGGAAATCTTCGCCCAGCTGCGCGGCATCGAGTACGACGGCCAGGATCGCTCCATCGACGTGCGCATCTCGCGCATCCGGCCGAAGATCGGTGACGACCCCGAGCATCCGCGCCTGATCAAGACCGTGCGCGGCAAGGGCTACCTGTTCGTCTCCGAAGCCGCCGAGGCGCTGGCCTGACGTGCCGCGCCCGCAGAGCGCTGTCTGAATGAATTCGATCTTCCTGCGCATCTACGGCGGCGTGCTGGCGGTGCTGGTGCTGGTGGCGCTGCTTGGCGCCGGCGGCCTGCAGTTGCTCAACGAGGTGCGTGCCGATGCGCACCGCGAGCGTCTGGCCGGCGGCACTTTCCGTCTGATGGCGCACAACATGAGCAGCATGACTCCGGTGGAGCGGCGCCAGGCGGCGAACCTCTGGGGGCGCCTGCTGGGCATTCCGTTGCGGGTGCGCACGCTGGACGACGTCGATCTCGAAGACCGTCTGGAAACCCGCCTGCTGCGTGGTCAGGTGCTGGTCGAAAAGCTGCGCCCGCAGAGCACCACGGTGTTCAGCCTGGTCAGCGCCCGCGACGGGCTGGTGCTCACCGGCGAGGTCGAGCAGGTCAGCGAGCAGCTGGCGCGGGCGACCATCTACCTGCTGATCGACGAGCTGATCCGCTATCCCGAGAACGAGCAGCCGCGGCATCTGGCCGAACTCAAGGAAGCGCGCGGCTTCGGCTATCCTCTGCAACTGCTGACGCGCGACAGCGCCAACCTCGACGACGATCAGCGCCGGCGCCTCGACGAGGGCGACACGGTGATGGCGCTGGACCAGGGCGGCGGCGCCATCCGCGTGTTCGCCGCCGTCGCCGGTACCTCGTGGATCATGCAGCTCGGCCCGTTGTATCCGCTGGATGCCTATCCGCCGCATCTGCTGCTGCTGATCGGCTTGCTCGGCCTGTCGCTGATCGGCCTGACAGTCTACCTGCTGGTGCGCCAGCTGGAGCAGCGCCTCAGCGTGCTGGAGGCGGCGGCCACGCGCATCGCCAGCGGCAACCTGAGCGCACGTGTACCGGATGCCGGCAGCGACTCGGTGGGCCGCCTGGCGGCTGCGTTCAACCTCATGACCAAGCAGTTGCAGCGCCTGCTGGCGGTGCAGCGCGAGATGGTCAGCGCGGTGGCGCATGAGCTGCGCACGCCGGTGGCGCGCCTGCGCTTCGGCCTGGAGATGAGCGCCGACGCGCAGAGCGACGAGGCGCGGCGCAAGCATCTGGCCGGCATGGATACCGATATCGACGATCTCGACCGGCTGGTCGACGAGATGCTGGTCTACACCCGCCTGGAACAGGGACTGCCGACGCTGAAGTTCGCGCCGGTGGACCTGGAGGCGCTGGTCGATCAGGTGATCGGCGAGCTGGCGCCGCTGCGCCCGGCGATTCGCATCGAGCGTGGCCGTTGCGTGCCGGCGGTGGACGGCAGCCGTTGCGCCGACGCCGAGCCGCATTATCTGCGCCGTGCGCTGAGCAACCTGATCGGCAACGCGGCCCGGCATGCCGAAACGCAGGTGCGGGTGAGCTATGCGTTCGACGCCGGGCAGGTCTGGCTGCGCGTCGAGGACGACGGCCCCGGCGTGCCGGAGGCGGACTGGGAGCGCGTGTTCACCCCGTTCCTGCGCCTGGACGACAGCCGCACGCGGGCCTCGGGCGGGCATGGGCTGGGGCTTTCCATCGTGCGGCGGATCATCTACTGGCACGGCGGCCGCGCGCTGATCGGCCGCAGCGAACTGGGCGGCGCCTGTTTCAGCCTGCGCTGGCCCAGCCGCCACGCGCCGCGGGCGGACGAGACCTGAGCGCGTCGGTCAGGCGGGAATGCTCACCAGCGTCAGCAGATGGTCGTCGAACGCACTGAACTGGCCTTCCAGCTCGGCGCCGTGGCGCCATTGCGTCGACAGTTCGGTGAGCAGGCGCAGGCGTGCGTAGCCGCTGGCATCGCAGGCCACCAGCTCGGCGTCGTGAAAATAGAAGCGCCGCCTGACCAGCGGATAGAGCGCCTTGAACAGGCTTTCCTTGAGCGAGAACGTCAGCGTCACCCGTTGCGCACGCTGCGCGGCCGGCAGCGCGGCGTAAGCCTGCAACTCGTCTGCGGTGAGGATCTCGCCGGCCAGCCGGTCGGCCCGTTCGGGCTCCAGTTGATGTTCGACATCCAGCCCCAGGCCGCGCCAGGCCTCGTGGCGCGCGACCACCACGCCGGCCCAGCCGGCACCGTGGGTGATCGAGCCGACCACACCGGCTGGCCAGCATGGCGAGCGATCCGCCGCGACCGCCGGCACCGCTGGCGCGCCGGTCAGCCGTTGCAATGCCTGGCGGGCGCACAGCCGACCGGCGAGAAATTCCGCCTGGCGCTTGCTCACGCCTCGCGGTGCGGGAATGTCCCAGCGCGGAAAGTCCTCGGGATCGAGCAACGCCGGATCGAAGCGCGTGCTCAGCAGATGCACGCCGGCCAACACGCGGGGTAACGGCCAGCGGTCGTCCAGGGCGGTGCAGCAGCGGGGCAGGGGTGGGCGCGCGTTCATGCCGCGCATTGTGCCTCAAGCGTGCCGCTCGCGTGCACGATCATCGGCCTGCTAGGGTGAACGGCATTGCCAGACAGGGAGAAAGCGATGTTCGAATCCGCCGAGATTGGCCATGTCGTCGACAAGGCCACCTACGACGCCGAGGTGCCGGTGCTGCGCGAAGCGCTGCTGCAGGCGCAGTACCGACTGCGCGAGCAGGCGCGCTTCCCGGTGCTGATCCTGATCAACGGTATCGAAGGCGCCGGCAAGGGCGAGACGGTCAAGCTGCTCAACGAGTGGATGGACCCGCGGCTGATCACCGTCGATAGCTTCGAGGTGCCGAGCGACGAAGAACTGTCGCACCCGCCGGCCTGGCGCTACTGGCGGCACATGCCGCCGAAGGGCCGCACCGGCATCTTCTTCGGCGACTGGTACAGCAAGATGCTCGAGGACCGCGTGCACGGGCGCATCGACAAGGCCGAGCTGGAGCTGGCCATCGCCCGCGCGCAACGCCTGGAGCGCATGCTCTGCGACGAGGGCACGCTGATCTTCAAGTTCTGGTTCCATCTGTCCAAGACGCAGATGAAGGCGCGCCTGGATTCGCTCAAGGACGACCCGCTGCACAGCTGGCGCATCAGCCCGCTGGACTGGCAGCAATCGAAGACCTACGACAAGTTCGTGCGCTACGGCGAGCAGGTGCTGCGTCGCAGCAGCCGCGACTTCGCGCCCTGGTACGTGATCGAGGGCGTCGACGAGCGTTACCGCAGCCTGGCGGTCGGTCGCCTGCTGCTGGAGGGGCTGCAGGCCGCGCTGGCGGCGGCGGAACAGCCGGTGAACGGCGTCTCGCATCCGCATTGGGCGCCGCTCGCGCTGGACCTGGACCGCCTGTCGCTGCTCGACAGCCTCGATCTCAGCCAGAAGCTCGACAAGGACAGCTACCAGGCCCAGCTGAGCGAGGAACAGGCACGCCTGTCGCGGCTGCTGCGCGATCGGCGCATCCGCAAGCGCGGCGTGCTGGCGCTGTTCGAGGGCCACGACGCGGCGGGCAAGGGCAGCGCCATCCGCCGCGTCACCGGGGCGCTCGATCCGCGCCTGTACCGCACCGTGCAGATTGCCGCGCCAAGCGAGGACGAACGCGCGCAGCCCTGGCTGTGGCGCTTCTGGCGCAACGTGCCGGAGCGCGGCAAGTTCACCATCTTCGACCGCTCCTGGTACGGCCGCGTGCTGGTCGAGCGCGTCGAGGGCTTCTGCACGCCGGACGAGTGGCTGCGTGCCTACAGCGAGATCAACGACTTCGAGGAGCAGCTGGTGGACGCCGGCGTGGTGCTGGTGAAGTTCTGGCTATCGATCGACCAGGACACTCAGCTCGAGCGCTTCAAGGAGCGCGAAGAAACGCCCTTCAAGCGCTTCAAGATCACCGAGGAAGACTGGCGCAACCGCGAGAAGTGGGACGCCTACGCCGGTGCGGTGGCCGACATGGTCGACCGCACCAGCACCGAGATCGCGCCCTGGACGCTGGTCGAGGCCAACGACAAGCGCTTCGCCCGGGTCAAGGTGCTGCGTACGCTCAACGAGGCGCTGGAGGCGGCCATCGCCAGGTAGCGGCGGCGCTGTCTCTCGCCGCTATCCGATGGCGCCTCGATGGCGCTGGCGATAAGCCTGCACCCGGCCATCGAGCCATGCCGCACGCCGGTCGCAGGGTTCGCTCAGCCCTGCTTGCCAGATTCGAGCATGCTTTCCGGGCGCACCCACTGGTCGAATTCCTCGTCGGTGAGATAGCCCAGTTCCAGCGCCGCCTCGCGCAGGGTCTGGTTCTCGGCGTAGGCCTTCTTGGCGATCTCCGCGGCCTTGTCGTAGCCGATGTGCGGATTCAGCGCGGTGACCAGCATCAGCCCGCGCTCCAGGTGCTCGGCCATGCGCGTCTCGTCCGGCTCCAGCCCCACCACGCAGTGCGTGTTGAAATTGCGGCAGCCATCGGCCAGCAGGCGGATCGATTGCAGCAGGTTGTGGATGATTACCGGCTTGAACACGTTGAGCTGCAGATGGCCCTGGCTGGCGGCGAAACCGATGGTCACGTCGTTGCCCATGACCTGGCAGGCGAGCATCGACAGCGCCTCGCATTGGGTCGGGTTGACCTTGCCGGGCATGATCGAACTGCCGGGCTCGTTGGCCGGCAGCCGCACTTCGGCGAAACCACCACGCGGGCCGGAGCCGAGCAGGCGCAGGTCGTTGGCGATCTTCATCAACGCCACGGCGAGCGTTTTCAGCGCACCGGACAGCGCCACCAGCGGCTCGTGGCCGGACAGCGCGGCGAACTTGTTCGGCGCCGAGACGAAGGGCAGCCCCGACAGCGCCGCCAGTTCCGCCGCAATAGCCTCGGCGAAGCCGTGCGGCGCGTTCAGCCCGGTGCCCACCGCGGTGCCGCCCTGGGCCAGCTCGTAGACTGCCGGCATGGCCTGGCGAATCGCCCGCTCGGCGGTATCCAGCTGGGCGACGAAGGCCGACAGCTCCTGGCCGAAGGTGATCGGCGTGGCGTCCATCATGTGCGTGCGACCGGTCTTGACCAGCTTGCCGTGGCGCGCCGCTTGCTCGGCGAGGCCGCCGGACAGCTCGGCGATGGCCGGCAGCAACTGGTCATGGATCGCCTTTGCGGTGGCGATGTGCATCGCCGTGGGGAAGCAGTCGTTGGAACTCTGCGCGCGGTTGACGTGATCGTTCGGGTGCACCGGGCTCTTGCCGCCGCGAGTGCCGCCGGCCAGCTCATTGGCGCGCCCGGCGATCACCTCGTTGACGTTCATGTTGCTCTGCGTGCCGCTGCCGGTCTGCCAGACCACCAGCGGAAACTGGTCGTCGTGCTGGCCGTGCAGCACCTCGTCGGCGGCCTGCTCGATCAGTCGGGCGACGTCGGGCGGCAGGTCGCCGATGCGGTCGTTGACCCGCGCGGCGGCCTTCT
The DNA here is from genome assembly GCA_000263395.1 of Stutzerimonas stutzeri TS44. Classification (GTDB taxonomy): domain Bacteria; phylum Pseudomonadota; class Gammaproteobacteria; order Pseudomonadales; family Pseudomonadaceae; genus Stutzerimonas; species Stutzerimonas stutzeri_C. The sequence goes on from AJXE01000014.1 coordinate 12,176, forward strand.
TGATCAGCGCCAGCGCGTGCAGCACGGCCAGCGGCATGCGCTGGTCGCCAATGGCGAAGTTGACCAGTGAGCGCTGCGTCTGCGCCCCCCAGTAGGCCTGCTCGGGTACCTCGATCGGGCCCAGACTGTCGGTTTCAGTGCGTGTCATGCCGTACTCCTGATAAGTCATCGAAGGTTAGGCTGCCGGGCGGCACGACAGGTTCCGTGCGGCGGGGCCGCTTCTTGAGGCATTGGAACTCCCGGCGCAGAATGTGTCCATTGAGGGCTACCTATCGCCCACTCAGGAAAAATCCAATGTCCATGTTGCGTGTTTTCAGTGTCTGCACTGCCCTCATTCTTTCCCTTGCCAGCGTCGCGGTTAACGCCGATCAGGCCAGCCATGCGCGCAATGCCGAGCGCTTCCTGCAGCTGGCCAACGCCGATCGGCTCGCCGTGCCGGTGTATGCCCAGGTGCAGCAGATGTTTGCCCAGCGTTTTGCCGAAACCCAGGCGCCGGAGAACAAGAAGGCGCTGCTCGAGCGCTATCAGGCCAAGGCCGATACGGCGCTGGACCAGGCCATCGGCTGGAAGAAGCTCGAACCCGAGCTGGTCAGCCTTTACACCTCGCAGTTCACCGAGCAGGAGCTGGTCGGGCTGATCGAATTCTACGAATCGCCGCTGGGCAAGAAGATGCTCGACAAGCTGCCGGAACTCAACGCGCGGTCGGCCCAGCTGACGCAGAAGAAGCTCGAAGTCGCCGTACCGGAAGTGAACAAGCTGTTGGCCGAGATGACGGCCGAACTCGATACCCAGAAGCCCTAATGGAGCCAGAATGTCCAAGCTCGAACTGATCCAGAACGCCCTGCAGGCACTCGAACCGCAGCACCTCGAGGTGTTCGACGAGAGCCACATGCACAGCCGCGGTCGCGAAACCCACTACAAGGCGGTGATCGTCAGCCCGCAGTTCGCCGGGCTGAACTCGGTCAAGCGTCACCAGAAGGCCTACGCGGCGATGGGCGAGCTGATGCCGCAGGTGCACGCGCTGGCGCTGCACACCTATACCCCCGAGGAGTGGGCGCAGCACAACGCCGTGCCGGCCTCGCCGGTGTGCGCCGGCGGGCACAAGTAACCGCGCCGAGGTCGTTCGGCGCCTGCGAGCGCGCCAGCGGTGACTTGTTTGCTAGAATCCGCACCCCGCGCCGGCTCACGCCGGCGCTTTCGTTTCGCTGTCCCGTCCGCCCTTTGCGAGGGCGACCACCGGAGGAAATCGGCATGACTGCGAAGATCGTCGTCGCGGCGCTGTACAAATTCGTCGCCCTGCCGGACTACGTCGCACTGCGCCAGCCGCTGCTCGACACGCTCACCGTCCACGGCATTCGCGGCACGCTGCTGCTGGCCGAGGAGGGTATCAACGGCACCATTTCCGGCAGCCGCGCGGCGATCGATGCGCTGCTCGCCTGGTTCGGCCGCGACCCACGGCTGGCCGATATCGACCACAAGGAGTCGTACTGCGATGAGCAGCCGTTCTACCGCACCAAGGTCAAGCTGAAGAAGGAGATCGTCACCCTCGGCGTGCCCGGGGTCGATCCCAACCAGCGCGTCGGCACCTACGTCGAACCGAAAGACTGGAACGCGCTGGTCGACGATCCCGAAGTGCTGCTGATCGACACGCGCAACGACTACGAAGTCGCCATCGGCACCTTCGAGGGCGCGGTCGATCCCAAGACCGCCTCCTTCCGCGAGTTTCCCGAGTACATCAAGGCGCATTACGACCCGGCCCGGCACAAGAAGGTGGCGATGTTCTGCACCGGCGGCATCCGCTGCGAGAAGGCGTCGAGCTACATGCTCGGCGAGGGCTTCGCGGAGGTCTATCACCTCAAGGGCGGCATCCTCAAATACCTGGAGGAGGTGCCGGAGGCCGAGAGCCGCTGGCGTGGCGACTGCTTCGTGTTCGACAACCGCGTGACCGTGCGGCATGACCTGTCGGTCGGCGATTTCGACCTGTGCCACGCCTGCCGCAGCCCGATCTCCGTGGAAGACCGCCAGTCCCCGCACTACGCTGCGGGTATCAGCTGCCCGCACTGCTGGGACACGCTCAGCGAGAAGACCCGCGCCAGCGCCCGCGAGCGGCAGAAGCAGATCGAACTGACGCGTCAGCGCAACCAGCCGTCGCCCATCGGCCGCGACCCGCGGCAACCGGACGCATGACCACCGCGGCGCTGGCGGCCTAGTCTGCGCGCCGCCATCCGACCGACATCGACCACCATCCCGGAGAAACCATGAGCGCTCGACTGATCTACGTGATGGACCCGATGTGTTCCTGGTGCTGGGGCTTCGCGCCGGTGCTGCAGGCGCTGGCCGAACAGGCGCAGGCGCGCGACGTGCCGCTGACGCTGGTGGTCGGCGGCCTGCGCCGCGAGCGCGCGGCGATGGATCAGGCCGGTCGGACACGCACCTTGTCGTACTGGCAGGCGGTGCACGACGCCACCGGCCAGCCGTTCAATTTCGACGCCGGCCTGCCCGAAGGACTGGTCTACGACACCGAGCCGGCGTGCCGCGCCCTGGTGGCCGCACGTAGTCTCGAGCCGGGCTGCGTCTGGCCGCTGGCGCAACTGATCCAGCAGGCGTTCTACGTCGAGGGGCGCGATGTGACCCTGCCGGCGCAGCTGGTCGAACTGGCCGAGGCGGCTGGCATCCCGCGCATCGAGTTCGCCGAGCGCTTCGACTCGCAGGACAGCCGCGCTGCCACCGCAGGCGATTTCACCTGGGCACAGAACCTCGGCATCGCCGGCTTCCCGACCCTGCTCGCCGAGCGCCACGGCCAGCTGGCGCTGCTGACCAACGGCTATCAACCGCTGGAGCAGCTCGCGCCGCTGCTGGCGCGCTGGCTGGAGCACAACGTCCATGCCTGACCAGCTCAGCTGGGCGGAGATTCGCCGCCTCGCCCTGCGTCACCGCAAGGCGCTGATCCTCGCCAACCTGGTCGCCGTGCTGGCGACGCTGTGCAGCGTGCCGATCCCGCTGCTGCTGCCTCTGCTGGTCGACGAAGTGCTGCTGGGGCAGGGCGACAGCGCGCTGCAGGTGATGGATCGGCTGCTGCCGGCGGGCTGGCAGACGGCGGCCGGCTATATCGGCCTGATGCTGGGCGTGACCTTGCTGCTGCGCAGTTCGGCGCTGGTGTTCAACGTGCTGCAGGCGCGACTGTTCGCGCGGCTGTCGAAGGACATCGTCTACCGCATCCGCGTGCGGCTGATCGAACGGCTCAAGCGCATCGCCCTGGCCGAGTACGAAAGCCTCGGCGGCGGCACCGTGGCGGCGCACCTGGTCACCGATCTGGAAACCATCGACAAGTTCATCGGCGAAACGCTCAGTCGCCTGCTGGTAGCACTGCTTTCGATCGTCGGCACCGCGGCCATTCTGGTGTGGATGCACTGGCAGCTGGCGCTGCTGATCCTGCTGTTCAACCCGCTGGTGATCTACGCCACGGTGCAGCTGGGCAAACGCGTCAAGCACCTGAAGAAACTGGAGAACGACAGCACCGCCGGCTTCACCCAGGCGCTGACCGAAACCCTCGACGCGATCCAGGAGGTGCGCGCCGGCAATCGCCAGGGTTTCTTCCTCGGCCGGCTGGGGCTGAAGGCGCGTGAGGTGCGCGATTACGCGGTGGCCTCGCAATGGAAGACCGACGCCTCCAACCGCGCCAGCGGCCTGCTGTTCCAGTTCGGCATCGACGTGTTCCGCGCCGCGGCGATGCTCACCGTGCTGTTCTCCGACCTGTCCATCGGCCAGATGCTCGCGGTGTTCAGCTACCTGTGGTTCATGATCGGCCCGGTGGAGCAGCTGCTCAGCCTGCAATACGCCTACTACGCCGCCGGCGGCGCGCTGACGCGCATCAACCAGCTGCTGGCACGCGCCGACGAGCCCCAGTACGCCGGCCGCCAGGACCCGTTCGCCGGGCAGGAAACGCTGGCCATCGAGGTGCGCGGGCTGCAGTTTTCCTATCAGGACGAGCCGGTGCTGGAAGGGCTGGACCTGACCATCGCCGCCGGCGAGAAGGTGGCCATCGTCGGTGCCAGCGGCGGTGGCAAGAGCACGCTGGTGCAACTGCTGCTGGGGCTGTACCAGCCGCAGGCCGGGGAAATCCGCTTCGGCGGCGTGCCGCTGCAGGAGATCGGCCTGAACACCGTGCGCGACAACGTCGCGGTGGTGCTGCAACACCCGGCGCTGTTCAACGACACAGTGCGCGCCAACCTGTGCATGGGCCGCGAGCGCGATGACGCCGCCTGCTGGCGCGCGCTGGAAATCGCCCAGCTGGCCGACACCGTGCGCCAGCTGCCGCAGGGGCTGGACAGCATTGTCGGGCGCTCCGGCGTGCGCCTGTCCGGCGGGCAACGTCAGCGCCTGGCGGTAGCACGGATGGTGCTGGCCGAGCCCAAGGTGGTGATCCTCGACGAGGCCACCTCGGCGCTGGATGCGGCCACCGAATATGCGCTGCATCAGCAACTGGCGCGTTTCCTCGAAGGCCGCACCACGCTGATCATCGCCCACCGCCTGTCGGCGGTTAAGCAGGCCGACCGCGTACTGGTGTTCGATGGCGGGCGCATCGCCGAACAGGGCGAGCATCGCCAGCTGATCGCCGAGGGCGGGCTCTACGCCAGGCTTTACGGCGATCTGCAGCACTGACGGGCACGCTCTTGCCCGGATGGATTACCGTCAGTCGCCCGGCGTCAAAAAATCCAACTATTTACTCAACTATTAGTGAGTTCGGCCGATTTACACTCCGTGCCTCACCAAACGGAAGTTCTCTGATGCGATCGCTTACTCAACTCTTCACTCATCTGTCCGTCGGGAAGAAGCTGGCGCTTGGCTTCGGCATGGTGCTGTTGCTGACCCTCGCCGTGGCCGCCACCGGCTTCGTCGCGGTAGAAACCACCGTGGCGCGCTCGCAGCAGATCAGCCGGGTGGCGCAGATCAACGCCGACATCCTCAATGCCCGCGGGCTGGAGCGCGATTACGCGCTGACGCGTCAGGAGCAGTCCGCCACCGCGCTCGGCGAGGTGCTGGCAAAATTGAATGGCGAGCTCGATGCCCTGGCGGCGGCCGCCAGCGCGACCGAGCAGGCCGACCTGCAGCAGATTCGCCAGGCCACGCAGGAGTACGACCGGCTGTTCATGCAGTACCGCGAGCTGATCACCCGCGGCGCCGAACTGCGCACGCGCATGGGCGCCGCGGCGCAGACCAGCCGCGAGGAGTTCGAGTTCATCGAGCTGGACATGTACGACGCGGTGCGCGCGCTGCGCCTGGAGGGCGACCGCCTGAAGGGCAGCGACCCGCTGACCATGGCCGAGGCCACCTCGGGGCTGACCAAGAACATCCTCGATCTGCGCACCCAGGAAAACGCCTACGTCGCCACCAGCGCCGAGGAGAACGCCAGCAGCTGGCAGGCGATCCATACCGATGTCGTCGCCATCGGCGGCAACCTGAAGATCTGGCTGAACGACGAGCAGAAAACCTCGATGGACACCGCGCTCGCCGAGCTGGAGGCCTATCGCCAGGCGTTCGACGAGTTCCGCGCGAACCGCGCCAAGCGCCTCGACGTGGAACAGCAGATGGCCGAGCAGTCGCGCGTGGTGATCGCCGCCGCCGAGCAGACGCTGGCCGCGGCCACCGAGCAGATGCACGCGCAGCGCTCGAGCACCTACCTGCTGCTGGTGGTGATTGGCGCGCTGGCGATCCTCATCGGTCTGCTCGCTGCGGCCGGTATTTCGCGGATGATCGTCGTGCCGCTGCGCCAGACCGTGCAGCAGGCCCAGCGGGTGGCCGGCGGCGATCTCACCCAGTCGCAAGCCAGCCAGCGTGGCGATGAGTTGGGCCAGCTGCAGAACGCCATGCACGACATGACCGACAGCCTGCGCACGCTGATCGGCCGCATCGGTGGCGGTGTCAGCCAGATCGCCGCGGCCGCCGAGCAGCTGTCGGCCGTCACCGCGCAGACCAGCGCCGGCGTCGAGCGTCAGCGCGAGGAAACCGATCAGGTCGCCACCGCGATGAACGAAATGGCTGCCACCGTGCAGGAAGTTGCGCAGAACGCCGAGCAGGCCTCGTTCGCCGCACAGCAGGCCGACCAGCAGTCGCGCCAGGGCGATCAGGTGGTGCGCAGCGCCATCGACGGCATCGGTAGCCTGTCCACCGAGGTCGAGCAGTCGGCGCGCGCCATCGAGGAGCTGAACAGCGAGAGCGGGCGTATCGGCAGCGTGCTGGAGGTGATTCGCGCGGTGGCCGAGCAGACCAACCTGCTGGCGCTCAACGCCGCCATCGAGGCCGCGCGTGCCGGCGAGCAGGGGCGCGGTTTCGCCGTGGTCGCCGACGAGGTGCGCGCGCTGGCGCGGCGCACCCATGACTCCACCGAGGAGATCGAGGGGCTGATCGGCAACCTGCAACGCGTGGCGCGCCAGGCGGTGGAGCAGATGGAAACCAGCCGCGAGCTGACCCAGAGCACCGTCGAACAGGCCAACGAGGCCGGCGCGGCGCTGGGCCGGATCACCGAGTCGGTATCGACCATCGAGCAGATGAACCAGCAGATCGCCGCTGCCGCCGAGCAGCAGAGCGCGGTCGCGGAGAACATCTCCGAGAGCATCACCCGCGTGCGCGACATCGGCGAGCAGAGCGCCAGCGCCAGCGAGCAGACCGCTGCCGCCAGTGCCGAACTGGCGCGTCTGGGCGGCGAGTTGCAGACACTGGTGCGGCAGTTCCGCACCTGACGGCTTGCCGCTGACCACGACCCCGGCCGCGCGCCGGGGTTTTCATGCGTGGCGGGCGCCCTCAGCGCTGATCGAGGTCGGCCGCCCAGGCCTGTAGCGGCACCTCGGGATGCTGCTGCCAGATGCGCCGCCAGAGCACTTGCAGACGCGCCAGATCGCCCCGCTCGGCGGGTACGCGCTCGATATCGTGCAGCAGCCTCCAGCCGCTGCCGTTGCGCTCGGCCAAGGGGAAGCGGAAGGGGTGGTAGCCGGTCATGCCCAGGCGCAGGTCGGTGACCAGCAGCCTGCCGTCCTCCTCGTCGTAGCGCAGCAGGTCGCCGGTAAACCAGCGCAGGCGCGCGTGCTGCGGCGAATCGGCCAGTGCCTTGGCCAATCGTTCACCGCGCGGCAGGCTGACCAGCTGCGGCGGCGCGTCGTCGAACCAGCCCACCAGCGCCTCGTGATACTGCGCACCGTCAACCAGGATCACCCGCCAGAGCAGGCTGTTGAACGGTGTGGGCGTGCTGAACAGCCGCTCAGCCTGGATGCCCGCGCTGGCCATCGCGGCCTGTACCCGCTGCTCGGCCATCTGTTTGCCCGCCACGGTGAAGCCCAGGTACAGCGAGGACAGCACTAGCGCCGCCGCCGGCCAGCGCGCGGCGCGCCCACGCAGGTCGAAGAGTCCGCTGACCAGCACCGCCAGCAGCAGCGGCGCGCTGTACAGCGGATCGATGATGAACACGCTCGACCAGGCGATCGGCGGCGTTGGCAGCGGCCACAGCAGCTGCGTGCCGTAGCTGGTGAAGGCATCGAGCAGTACGTGGGTGAGCAGCACCAGCCAGAGCGTGAGCAGCAGGCGGGTGGCGCAATAGTCGGTGTCGGGTCGCCAGCGGCGGATCAGTGCAGTCAGCAGCAGGGCGACGGCGCTGACCACGAACAGCGAATGGCTGAAGCCGCGGTGATAGGTCATGTTCGCCACCGCGTCGCCGTAGTCGATGACCACGTCGAGGTCCGGCAGGGTGCCGAGCGCGGCGCCATACAGCAGCGCCTTGCGGCCCTGCCAGCGACCGAGCAGGGCGGCCTGCACACTGGCGCCGAGTACCGCCTGGGTGATGGAGTCCATGAAAAGTCCCTGTGCGCGAGGTGGGTTACGTTAGCCGAAAGCCCGGCGCGCTTTGCCAGGCAATTGTGTTCAAACCTGTCCGTCGCGGCGCACGCGTAGGACAATCGCCACGACACCTCTTTGCGCGAAGGTCCCATGCTGGAAATTTCCAATACCGTGCAGCTGCCGGATGCCGAGATCGAGTTCACCGCCATTCGCGCCCAGGGCGCCGGCGGGCAGAACGTCAACAAGGTATCCAGCGCGCTGCACCTGCGCTTCGACATCAAGGCTTCGTCGCTGCCGGCGTTCTACCAGGAACGCCTGCTGGCGCTGCGCGACAGCCGCATCACTGCCGACGGCGTGATCGTCATCAAGGCCCAGCGCTACCGCACGCAGGAGCAGAACCGTGCCGATGCGCTCGAACGCCTCGCCGAGCTGATTCGCAGCGTCGCCAGGGTCGAGAAGGCGCGCCGCCCGACGCGGCCCACGCTGGGCTCGAAGACGCGCCGGCTGGAGGGCAAGAGCAAGCGCGGCGCAATCAAGGCCGGGCGCGGCAAGGTGGATTACTGAGGCGCCATCAGCTGCCGGTGCGTTGCTCTACTGGCGGCTCTTCGGGCGGCAGATCGTCCAGCGGCTCCTCGTTGAGCGGTTCGGCAGGCACGCTTTCCGGCGCATCGGGCATCAGCTCCATCACCGTGGGGCTGGTGCGCAGCATCGGCGTGAAGTGGCCGTGTGGCTCGGTGACCAGATCGATGACCTTGCGCGGGCGATAGAAGGCGTAGAACGCCAGCACGCCGAGCGACACCATGTAGAACAGCGGCAGCGCCACCGGGCCGGCCAGATGCATCAGGCCGCCGGCGATCACCGGGCCGAGCGCCGCGCCGAAGCCGTTGGCCAGCAGCAGGCCGCTGGAACCGGAGAGAATCTCGTCCGGATTGAGGTGGTCGACCATCTGCGCCACGGCGATGGAATAGATCGAGAACGCCAGCCCGCCCCAGACGAACATCACCCCCAGCAGCGCCGGACCGGCCTGCAGCAGGGTCAGTCCGAGGGCCAGCAGCGCCGCGAGCGTCACCACCCAGAGCAGCACGCTGCGCCGCTCGAAACGGTCGGACAGCCAGCCGATCGGCCATTGCAGCAGCGCGCCGCCGAGAATCGTCACGCTCATCATCAGGCCGATACCGGCGTCATCGAAGCCCATCTGCCCGGCATACACCGGCGCCAACCCCCAGAAGCCGCCCAGGGAGAAGCCCGAGACGCCGGCGGCCATCAGCGGCAGCGGGGCGATGCGCGCCAGTTGCAGCAGGTCCGTCGGCGGTACGTCCGGCTGCGCCGGTTGCGGCTGGCGGGTGAGGGTGATCGGCATCATCGCGGCGCCGATGAGGATGGCCGCAAGGGCGAACAGGGTGAACGCCATCGGGCTGTCGAGCCCCAGCAACTGCTGCGCCGCGGCCAGCGCACCGAGGTTGACCGCCATGTAGATGGCGAACATCTGGCCGCGCTTCTCGCCGCTGACCTGCGCGTTCAGCCAGCTCTCGATGACCATGTACAGCGTCACCAGGGCGATGCCGTAGATCACCCGCAGCACCAGCCAGACCCACGGGTCGACGATCATCACGTGCAGCAGCACGACGGTCGCCGCCATCGCGGCGTAGAACGAGAACGTGCGGATATGGCCGATGCGCCGGATCAGCGACGGCGCGAGCCAGGTGCCGATCAGGAAACCGCTGAAGTAGCCGGACATCAGCAGGCCGACCATGCCGGTCGAATAACCCTCGGCGATGCCGCGCAGGGTCAGCAGGGTATTGAGCAGGCCGTGGCCGAGCAGCAGCAGCGCGACGCCGGTGAGTAGTGAACTGACGGGGGCGATTAGGGACTTCATGGACACACCCTAGGGTCTGTTGGCATTTCGTTGCGAATCGTGTTGCCGCGTACCCCGAAGGGCCGGGACTGTTTTTGCGCGGTGCGGCGTTATTCGTCGTTCATGTGGACCAAGCAAATTTCTCTCCTCATGCCTTGCCCCGTACAAAAACAGGTGCCGGTGCGGGGGCGAACGAAACATCAACAGACCCTAGGCAGCGAAGCCGGCAAAGGCAAGTCGTGGCGCATGCTTGGGCAGCGCGCGGCGTCAAGGATTCCCCTCGACACACTAAGCGCCCGTGCTGCCCGGTGCCAGTGTGGCGATCAGCGCGCGCACGCTGCCGGGCAGGGCGTCCAGCTCGCGCACCAGGATGCTGCGCTCGCGCACCGCCCAGGGCTCGTCCAGTTGCACCAGCGCCAGTTGCATGGTGCGGCTGTGCCGGCGCGCGGCGGATTCGGGAATGATGCCGATGCCGACGCCGGCCTCGACCATCCGGCACACCGCCTCGAAGCTCGACACCTGGATGCGCAGTGACAGCTGGCCGCCGAGCCTTTCCACCTGATCGCGCAGGAAGGTCAGCAGGGTGCTGCCCTCGTGCAGGCCGATGTGCTGGTAGGCCAGGGTCTGGCGCAGGGTTAGGTTCGACTCGCCGGCCAGCGGGTGGCCGACCGGTACCGCCAGCAGCAGGCGGTCGGTACTGAAGTGCAGCACCTGCAAGCCTTCGGCGCGTACCGGCCCGGCGATGATGCCCATGTCGGTGCTGCCATCGAGCACACCGCGGACGATGTCGCGGCTCAGGCGCTCCTGCAGGTCCACCGTCACCCCCGGACGTTGCGCGAGGAAACCCGCCAGCACTTCCGGGAGGAATTCGGTCACCGCCGTGGTGTTGGCGAAGATGCGGATGTGCCCGGCCGAATCGGTGCCGTATTCGGTGAACTCGCTTTTCAGGTAATCGACCTGGCGCATGATCAGCCGCGCGTGCTGCAGCAGCTTGTGCCCGGCCGGCGTCAGCTCCACGCCACGGCTGTCGCGATACAGCAGACGGCTGTCGAGCTGGCTTTCCAGCGCCTTGATTCGCGCGCTGGCCGCGGCCGGCGACAGATGCGCGCGGCGGGCGCCCTGGGTCAGGCTGGGCGATTCGGCGATATGAATGAACAGGCGCAGGTCGGCCAGATCGAAATGCATGGGCGGGGCTCGTGCGGTGCTTGGCGTTCAGCTTAGCAGAACGCTGGTGTCGAAAAATACAAATTCCCGGAACGCGGACGGCGGAGCATCCTCCGGCAAAACAAGACAACAACCGGACAGCGCAATGACCGATATCTCCGCCTGGATAGGCCGCACCGAAGAAGTCCACGACCAGCTCAGCCGCAATCTGCTGATGCGCATTGCCGCCACACTCGGCGAGAAGACGCCGGCACACGGCGAGGCACTGCCGCCGCTGTGGCAATGGTGTTTCTTCCAGGAGCCGGTGTTCGAGAGCGGTCTCGGCGAAGACGGCCATCCGGCGCGCGGCGGCTTCCTGCCACCAGCCGCCGACCGCAACCGCATGTGGGCTGGCGGCCGGGTCGAGTTCCTTCGTCCGCTGGAGGCCGGTGGTGAGGCGCGGCGGGTATCGACCATCAAGCACATCGAGGAGAAGCACGGCCGCAGCGGCGCGCTGCTGTTCGTCACCGTGCAGCACGACTATCTGCAGGACGGCCGCCTGGCGATCCGCGAGGAGCAGGACATCGTCTACCGCGAACCCACGCCGCCCAAGGCCAGCAGCGGCGAGCCGATGGTCGCCGGTGGCTGGCGCGAGGCGGTGACGCCGACGCCGACGCTGCTGTTCCGCTATTCGGCGGTCACCTTTAACGGCCACCGCATCCATTACGACTGGCCCTACGTTACCGAGAGCGAAGGTTATTCGGGGCTGGTGGTGCACGGCCCGCTGATCGCCACCCTCAACCTGCGCGCGTTCTGCCGCGCCAATCCCGAGGCCCGCCTGCGCCGTTTCGCCTATCGCGGCGTGCGGCCGCTGATCGCACCGCAGCCGTTCGAGGTGGGCGGGCGCATCGTCGCGCCGGGCCAGGCCGAACTCTGGGCCGGCGACCACAACGGCCTGGCGCAGAAGGCCGAAGTGGAATTCGACTGAACAGCCAATCGTAGGGTGGATAACGGCACGGCCTTATCCGCCGCTGAGGCCATGCGCGCCAAACGAACATGCAAGGAACCGAGATGACCCCGAACAAGACCGAAGAACTGAACTTCATCCGCGAAGGCGTGCGCGCCCTGTGTGCCGAATTTCCCGCCGAATACTGGCGCAAGCTCGACGAGGAAAAGGGCTTCCCCGAAGCCTTCGTCACCGCCATGACCGAAGCCGGCTGGCTGTCGGCGATGATTCCCGAGGAATACGGCGGCTCGGGCCTGGGCCTGGCCGAAGCCTCGGTGATTCTCGAGGAAGTGAACCACTGCGGCGGCAACTCCGGGACCATCCACGGCCAGATGTACAACATGTTCACCCTGCTCAGAAACGGCAGCGAAGAACAGAAGCGCTACTACCTGCCGAGGCTGGCCAGCGGCGAGCTGCGCCTGCAGTCGATGGGCGTCACTGAGCCGACCACCGGCACCGACACCACCAAGATCAAGACCACGGCGGTGAAGAAGGGCGACAAGTACGTCATCAACGGGCAGAAGGTGTGGATCTCGCGCATCCAGCATTCGGACCTGATGATCCTGCTGGCGCGCACCACGCCGCTGGCCGAGGTGCAGCGCAAGGCCGACGGCATGTCGATCTTCCTGGTCGATCTGCGCGAAGCCATCGGCAACGGCCTGACCGTGCAGCCGATCGCCAACATGGTCAACCACGAGACCAACGAGCTGTTCTTCGACAACCTGGAAATTCCCGCCAGCAGCCTGATCGGCGAGGAGGGCAAGGGTTTTCGCTACATCCTCGACGGCCTCAACGCCGAGCGCACGCTGATCGCGGCCGAGTGCATCGGCGATGGCCGTTGGTTCGTCGAGAAATCCGCGCAGTACGCCCGCGACCGCGTGGTGTTCGGCCGGCCCATCGGGCAGAACCAGGGCGTGCAGTTCCCCATTGCCGAGGCGCATATCGAGCTGGAAGCGGCCGACCTGATGCGCTGGCGCGCCTGCGAGGAATACGACGCCGGCCGCAACGCCGGCGCTGCGGCCAACATGGCCAAGTACCTGGCGGCCAAGGCCAGCTGGGAGGCGGCCAACGCCTGCCTGCAGACCCACGGCGGCTTCGGCTTCGCCAACGAATACGACGTGGAGCGCAAGTTCCGCGAGACGCGCTTGTACCAGGTGGCGCCGATCTCCACCAACCTGATCCTGTCCTACGTGGCCGAGCACCTGCTGGAGCTGCCGCGCAGTTTCTGACCATCGGCCAGATGTGACAACGACAAAACGACTGGAAAACAAGATGAGCCAGCACACCCAGGCCCTGACCGAATTTCTCGCCGGACTCGCTTACGAGCAGATTCCCGACGCGGTGCTGGCCCGCACCGAAGACCTGTTTCTCGACTGGCTCGGCTCCGCGTTGGCCAGCGCCGGCGCGCACCCGATCCCGCTGTTCGAGCGCTACGCGCAGAAGATGGGCCCGGCTGATGGTCCGGCGCGCATCCTGGTCAACGGCCGGAGCAGCAGCGCCTACTTCGCCGCGCTGGTGAACGCCGCCAGCTCGCATCTGGTGGAGCAGGACGACCTGCACAACAGCTCCGTGCTGCACCCGGCCACCGTGGTCTTCCCGGCTGCGCTGGCGGCGGCGCAGGATCTGGGCAAATCCGGCCGTGAGTTGCTGGTGGCCTCGGTGGCCGGCTACGAGGCGGGCATTCGTATCGGCGAATTCCTCGGCCGCTCGCACTACCGCATCTTCCACACCACCGCGACGGTCGGCACCCTGGCCGCCGCGGTGGCCGTCGGCAAGCTGATGGATTTCGACCAACAGCAGTTCACTCATCTGCTCGGTAGCGCCGGTACGCAAGCGGCGGGGCTGTGGGAATTCCTCCGCGATGCGGCGGACTCCAAGCAGCTGCACACCGCCAAGGCGGCCGCCGATGGCCTGCTCGCGGCGTACCTCACCGCCGAGGGCCTGACCGGCGCACAGAACATCCTCGAAGGCGAGCAGGGCATTGCCGCCGGGATGTCGAAGGACGCCAATCCGGGCGCGCTGTCGGATCGCCTCGGCACGCGCTGGGCGCTGGCGGAAACCTCCTTCAAGTTCCACGCCTCCTGCCGGCATACCCACCCGGCTGCCGATGCGCTGCTGGCGTTGATGCAGTGCGAGGGGTTGCAGGCGGATGACATCGTCTCGGTCACCACCCGCGTACACCAGGGCGCCATCGACGTGCTCGGCCGCGTGACGGTGCCGCAGACGGTGCATCAGGCCAAGTTCAGCATGGGTACCGTGCTCGGGCTGATCGCCCTGTACGGCAAGGCCGGCCTGACCGAATTCCACAGCCATGCGCTCAGCGATCCGCGCGTCGGGCAGTTCCGCGAGAAGATTTCGATGACTCTCGATTCCGAGGTGGACGGTGCCTACCCGGCGCGTTGGCTCGGTCGCGTCGAGGTGACCACCACCGACGGCCGCACGCTGCACGGCGCCATCGACGAACCCAAGGGCGACCCGGGCAACACCCTCAGCCGCGCCGAGCTGGAAGACAAGTTCCGTCGGCTGCTGCAGTTCTCCGCCGCGCGCAGCGATGACGAAGCGGGCGTGCTGATCGACAAGGTCTGGGGGCTGCGTGAATGCCCGGACATGGGCGTCTTGAAATGAATGAACAAGGTGGGCTGAAACCCACCCTACGAAAAGTACGTGCGTGAGCCCGTAGGGTGGGCTTCAGCCCACCACAGAGGAGCAAACGAGCGCCTGGCCTGAACCGAATTGCAGGAAAACGCTATGAACGACACCCAAGCCAAACCCCGCCCGCTCGACGGCATTACCGTGGTCAGCCTCGAACACGCCATCGCCGCGCCGTTCTGCACGCGCCAGCTGGCGGACCTCGGTGCGCGGGTAATCAAGGTCGAGCGCCCTGGCGCCGGCGACTTCGCTCGCGGCTACGACGAGCGTGTCGACGGCCTGGCCTCGCATTTCGTCTGGACCAACCGTTCCAAGGAAAGCCTGACCCTCGACGTGAAACAGGACGCCGCCACGCAGGTGCTCGACCAGCTCTTGGCCAAGGCCGACGTGCTGGTGCAGAACCTCGCGCCCGGTGCCGCGGCGCGCATGGGACTGTCGTTCGAAGCGCTGCACGAACGCTTCCCGCGGCTGATCGTCTGCGACATCTCCGGCTACGGCGAGGGCGGCCCGTACGAGCAGAAGAAGGCCTATGACCTGCTGATCCAGAGCGAGGGGGGCTTCCTCTCCGTCACCGGCGGGCCGGGCGAAACCGAAATGGCCAAGGCCGGCTGTTCCATCGCCGACATCGCCGCCGGCATGTACGCCTACACCGGCGTGCTCTCGGCGCTGATGCTGCGCGACAAGACCGGCGTCGGCAGCCGCATCGACGTGTCCATGCTGGAAAGCCTGGTCGAGTGGATGGGCTACCCGCTGTACTACGCCTACAACGGCGCCACGCCGCCGCCGCGCGCCGGTGCCGCACACGCCACCATCTACCCCTACGGCCCGTTCCCCACCGGCGATGGCGGCACGGTGATGCTCGGCCTGCAGAACGAGCGCGAGTGGCTGCTGTTCTGCGAAAAGGTCCTGCTGCAACCGGCACTGGCCAGCGACGCGCGCTTCTCCAGCAACTCGCTGCGCTCTGAACACCGTGCCGAGCTGCGCGCCCTCATCGTCGAGGCGTTCAGCCGGCTGAGCGCCGACGAGGTGATTGCCCGGCTGGATGCCGCACCCATCGCCAACGCTCATGTCAACGACATGGCCGGCGTCTGGGCCCACCCGCAGCTCAAGGCGCGTCAGCGCTGGAGCGAGGTGGACAGCCCGTCCGGCAAGCTGCCGGCGCTGCTGCCGCCGGGGCGCAACGAAGCCTTCACCCCGCGCATGGACCCGATCCCCGCGCTGGGCCAGCACACCGACGCGCTGCTGAGCGAACTCGGCTACGCGCCGGGCGACATCCAGCGCCTGCACGAGCAGGGCGCGGTCTGACCGCGCCAAGGAGCCAGCCATGAATCCATCCATCATCCGCAGTGCGCTGTTCGTTCCGGCAACCCGCCCGGAGCGCATCCCCAAGGCGCTGGCGAGCGGCGCCGACGCGGTCATCGTCGACCTTGAGGACGCCGTCGCGGAAAGCCTCAAGGCCGAAGCGCGCGACAACCTCGAAAACTTCCTCGCCGCCACGCCGGACGCCCGCGTGCTGGTGCGCATCAACGCGCCGACGCATCCCGAGCAGGCCGCCGATCTGGCGCTCTGCGCCCGCCATCCCGGCGTCGTCGGCGTGTTGCTGCCGAAAGTGGAAAGCGCGGTACAGGTGGCGCTGGCCGCCGGTTGCGGCAAGCCGGTGTGGCCGATCATCGAGAGCGCCCGCGGGCTGGCGCATCTGGCGGAAATTGCCCAGGCCCACGGGGTCGAGCGGCTGTCGTTCGGCTCGCTGGACCTCGGGCTGGACCTCGGCCTGGCCAGCGGCACTGCGGCGGCCGAGCGCATTCTCGATCAGGCACGCTACGGGTTGCTGCTGCAGTCGCGTCTGGCCGGGCTGGCCGCGCCGCTGGACAGCGTCTTCCCCGATATCAATAACCTGCACGGCCTCGCCCAGGCGGTCGTCGATGCCCGCGACATGGGCTTCGACGGGCTGCTGTGCATCCATCCCGGCCAGATCGCCGTGGTGCATGAAACGCTGATGCCCAGCGCTGCCGAACTGGCCTGGGCGCAACGCGTCCTCGACGCCGGGGCGTCCGGCGATGGGGTCTTCGTAGTGGACGGACAGATGGTCGATGCACCCGTCATCGGCCGCGCCCGTCGCCTGCTGCAACGTGCCGGGCAAGCGGTTCCCTGACCGCCCCCATCCAGGCAAACGTACCAATCGACAAAAACAAAAGGGGTACCACCATGCTGAAAACCACCCTCAAGGCGCTTGCGTGCGCTTTGTCCCTGACCGCCGCCAGCCTCGTGCAGGCTGCCGATCCCATCACCATCAAGTTCGCCCATGTGGTCGCGGACAACACCCCGAAGGGGCAGGGCGCCCTGCTGTTCAAGAAGCTCGCCGAGGAGCGCCTGCCGGGCAAGGTGCAGGTCGAGGTCTACCCGAACTCCTCGCTGTTCGGCGATGGCAAGGAGATGGAGGCGCTGCTGCTCGGCGACGTGCACATGCTGGCGCCGTCGCTGGCCAAGTTCGAGCACTATGCCAAGCCGATCCAGATCTTCGACCTGCCGTTCCTGTTCGACGACCTGGCCGCCGCCGATCGCTTCCAGAGCAGCCCGCAAGGCAAGGCGTTGCTCACGGCGATGGAGGATAAGAACATCACCGGCCTGGCCTACTGGCACAACGGCACCAAGCAGCTGTCGGCCAACAAGCCGCTGCGCGAACCCAAGGACGCACGCGGGCTGAAATTCCGCGTGCAGGCCTCCGCGGTGCTCGACGAGCAGTTCAAGGTGGTACGCGCCAACCCGCGCAAGATGAGCTTCGCCGAGGTCTACCAGGGCCTGCAGACCGGCGTGGTCAATGGCACCGAAAACACCTGGTCGAACTACGAGAGCCAGAAGGTGCACGAGGTGCAGCCGTACATGACCGCCTCCGACCACGGCCTGATCGACTACATGGTGATCACCAACACTCAGTTCTGGAATGGCCTGCCGGAAGACGTGCGCGGCGAGCTGGAAACGATCATGGAAGAGGTCACCGCCGAGGTTAACCGCCAGGCCGACGAGCTTAACCAGAAGGCCCGCCAGGCCATCGCCGCTTCCGGCAAGACCGAGATCATCGAACTGACCCCCGAGCAGCGCGCCAAGTGGCGCGAGGCGATGCAGCCGGTGTGGAAGAAGTTCGAAGGCGAGATCGGCGCCGAGCTGATCGAAGCGGCGCAGGCGGCCAACCGCTCCTGAGCCATTGGTGGCGCCAAAGCGTCGGAGAAACAAACGGGCCTGTCGTATGCGACCGGCCCGTTTTTCATGTCTGGCTGGCTTATGCTGACCGGCCAGAACGCGCAAGGAGACGCCGACATGAGTCGTTATGCCTTTGTCAGCACGCCGGTGCTGGATATCGCCTATCTCGAATGGAATCCCCGTGGCCAGCAGGTCGCGGTGCTGGTGCATGGCTGGCCGGATTGCCCCGAAGGCTGGACGCCCGTGGCCGAACGCCTGGCCGCCGCCGGCTACCGCGTGCTCTGCCCGACACTGCGCGGCTTCGGCCAGACACGCTTTCGCGATCCGCTGACGCCGCGCAGCGGTCAGTTGGCCGCGCTGGGCCGCGATCTGCTGGATTTCATCGATGCGCTGCGCCTCGATCAGCCGGTGCTGGTCGGCCACGACTGGGGCGCCCGCGCCGTGGCCAACGCCTGCGGCCTGCGCCACCATGCGGCGGCACGGCTGGTGATGCTCGCCGTGGGCTACGGCACCAATGATCCGAACCAGCACATCTCGCTGAGTCAGGCACGCAACTACTGGTACCACTGGTACATGGCCACGCCACGCGGCGAGCGCACGGTAATCGAGGATCGCGCGGCCTTCACCCGCTTGCTGTGGGACACCTGGTCACCGGTCGGCTGGTACAGCGAGGCGGATTTCATCCAGGCGCTGGAGGCCTTCGACAACCCGGACTGGGCCGCCGTGGTGCTGCATTCCTATCGCCACCGCTGGGGCTTCGTCGACGGCGATCCGGCCTATATCCAGGACGAGGCGCTGCTGCAACCGACCCCGGTACTCGCTGTGCCGACGTTGGTCCTGCACGGCGAGGCCGATACCTGCAACGCCCCGGAAACCTCGGCCGGGCGTGAAGCCATGTTCAGCGGCCCATACCACCGTGAGCTGTTGCCAGGCGTCGGCCACTTCCCCCAGCGCGAGGCGCCGCAGGCGGTGGCCGAGGCGATTCTGCAGTTCTGTCAGGCGGATTGAACACAGGGTGCGGACGCAGAGACTCGAACGCTCACGTGTTCGGGCGCCCGCCCCACATAGTCAGACGCCCGCTTCCTCCAGCCACTTCGGTTTCGGATAACGGCGATCGGCCTTGCCGGCCTTGAGTACCGCGCCCGGAACGTCGTGGCCAACCAGTTGCGGCAGGTCGGCGGCGCACTGCAGCAACCCGTCGAGATCGACGCCGGTATCCAGCCCCATGCGCTGGAACATGTGCACCAGGTCTTCGGTGCAGATATTGCCGCTGGCACCCGGCGCGTAAGGGCAACCGCCGAGTCCGCCGAGAGAGGCGTCGAAGCGGTCGATGCCGGCGTTCAGCGCTGCCAGCGCGTTGGCCAGGCCCATGCCGCGGGTGTTGTGGAAGTGTGCGGTGAACACGGCTTCCGGCCAGCTGTTCAGCACTTCGCGGCAGATGCGCTCGACCTGCGCCGGGTCGGCCATGCCGGTGGTGTCGCAGAGGGTGATGCCCTGCACGCCGATCTCCAGCAGGCGTTGCACCAGCTCATGGACGCGCCGCTCGGGCACGTCGCCCTCGAAGGGGCAGCCGAAGGTGGTCGACAGCGAGGCGTTGATGAACACGCCGCTGCCGCGGGTGACCTCGATGATCTCGCGGAACTGCACCAGCGACTGCTCGGGCGTCATGCGCAGGTTGGCCAGGCCGTGGGTGTCGCTGGCGGACATCACCAGGTTGATCTCGTCCACCGCGCAAGCCAGCGCGCGCTCGCAGCCCTTCACGTTGGGCACCAGCACGGTGTATTCGACGCCCGGTACGCGGCGGATGCCACGCATCACGTCTTCGGCGTCGCGCAGGTTGGGGATGGCCTTGGGCGAGGTGAAGGAGGTGACCTCGATCTTCGCCAGCCCGGTTTGTGAGAGGCGGTCGATCAGGGCGATCTTGGCGTCGGTCGGCACGAAGTCCGCTTCGATCTGGAAGCCGTCGCGGGTGGCGACTTCCTGGATGTACAGGCGTTTGCTCATGGGAAATCCTGATGGCTTGTCAGTCGCGTGGCCCAACCTGCGCGGTAGCCGTTGGCTTGAAGCTTGAAGCTTGAAGCTTGAAGCTTGTGGCTGCTTTTTCAGATGATCCCGCGCTCACGCAGGCCCTGGCGTTGCTCGTCGGTCAGGCCGAGGCCGGCCAACACATCGTCGGTGTGCTCGCCCAGTTGCGGGCCGCCTTCGCCGATGCGTCCCGGCGTGCGCGACAGCTTGGGCAGCACGCCCGGCACCTTGAGCGGACCGGCGAAGGTCTGCACCTGCTCGATCATCTGCCGCGCCAGGTAGTGCGGGTCCTTGACGATATCGGCGGCGGTGTAGGGATAGCCGGCCGGCACGCGGGCGCCCTTGAGCGCTTCGATTACTTCGTCGCGGCTGTGCTGGAGGGTCCATTCGCCGATGGCGGCATCGATCAGCTCGGCGTGCTGGGCGCGGCCGTCGTTGTGGGCGAAGCGCGGGTCGTCGGCGAGGTCTTGGCGGCCCATCAGGGTCATCAGGCGCTTGTAGATGCTGTCGCCGTTGCCGGCGATCAGCACGTAGGCGCCGTCGTTGCACAGGTAGGAATTGGACGGGGTGATGCCGGGCAGGGCGCTGCCGGCCGGCTCGCGGACGTAACCGAAGGCGTCGTACTCGGGCACCAGGCTTTCCATCATGGCGAATACCGACTCGTACAGCGCCACGTCGATCTCCTGGCCCTGCCCGCTGCGGTTGCGCTCCTGCAGGGCGAGCAACACGCCGATCACGCCATACAGCGAGGACAGCAAGTCGCCGATGCTGACGCCAACCCGCACCGGCGGCTGGCCCGGGTAGCCGGATAGGTGGCGCAGGCCGCCCATGGCTTCGCCGATCACGCCGAAGCCCGGCAGGTCGCGATAGGGGCCGGTCTGGCCGTAACCGGAGATGCGCAGCATGATCAGCCGCGGGTTGAGCTTGGACAGCGCGTCCCAGCCCAGGCCCCATTCCTCCAGCGTGCCGGGGCGGAAGTTCTCCACCAGAATGTCGGCTTCTGCAACCAGCTGACGGACGATCTCCTGGCCCTCGGCGGCCTTGAGGTCCAGCGTCACCGAGCGCTTGTTGCGCGACTGCACGTGCCACCAGAGCGAGGTGCCGTCTTTCAGCTTGCGCCACTTGCGCAGCGGGTCGCCGACCTTGGGCGGTTCGATCTTGATTACATCGGCGCCGAATTCGCCGAGCAGCTTGCTGGCGAAGGGGCCGGCGATCAGCTGGCCCATCTCGATCACCTTGAGGCCCTGCAGCGGCAGGTTCTTGTCTGTCTGTTCGTTCATCACGACACCTGTGCCGGTTGATTCATGGCGCCGAGCATGACCGAGGTGCCGGAGGCGGGCAATTGGCCGTTGGCCAAGCCAGACTTCGTGTTTCGCGAAGCGTGCGTCGGACAGTCGTTGGATATCGGCGGTTGATGCGTGCATGCTTCGTCTCCTGCGAATGCGAGGAAGGGTTTTTCATGCGCCGTATCGATTTCGTCACGCTGCGCCTGTTCGTTGCCATCGCCGCCGAGCGCAGCCTGACCCGCGCCGCCGAGCGTGAGCACCTGGCGCTGGCGGCGGTGAGCAAGCGCGTCAGCGATCTGGAAGGGCAGCTCGGCGTCAGCCTGCTCTATCGCCAGCCCAAGGGCGTCGGGCTGACGCCGGCCGGCCACGCGTTGCTGCACCATGCGCGCAACCTGCTGGACAACCTGCAGCAACTGGACGCCGACCTCAGCGAGTTCAGTCAGGGCGTGAAAGGCCATGTACGCATTCACGCCAACACCTCGGCGGTGATCGAGTTCCTGCCCGAGGACCTGAGCGCCTTCGCCCGCCAGCACCCGGAAGTGAAGATCGACCTCGAGGAACGTGTCAGCAGCGACACCCTGCGCGCGCTGCGCGAGGGGCTGACCGATATCGGTATCTTTGCCGGACACCTGCCGGCCGAGGACCTGCAGGTGTTTCCCTACCGCGAGGATAGGCTGGTGCTGGTCACGCCACGCGAGCATGTGCTGGCCGGGCGTGCAGAAATCGCCCTGCGCGATGCCGCCGGCTTCGACTTCATCGGCCTGCAGCAGGACGCCTCGCTGCACGCCCTGCTGCAGCAGTCGGCGCAGCAGATGGGCACGCCGCTGCGCCTGCGCATCCAGGTGCGCAGCTTCGAGGCGATCTGCCGGATGATCCACACCGGCATGGGCATCGGCGTGCTGCCCGAGCAGGTGGTGCGCAACTACCTGCCGGCGCTGGACGTGGCCATCGTGCCGTTGACCGATGCCTGGGCGCGGCGCGAGCTGAAGCTCGGTGTGCGCAACCTGGACAGCCTCTCGGTGACGGCGCGGCAGATGCTTGAGCACCTCACGCTTCGCGAAGGCAATGGCTGAAGAAGCGCGTCGGAGCGTGTGATTCCGCTGCTGCCTTCGCAAAGCACGAAGTCTCGCTTGGCCAAATAGCAATTCAGCACGTGGCGGTGCCGGGGTAGAGTCGGGCCAGCGATATGGCTCACACAACTACAAAACGGAGCTCACCCCATGGCACGACTTTCCCGTGGCATCACCCGTCTGCTCGCCGCTTCGGCGCTGTTTACAGTGCTCGGCGCCCAGGCCGATCCGATCCTGATCAAGTTCTCCCACATCACCGCCGACAGCACGCCCAAGGGCCAGGGCGCCTTGATGTTCAAGAAGCTCGTCGAAGAGCGCCTGCCGGGCCAGGTCGAGGTGCAGGTATTCGCCAACTCCTCGCTGTATGGCGACGGCAAGGAAATGGAAGCGCTGCTGATGAACGAGGTGCAGCTGCTGGCGCCGGCACCGTCGAAGCTCGAGCAGTACACCAAGCAGCTGCAGCTGTTCGACCTGATGTTCCTGTTCGACGACATGGCCGCCGCGCAGCGCTTCCAGCAGTCGGACAAGGGCCGCGCGATGCTCCGCTCGATGGAGGACAAGGGCATCACCGGCCTGGCCTACTGGCTCAACGGTATGCGCCACTTCACCGCCAACAAGCCGCTGCAAGAGCCGGCCGACGCGCGCGGGCAGAAGTTCCGCGTGCAGCCGTCGGACCTGCAGGCCGCGCAGTACAGCGCGCTGCGGGCGGTGCCGCGCAAGATGGCCTTCGCCGAGATCTACCAGGGCCTGCAGACCGGCGTGGTCAATGCCCAGGACAACCCCTGGTCGAACATCTATAGCCAGAAGTACCACGAGGTGCAGAAGTACATCACCGAGTCCGGCCACGGCATCGGCAACTACCTGCTGATCACCAATACGGAATTCTGGAACGGCCTGCCCGCGCAGGTGCGCGGTGAGCTGGAAACCATCATCGACGAGGTCACCGTCGAGGTGAACCGTCAGGCCGAGGCGCTGAACGAGAAGGCCAAGCAGGGCGTCATCGACTCGGGCAAGAGCGAGATTCTGGTGCTCACCGACGAGCAGCGCGCCAAGTGGCGCGACGCGGTGCAGCCGGCCTGGAAGAAGTACGAGGAAGAGATCGGCAAGGACCTGATCGAAGCGGCCCGCGCGGCGAACCGCGAGAGCTGAGGCGGGGTGTGAGGATGGTCTGTTAGACCATCGTGCAGTGTCCGCTGCCCCGGCGGCGTCGCACAATGGCCGGCATCGAATCTGCGTGATCCGATATTAAGTGTGTGCTGACCGGTTTACTGGTTGGACGGGCGATCCGGAATGGGATCGCCTTTTTTTTGCTCTGCATGTTCGTGGGGGCAGGTTGCCTGGCGCCGGACTGGCAGGGTGCAATGCGGGGAGCTGCAAGAAAGGCTGCCACCGCGATGCGGGGCAGCCTGTTCTATCGATCGGCGTTCATCACGCCGATATCAGTGCAGCAACTCCGGCGGGACGGTACCGCCGTGTGTGGCGAGCTTGTGCATGATGGTCTTGTGCAGCCAGATGTTCATGGTGCCGGAATCGGCCATCTTGTCCTGCGGGCAGTGCAGTTCGTTGGCCAGCTCCTTGCGTGCTTCCAGGCTGCTGTCCAGGCCGAGCAGCTTGAGCAGATCGACGATGGACGTACGCCAGTTGAGCTTCTCGTGATGGCTGGCCGCCATTGCGTCGAGCTTCGCCGCGACGTCGACCTGCGACATGACCGGGGCGTCGGGGTGGGTGGTCGCATTGGCGGTAGCGGTGGGGCGGCCGGAATCCAGCGTGACGCCTTCCGCGCTGGTGCTGGCGGCATCCGCCGGCGGCGTGGAAGCCGGTTTTTGCGCCTCGTGGGAGGCATCGCCGAAGCCGAGTTTCTCTTTGATCTTGTCGAACAGTCCCATGACGCACCTCTTCGTTTGATGGTGCCGTATTGGACCGCTGCGCTTGCCAAGCGTCCCGCTCGGCAGGTGTTTTTTTTGCGTGCCGCGGGACGCACCCGCGCCGCAGCGCGGGGCGTGCCGGTTTCAGTCTTCGCGGCTGGTGACTTCCAGCAGGTGGTAGCCGAACTGGGTCTTCACCGGACCCTGCACGACGTTGAGCGGCGCGCTGAAGACCACGGTGTCGAATTCGCGGACCATCTGCCCCGGGCCGAAGGAGCCGAGGTTGCCGCCGTCGCGGCTGGACGGGCAGCTGGAATTCTCGCGGGCGACCTGGGCGAAATCGGCGCCGCCTTCGATGGCGGCCTTCAGTTCGTTGCACTTGGCTTCGCTGGAAACCAGGATGTGGCGGGCGGTGGCGCGGGCCATGATTGACTCCTCTGATGCGCTTGGATGAGCTGGCGAGGCTACCGCAATCGACTCCGCTTTGGCGACCGCCAGTGGCGACCATTCGATAGTCAATGCAGGCCCCCAGCCAGTAGTGCTTTTGCTATCCTCGCGCGCCTTTTTACCGGCCCGGATATCTCCCATGCTTGAAACCGCTCTCGTCCAGCTCGAACGCGTCATCGCCGACCTGCTGCAGCAGAACCAGTCCCTGCGCGAAACCGCCGCACTGCTCGAGCAGCAGTTGCAGCAGGCCCGCGAGGAGAACGACAACCTGCAGCTGGCTGCCCTGGAGCAGGAGGAGAAGCAGGGGGCGACGCTGGCGCGATTGCAGTCACTCATCGAGCGCGCCGCTGCCGGCAGCGCGGCATGAGTGGTGCCGGCATTCAGGTGCTGAGCATTCTCGGGCGCGAGTACTCGATTCGCGCGGGCGAGGGGCAGGCAGCACTGCTGGCCGAAGCAGCGGCGCAGTTGCAGGAGCAGCTGGCCGCGAGCCGCCGGCAGTCTCCCAACGCCAGTGCCGACAAGCTGCTGGTGCTGACCGCGCTCAATCTCTGCGCGCTGTTGCAACAGCAGGGCGAGCAGCTGCGTGCAGCCGAGCAGCGGCTCAATTGCAGCCTGGAACGCATCACGAACCAGCTGCGCGGCTAGCACGAAGATTCCGTTGTCGGGGCGCCAGGCTCGTGAAACTCCCGGGCAGGCTGGCGGCCGATCAGTCCTCGGCCCAGTTGCGGGTGCGCTCGACGGCCTTCTTCCAGCCGCGATAGAGCGCTTCGCGCTGTTCGCTTCCGCACGCCGGCTCGAACACCCGCTCGATGCTGTCCTTGCTGCGCAATTCATCCAGATCGCTCCAGAATCCGGCCGCCAGCCCGGCCAGATAGGCGGCGCCGAGGGCGGTGGTTTCCTTCATCCGCGGGCGCTCGACCCGGGTGCCGAGCAGGTCGGCCTGGAACTGCATGAGGAAGTTGTTGGCCACCGCGCCGCCGTCCACGCGCAAGGCGCGCAGGCGCTGGCCGGCGTCCTGCTGCATGGCGTCGAGCACGTCGCGGGTCTGGTAGGCGATGGATTCCAGCGCGGCGCGAATCAGGTGATCGACCTTGACCCCGCGGGTCAGGCCGAATAGCGCGCCGCGGGCGCGCGGGTCCCAGTAGGGCGCGCCGAGGCCGGTGAAGGCCGGCACCAGGTAGACGCCGTTGCTGTCCGCCACCTTGTTGGCGAAGTACTCCGAATCCAGCGATTCGTGGAGCACCTTCAGCTCGTCGCGCAGCCACTGCACGGTCGAGCCGCCGTTGAAGATGGCGCCTTCCAGCGCGTAGTTCACCTCGCCGCGCGGGCCGCAGGCGAGGGTGGTCAGCAAGCCGTGCGCGGACTGTACCGCCTGGGTCCCGGTGTTCATCAGCAGGAAGCAGCCGGTGCCGTAGGTGTTCTTCGCCTGGCCGGGCTCGACGCACCTCTGGCCGAACAGCGCGGCCTGCTGGTCACCGGCGATGCCGGCGATGGGAATGCCGGTGCTCTGCCCGGAGCCGAGGTAGGCGTGGCTGTAGATTTCCGCGGATGAGCGCACCTGCGGCAGCATCGCGCGCGGGATGTCCAGCGCTTCGAGCATCACCGGGTCCCAGTCCAGCTTGTGGATGTCGAACAGCAGCGTGCGCGAGGCGTTGGTGTAGTCGGTGACGTGGGCCTTGCCCTGGGTCATCTTCCAGATCAGCCAGCAGTCGACGGTGCCGAACAGCAGCTCGCCGCGGCGGGCGCGCTCACGGCTGCCTTCGACGTGGTCGAGAATCCACTTGATCTTGGTGCCGGAGAAATAGGGATCGATCACCAGGCCGGTGGTCTGGCGGATGTGCTCGTCCATGCCGTCGCGCCTGAGCTGCTCGCAGATCGGCGTGCTCTGGCGGCTCTGCCAGACGATGGCGTTGTAGATCGGCCGGCCGCTGAGCCTGTCCCAGACGATGGTGGTCTCGCGCTGGTTGGTGATGCCGATCGCCGCCACCTGCTCGTTGCTGATGCCGGCCTGGGCCAGGGCCTCGACGAACACACCGCTCTGGGTCGCCCAGATTTCCATCGGGTCGTGCTCGACCCAGCTCGGCTGCGGGTAGAGCTGCGTGAGCTCGTGCTGGGCGATGCTCACCACGTTGGCGTTGCGGTCCAGCACGATGGCGCGCGAACTGGTGGTGCCCTGGTCCAGGGCGACGACGAACGACTTGGTCTGGTGGCGCATGGCGGGCGTTCCTTGACGAGCGTTGCGGGTATCGGGCAGCGCGACAGCGCTTGCGCGGTTGTTACGCCAGTTGCGGGCCTGCCGGCGGATCAGCGTCGCCGCCGCCAGAGCGTCCAGCTCAGGTGCAGGTCGTCCCACATCGGCACCAGCGCGAAGAACAGCAGTGCGCCGGCCAGCGGTACGGTGGCGAGAAAGCCGAAATACTTGAAGCCGAAGGCGCCACTCACGCCGCCGATGAAGAAGCAGCAGGCCAGCAGGCTGTTGATCAGCAGACGCTCGCGATTGGCGCGCACCGGCTTCTCTCCCGGGCGTTGCAGACGGTTGATGTAGACCAGCTTGCCCAGCTCGATGCCGATATCGGTCACCGTGCCGGTGACGTGCGTGGTGCGCACCTCGGAGTTCGAGAGCTTGGTCACCATGGCGTTCTGCAGACCCATGATGAAGCACAGCAGCATCACCGTGAGCGGCACGAAAAGCCCGGGTACGGCCATCATCTGCGCGCCCAGCACGCCGAAGCACAGCAGCAGCACGGCCTCCAGCGCCAGCGGCAGTGCGTACTGGCTGTGCATGTGCCGGCGCCGCGAGATGTTGATCATGATGGTCGAGCACATCGCCCCGAAGAGGAACGACAGCAGCGCGCCGAGCCCGCCGAGGGCGAGGTCGGTGGCGCCCAGCACCAGGTTGTCGGCCATCGAGGAGACGATACCGGTCATGTGCGAGGTGTATTGCTGCACTGCGAGGAAGCCGCCGGCATTCGCCGCGCCGGCGTTGAACGCCAGCCACAGGCCCAGTTGACGATTGCCGTGACGGGTACGCCGGCGACCGGTCAGATTGCGTGCATATTTAAAAGGCATGACGCCGACAGACTCCCGTGCGGGGCGCGTGACAGAGCGCGATTATAGGGCGCGGCGGGCAGCCTGCGGGCGATCACCGCGCAATCGAGGCGGCTGCGCGCCTCGGGCTAGCGCGGCGACTCCGAAGCGGCGGCCGTTGTTGTATCGGTTGCACCATCGGCTGCGCGCTCCTCGAGCCGGTCACGCTGCAACTCGGCACGCAGGCTCTGTACCTGCTGGTTGAGGTTGTCCACCTGCGCCAGCAGCCGGTGCATCAGCTCGCGGTCGCTGGCGTCGCGCTGTTCTTCTTCCTCGTTCTGGTCGGCGACGAACAGCGAGCCGATGTAGGCGGCAAAGCTGCCGAACAGGCCCACGCCGGACACCATCAGCAGTACCGCGACGACGCGCCCGGCAGTGGTCACCGGATAGAAATCGCCATAGCCGACCGTCGTCACCGTGACGAAGGCCCACCACAGCGCCTCTTCCGGGGTGTTGATCGAACTCTGTGGATTCGGCGCCTCCACCAGCAACATGGTGATCGCGCCGAAGGCCACCAGCAGCAGGGTCGCCGTCGCGGCCGAGACGACGATGCCCTCCGCGCGGTTGCGAAACAGCACCCGCCAGATCAGCTGCAGCGACTTCAGTGCGCGCAGGATGCGCAGCACCTGGAGCGCACGTACCAGCTTGGCCGCCTGCAGGCCGCTGGCCGGCACGCTGGCGAGCAGGTCGATCCAGCCCCAACGCATGAAGCGCCACTTGTCCTCGGCCTGCTGCAGGCGCACGCAGAAGTCGAGGAAGAAAAAGAAGCAGACGATGGTGTCCAGATAGCCCAGCAGGGTCGAGATGTCCGGCGGCAGCTTGAAGAACAGGTCGGCTACCAGCGCGCCGAGCACGTAGAACGACAGCACGAGGATGAAGATCTGGAAGGGCGTTACGGCGCGTTGCTTCATGGGACGTCCGGGCAGCGAGGGGATTCGCCGGGTAGTGCAGAAGAAGGGCACGAGTTTAAAGCATGCGACGGCACAGGCGTTCGCCAATCCGCTCATCGCACCGAGCCTGATCCGGCAGAGCATCGGCGCGGGATGGCCTAAGCTCAGCGTCCGCGCTTGACCGGTGTGTTTGTCGAGTGGAGGAACAAGGTGAAGGTACTGACACGGCGACAGTTTTCCTTGTTGGGTGGTGCGCTGCTGCTCGGCGGTGCGCTGGCGCGCGGCGACCGGGCGTGGGCCGTCGAGCGGCGCGGCGAAGACCTCACGCAGCGATTCGCCGAGCTGGAAAAACAGCTGGATGCGCGCCTGGGCGTGGCGATCATCGACAGCCAGTCCGGCCGGCAATGGCTGCAGCGTGCCGATGAGCGCTTCCCGTTGTGCAGCACCTTCAAGCTGCTGGCGGGCGCGGCGGTGCTGCTGCGGGTGGATGTCGGCGCGGATTCGCTGCAGACGCGCATCCGCTATGGCGCGGACGATCTGGTGACCTATTCGCCGGTCACCGAGCGGCATGTGGACGATGGCATGACGCTCGCCGCGCTCTGCGAAGCAGCCATCACCCTCAGCGACAACACCGCCGGCAACCTGCTGCTGCGTCACCTCGGCGGGCCGGGCGCGATCGGCGACTTCGCCCGCACGCTTGGCGACCACCACACTCGGCTGGATCGCTGGGAAACCGAACTGAACGAGGCGCGTCCTGGCGATCCGCGCGACACCACCACGCCGGCGGCGATGGCGGCGAATCTGCAGCGTCTGGTGCTGGGCGACAGCCTGTCGGCGCCCTCGCGCGACCAGCTCATCGCCTGGATGCTCGCCAGCCAGACCGGTGCGGCCAAGCTGCGCGCCGGCCTGCCGCAAGACTGGCGGATCGGCGACAAGACCGGCTCTGGCGAGCGCGGCACCACCAACGAGGTTGCAGTGATCTGGCCGCCGCAGCGCAAACCGGTGATTGCCTGCGTCTACCTCACGCAGACGCAGGCCAGCGCCGACGCGCGCAACGCCGCGCTGGCGGCGATCGGCCGGGCGCTGGCCGAGGCGCTGACGGCCTGAGGTCGCGCGTCAGGCCTGCGGCTTGGCTTTGATGGTCTTGAGCAGGTCTTCGGGGCTGATCTGCCCGACGATGCTCGCCGCGCTGCCGGGCAACGGCAGGTCGAGGATGTGACCCTTCATTTTGCCGATCACGTGCATCTCGCAGGGCTTGCAGTCGAACTTCAGCGTCAGCACCTCGTCGCCGTGCACCAGTTGCATCGGTGCGACCTTGGTGCGCACGCCGGTGACGCCCTTGGCCTGCTTGGGGCAGAGGTTGAAGGAGAAACGCAGGCAGTGCTTGGTGATCATCACCGGCACTTCGCCGGTTTCCTCGTGGGCCTCGTAGGCCGCATCAATCAGCTGCACGCCGTAGCGGTGGTAGAAGGCGCGCGCCTTCTCATTGTAGACGTTATAGAGGAACGACAGGTGCGACTCCGGGTAGACCGGCGGCGGCACGCTGACCGGCTTGCGGCTGCCATGCGGACGGATCGCCTCGCGGGCTTCGCTCAGCGCCTCGATGGCTTCGCGGCGTAGCGCCTTGAGCTGCGAGTTGGGGATAAAGAACGCCTGCGGCGCATCCACCTCGACCTCTTCGGCGTGATAGATGGTGGTGCCCAGCTGGCTCAGCAGATCGGCAATCTGCCCGGGCACCTGCTCGGGTTTCTTCGCTTCGCCGAACGGACCGGGTAGGGTGGCCGTGGCGTAGGCGCCTTCCTCACTGGTCACGTGCAGCTCCAGCTGATCGGCGCGCAGCCTGGCCAGCCAGCGCACACCGACGCGGCGCTCGGCGGAGGTTTTCAGCAGGGCGTTCTGCCAGTTGTGGTCCAGGTTGCGGTTGAGCGGATGGTTCGGTCGCACCTGACGCAGTGCGGCGGGCATTTCGTTGGGTTCGACGCGGTACTCGTAGCGCGACTGACCATCTTCCTCGAACTGCTTGAGCGGCTCGGCCACGCTGGCGCGGAAACCCACCACCTCGCGCTTGATCAGCACGTTGAGGCCGTCACCGTTGGACAGCGGCTCGCGGGTCTGCACGGTCAGATCGTGCTTGCCGACCTTGAGCACTTCGCCGACGGCGAGGCCGGTGAAGGTCGGCGAATCGAAGGCGCCGATGTCGATCTTGCGGTCGGTGACGAAGTAGTCGGTGCTGCCGCGGTGGAAGGTCTTGTCCGGGTCCGGGACGAAGAAATGATCGGTGCGGCCGCTGGAGGCACGCGCCAGGTCCGGGCGTTCGGCGAGGATGCCGTCGAGGCGCTGGCGGTAGTAAGCGGTGATGTTCTTCACGTAGCTCACATCCTTGTAGCGCCCCTCGATCTTGAACGAGCGCACGCCGGCATCGACCAGCGCGCTCAGGTTCGCGCTCTGATTGTTGTCCTTCATCGACAGCAGGTGCTTCTCGAAGGCCACCACGCGGCCTTGGTCGTCCTTCAGCGTGTAGGGCAGGCGGCAGGCCTGCGAGCAGTCGCCGCGGTTGGCGCTGCGCCCGGTCTGCGCGTGGCTGATGTTGCACTGCCCGGAAAATGCCACGCACAGCGCGCCGTGGATGAAGAACTCCAGGGTCGAATCCACTTCGTCGTAGATCGCGCGGATTTCCTGCAGGTTCAGCTCGCGGGCCAATACCAGCTGCGAGAAGCCGGCCTGGTCGAGGAACCTGGCCCGTTCCAGCGTGCGGATGTCGGTCTGGGTGCTGGCGTGGATCTCGATGGGCGGGATATCCAGCTCCATGATGCCCATGTCCTGGATGATCAGCGCATCGACGCCGATCCCGTAGAGCTGGTGGATCAACGTGCGCGCCGCTTCCAGCTCGTCGTCATGCAGGATGGTGTTGAGCGTGACGAACACCCGCGCATGAAACAGGTGGGCGAATTTCACCAGCTCAGCAATCTCCGCCACGCTGTTCTCGGCGTTGTGCCGCGCACCGAAGCTGGGACCGCCGATGTACACGGCGTCGGCGCCATGCAGGATGGCCTCGCGGGCGATGGTGACGTCGCGCGCGGGGGCGAGCAGTTCGAGGTGGTGTTTGGGCAATGACATGGACGCGGACCGGCTGTGAAACGAAAGGCGCGCATTGTACTGGCTCGCCACCGGTTTGGGGCTTGCCGCCGGGCGCGCGGGCTTCTACGAGCCACCCAGCAGGTCATGCGCATCGAGCAGGCGCCAGGCGATTTCCGGGCGCTGCTGCAGGGCGCGGCGGATGGCGGCGGCGATGGCTGGGCGGGTCTTGCGGCACAGGCCGGGCTGGTCGGCGAAGTCGATGGCGATGCCGCGCATGCTGCGCACTTCGTTGTGCCCGGGGGCGATGCTGAGGCGCATGCCCAACTGCTCGAACATGCGTTGCTGCAGATGCTCGAGGTCGTCCAGGCTCTGCACGTTTTCCAAGCGCTCGAGCAGGCGACGCTCCTCATGCAGGGTCAGCCGCAGAATGCGTGTATCGGCGCCCGGGGTTTGCAGCAACGCATCGCGCTGGCAGGTGCAGGTACCGGGCGGGCAGGGCTGGCGCAGTGGCGGTGGGCTGTTCATGGCGTTCGATCATAGCCAAGCCGGTGCGAGCCGCACAGCCGACGCGGCGGGATGACAAGCGCGGCGGTGTCGCGCACCATGACGTTCGCTTGCGCCGGGGGCGCAGCGTTTCGTCAGGTTTTTTGCTGGAGAGCTGCCATGCGTGTCCTTTCATCCGTTCTGCTGTTTGCCACGCTGCTGTTCACCGGCTGGGCGGCTGCCGAGGAAGCGCAGCTGGTCGAGGCGATCAATGCCTACCGCAGCGAGGTGCAGCGCTGCGGCAGCAAGGCCAGCGAGGAACTGCCGCCGCTCACCGCCGACGCACGCCTGAATCTGCCGGCCATCGGCGCGGGCGATCTGCAGCAGGAACTGACGCGTGCGGCCTATCCGATGATGACGGTGCAGGCCATCAGTCTGTCCGGGCCGCGGGATGCACAGGCGGCGATGCAGGCGCTGTACGAGAGCTTCTGCCAGGTACTGCTCGATCCGCAGTTCGTCGATATCGGCGTCAGCCGCGAGGGTCGCGACTGGCGCATCGTACTGGCGCGGCCGCTGCTCGACGGCCGGCTGGGCGACTGGCAGGCCGAAGGCCGGAAGCTGCTGGAACTGATCAACACCGCGCGCGCGCAGCCACGCCAGTGCGGCGCGCAGTCCTTCGCCGCGGCGGCCCCGCTTGGCTGGAATGCGACGCTCGGCAGCACGGCCGAAGTTCATAGCCGGGCGATGGCCAATCGCAATTTCTTCAGTCACCTGAGCGAGGACGGCCGCACGCCCGGCGACCGTGCGGAACTGGCCGGTTATACCGGTGGCGTGGTGGGCGAAAACATCGCCGCCGCGCTGCCGACGCCGCGCCGGGTGCTCGACGGCTGGCTGGCCAGCCCCGGCCATTGTGCCAACCTGATGAACCCGCAGTACCGCGAACTCGGCGCGGCCTATGCGGTCGATCCGCAGAGCGACGCGGCGATCTACTGGACGGCGCTGTTCGGCGCACCCTGAGCGCGGGCACGCGGCGCGCGCAATTCCGCGGCGGCGTGGCGGAGGCCGAGCCGCAGCGGCCCGCTGGACAATTCGATCCGCCCGGCCTAAAAAGGCGCGCGGCGCCGGCGGGCGTGGCAATGTCGTTTTTTCGGAGTCAGGTGAATCGTGAGAAAGAAAAAGCCCGTGGATCCCATCCGCCAGGCCGAGAAGAACCGTGCGCACCGGATCGGCTGGCTGATCGCGTTGGCCGGCATCGTGGTGGGTTTCATTCTGCTGGCGCTGAAACAGGCGTGACCGCGTGACCGCCCGCTGCCAGAAGCACTGCTTGCGAACCTGGCGGTGTGTCTCGAGAGTCTGCTGGCGGCCTGTGCGGCCTGGATTGGCCTAGAAGCTGCGGCCCAGGTTCAGATAGAGCGCCTGCTCGTTCTCGTCGTTGGCGCCGTAGCCCAGGTTCAGCGGCCCCAGCGGGGTGTCGTAGCCGATGAACACGCTGGCGGCGTTGATGTAGCCGCTGTCGAATGCGTTGTCGTTGTTCCAGGCGCGGCCGCGCTCCAGCGAGCCGCCGAGGTACAGCGGGAAATCCAGCGGGAGGAATCCGCGTGGCGTCATGCGCCGGTAGTACACCACCCGACCGAGGCTGATGTTCTGCCCCGACAGCGCGTCCTGGCGGAAGCCTGACAACTGGCGGGCGCCGCCGAGCAGGAGGCTGGAAGTCACCACCTCGGTATCGTCGAGCGTGCGCCCGTAGCGGCCGCCCAGTACCCAAGTGTGCGGCCCGTGGCTGAGCGCCTTGTCCAGGCGGATGTGCCATTGCCGATAGCGTTCGTCCGAGCCGAGTCCCGGTGTGTACTGGCGCAGCGTCAGGCTGATGTCCTCGCCCTCGTGGGGGAAATCCACGTCATCGAGCGTATCGAACGAGTACTGCAGGGCGTAGTAGCCCTCGCTGAAACTGAAATCCGGCAGGTCGCGCTCGCCGACGCGCACGTCCGCCTCGCCCCACGCCTGGCCGACGCCGAAGCGGATCTCGCCGTTGTTGGCGATCTGCCGGCCGAGGTTCAGCCCGTAGCCGTAGCGGCGCAGGCGGTATTCGGCAATCGGGTCGTGCTCCAGCGTCGCCTCGACGTTCTGTGCCTCGATGAACGCATTCGGCGCGACGAACCAGCGCGAGCCGGCGTCCAGTGGCTGGTAGAACTCGCTGAACAGCTCCTGGTGGTCGCCCAGTTGCATCCGCGTCAGCCACTCGGCACCCAGCTCGTTGATGCCGTTCATGCGGTAGCTGGCGCCGATGTTGAAGGCGCTGTCGCCCTGGAAGTCATCGGACAGGTTCAGCCCCAGGCGCAGGTAGTCGGTGCCGGAGCGCTTCTCGCGCGTGCGGATCACCAGCGTGTTGCCCAGCTTGCCGTGGGCGACGCGGTATTCGACACGGTCGAAATAGTCCAGGCCATACAGCGTGCCCATGTCCTTCTGCAGATCGCCGAGGTCGAGCGGCTCGCCGAGGCGCTGGCGGATGTGGCGGCGGATCACCGCGTCGCCGACCTTCGAGTCGTTCTCGATGCGCACCGCGGTGATCACCGGCGTGCGCGGATCGTTCGAGCGCGCCAGGCTCAGCGCCGGGTTGCCACCGCTGGCGGGCGCGAAGCCGACCAGGCGCCCTTCGAGCGCGCGGGTGGCGCGGTAGCCGGCGTCGATCAGCTGCGCGGTGCTGCCGAAATCGGTCGAGCCGTAGGCCGCCAGCGGCGGCTCGATCAGCAGGTCTTCGGCGCGCAGGGTGGCCAGCTGCGCCTCGGAGTTGCGCCGCGTCATCATGGTGGTGGTCTGGTTGAGCACGTCGAACACGGTGAGCAGGTCTTCGCGGCGCATCAGCGGCGTGCCGATGTCGACCACGATCAGCCGGTCGACGCCCATGTCGCGCGCCACGTCCATCGGGATGTTGTCGACCATGCCGCCGTCCACCAGCAGGCGGCCGTCAAGCTCGACCGGCGCGAACACCGCCGGGATCGACATGCTGGCGCGGATCACCTGCGGCAGGTGACCGCTGCGAAACACCACCTTTTCGTCGTTGGCGATGTCGGTCGCCACCGCGCGGAAGGGGATCGGCAACTGGTCGAAGTCGCGTGTATCGCTGGCGTGCACCAGCAGGCGCTCGAGCAGCAGAGAGAGGTTCTGCCCCTGGATCACGCCCAGCGGCAGACCGAGGCTGCCGTCGTCGCGGAAACTGAGCTTGCGTTTGACCAGGAAGTCGCGGTCGTCCTGCTTGCGCCGAAATGGCACGTCCTGGCGCGCCGGATCGTCGGACAGCACCTGCTGCCAGTCCAGCGTCATGGCCAGTTTCTCCAGCTCGTCGGGGGTGTAGCCGGCGGCGTACAGCCCGCCGATCACCGCGCCCATGCTGGTGCCGGCTACCGCATCGATGCGCACGCCCTGTTCCTCCAGCGCCTTGAGCACGCCGATATGCGCCAGCCCGCGCGCCGCGCCGCCGGACAGCACCAGCCCGGTCTTCGGCGCGGCAGCCTCGGCGAGGCCGCTCAGCGGCAGGCAGAACAGCAGGACAAGCAGCAGGCGACGCATGACGGATTCCGGGTGCGAAAGAAAAGGCCGCTATTATAGGCCGCTCCCATTACCAGCCAGGGTCGCGCGCATGTCCAACGGCAAAGCGGAAATCGTCATCGTCTATTGCACCCAGTGCCAGTGGCTGCTGCGCGCGGCCTGGCTCGCCCAGGAGCTGCTGTCGACCTTCACCGACGATCTCGCCCGGGTCGCGCTGGAGCCAGGCAGCGGCGGGGTGTTTCGCATCACCTGCGACGGCGAGCAGATCTGGGAGCGCACGCTCGATGGCGGCTTCCCGGAGGCCAAGGAACTCAAGCGGCGGGTGCGCGACCGCATCGATCCGCAGCGCTCGCTGGGCCACAACGATCGTTGAGGTTCAGGACGCCGGCGGGCTCTTCAGGCGGCTGGTGACGATGCTGGCGAGAATGATCAGCGCGCCGCCGGCGAGCATGCGCAGGGTCGGCTGCTCGTCGAACAGCCACCAGGCGAAGGCAATGCCGTAGACCGGTTCGAGGGCGAAGATCACCGAGGTGGTGCGCGCCTTGAGCACCCGCAGGCTGGCGACGAACAGGCTGTGCGCCAGGCCGGTGCAGAGCACGCCGAGCAGCGCCAGCCAGAGCCAGTCCAGCGCCGGGATGGCGGGCACGCCCGCCCAGGCGAACGGCAGCAGGCCGAGCAGGATCGCCAGGTTCTGCCACAGTGCGGCCTGCACCGCATCGATGCCGCGGGTGACCGCGCGGTTGAGCAGCGACAGCAAGGCGAACAGCAGGCCCGACAGCACGCCATAGAGCAGTCCGCCGGTCGCGGCGCTGGACACGTCGAAGCCCGGCGTGACCAGCAACAGGCCCAGGCCGACCAGGCCGACCATCGCATACTCGATCGCCCGGGTGCGCTCGCGAAACAGCAGCCCCTCCAGCAGTACGGTGAATGCCGGGAAGCTGGCGAAACCGAGGGTGGCGATGCCGACGCCGGCGACCTTCACCGCAACGAAGAACGTCAGCCAGTGCGCACCCAGCAGCACGCCACCGAGCATCAGGCCGCAGCGGCGCTTCCAGTCGGGGCGCGCGCCGCTGCGCGGCAGCAGCATGGTCACCGCCAGCAACGCGAGGACGGCGAACAGGGCACGGCCGAAGGTGATCATCAGCGGCTGGCTCTCGGCGAGTTTGCCGAGCACGCCGGACAGGCCGAACATCAGCGCGCCGAGATGAATCGCCAGCAGGGCGCGACGCGGGGTCATGTGTCGATACCGCGGGTCAGCGGTGGGTACGAAGGAAGCATGCGGTTACCGCGACGACGATGGCAGGGCGATCATGCTAGGACAGTCGCGTGGGCTCGTCTGTCGCGTCAGCCGGCGGTTTTGTCGCGCAACTCTCGCGGCGTGCAGCCGTGCGCGCGAACCAGCGCCGCGGTGAAGGCGCTCTGCGAGGCGTAGCCGACCCGCGCGGCGATCTCGCCGACCGGCAGCTGGGTGCCGCGCAGCAACGCTTCGCCTCGCTGCAGACGCCGCTGGCGCACGTAGTTCATGGGCGTCTGCCCGGTTTCGTCGAGAAAGCGCGCATGCAGGCGCGCCACGGACAGGCCGGCGACGCGCGCCAGGTCCGCTACCTGCAATGGATGAGCGAGGTGCCGGTCGATGTAGGCGGTGAGCGCCGCAAGCGACAGCGGCGGCCGCTTGCCGAGTGGCGCGCAACCGCTCGCCAGTGTTGCCAGCAGCAGTACGGTGCCCTGTTCGGCGATCAGCGGATCGTCTAGCGGGCTGCTGGCCAGCCACTCCACCAGGCGCTGCTGCGTCGCGCTCAGGCGCAGCGAGTCGGGGCGTTCGAGCAGCCGCAGGCTGGATGCGCTGTGCGGGCCGAGGCGCTCGCCAATCCAGTCTGGGTGCGCAATGTCGAGCACCAGGCAGTGGCTGCCGCGGGCGCTGTCGCAGGCATGATGAGTGGTCGGGGGGACGACCGCCAGGCATTGCTGGCCGATGCGGCTGCCACGCCCGGCGATCTCGAACTCCAGCTGGCCGCGCAGGCCGAACACCAGTTGCACATGCTCGTGGCTGTGAGCGACCTGCTCCTGGTTGTAATGACGAAGGGTCAGCATCTGCATGGCGGCCTCGCTGCGTTCTCCCGCTCAGAGAATGACCTTGTCGCGCAGCTTCTCGGCGGCCTGCTGCAGGGCCTGGATCACGCGCTCCTTGTCGAAGTTCTGCACACCGTTGGTGTCCAGGTACATGGAGAAGCCCGGCAGCTCGGTCTCGACGAAGCTGCTGGTGGCGCCGAGGTCGCGGCGGAAATCGACGACCTGATAGATCTGCACCGGCCGGGTGAAGCCCTTGACGCCGATCTGGCCCTTGTCGCGGCACATGATCACGTCCTTCACCAGCGAATAGGTTTCGTGGGAGATGAGGATTTCGCTGGTCTCGGCAGCGTTTTCCAGGCGACTGGCGAGGTTCACCTCGCGCCCGATGATGGTGTAGTCCATCCGCGTGTCGGCGCCGAAGTTGCCCACCGTGCAATAGCCGGTGTTGATCCCCATGCGGATCTCCATCGGCCGGGTGATGC
Source organism: Stutzerimonas stutzeri TS44 (assembly GCA_000263395.1). Classification (GTDB taxonomy): domain Bacteria; phylum Pseudomonadota; class Gammaproteobacteria; order Pseudomonadales; family Pseudomonadaceae; genus Stutzerimonas; species Stutzerimonas stutzeri_C. Next base: position 50,183 of record AJXE01000014.1, read on the forward strand.
CCTGCGCGCGCCATTGCTGGCGCAGCACCTTCATGTGCTTGCGCATGGCGATGGCCATCGACACGGCGGCCACGGCGTCCTTCTTCGCGCCCTGGCTGGTCGGGTCGCCGAAGAACACCATCACGCAGTCGCCGACGAACTTGTCGATGGTGCCACCGTACTTGAGCGCGATCTTCGACATCTCGTTCAGGTAGTTGTTGAGCAGGTCGGTCAGCGCCTCGGCTTCCAGTTCCTCGGAGAGTTCGGTGAAGCCCTTGATGTCGGAGAAGAACACCGAGAGCTTCTTGCGCTGGGTCTCCAGGCGCACGCTGCGCTTGCCGGAGAAGATCGATTCCCACACCTGTGGCGACAGGTACTTGGCCAGATTGCGCGCCAGCCGCGCGGCCTTGGCCTGCTCGGCTTCGATATCGCGCCGCGCCTGGGCCAGGCGCAGGCCCTGCTGGTGCACGAAGTAGGCCGTGGCGCAGATGTACAGCGTGGCGAACAGGATGCTCACCAGCGAGACCAGCTGCGGTGTGGTGTCGCGAAACTCCAGCGGCACCAGCACGCTGCCCAGGCCGATGCCGCCGGCCACACCGAGCACTGCCAGCAGCAGGTAGTGCAGGCTGCCGATGACCAGCGCGCTGAAGCACAGCGTCAGCAGGAACACCAGGCTGGGCACGATGGGTACGCCCAGCAGGATGATGGCGATGCCGGTATTGAGCGCGTCCAGGCACAGCAGCACCTGCGAGGTGCGCTGGGGATGATCGCGCTTGAAGCGATAACCAAGGTGGTAGGCCAGATGCGGATAGAGCAGCGCATAAGGCACCATCCACAACAGGTCGATGGGAAAGAACTGCGTATAGGTTCCGGCCGCGAGCGTGGCGGCGCCGGCCAGGTAGGCGAACACACGGGAGTAGTACTCGCCCAGCGTGCGATTGGCCAGGCCGTTGCGGCGCTCTACCGTGACGGAAGTCATGTTGCGTTCCCTTGTAAAGTCGACGCCTTTTCGCGGCGCCTTGCTGACTGAAGCGCCCGCGCGCCGAACGCTTGGAAGGGCCATGTCGGTGGGCGGTGCATTGCGCTGTCCTGCCGTGGTTCCCGCCGAACCGGTCGATCATAACCAAGCGGCGCCCCGCAGCCAAACCGTAGGTGACAAAAGCCATGCGGCGTTGGGGCGCGGCGATTGGCAAAGACGACCCCGGCGGAACCCGCCGAGACGAAAGCGCCCTAAACTACAGCGGTGCCGCGCACCTCTTTCTTCCTCCTACGAACAGGATTTCCCCTTGGCTACCAGTCTGCTTGCCTTGCTCGACGATATCGCGACGATTCTGGATGACGTATCCGTGATGACCAAGGTCGCCGCCAAGAAAACCGCCGGCGTGCTGGGCGACGACCTGGCGCTCAACGCCCAGCAGGTCAGTGGCGTCAAGGCCGACCGTGAACTGCCGGTGGTCTGGGCCGTCTGCAAGGGCTCGTTGAAGAACAAGCTGATCCTGGTGCCGGCGGCGCTGCTGATCAGCGCCTTCGCGCCGTGGGCGATCACGCCGCTGCTGATGCTCGGCGGCGCGTTTCTCTGCTACGAGGGCTTCGAGAAGCTGGCGCATCGCTTCCTGCACGACGATACCGCCGAGCACGCCGAAACCGTCAGGGCGCTGGCCGATCCGGCGGTGGACATGGTGGCGTTCGAGAAGGACAAGATTCGCGGCGCAATCCGCACCGACTTCATCCTCTCCGCGGAGATCATCGCCATCACCCTGGGCACCGTGGCCAATGCCAGCTTCGCCCAGCAGGTCATGGTGCTGGCCGGCATCGCCGTGGTGATGACCGTCGGCGTCTATGGGCTGGTCGCCGGGATCGTCAAGCTCGACGACCTGGGGCTGGCGCTGAGCAAGGCGACAAGCGCGGCGACGCAAGCCATCGGCCGCGGCATCCTGTGGCTGGCACCGTGGCTGATGAAAACGCTGTCGGTGGTCGGCACCGCGGCGATGTTCATGGTCGGTGGCGGCATCCTCACCCACGGCATCGGCGTGGTGCATCACTGGATCGTCAGCAGCGCCGAGCAGACGCAGCATCTGCCGTACATCGGCGCGGTGCTCGGCGGGCTGCTGCCGACGCTGCTCGACGCTGTCTTCGGCATCGTCGCCGGCGGCGTGATCCTGGCCGTGCTAACGCTGGGCGGCCGCCTGTTCGGCAAGCGCCAGGCCGATCAGTGACGCCAGAACGCCGGGGTAAGCACCACCAGCACGGTGATGATCTCCAGGCGCCCCAGCAGCATGCCGAGCGACAGCAGCCATTTGGCCGCATCCGGCAGCGGGCTGAAGTTGCCGGCCGGGCCGATGATGGCGCCAAGGCCCGGCCCGACGTTGCACACTGCCGACGCCGCGCCGGTCAGCGCGGTGATCAGATCCAGCCCGAGCAGCGCCAGGCATAGCGCGAGGGCGCCGATGGTGATGGTGATGAAGAAGGAGAAGGTCAGGATCGAACGGACGATGTCCTCGTCCAGCGTGTGACCGTTGTACTGCTGGCGAATGACTGCGCGCGGATGGATCAGCTGCTTGAGGTTGGCCCGCAGCAGCGCGTAGGCGACCTGGAAACGGAAGATCTTCAGACCGCCGGTGGTGGAGCCGGAGCAGCCGCCGATGAAGGTCAGATAGAAGAACACCATCATCGCGAAGCCACCCCACTGGGTGTAGTCGCCCGAGGCGTAGCCGGTGGTGGTGACCACCGAAACCACGTTGAAGGTCACGATGCGCAGCGCGTACAGCCAGTCGGCATCATGGGTGAACCAGTACCAGCCGCTGAACAGCACGCTGGTGACCGCCAGCAGCAGCAGGAAACCGCGCACCTGCTGATCGCGGATCAGCGCCTTGCGGTGGCCGCGTAGCGTAGCAACGTACAGGGTGAACGGCAGGCTGCCGAGCACCATGAAGAACACCGCCACCCAGTGCGCCGACGGGCTGAACTTGCCCATCGAAGAGTCGGAAGTGGAAAAGCCGCCGGTGGACACCGTGGACATCGCATGGTTGATCGCATCGAACAGGCTCATGTCCGCCAGCCAGAAGGCCAGCACGGCGGCCAGCGTCAGCCCCACGTAGATGACGATCAGGTACTGCCCGGCGATGTGCGAGCGCGGCACGACCTTTTCCGACCAGTCCGACGATTCCGTCTGGAACAGGCGCATGCCACCGATTCGCAGCAGCGGCAGGATCGCCACCGCCATGCCGATGAAGCCGATGCCGCCCAGCCAGTGCAGCATCGAGCGCCACATCAGCAGGCCGGGCGAGGCGTCGTCGAGACCGGTGAGGATGGTCGAGCCGGTGGTGGTGATGCCCGACATGGTCTCGAAGAAGGCGTCGGTGTAGCTGATGTGCTGGCTCAGCATCATCGGCAGTGCGGCGAAGCAGCAGACCACCAGCCAGCTGGCGGTGGTCAGGAAGTACATGTCGCGCGGCCGCAGCTTGGCGTTGGCCGGACGCCCCGGAGCGACCAGTGCGACGCCGCAGCCGCCGGTGATTGCGCTGGCCCAGATGAATGCCTGCAGGTCGTCGGCGCGCTCGAATGCCAGCAGCGTCAGCATCGGCACGGCCATGCCGATCGCCAGGGTGATGAGGAAGATGCCGAGAATGAAGCCGATGATGCGCAGCGTCGGTAAGGCCATTGAGTGGAACTCGGCGCCAGAAATGAGGGCCGCCATTCTACCCGCGCCGGCGCGCCAGTAAACCGCCTGCAGCCCGCCGATGGACATGCGCGGGGCTCTTCACAAGCGTATGGCGATGCATAGAATAGCCGCCCGGCGCCGGCCGATTCCGGCATCTGCGCGTGTTGCCTCCATGTCCGTCGACAATCCCTGTCTCACCTGCGGCGCCTGCTGCGCCTATTTCCGCGTGTCCTTCTTCTGGGGCGAATGCGCCTCGTCCGGCGGCAGCGTGCCCGATCAGCTGGTGGTGCAGGTCAGCCCCTACCACGTGGCGATGCAGGGCACCGAGGCCAAGCCGGCCCGCTGCGTCGGGCTGCTGGGTGAGGTCGGTTGTGGCGTGCGCTGCACGCTGTACGAACAGCGCTCGAGCACCTGCCGCGAGTTCGAGGCCGCGTGGAGCAATGGCGAGCCCAACCCGCATTGCGATGCCGCGCGCGCGGCGCATGGTCTGCCGCCGCTGGTGCCGCCGCTGCAGCCGCAGCTGTCGCCCGATCGTGTCGCCTGAGGCCACGCCTGCACGAGAGTTGCCCCGGCGCCGTCATCGGCCTCTAGAATGTCTGCCTCGCTCTGGAGGTAATGGATGGACGCTCTCGACCTGTTGCTCAACCGTGTTTCGGTTCCCCGGCTGTGCGATCCGGCGCCTGACGCCGCGCAGCTCGACCTGCTGTTTCGCGCCGCGCTGCGCGCGCCGGATCATGCCCAGCTGCGGCCGTGGCGTTTTCTGACCATCGCCGGGCCAGCCCGCGACCAGTTGGGCGAGCTGTTCGCCACGGCATTGCAGGCGCGCGACCCGCACTGCGCGCAAGAGGCCCTGCACAAGGCCCGCAGCATGCCGTTGCGCGCGCCGCTGCTGGTGGTGGTGATTGCGCACCTGCAGGCGCACCCGAAGGTGCCCGAAGGCGAGCAGGTCCTGGCCGCCGGCTGCGCGGCGCACGGATTGCTGCTTGCCGCTCACGCTCAGGGCATCGGTGCGGTGTGGCGTACCGGTGATTTCGCCTATGACGCGCAGGTCGCCGCCGGCCTCGGTCTGGCGGCGAACGAGCGCGTGCTGGGTTTTCTCTACCTGGGCACGCCGGAAGGGCGGGTACGCACGGCGCCGGTGCTCGATCCGGCCGATTTCGTCCGCGCCTGGCCGTCGCGCTGATCTGCCGTTAAGCGAGCGGCAGGCGCAGGCTGGCGATGAATCCGCCGGCCGGGTGGTTGCCCAGCTGCAACTGCCCGCCGTGGCGCTCCGCCGCGCGACGGGCGATGGCCAGGCCCAGGCCATGCCCGGCGGCAGTCTGCCCCGGCGCGCGGAAGAACGGCTCGCTCAACTGCGACAGGTGCGCGGCATCCACGCCCGGACCGTGATCGCGCACGCTGAGCGTCAGCCAGTCGCCCTCCCGGTGCGCCTGCAGTTCGATGGGCTGATCGGCCGGATTGAATCGCAGGGCGTTGCGCAGCAGGTTGTCGAGGGCACGTTCGAGCATGTCCGGCCAACCGCGCAACGTGCTGCCGGGGTCGATGTGGCTGTCGATGCGCTGATCCGGCGCGACGATGCGCGCGTTGTCCTTCAGTTGCTCGAACATCGTCGGCAGGTCGATGGTCTCGGCCGAGCCGGGCTCGGCATCCATCCGGGCCAGTTCCAGCACCTCGCCGATCAGCGCTTCCAGGCGATCGCACTCCTTGGTCAGGCGCGGCCAGAGCGCCTCGCGCTCGGCCGGTGTGGCGCGTTCGGCCAGCGCAAGGGCGATGCGCAGGCGTGCCAGCGGTGAGCGCAATTCATGGGACACGTCGCGCAGCAGCTGGCGCTGGCTGCCGATCAGCGTCTGCAGGCGGGCGCCCATGCGGTTGAAGTCGCCGGCCAGCACGCCCAGTTCATCGCGTCGCCTGGCCAGGCGCGCCAGCGAGTTCTGCTGATAGGTGGTCTGGCCAAGATCGTGGACGGCGCTGCGCAGGCGATCGAGCGGCCGCGTGATGGACAGCGTCAGCAGCAGGCTGAAGCCGCTCAGCACCACCAGCGCGATCGCTAGCGCGCTGAGCGGCCAGAACAGGCTGCCGCGGTGCCAGGCCCGTAGCTCGGGATGCGGAATACGGTAGATGAACAGGTAGGTATCGCCGCTGGCTGGGCTGGTGTAGTCCTCGGTAAGCCGGCGCCAGGGCAGCGAGTGATCGCGGTCGCGTTGACGCGCCTCGAACGCCGCGGCGCGTGGCGGGAAGGTGCCGCGAATGACCGGCTGGCCGTTCTCGCCCAGCACTTGCACGTCGATGTGCGCGCGATGCCGGTGCTGCTCCAGCAGGCGCTGGGCCGCAACTGCACCCTGTTGCTCGTAGACCCGGGTCCAGGTCTCCGCGAGGCCGCTGACAGCGGGGTGGCGGCTGAGAATCCAGGCGTCCTGGTTCAGCGCATGCCCGAGCAGCAGTGCCAGGCCGGCGACCAGTGCAATGGCGAGCCAGAAGGTTGCGAGAATGCGCCAGAACAGTGATCGCACGGCTGTCTCCACGGCGAAGCCCGGCCGGAGCGTGCGCACCGGCCGGGTGGTTGGTAAGTGCGACGATCAGTTCTGCTGATCGCGCTCGGCTTTCCACTTGAGGAACTCGGCGCGTTCGGCGCGCTTTTCCTCCATCTTCTTCAGGCTTTCGTCGAAGGCCTTCTGCTGCTCGGGCTTGAGTAGGGCGCGCATCTGCTTGTGGACGTCGTCGCGGCTCTTCTGCATTTCGTCCTGCATGGCCTTGCGTTCGGCTTCCGGCAGCTTGTCCAGGTAGCGCTGGGTGACGGCTCGACGCTGTTGCATCTGCTCGCCCATCAGCTTGTGCATTTCGCGTTGCTGTTCGCGGGTCAGGTCCAGTTCCTGAAACATCCGCGGACCTTGTTTGCCGCCCATTGGGCACTGGCCGCCGTCGCGCATGGCGCCGGGCATGGCCATGACTGCAGTCGGAATAGCGGTGACGAACAGCAAGGCGATGAGGGATTTGCGCATCTTGGTTACTCCTGTGATGAAAGCCGGTTCGCGGACTCTGCGCCGGGTTTTTCGGGCGGCGGCTGGTCTGTGACCGGATGAGTTCAGTCTAGGGAGGGCAAGGTCAAGCGCGGTCAGCGTCCGGTAAAGGCTCGGTAAAGACGCTCAGCCGGCGTACAGGTAGCCGCGTCCGCGCAGCGCGACGATGCGCGGGCTGCCGTCGGCATGCGGACCGAGCTTGCGCCGCAGGTTGCTGACATGCATGTCGAGGCTGCGGTCGTAGAGGGTCAGTTTGCGTCCCAGGGCATGCTGGGCGAGGGCCTGCTTGTCCAGCGGTTCGCCGGGCTGGGCGAGCAGCGCTTCGAGGATGCGGCCCTCGGATAGCGTCAGGCTGACGTCGTGTCCGCCGATGCTGGCGACGCCGCGCGCCGGGCTGTAGCACAGGTCGCCGCGTTCCAGCTGGCTGGGCGTGGCCGGCGGCAGGCTGCGGCGCAGCACGGCACGCAGGCGCGCCGTGAGTTCGCGTGGGTCGCAGGGCTTGGCCAGGTAGTCGTCGGCGCCCAGCTCCAGACCGAGGATGCGGTCCAGCGGTTCGCCGCGTCCGGAGAGCATCAGTACCGGCAGACCGGGATGTTCGCTGCGCAGCTGCTTGAGCAGCTCCAGGCCGCTGCCGTCGGGGAGCATCACGTCGAGTACCACAGCGGCCGGCTGGAATTCGGCCAGCGCGGCGCGGGCGCTCTGACCGTCGTGACAGGCGTGGGCGACGAAGCCTTCCTGTGCCAGCCAGCTGATCAGCAGCTCGCACAGTTCGCGGTCGTCATCGATCAGCAGCAGTTCGTTCATGAATGATTCAGTTCAGCCATTGGCGACGCCGGCGCCCGCGGGTCACCAGCAGGCCGAGCAGGAAGCTCGCGACGCCGACGCTGCCGCCGACGGCGAACCATTTCTGTTCCTCGCTGAGCAAGGGCAGTGGGGCCTGGCTCTGCGCTTCCTGCAGCTGCAGGCGCAGGCGCTGGTTCTCCTGCCGCAGGCGCTGCAGTGCCAAAGTGTCGATTGCCTGTGCATTTTCGGTCGCTACCGGGGCAGCGTTGTCGCTCATCTGCTCCTCCACATCCGCTGCGGGGGCTTCCTGGGCGTGAACGGTCGGTGCGAGCAGGCTCACGGCCAGCAGCAGGGGAAACAGGAAACGATGCATCTGACTACCTTCTCCTTGGTGCTGGCCACGGTGAATCCGCAGCCAGGCTGATCCTTGTGTTTCGGTCAGGGCAGCACTTTCTTGAACGGCTTGACCAGCACATCGCTGTAGACGCCGGCGGCCTTGTAGGGATCGGCCTCGGCCCATTCCTGCGCGGCCTGCAGCGAGTCGAACTCGGCCACTACCAGGCTGCCGGTGAAGCCGGCCGCGCCCGGATCGTTGCTGTCGATTGCCGGATGCGGTCCGGCGAGTACCAGTCGGCCTGCATCCTTGAGCGCTTCCAGGCGGGCGAGATGGGCCGGGCGGGTGGCAAGACGTTCCTGCAGGGAATTCGGGGCGTCTGTGGCGATGATGGCGTACAGCATGGTTACTCCTTGGACGGTGCGGGAGTCGTCTGCATGTGGCGGACGAGGTAGAAACTCTGGCCGATCATGAACAGCAGGGTCAGGCCCAGGCTGCCGAAGACCTTGAAATCGACCCAGATGGCCGGGAAGGTGAATGCGACGAAGAGGTTGGCGCCGCCGCAGACGAGAAAGAACGCGATCCAGGCAGCGTTCAGTCGGGCCCATTGCGCGGCGGGTAGCTCGACCACATGGCCCATCAGGCGCTGAACCAGCGGCTTGTCGCCGAACAGCTGACTGCCGGCGAAAGCCAGCGCGAACAGTGCGTTGACCACCGGCGCCTTCCACTTGAGCACGGTTTCGCTGTGAAACGCCAGGGTCAGCCCGCCGAATACCAGGCAGGCGGCGAGGGTGATCAACTGGCTCTTGTCCAGGCGCCGTTGCTTGGCCAGGAGCGCGCCATAGACGAGCAACGAGCTGAGGATCAGCACTGCCGTTGCGCTGAAAATGCCGCCGAGGGTGAACTCATGCCCGGCGATTTCGAGGATCCGTGGCTCGAGCTTGTAAACCGCGAAGAACAGCAGCAGCGGGATGAAATCGATGAATTGTTTCACGATGCGGGCCGGCAACCTTGAGTGGGCGGCATAATAGCAAACCGGATTGTCGGCGGAACGCATGCGCCGAACGCGCAGCACCAAGCCTTTGGCGGGCGGTCTCAACGACAACGTTGGCCCGCGTGCGCGCCAGACGCCCCTCTGGCGGCGTACACTGACGCACTGTTCTTTCCGGTGCGCCAGCGCCGCCGGCCACCACGGCCTTCCGGCTTCCCGATCCGTTTCTTGAGTAACGAGCCCTCTGATGATTGTCGACCTGCATTGCCACAGCACCGCTTCCGATGGCGTTCTTGCGCCGTCGCTGGTAGTGGAGCGCGCGCACGGGCGCGGCATCGAGCTGCTGGCGCTGACCGACCATGACACGCTCGAAGGGCTCGACGAGGCGCATGCCGCCGCCAGCGCGCTGGGGGTGCGGCTGATCAATGGCATCGAGCTTTCGTGCCTGTGGAACGGGGCTACCATTCATGTGCTGGGCTATGGTTTTTCCCGCACGGCGCCGGCGCTGCTGCACGCCATTGCCGCGCTGCACGATGGCCGCTGGCGGCGTGCCGAGCTGATCGCCGAGCGTCTGGCGGCCAAGGGCATGCCCGGCGCGCTGGACGGCGCGCGGGCAGTGCAGCAGGAGCTGGGCGACAGCGGCAACGCGCCGGCCCGGCCGCATTTCGCCGAATTCCTGGTGCGCGCCGGCCATGTGCGCGATCGCGCGGAGGCGTTCCGCAAGTGGCTGGGGGCGGGCAAGCTGGGCGATGTGAAGCAGCACTGGCCGAGCCTCGAACAGACCGTGACAACGCTGCGTGAAGCCGACGCCTGGATCAGCCTGGCGCATCCCTGGCAGTACGCCTTTACGCGCAGCAAACGGCGCCGATTAGTGGCCGATTTCGTCCAGGCGGGCGGCCATGCGCTGGAAGTGGTCAACGGCATGCAACCGCTCGAACAGGTGGGCGGGCTGACGATCCTGGCGCGCGAGTTTGGCCTGAAGGCCAGTGCCGGCAGCGATTTTCACGCGCCGGGCGATTGGTCCGAGCTGGGGTTGTACCGCCCCCTGCCGGAGGATTTGTCGCCGTTATGGAGATGTTTCGATCATGAGTGCCGCAGATCTGCTGCCAGCTGAACAGGGAGTCGCCATGAGTCAGTTTTTCCAGATTCATCCAGATAATCCGCAACCGCGGCTAATCAAGCAGGCCGTGGAGATCATCCGCCAGGGCGGCGTGGTGGTCTATCCGACCGATTCGAGTTATGCCGTGGGCTGCTCGATAGGCAATAAATCCGGTATCGAGCGCATCCGCCGGCTGCGCCAGCTGGACGACAAGCACAACTTCACCCTGGCCTGCCGCGACCTGTCGCAGCTCGGCATGTTTGCCAAGGTCGATACCGCAGCCTTCCGCTTGCTCAAGACGCACCTCCCGGGGCCGTACACCATCATTCTTTCGGCCACCCGCGAGGTGCCGCGTATGCTCCTGCACCCCAAGCGTCGCACCATCGGCCTGCGCGTGCCGGCGCAGCCGATCGCCCAGGCGCTGCTGGCGGAGCTGGGCGAACCGCTGATGAGCGTCAGCCTGATCCTGCCGGGCGACGAGCTGCCAATGAGTGATCCGTACGAGATGCGCGACGCCCTCGAGCATCAGGTGGACCTGATCATCGACGGCGGTTACGGTGGCGTCGAAGCCTCCACCGTGGTCAGTCTGGTGGATGACCAGCCGCAGGTGCTGCGGGTCGGCTGCGGCGATCCCGCGCCGTTCATGGCCTGAGCCCGTTGCGTTCTCTCCATCCGACAAGGACCGCCTTTTGAGTTCCATCGATTCGCAGCGGCGTGTGGTATCCGGCATGCGCCCCAGCGGCCGTCTGCACCTGGGCCACTACCACGGCGTGCTGAAGAACTGGACCCGTCTGCAGCACGAGTACGAGTGCTACTTCTGCATCGTCGACTGGCACGCGCTGACCACCGACTACGAAGCCAGCGGCGCGATTGCCCAGCACGTGATGGACATGGCGGTGGACTGGCTGGCTGCCGGCGTCAGCCCGAGTTCGGCGACCCTGTTCATCCAGTCTCATGTGCCCGAGCACGCCGAACTGCACCTGCTGTTGTCGATGATCTGCCCGCTGGGCTGGCTGGAGCGGGTGCCGTCCTACAAGGAGCTGCAACAGCACCTGCAGCACAAGGAGCTCGATACCTACGGTTTCCTCGGCTATCCGCTGTTGCAGGCGGCGGACATCCTGCTGTACAGAGCTGGGTTGGTGCCGGTGGGCGCCGACCAGCTGCCGCATATCGAGTTCGCCCGTGACGTGGCCCGACGCTTCAATCACCTGTACGGGCGCGAGGCGGATTTCGAGGACAAGGCCGAGGCGGCCATCCGCAGGCTCGGCAAGAAGACCGCCAAGCTCTATGCCAGCCTGCGCAAGAGCTATCAGGAGCAGGGCGACGTGGAGGCGCTGGGCACCGCGCGCGCCATCATCAAGGAGCAGCAAACCATTACCCTCAGTGATCAGGAGCGCTTGTACGGTTACCTCGAAGGCTGTGGCAAGCTGCTGTTGCCCGAGCCGCAGGCTCTGCTGAGCGATGCGCCGAAGATCTCCGGCCTCGACGGCGGCAAGATGGCCAAGTCCAACAGCAACGCGATCTTCCTGCGCGACACGTCCGAGGAGGTCGCCGAGAAAATCCGCCGCATGCCCACCGATCCGGCACGCGGACATCGCCAGGACCCGGGCGAACCGACGCGCTGCCCGGTGTGGCAGATGCATGTCACGCATTCGGACGAGGCGGTGCGCCAGTGGGCCGAGCAGGGTTGCCGCAGTGCCGGTATCGGCTGCCTGGAATGCAAGGCGCCGCTGATCGACGCCATTCGCGCCGAGCTGGCGCCGCTGCAGGAGCGCGCGCTGGACTACGAGCAGAACACCGATCTGGTGCGCAGTATCCTTGCCGACGGTGCCGAGCGTGCCCGCGACGAGGCGCGCGAGACGCTGGTCGAGGTCCGCCAGGCAATGGGCCTCGGCTATCGCTGAGCCGCGCGAGGAGACTTCCATGCAACAAGCCGAGACGCCTGACGTCGAATCGAGCCAGCCCGGCGAGCAGCTGCGCCTGGCGCTGGTGTACGGCGAGGCCGTCACCGAGCTGCCGCTGGACCTGTACATTCCGCCGGATGCGCTGGAGGTGTTCCTCGAAGCCTTCGAGGGGCCGCTCGACCTGCTGCTGTACCTGATCCGCAAGCAGAACATCGACATCCTCGATATTCCGGTGGCGGAAATCACCCGCCAGTACATGGGCTACGTCGAGCTGATGAAGAGCGTGCGCCTGGAGCTGGCCGCCGAATACCTGGTGATGGCCGCCATGCTCGCCGAGATCAAGTCGCGTATGTTGCTGCCGCGCTCGGCCGAAGCCGCCGAGGAGGAAGACGATCCTCGCGCCGAGCTGATCCGCCGTCTGCAGGAATACGAACGCTTCAAGGCAGCCGCCGAAGATCTGGATGAGCTGCCGCGCGTCGGTCGCGAACTGCACGTGCCGCGCTTGGATGCCCCCGAGGCGCGTGCGCGCAAGCTGTTGCCGGATGTCAGCCTGGAAGAATTGCTGGTGTCGATGGCCGAGGTGCTGCGTCGCGCCGACATGTTCGAGAGCCATCAGGTGACGCGCGAGGCGCTCTCGACCCGCGAACGCATGAGCGAAGTGCTGGAACGGCTCAAGGGTGGCGCTTTCGTGCCGTTCGTCGCGCTGTTTCGTGTCGAGGAAGGGCGCCTCGGCGTCGTCGTGACCTTCATGGCGGTGCTCGAACTCATCAAGGAATCGCTGGTCGAGCTGGTGCAGAATGAGCCCTTCGCGCCGATCCACGTGCGCCGCCGTACCGAATAGCTCAAGTCAGGAGTCATCCGTGGACCTGTCCGATCCCAAGGACCTCGCTTCGCTGCTCGAAGCCTTTCTGCTCGCCTCGGGCAAGCCGCAGTCGCTGGAACGCCTCGCCGAGCTGTTCGAGGAGGCCGAGCGGCCATCTTCGGCGCAGCTGAAGAAAGCGCTGGACGTGCTGGAAAAGTCCTGCAAGGGCCGCGCCTTCGAGCTGAAGGAGGTTGCCAGTGGCTACCGCCTGCAGGTACGCGAGCGTTTCGCACCGTGGGTCGGCCGCTTGTGGGAGGAGCGCCCGCAGCGTTACTCGCGCGCGCTGCTGGAAACCCTGGCGCTGATCGCCTATCGCCAGCCGATCACCCGTGGCGAGATCGAGGACATTCGCGGCGTGGCGGTCAACAGCCAGATCGTCAAGACGCTGCTGGAGCGCGAGTGGATCCGCGTGGTCGGTCATCGCGACGTCCCGGGGCGGCCGGCGATGTTCGCCACCACGCGCCAGTTTCTCGACCACTTCAACCTGAAGAATCTCGACGAACTACCGCCGCTGGCGGTGCTGCGCGAAATGGAGCCGGAACTGCGGCCGGTGGTGGATGAGGAAGACGCGGCCGTGCCGGCCGATCTGCAGGCACGGGCCGATCTGGCCGCCGAGGAACCACAGGACGAGCCGCGCGAGCAGACCAGTTTTCGCAGCCTGCTCGCCGAGCTGGACGGCATGGAGCAGGGACTCAAGACCGATTTCGACGATCTGCTGGAACCTGCAGTCCCCGACGCGGACGACGAATCCGCGCCGTAACCGCTTACCGCGCAGGGCGAAACGCTCAATGCGGGCGGCTGACGGTCCGCGCACGCGCGGCCGTTGCAATGCTGTCCGGCCTCTCCTTATAGTCCTGCCCGCATCGGGTCGTCTCGACGAACGGGGCGGACCTTCCAGCAGGGTGAGAGCCAGGAACAGACCCTCATGATCGAATTAAGAAGTCTGACGAAACGATTCGCCCAGCACACGGCGGTGGATGCCTTGTCGTTCAGCGTCCAGCCGGGCGAGGTGCTGGGCTTTCTCGGCCCGAACGGCGCCGGCAAGTCCACCACCATGAAGATGCTGACCGGTTTTCTCGCGCCGACCTCCGGCAGCGCCAGCATCTTCGGCCACGATATCCAGACCCAGACGCTGCAGGCCCAGCGCCAGATCGGCTATCTGCCTGAAGGCGCGCCCTGTTACGGCGACATGAGCGTGCGCGGCTTCCTCGAGTTCATCGCCGAGGTGCGCGGCTTCCGCGGCGCAGCCAAGCGCCAGCGGGTCGAGGCGGCGGTAGCGCAGGTGGAGCTGGAAAAGGTGCTCGGCCAGTCCATCGAGACGCTTTCCAAGGGCTTCAAGCGCCGGGTCGGACTGGCACAGGCGATCCTCCACGATCCGCGCGTGCTTATCCTCGACGAGCCCACCGATGGCCTCGACCCGAACCAGAAGCATCAGGTGCGCGAGCTGATCCAGGGGCTGGCGCATGACAAGATCGTGATCATCTCCACGCACATTCTCGAAGAGGTCAGTGCCGTGTGCACCCGCGCGCTGGTGATCGCCGGCGGCCGGCTGGTGGCTGACGGCACGCCGCTGGAGCTGGAAGGACGCTCGAAATACCACCAGGCGGTAACGCTGGTCGGCGACGGCGCGCTGGATGCCGATGCGCTGGCGGCGTTGCCGGGTGTCGCCGGGGTGGAGACCAACCGCAGCGACGGCAGCCTGACCGTGCTGGCGCAGCCGGGGCAGGTGATCTTCCCGCAGGTCAATGCGCTGATCAGCCAGCGTGGCTGGGCGGTGAAGGAGCTGGACGTCGAGCGCGGCCGGCTGGATGAGGTGTTCCGTACTCTGACCCGCGGGGAGGCGCAATGAGCCAGTTGCCGATTATCTTCAAGCGCGAGTTGGCCAGCTATTTCGCCACGCCGCTCGCCTACGTGTTCATCCTGATCTTTCTGGTGCTGTCGGGCGTGTTCACCTTCTACCTGGGCGGCTTCTACGAGCGCGGCCAGGCCGATCTCACGCCGTTCTTCAGCTTCCATACCTGGCTGTACCTGTTCCTGATTCCGTCCGTCGCCATGCGCCTGTGGGCGGAGGAGCGCAAATCCGGCTCCATCGAGCTGCTGATGACGCTGCCGATCACCCGTTTCGAGGCGGTCACCGGCAAGTTCCTCGCCGCCTGGGTGTTCGCCGGTATCGCGTTGCTGCTGACCTTTCCGATGGTCATCACCGTCAACTACCTGGGCGAGCCGGACAATGGCGCGATCCTCGCCGGCTACTTCGGCAGCTGGCTGCTGGCCGGCGCCTTCCTGGCCATCGGCTCGTGCATGTCGGCGCTGGCGAAGAACCAGGTGATCGCCTTCATCCTCGCGGTCGCGGTGTGCTTCCTGTTCATCGTCAGCGGCCTGCCGATGGTGCTCGACGCCTTCGCCTGGGCACCGCAGTGGCTGGTCGATGCGATTGCCTCGCTGAGCTTCCTGGTCCGTTTCGACTCCATCAGCAAGGGTGTGATCGACCTGCGCGACCTGCTGTATTTCGTCACGCTGATCGTCGCCTGGCTGGCTGCCACCGCCGTGGTCGTCGATCTGAAGAAAGCCGCCTGAGGAACCGCCATGAAACGAGTCATCTATTCCGGTGCCGGGTTGCTGCTGATCGTGCTGGCATTCCTGGTGTTCAACGGGCTGTCCGGCGTGCTGTTCACCAATGCGCGGCTGGACCTGACCGAGCAGAAGCTCTACACCATCTCCGAGGGCACCGAGCGGATTCTCGACAGCCTGCAGGAGCCGATTGAGCTGCACTTCTTCTATTCCGACGAAACCGCCAAGGATCTGGTGCAACTGCGTAACTACGCGCGGCGCGTCGAGGAAATGCTGCGGGCCTACGAGCGCGCCTCGGGCGGCAAGCTGAAGCTGCAGGTGATCGATCCGCAGCCGTTCTCCGAGGACGAGGATCGCGCCGCCGAGTTCGGCCTGCAGGCGGTGCCGCTGAACCAGGGGGGCGACAAGATTTACTTCGGCCTGGCCGGGCGTAACGCCGAGGGCATGACGCAGATCATCCCGTTCTTCCCGCTGGACCAGGAGGAGTTTCTCGAATACGAGATCAGCCGTCTGGTGCAGAGCCTGGCGAAGGCCGAGCTGCCCGTGGTTGGCGTGCTTTCCGACCTGCAGATCAACGGTGGCTTCGACATGCGCACCCAGCAGGCGACGCCGCCGTGGATGGTGCTGGAGGAAGTGCGCCAGCTGTTCCATATCGAGAGCCTCAAGCGCGACATCGACATGATCCCGGCGAATGTTTCGGTGCTGCTGCTGATCCATCCCAAGCAGCTGCCGGAACAGACGCTGTACGCCATCGATCAGTTCGTGCTGCGCGGCGGCAAGCTGCTGGCATTCGTCGATCCGTTCAGCGAAGCCGATCCGGGCATGAGCTTCGGTCCGGGCGAGGCGGCCGAGGATCGCGCCTCCGATCTGGAGCCGCTGCTCAAGGCCTGGGGCGCGCGGTTGCTGCCGGGGCAGGTGATTGCCGATGCCTCCTACGCGATGTCCGTGGGCGTGGGCGCCGAACGCCGACCGGTGCGCCATCCGGGCTGGCTGAGCCTGCCACACGCGGCGGTCGACGCGCAGGACGTCACCACCGCCTCGCTGGAAAACCTGACGCTGGCCAGCGCCGGTATCCTCGAACCGCTGGAGGGCGCCGGAACGACCTTCACGCCGCTGCTGCACAGCTCGACCTACGCCATGCCGGTGGAGGCGCAGCGCTTCGTCACGCTGGACAACCCGGAAACCCTGCTGCGCGGCCTCGACCCGAGCGGCCAGCGTTACACGCTCGGCGCGCGCATCCAGGGGCCGGCGAAGACGGCATTCCCCGACGGCATCGAGGGGCGCAAGGACGGCCTTGCCGAGAGCGAGCGCATCAACGTGATCGTGATCGCCGATACCGACCTGCTCAGCGATCGCATGTGGGTACAGGTGCAGGACTTCTTCGGCCAGCGTGTGCCGCAGCCGTGGGCCGACAACGGTGCCTTCGTGATCAACGCGCTGGACAACCTGTCGGGCACCGATGCGCTGATCAGCGTGCGTTCGCGCGGTCGCTTCACGCGGCCGTTCGTGGTGGTCGAGGAGCTGCAGCGTCAGGCGGAGAACCGCTTCCGCGAGCAGGAAGAGGTGCTCCAGCAACGGCTGGCCGCCACCGAGCAGAAACTGGCCGAGCTGCAGAGCAGCGACCCGGAGCAGGCGCTGGAACTGACTGCCGAGCAGGAAAGCGCACTGCAGCAGTTCCTGCAGGAAAAGCTGCGTATCCGCAAGGAACTGCGCGAGGTGCGCTACCAGCTCAATGCCGATATCGAGGCGCTGGGGCGGACGCTCAAGTTCGCCAATATCGTGCTGGTGCCGTTGCTGCTGACGCTGGCGGCGCTGGCCCTGTGGCTCTGGCGCCGGCGCAGGGCGGCCTGAGCCGGCGGCCCTGGCCACCGCCCGATACCGGGAGAAATGGGGGCTGACAGCCACGGGCGTTGTTTTATACTCCGGCGACGGTGGCTGCCCGTCTCAGTAGCCTCTATGGCGCAGCACCGATAAGCCCCTCGTCAGAGGAATAACAAAAAGCGAGTTGGAGTGTGGGTAATGGCTGAACGCGAGACCGGAACCGTCAAGTGGTTCAACGATGCAAAAGGCTATGGATTCATTCAGCGGGGTAACGGTGCCGACGTGTTCGTGCATTACCGCGCGATTCGTGGCGAGGGCCACCGCTCGCTGACCGAGGGTCAGCAGGTGGAATTCTCGGTGATCCAGGGCCAGAAGGGCCTGCAGGCCGAGGATGTTGCCGGCGTCTGAGCTTCGCTCGCGCAAACACAAAGCCCGTCTAGATGACGGGCTTTGTGTTTTTCAGGGGTATCGGCGCCAGCCGCGGATCAGCCCGTGCGCCAGACGATTTCTTCTTCGCCGTCGGTACTGACGCGTATCCAGCGGTCAGCTTCTTCGATGGCTTCCTCTTCCTGCCAGCTACCCGGCGCACAGCGGATTTCCACGCCGAGCGCCTGATACGCCGCACGCGCGCAGGCCAGGTCGTCTTCCCACGGCGTGGCATCGCTTTCCAGCAGCAGGCAGTGCCACTTGCCGACCGCCTTGGGCAGCCAGGTCACCGGAATGCCGGCGGCGCTGCACTTGAAGGTCTGGCCTTTCTGCTGCCAGGGTGTGCAGGCGCCGATGGCCTGCTCCAGCCACGCGCCGACAGCCTCCTGGCTGGCGTCCCTGAGGTAGATCTCGATGTCCGGTTGACGCATGTCGGTGGCCTTGTATAGGTCGGAATTCAGTCGCGCTGGATCAGGTCGTAGCGTATCGCAACCCGCACGCTCAGCGTTGTATCGATCACCGCGGCGCGGCGCTCGGCGCTGGCGCGCCAGCCGTGCGGCGTCATCGCCAGCAGGTCGGCACGCGCCTGTGCATCGCTCAGCTGAAGCTCGTAGCTGAGCGTCTCGCTATGCGCCAGGTGCATGCCGTCCGGGATCAGCGACAGGTGCTTTTCGTCATCGTAGTCGCGCACTTCGTCATACAGCCGTGCGCGCAGTTCCCACAGGTGCTCGCGCGTCGGTCCCATGCGCAGCAGGCAGCCGCCTGGGGCGAGCAGGCGCCGGGCTTCGTTCCAGTCGAGCGGGCTGAATACGCTGGCGGCAAGATCGCAGCTGGCGTCGGCCAGCGGCACGCGGGCCATGCTCGCCACCAGCCACTCGAGCTGCGGCGCCCGCTTGCAGCCGCGCTTGATCGCTTCGCGGGAAATATCCAGTGCATAGCCTTCGGCCTGCGGCAGCGCTTGGGCGAGCTGGGCGGTGTAGTAGCCCTCGCCGCAGCCGATGTCCAGCCAGCGCCGCGGTGCGCGTTCGGCCGCGAGTTCGGCCAGACGCCGGGCCAGCGGCGCAAAGTGGCCGCCGTCGAGGAAGCGTCGGCGCGCCTCGACCATCGCCTGGTTGTCGCCCGGATCGCGGCTGTTCTTGTGTTGCACCGGCAGCAGGTTCAGATAACCCTGGCGCGCACGGTCGAAACGGTGATTGGCCGGACAGGCGACGCCATTGTCGACCGCACTCAGCGGCGCCTGGCAGATCGGGCAGATCAGCATGCGAGCAGGTTCGCCAGGGTCTGGTAGTAGATTTCGGTCAGCAGATCGAGGTCGCTGGCGAGGATGTGCTCGTCGACCTGATGAATCGTCGCATTGACCGGTCCCAGCTCGACCACCTGGGTGCCGAGGGTGGCGATGAAGCGCCCGTCCGAGGTGCCGCCGCTGGTGGACGGCGTGGTCTCGCGGCCGGTGACGCTGCGGATCGCCTTGGCCACGCCGTCGAGCAGCGCGCCCGGTTCGGTGAGGAAGGGCAGGCCCGACAGTGCCCAGTCGACGCTCCAGTCCAGGCCGTGCTTGTCGAGAATGGCGGCGGTGCGCTGCTGCAGCTGCTCGACGGTGGATTCGGTGGAGAAGCGGAAGTTGAACACTGCTTCCAGCGTGCCGGGGATGACATTGGTCGCGCCGGTGCCGGCGTTGAGGTTGGAAATCTGGAAGCTGGTCGGTGGGAAGAACGCGTTACCGTCGTCCCAGTGCTCGGCAGCCAGTTCGGCCAGTGCCGGCGCGGCCAGGTGGATCGGGTTCTTCGCCAGGTGCGGATAGGCGACATGGCCCTGCTGGCCGCGTACGGTCAGCGTGCCGCCGAGCGAGCCGCGGCGACCGTTCTTCACCACATCGCCGACCAGCGCGGTGCTCGATGGCTCGCCGACGATGCACCAGTCCAGCCGCTGGCCGCGCTCGCGCAGGCGCTCGACAACCGCCTTGGTGCCGTGGTGCGCTGGGCCTTCCTCGTCGCTGGTGATGAGGAAAGCGATCTGTCCCTGGTGCTGCGGATAGTCAGCAGTGAAACGCTCCACCGCGACGATCATCGCTGCCAGGCTGCCTTTCATGTCCGCCGCGCCGCGCCCGTGGAGCATGCCCGCGTCGTCGATGCGCGCGCTGAACGGCGGATTCTGCCAGGCTTGCAGCGGGCCGGTCGGCACAACGTCGGTGTGGCCGGCGAAGCACAGCACCGGGCCGTCGTTGCCACGAATCGCCCAGAAATTCTCCACGTCCTCGATGTGCATCGGCTCGATGGCGAAGCCGCAGGCCGCCAGGCGCTGGCTCATCAGCTGCTGGCAGCCTTCGTCCAGCGGCGTGACGGACGGGCGATTGATCAGCTCGCAGGCGAGTTCTAGCGTCGGGGAGAGGGCGGGGGCGGGGGCGGTCATCACGGCTCCGGTACGGCGGGGAAAGGGCGACATATTAAAGCAAAGCCGCGGCGGCGGTGACGCTCGGCTGCGGTGGTTGTGGCGCGGCGAGGTCTTATAATCGGCGCGTCTTTTTTCGGGGAGTCGGCATGTCTATCGATGAACAGCGTTTCGGCGGCATCGCCCGCTTGTATGGCCGCACCGGTCTCGAGCGACTGGCTGCTGCTCACGTCGCGGTGGTCGGCATCGGCGGAGTCGGCTCCTGGGTGGCCGAGGCGCTGGCGCGCAGCGGTGTCGGCGAGATCAGCCTGTTCGATCTGGACGATGTCTGCATCACCAATACCAACCGGCAGATCCAGGCCGTCGAAGGCGCCGTGGGCAAGCCCAAGGTGGACGAGATGGCTGCGCGTATCCACGCCATCAATCCGGCTTGTCGCGTGCATGCGGTGGCGGACTTCGTCACCCGCGAGACGATGGCCGAGTACATCACCGAAAACCTGGATTGCGTCATCGACTGCATCGACAGCGTGCCGGCCAAGGCGGCGCTGATCGCCTGGTGCAAGCGGCGCAAGATCCAGATCATCGCTACCGGTGGCGCGGGCGGGCAGGTGGACCCGACGCAGATCCAGGTCGCCGACCTGAACAAGACCTTCAACGACCCGTTGGCGGCCAAGGTGCGCTCTCTGCTGCGCCGCGAATACAACTTCTCGCGCACGCCGGGACGCAGCTACAGCGTGCCCTGCGTGTTCTCCACCGAGCAGCTGCGCTACCCCAAGCCCGATGGCGGTGTGTGCCAGAGCAAGAGCTTCGTTGGCGAAGGCGTCAAGCTCGACTGTGCCGGTGGTTTCGGCGCGGTGATGATGGTCACCGCCAGCTTCGGTATGGCGGCGGCGGCCAAGGCAATCGACAAGCTGGTGGCCGGCGCACGGCGGCCGGCCGAGCGCAAGTCTGCGGACTGATGGCGCCGCTGCGGCGCCTCAAGAGGGCTGCCGACGCTGCCGGGATGCTCTGGAATGCGCCTCGCAGGAAAGTTCCGGTGTCATAAAACCTTTATCTAACAGCCACTTGGCTGCAATAAGCCGTCGCCAAGATTCCCCCCAACACAAAGAGCCCAACTCGTGTGTTTCCGACGCTAAACCTAAAGGGGAATATTGGATGATCCGCAAGCACTTCGCCGGTTTCGCTGCCAGCGCCCTGGCTCTGGCCGTTTCCGCCCAGGCTTTCGCCGGCACCGTCACCACCGACGGCGCCGATCTCGTGATCCGGACCAAGAGCGGCCTGGAGGTCGAAACCACCGACAAGGAGTTCTCGTTCAAGATCAATGGCCGGATTCAGGCCGACGCCGATAGCTTCGATGGTTTCTACACCAAGAACGGCGAGCGCGCAGATGAGACCTACTTCCGTCGTGCGCGTCTGGAGATTTCCGGTGTTGCCTTCACCGATTGGGGCTACACCTTCAACCGCAACTTTGGCAACGATGACAGCGATTGGGACGAGCTGGCCATCCACTACAACGGCTGGAAGCCGGTCCAGGTTTCGGTTGGTCGTATCAAGCCGACCTTTGGCCTGGAAGAAGCCGTCAGCTCCAAGTGGATCACCGCCATCGAGCGCTCGGCGATCTATGACCTGGCGCCCTGGCTGAACGACCACGAAGACGGCGAAGGCATCCGCGTGCGTACCACTGTCGGCATGTTCCACGGCGAGGCCGGTGCCTATCGTCAGGATGGTGGCGACGGCGTCGACATGCTCGAGGACGAAGATGGCGCCAACAACACCAGCTTCGTGCTGCGTGGCGTGATCGCCCCGATCGTCGAGAAGGACCAGGTGCTGCACCTCGGCGCCAACTTCGGTAAGCGTGACCTGGAAGAAGGTTACCTGGAACGCATCCGTCCGCGCCTGTCCGTGCGTGGCACCACCGAAGACAGTGCCAACGGCAACCGCGCCACCTTCGGCGGCACTCGCACCGACGGCAGCGATCAGGCCTGGGGCCTGGAAGCGGCTTACATGATCGGCCCGTTCTCGGTTCAGGGTGAGTACCTGACCCGCACCGTCGACGCCCAGGATGGTTTCGAGGATCTGGAAGCCTCCGGCTACAACGTACAGCTGGCCTACACCCTGACCGGCGAGTCGCGTTCCTACAAGCTCGATGGCGGCAAGTTCGACAAGATCAAGCCGGAAAACAAGCAGATCGGTGCCTGGGAAGTGTTCTACCGCTTCGACGACATCACCGTCGACGAGACCGGTATCGCCCCGAGCGGTTATGTCGGTGCCCTGGATAGCGCAGAAGCAGGTGCGAAGACTCACACCATCGGTCTCAACTGGTACGCCAACGAGTCGGTCAAGCTCTCGGCCAACTACTTGAAGACCAGTGTGGATGACGTGGTCAACGCCAACGGCGACGACGATGGCGACGCCATCAGCCTGCGCGCCCAGTACGTGTTCTAAAACATCACCTCATCCGTGATGCTCCATTGAGCCCCGCCCTGGCGGGGCTTTTTTTCGCCTGCGCGACGGGCCAGACTGCCCGGCATGCCTATCCAAACCCTTTCCCGACTCGCCGACCTCAACCCCGCCAGCTGGGACGCCTTGCTGCCCTCGGCGCAACCGTTCGTGCGCCATGCCTTCCTCTCGGCGCTGGAGGATAGCGGCAGCGTCGGTGCCGGTACCGGCTGGCAGCCGGAGCATCGGCTGCTGCGCGATGCGCGTGGCGAACTGCTGGCGGCGCTGCCGCTGTACCGCAAGAGCCATTCCTACGGCGAATACGTGTTCGACTGGGCCTGGGCCGATGCCTGTCAGCGTGCCGGCATCGCCTACTATCCCAAGCTGCTCTGCGCGGTGCCCTTCAGTCCGGTGCATGGCGCGCGCCTGCTGGGTGATCTGTCGGCGCACGGCGCAACGCTCGACGAACTGACGGAAACACTGCCCAGCCTGGGCATTTCCGGGCTGCATCTGAACTTCACTGATGCGGCGGCCGATGCGGTGCTGAGCGGACGCGCCGGCTGGCTGGAGCGGATCGGCTGCCAGTTTCACTGGCACAACCGGGGTTATCGCGATTTCCAGGATTTCCTCGACGCGCTCGCCTCGCGCAAGCGCAAGCAGCTGCGCAAGGAGCGTGAGCAGGTGGCGCTTCAGGGCGTCGAATTCGACTGGCTGGGCGGCGACCAGCTCAGCGAGGCGCAGTGGGATTTCGTCTACGCGTGTTACGCCAACACCTACCACGTGCGCGGGCAGGCGCCGTACCTGACACGGACATTCTTCAGCCTGCTGGCCGAACGCATGCCGCAGGCCATTCGCGTGGTGCTGGCGCGCCAGCATGGGCGGCCGGTCGCGATGGCCTTCAGCCTCACCGATGGCGAGGTGTTATACGGCCGCTACTGGGGCTGTCTGGGGGAGTTCGATCGGCTGCATTTCGAGACCTGTTTCTACCAGGGCATCGAGCAGGCGATTGCCGCCGGCTGGCAGCGCTTCGATGCCGGCGCGCAGGGCGAGCACAAGCTGATTCGCGGTTTCGAGCCGGTGATCACGCGCTCCTGGCACTATCTGGCGCATCCCGGCTTGCGTGCCGCGGTGGCCGAATTCCTCACTCAGGAACGCGCGGGTGTACAGGCCTATGCCGAGGCGGCACGCCAGGCGTTGCCGTATCGGCAGGCTGACTGACGGCGCAATAGGCACGCACCGATAGGCGCGAAGAGAAAAAATCAGTGCGACGCTGCGCTGTTCTCTTCGTGAATACGCAGCATCTGCTCCAGCTCGCTGCGCAGCAGCGGGTCGTCGCAGCCGGGCAGGTATTCACGCAGCTTGCGGATCACCCACTGCTGGCCGCGATCGACGAAGGGCAGGCGCTCGTCCAGCGATTCGATGGCCATGGCCTTGCCGTAGAAGGCGCCGGTGTCCCGGTTCGGCTCCAGACCCAGGTGCTTGAGGCAATTGAGCAGCAGCTTGCAACTGTCGATCTCGCCCTGGCGAATCTGCTCCAGCAGCTCGCGCTGCTGCGGATCGGTGGCCTGCTGCAGCGATTCGCCGGCGACCTTGGCACCGGCACGCTCGGCGCTGAGCAGGTCCTGTAGCAGCTGGGCCTGGCCTTCGGGGGTATTGAGGGGGCTTTGTGGGGCACTCATTACGCGATCTCCTGTAGCAGAGCAGTGCGCGGATGGGCGCAGCGGCTCGGCCGCCGCGTCGTTGCCGCAAGCGAGATGACCGGCGAGGCCGGTCATCGGAGGGGGTCAGAGCTTCTTGGCGCTGACGATCTTCACCGGCGTCAGCGGCACGTTCTGCATCATGCTGCGATTGCCGGTCGGTACCTGGGCGATCTGGTCGACCACGTCCATGCCGCGCACCACCTTGCCGAACACGGCGTAGCCGAAATCGCGCGCGCCGTTGTCGAGGAAGTCGTTGTCGCGGTGGTTGATGAAGAACTGGCTGGTCGCCGAGTTGACGTTCTGCGTGCGCGCCATCGCGATGGTGCCACGCACGTTGTGCAGGCCGTTGTCGGCCTCGTTCTTGATCGGCTCGCGAGTAGGCTTCTGGTTCAGCCCTTCGCCGAAGCCGCCGCCCTGGATCATGAAGCCGGGAATCACACGGTGGAATACGGTGTCGTCGTAGAAACCGCTTTCCACGTAGCCGAGGAAGTTCTCGACGCTGATGGGCGCTTTCTCGGCGTCGAGTTCCAGCTCGATTTCACCCAGGCTCGTGGTGAGCAGGACGTGCGGATTGTCGGCAGCCAGCAGCTGGCCGGCGAGCAGCATGGAACAGGCGGCGAGGGCGAGGCGTTTGAGCATGGTGGTTTTCCTGATGGTGGCAATGACGGTCAGCCGCTGACGGCGGATTGCTCGCCATCGTACGTCCTGAACAGCTCGATGAGAATCCGTGTGGCGGGGCCGAGCGGCTTGTCGGGGTTGCTGTAGAGGTAGAACTGCGGGCGGCGGATACCGCCCTGGATCAGCGGCAGCGGCACCAGCACGCCCTCGGCCAGTTCACGCAGGATCATGTGCCGTGGCAGCCAGGCGAAGCCCAGGCCGCTGCTGACGAACGCCACGGAGGTCGCCAGGCTGCCGACCGTCCAGCGTTGCTCGGCGCCCAGCCAGCCACTGTCGCGCGGCTGGCGCGCGCCGGTGTCGCGCACCACCACCTGCATCTGGCTCTGCAGGTCCTGCACGCTGAGTTTGCGACCCAGCTGGTGCAGCGGATGCCGCGCGTGCGCCACGGCGATGAATTCGACGGTGCTCAGTTCGGCGCCCAGGTAGCCGCTGATGTCGAGCGAGCTGATCGCCAGGTCGGCGGAACCGTCCTTGAGCACGTCCTCGACGCCGGACAGCACCTCCTCGCGCAGGCGCACCCGGCAGCCGCGGCTCTTGGGCATGAACTCGGTGAGCGTGTGGATCAGCTTGGCGTTGGGGTAGGCGGCATCGACCACCAGCCGTACCTCGGCCTCCCAGCCCTGTTCCATGTGGTGGGCGAGCTCCTCCAGCTGGCTGGCCTGGGTCACCAGCTGTCGCGAGCGACGCAGCAGCACATCGCCGGCCTCGGTGAGCGCCGCCTTGCGGCCTTCGATGCGCAGCAGCGGCACGCCAAGCTGCTCCTGCATGCGCGCCACGGTATAGCTGACGGACGATTGCGAGCGGTGCAGCACTTCTGCCGCCTGGGCGAAGCCGCCGTGGTCGATCACCGCCTGCAGGGTGCGCCATTGCTCCAGTGTCACGCGTGGCCCTTTCATTCCCGGGTCTTCCTGTGCCGTAGGTCTGTTACGCTGGCCGTCTTCTGTCGGAGACAGCCGAAATGAAACGACGTTGCTACCTGCTGCTGGCCTGCCTGCCGCTCACCGCGCTGGCGGTGACCTATCCGGTCGACCTCGACGAGCAGCTCAACGGGGCCGAAGTCATGGCCTCTGCCGAAACCATCGACCGCGACATGGCCGGCCTGCAGCTGCATAACCTCGGGCAGACCGTCGCGCGCTGCAGCGTGGTGTTCCGCAATGGGCCGGAGGCGCCGCGAACCCGCCGCGCCGAGATCCAGCCCGGCGAGCGGAAAATCCTGACCGCCAAGTTCAAGCGCGAGATTCTCCGCCTGCGCATCCAGCTCACCTGCGAGCCGCGCTGAGCGGCGGCGCAGCCTCAGTCGAAGACGTTGTCCAGAATCTCGTAGACGATGCCGGTGGCGATGGCGACCAGCACTACATCCCGACCGACCTGGCGCCATTCGTAGCCCGGGTAGTAGGGCATGTGGCTCAGCAGCCGGCCGTCCATCTTCCTGGCGATGCCCGGCGGCAGCGGCTTGCCGCGTGACAGGTTCCTCTCGATGCCCGGCGGCAGGGCTGAAACCGGCGCCAGCAGGTCGCGATGGCTGCGCAGGGTGATGCGCACGTCGCCGATATCGACCGAGGGGCCGTGCCGGCGATAGTCCTGGTCATAGCGCGGGGCATGATTCTTGTTGGCTTTGTCACCACGTCCCGGCTTGCCGTCGTGCGGCGGCTGGGCCTGGGCTGTGGCGATTCCGGCGAGCAGGGCGGTCAGTGCGACCAGAGTGCCTATGCGTTTGTGCTTGAGCATGTTCTGTCCTTCTGGAATTAAGCCGAGTGTTCAGCTTAGCGCCAGTTGCGCTTGCAGAATATGCCGCGGTTACGCAATCGCGCCTTTGCCGGGCAGACGGGTTAACCTATGTCACCGTTTTTATCCGACTTTTCCGAGGTAGCACCCTTGTTCGACCAATTCGCCCTGCACGAACGCCTGCTCAAGGCAGTCGCCGAACTCAAATTCGTCGAGCCGACCGCCGTGCAGGTCGCCGCCATCCCCCCGGCACTGGAGGGCAAGGACCTGCGCGTCACGGCGCAGACCGGCAGCGGCAAGACCGCCGCCTTCGTGCTGCCGATGCTCAACCGGCTGATCGGCGATGCGCAGCCGCGCGTCGATGTGCGTGCGCTGATCCTGCTGCCGACGCGCGAACTGGCGCAGCAGACGCTCAAGGAAGTCGAGCGCTTCGCGCAGTTCACCTTCATCAAGTCAGGGCTGATCACTGGCGGCGAAGACTTCAAGGTGCAGGCCGCCATGCTGCGCAAGGTGCCGGATGTGCTGATCGGCACGCCCGGCCGGCTGATCGAGCACCTGAATGCCGGCACGCTGATCCTCAAGGACGTGGAAATCCTCATCCTCGACGAAGCCGACCGCATGCTCGACATGGGCTTCGCCGAAGACGTGCAGCGGCTGGTCGGCGAGTGCGGCAAACGCCAGCAGACCCTGCTGTTCTCCGCCACCAGCGGCGGCGCGGGCCTGCGTGAGATGGCCGCGCAGGTGCTGCGCGAGCCGCTGCACCTGCAGCTCAACCGCGTCAGCGAGCTGAACGAGGGCACGCGTCAGCAGATCATCACCGCCGACGACATTGCGCATAAGGAACAGCTAGTGCACTGGCTGCTGGCCAACGAGACCTACCAGAAGGCGGTGGTGTTCACCAACACCCGCGCCCAGGCCGACCGCCTTTACGGGCATCTGGTCGCCGCCGGCACCAAGGTCTTCGTGCTGCACGGGGAGAAGGACCAGAAGGAGCGCAAGCTGGCCATCGAGCGCCTCAAGCAGGGCGGCGTCAAGGTGCTGGTGGCCACCGATGTGGCGGCGCGCGGGCTGGATATCGAAGGCATGGATCTGGTGATCAACTTCGACATGCCGCGCTCCGGCGACGAGTACGTGCACCGCATCGGCCGTACCGGCCGGGCCGGCGGCGAAGGCCTGGCCATCTCGCTGATCTGCCACAACGACTGGAATCTGATGTCCAGCATCGAGCGCTACCTCAAGCAGCGTTTCGAGCGCCGGGTGATCAAGGGGCTCAAGGGCAGCTACCAGGGGCCGAAGAACCTCAAGGCCTCGGGCAAGGCCGCCGGCAGCAAGAAAAAGAAGCTCGAGAAGAAGAAAGGCACCGCCGACAAGAAGGCCAAGCCAGCTGCCAAGCGGCCGAAGAACGCGCCGCGTCCGGCGCCGTCGCCGGTGGTCAGCCAGGACGGGCTGGCGCCGCTCAAGCGCAAGAAGCCGGCTGCCGAGTGACAGCCGGCGACCTCGCTCAATCGCTGGTCTGTGCTTTCGATTCCGCCTGCTCGATCTGCTGCAGGCGCTTGTCGTAGGCCTGGCATTCGTCGCCCAGCTGGTCGGCGGTGCGCCTGGCCTGCATCTCGCGGATTTCCTCGTTGATCTCCCTGGCGCGCTGCGGGTCGCTGCGCGCCAGCTGGTTGACGCGCTCGGCCAGTTGCTCGGCCTTGGCCGTGACCTCATCCGGTGTGCATGTGGCGTAGGCGCCCGGGCTGGCGAGCAGCGCGACGACGAGCGGAACGATCAGATGGCGCATGGCGGTACTCCTCGGTTCGGCGTTCTGCCACGGTGGATCGCCACGCGCACGCTTTAGTTCAGCGCCTGGCGCGCGGCGAACCCTCATCGCGCCGGCTAGTCCCAACTGCAGACGCCTCGTTTTCCGCGGGGCGATGATCCGCCACGGGAGACGAGCCATGAGCTACAACTGGGACCTGCTGCTGCGCCTGCTGCACGAAGTCCGGCAGTCAGCCAACGACAGCTTCAAGCCGCGCCGCTACGCCGAGGACTACGCCGCCGAGCTGGAGAGCGCCGGACGAGCGCTGCCCAATCTCGACAGCCTGCGCGCCGAGGCGGCGGACTACGAACATCTGCTGTTCGAGGGTGGCTTCATCGCCTCGCGACCCGAGGAGGCTGGCGGCAACGGCGAAAACTTCGTGCTGACCGAACGTGGTGCGCGCCTGCTGGCGATCCTCGAAGGCCAGGAACCGGGCAGCGACGCGCTGCGCCAGCGCCTCAGCGAGCAGGGCGAGGACGCGCTGGCACCGGAACTGTTCGATCGTCTGGCCGCCGGCGGCCGGTAACTACAGCGGCGCGCTGGCCGAGGCCGATACTGGCGATGCGACGCACGGGCACTGCGCTCAACGGCGCTGCAGGTAGTGCACGCTGAACAGCTCGCGAGGGTCGGTCCACTGCGCGCGGCAGTCGAAGCCGGCGCCAGCGGCCAGCGCGGCGAAGGAGTGCAGCGTGTATTTGTAGGAGTTTTCCGTGTGCAGGCTTTCGCCGGCGTCGAAATGGAAGCACCGGCCCTCGACGCTCACATCCTGCGCCTGGCGACTGAGCAGATGCATCTCGATGCGCGACTCGGCCTCGTTGAAGAAGGCGTGGTGGGCGAAGCGCGACGGGTCGATGTCGCTGTCCAGCTCGTTGCCGATGCGCTGCAGCAGGTTCAGGTTGAAGGCGGCGGTGACCTGCGCGCGGTCGTTGTAAGCCGCTTCCAGCAGCTCGCGCGGCTTGACCAGGTCGACGCCGATGAGCAGACCGCCGCCGACCGGCAGTACCTCGTGCAAGTGACGCAGCAAGGCCGCGGCTTCCTCCGGGGTGAAGTTGCCGATGCTCGAGCCGGGAAAGAACACCAGCGGGTGCTCGCTGGCGAAGTCCTCGGGTAGCGCCAGTTCGTGGGAGAAATCGGTGCAGGCGGCGTGCACCTCCAGCCACGGGTAGTCGGCGGCCAGGCGCTGGGTGCTGCTGCGCAGGAAGTCCTCGCTGATGTCGATGCCCAGATAACTGGCCGGATGCAGCGCCTCGAGCAGCAGGCGCACCTTGCGGCTGGCGCCGCTGCCCAGCTCGATCAGATCGCTGCGCGGACCGGCGATCTCGCGGATATCGCCCGCCGCGTCGGCCAGGATGCGCTCCTCGGTACGGGTGAGGTAGTACTCCGGCTGCTGGCAGATCTGCTCGAACAGCTCGGAGCCGCGCCGATCGTAGAAGAACTTGGGCGACACCCGTTTCGGCGTGGCGGCGAACCCGCGCAGGGTTTCCTCGCGCAGCGAGGCCGCATGCGGTTGTTGCAGTCGGTCATGGAAATGAATGGCCAGCGCCATCTTCAGAGCCCCCTGGCCAGGCGCAGCCCGGCAAACTGCCAGCGCATCGCCGGCTGGAAGAAATTGCGGTAGGTGATCCGCAGGTGCGATTGCGGCGTGGCGCAGCAACCGCCGCGCAACACCATCTGGCCGGACATGAACTTGCCGTTGTACTCGCCGAGGCTGCCGGGCAGCGGGCGAAAACCCGGATAGGGCAGGTAGGCGCTGGCCGTCCATTCCCAGACGTCACCGAACAGCTGCTGCGGGCCGTCGTGTGTGCTGGATGCAGCGACCGGCTGCAGGTGGTCGCTCTCGAGAAAGTTGCCCGTCAGCGGCTGGTCGGCCGCAGCGACTTCCCACTCCGCCTCGCTCGGCAGCCGGGCGCCGGCCCAGCGGGCATAGGCGTCGGCCTCGTAATAGCTGACATGGCAGACCGGCGCGTGCGGGTCCAGCGGGCGCAGTCCGCCGAGGGTCATCTCCAGCCAGGCGTCCTCGGCGCGCAGCCAGTACAGCGGCGCGTGCCAGCCGGCCTGCTGGATCAGGTCCCAGCCATCGGACAGCCACAGTTCCGGGCGCACATAGCCGCCATCGGCGATAAATGATAGGTACTCGGCGTTGCTCACCGGCCGCTCGGCGAGCTGGAAATCCTCGACGAACTGGCGATGCCGTGGCGTTTCGCAATCGAAGGCGAAGCCGCCGCCGGCGTGGCCGATGTGCTGCACGCCGCCGGCATGCTCGTGCCAGCGCGGCCGCTGCGGCGGGGTGCTGGGTGGCGGTTGCAGGTCGTCGCGATAGATCGGGTGCAGCGGGTTCTGCGCGAGGATGTGCTTGATGTCCATCAGCAGCAGCTCCTGGTGCTGCTGCTCGTGCTGCAAACCGAGTTCGACGCGCCGGGCGATCTCGCTGGCCTGCGCGGGTGGCAGGGCAATCAGCAGCTCGCCCATCGCCTGGTCGACATGCCGGCGGTAGCGGTAGATTTCGTCCACGCCCGGGCGCGACAGCACGCCGCGCGAGGCGCGCGGAAATGGCGTGCCGTGGGTCTGGTAGTAGGAGTTGAACAGGTAGTCGTAGGCGTCGTTCAGGCGCCGATAGCCGGGCAGGTAGGGCAGCAGCAGGAAGGTCTCGAAGAACCAGCTGACATGCGCCAGATGCCATTTCGGCGGGCTGACGGCAGGCATGCTCTGGATCACGTAATCCTCGACCTGCAGCGGCGCGCAGAGTGCCTCGCTGGTGCCGCGCACCTGCCGGTAGCGGTCGAGCAGACCGCCTGGCTGCGACGCTGCCGGATGCGCCCGCGCCTGTCCTGCCAGATTGATCATGAGCGTTCCCCCCTGCCGTTCGTGCGGTCGCGGCCGCCTCCAGATAGCGACTCGAAGCGCAGCGCAAAAGTTCGCGCGCCGGCCGCCCTGTTTGAGAAAAGCAGCAGATCGCCCGTTGCGAAAGCCGGGAGCGCTCAGTAGTTGGGCGTGGTTTCCGGGATGGCGCTGTCATCGGTGATGAAGGGCATCGTCCACGGCTCCAGGGTGCAGCCCTTGGCGAGCAGTTCCTGGCGGGTCTGCTCGATCACCTGGGCCATGCGCAGCGGATCGGCGTAGTCGCGCACCTGCGCCACGCGCGCCAGCTCCGCGCCGCTGCCGCTCATCACGGTGAAGCCGAAACTGTCGTCAGCGGGGTTGGCGCTGGTCACGCAGCCGCAGGGCAGGAAGGCTTCGGCGGCCAGTTGCATGGCGTTGTCGAGGCTGAGCGGGGTGGTGGTCATGGCGGGCTCCGTGGCGTGGCGATGTCAGAAGGTTGACCGCCAGAGCGCGATGCCGTTTCCACGCCGCCGACCGGCTGTCGCTTGTGCCGCATCCTGCGCGGCAGCATATTCGAGCGCATGAATACCTCGCGCACCGATCCGCTGAGCCTCTTCCATCCCGCCGTGGCGGGCTGGTTCGCCGGCAACTTTCCGACACCGACGCCGGCCCAGGCGGCGGCCTGGCCGTTGATCCGCGCGCGGCGCTCGACGCTGGTGGCTGCGCCGACCGGCTCGGGCAAGACGCTGACCGCGTTTCTGGCTGCCATCGACGCATTGGTACGCCAGGGCCTGGCCGACGACGGGCTGGCCGATGGCACGCAGGTGCTCTACGTCTCGCCGCTCAAGGCACTGTCCAACGACATTCGGCTCAACCTGGAGCTACCGCTGGCCGGCATCGCCGCCGAGCTGGAACGCCTCGGCCTGCCGTCGGTGAATATTCGCGCTGCGGTGCGCACCGGCGACACGCCGCAGGCCGAGCGCGCGGCGCTGCGCAAGCGGGTGCCGCACATCCTCGTCACCACGCCGGAGTCGCTTTACGTGCTGCTGGGTTCGGAGTCCGGGCGGCAGATGCTGCGCGACGTGCGCAGCGTGATCGTCGACGAGATCCATGCGATTGCCGGCAACAAGCGCGGCAGTCATCTGGCGCTGTCGCTGGAGCGCCTGGAGGCGCTGTGCGGGCGGCCGCTGGTGCGCGTCGGGCTGTCGGCGACGCAGAAGCCGATCGAGGCCGTGGCGCGCTTTCTGGCCGGCACCGGACGGCCGTGCGAAATCGTCGATATCGGTCACGGCCGTGCGCGCGATCTGGCGCTGGAAGTGCCGCCGGTGCCGCTGGAAGCGGTGATGAGCAACGACGCCTGGGCGCTGGTCTATGACCGCCTCGCGGCGCTGGCCGGCGAGCATCGCACCACGCTGGTGTTCGTCAACACGCGACGCATGGCCGAGCGCACCACGCGGCATCTGGCCGAGCGGCTGGGCAACGCCGTGGTGGCCGCACACCACGGCAGTCTGGCGCGCGAGCAGCGGCTGACGGCCGAGCAGAAGCTCAAGCGTGGCGACCTGCGGGTGCTGGTCGCCACCGCCTCGCTGGAGCTGGGCATCGACATCGGCGACGTGGAACTGGTCTGCCAGCTCGGTTCGCCGCGGTCGATCGCCGCCTTTCTGCAGCGCGTCGGCCGCGCCGGGCATCAGGTCGCGGGGATCTCCAAGGGGCGGCTGTTTCCCAGCTCGCGCGATGACCTGATCGAATGTGCCGCGCTGCTCGATGCCGTGCGCCGCGGCGAGCTGGACGTGCTGCGCATTCCGCAGGCGCCGCTGGATGTGCTGGCCCAGCAGATCGTCGCCGAAGTGGCCTGTGGCGAATGGCCGGAGGCGGCGCTGCTGGCGCTGATCCGCCGCGCCATGCCCTACGCCGCGCTGGACGAGGCCGGCTACCAGGCGTTGCTGACGATGCTCGCCGAGGGCTACACGACCCGCCACGGCGCTCGCGGCGCCTATCTGCATCGCGACCTGGCGACGCGCAGCCTGCGCGCCCGTCGCGGTGGTCGGCTGACCGCGCTGACCTCCGGCGGCACCATCGCCGACAACGCCGACTACGCGGTACTGCTCGAACCTCAGGGGCTGAACATCGGCACGGTGAACGAGGATTTCGCCGTGGAGAGCCTGGCTGGCGACGTGTTTCAGCTCGGCAACACCTCCTATCGCATCCTCAAGATCGAGCCGGGGCGGGTGCGCGTCGAGGACGCCCAGGGCACACCGCCGAACATCCCGTTCTGGCTCGGCGAGGCGCCGGGCCGCAGCGACGAGCTGTCCTTTGCCGTGGCGCGTCTGCGCGAGGAGATCGACCAGCGCCTGGCCGCCGCCGAGCAGGCCGGCGATGCGCGCCTGGAGCCGGCCATCGCCTGGCTGTTGGATGTGCTCGGTCTCGCCGAGCCGGCGGCGCGGCAGATCGTCGAATACCTGGCCCGCGCGCGCTCGGCGCTGGGCGCGCTGCCAACCCAGCGGCGGCTGGTCATGGAGCGCTTTTTCGACGAGTCCGGCGGCACCCAGCTGGTCATCCATTCGCCCTACGGCAGCCGCATCAACCGCGCCTGGGGCCTGGCGCTGCGCAAGCGCTTCTGTCGCACCTTCAACTTCGAGCTGCAGGCGGCGGCGACCGAAGACGCGATCATCCTGTCGCTGTCGACCAGCCACAGCTTCGCGCTGGACGAGGTCTGGCGTTACCTGCATTCGGCCAGCGCCGAGCAGGTGCTGATCCAGGCGCTGCTCGACGCGCCGCTGTTCGGCGTGCGCTGGCGCTGGATCGCCACCACCGCGCTGGCGCTGCCGCGCATGGCCGGCGGGCGCAAGGTGGCGCCGCAGCTGCAGCGGATGAAAAGCGAAGACCTGCTGGCTACGGTGTTCCCCGATCAGGTGGCCTGCCTGGAGAACATCGTCGGCGAGCGCGAGATTCCCGAGCACCCGCTGGTGCGCCAGACCCTCGACGACTGCCTGCACGAGGCGATGGACAGCGAAGGCTGGCTGGCCTTGCTGCGACGCATGGAAAGCGGCGAGGTCGAGCTGCTGGCGCGCGACCTACCGGCACCGTCGCCGCTGGCCATGGAGGTGCTTGGCGCGCGGCCCTACGCCTTTCTCGATGACGCCCCGCTGGAGGAACGCCGCACCCAGGCGGTGCTCGCCCGGCGCTGGAGCGACCCGCAATCCGCCGATGACCTTGGTGCGCTGGACCCGCTGGCGATTGCTGCCGTCAGCGAAGAAGCCTGGCCCGAGGCGCGCTCGGCCGACGAGATGCACGAGGCGCTGACGGCGCTGGGCTGCATCGCCGAAACCGAAGCCGCCACGCAGCCGCAATGGATTGACTGGCTAGCCGAGCTGGCGCGCGGCGGACGGGCGACGCGCCTGCAGGTCGCCCATGATCGCGCGCTGTGGGTGGCGCTGGAGCGACTGGCATGGCTGCGCGCGATCTACCCGCAGGCGCCGTGCGAGCCCAAGCTGCAGCCGCCGGCCGGGTACGACCGCGAGCTGGCGGAAGAGGATGCGCTGGTGGAGCTGATCCGCGCGCGGCTGAGCGGCTTCGGACCGCTGCCGGTGCCATTGATCGCCCGGCCGCTGGCCTTGCCGGCCTCGGCCGTGGCGCAGGCACTGACCCGCCTGGAAGCCCAGGGCTACGTGCTGCGCGGCCGCTTCACCCTGGCTGCGAGCGAGGAGGAATGGTGCGAGCGGCATCTGCTGGCGCGCATCCATCGCTACACGGTCAAGCGTCTGCGTCGCGAGATCGAGCCGGTGGAGCGCGCCGATTTCATGCGGTTTCTCGCCGACTGGCAGCACCTGTCCGCCGCCACGCGCATGCGGGGGCGCGAGGCGCTGGACACGCTGGTCGAACAGCTCGAAGGCTTCCAGGCGGCTGCGGGCGCGTGGGAAAGCGATCTGCTGCCGGCGCGCCTGCAGGACTACGGCGGCCACTGGCTGGACGAGCTGTGCCGTTCCGGGCGCATCGTCTGGACGCGGCTGGCCGGGCGTCTGAAGGCCGGCGGCGGGCCGGTGCGCGGCACGCCCATCGTGCTGCTGCCGCGGCGCCAGCTCGCGGTCTGGCAGGCGCTGGCCAGCGGCGCGTCGGTGGCGCAACTGTCGTCGCGGGCGCAGCGGGTGCTCGAGTGTTTGCAGGCGCACGGTGCGCTGTTCTTCGACGAGCTGCAGCACGAGGCACACCTGCTGCGCAGCGAACTGGAGGATGCGCTTGGCGAACTGGTGGCGGCGGGGCAGGTGAACGCCGACAGCTTCGCCGGCCTGCGCGCGTTGCTCACGCCGGCCAGCAAGCGTGCGCGCACCACGCGGCGCAGCCGCGGCGGTGCCTTCATCGGCGGCATGGCGGATGCCGGGCGCTGGGCGCTGGTGCGCAGGCCGGTGGCAGCCGAGGCGCTGGCGAACAGTCGATCCGCAGTCGATGGCGAGGCGCTGGAGCATATCGCCCGGGTACTGCTGCGCCGCTACGGTGTGGTGTTCTGGCGGCTGCTGGCGCGCGAGGCGGACTGGCTGCCGCCCTGGCGGGAGCTGCTGCGGGTTTATCACCGGCTGGAAGCGCGTGGCGAGATTCGCGGTGGGCGCTTCGTTGCGGGTGTGGCCGGCGAGCAGTTCGCGTTGCCGGACGCGCTCGGTCTGCTGCGGGAGGTGCGCAAGCGCCCACCCTCCGGCGAGCTGCTGGCGGTATCGGCGGTCGACCCGCTGAACCAGCTGGGTACGCTGTTGCCGGGCAACAAGGTGCCGGCGTTGCCCGGCAATCGCCTTCTTTACCGCGACGGCGTGCCGCTGGCGGTGCGGGTGGCCGGCAAGCCGTAGTGGCTGGCCGAGCTGGACGCGTCGGAGCAGGAGGCGGTCAGGCGCGCGCTGCTGCGGCACTAGCTGGCAGGCATTCGAGGCCGGCGAGGTCCTGGCGCATCTGCTGCAAACGCCGGGCAAGGTGCTCGCGCTGGCGCGCGTCGGCCATGCCGTGCAGGTCGGCCAGCAGGGCCAGCACGGCCCGTTCGGCGTGCCGCAGTGCGGCACGGTCGGCCTCGTCGAGCAGCGCTTCGCGATCCTGCAGCAGCCGGGCGATGCGCGCGGCGAAATCGGCCCGATCGCGCTGGCGCACGCTGTCGAGCAGCTCGCGCTGCCAGTGCTCGCGGTTGCTCAGCCAGCGTGCGTTCTGCTCGCCCAGGCTGTGCGACCAGGCCAGCACGCGCTGGCGTTGCGCCGCATCGAGCGGGCCGAGCCAGTGTTCGAGACGTTCGCCCATGCGCTCGGCACGTTCGCGAATTTGCTGGGGCAACGGCGGCGCCAGGTATTGCTCGCGGTGTTCGCGTTGATCCGCCTCCAGCGCCTGCGCCAGCTCGCGCACCTGCGCGTCGTCCAGTGCGCGCAGCAGTTCGGTGGCGGTGGGGGTGATCTCAACCGCGATGGCCTGGATCGCCTGGCGGATGTCCCGGTAGTACGGCCGCAGCTGGTCGCCGTCCAGCCTGCGGTGGGCGCTGTCGTGTTGCAGGCGCTGCAGATCGTCGAGCAGGTCCGGTAGCTGGCTGCGGCAATGCCAGGCCAGATGCCTCCTGATCCGCTCGCGAAGCCGGTCTTGCTGTGCGCGGTTCAGGTCGAGGTAGTCGTTGAGCGACCACGGCACCAGCACGTCGAGGTTGCGATAGACCAGCGTCGCGCGGCTGCAGCCGACCAGCACAACGCTGCAGAACAGTAGCGACAACAGTACCCGGCAGGTGCGGTGCATCGTCGGTCCTCGTCTGTTCATCATCCGCGCGCGCCTGGGCTGGGTTTTCGTCGGGCGATAGGTGAAAACCCGCCGCGCACGCGGTCACTTCTAGCGTAGGCCGCGTCCCAGGGCGCGGTGGCGATTCATTCAATCAACGCGGGAGAAATACCATGCACGCACAGATCAAGCACCTGAGCGGTGAGAATGTTCCCAAGGCATGGCGCCCGACCTGGGCGGTGTGCTGGGTCGTGGAGCTGGATGGCGCGGTGATCGGCGGGCCTTACGCCAGCGAAGCGCAGGCCCGTGCGGTGGCCAACGGCGACGAGGAGCCGCGCCTGTCGCAGACGCCGGCACCCTGACTGGCGTTCAGCGTGGCTGTTGCGCCTGCTCCAGGCAGTACTGCGGGCAGGGCGCGCGATACTCGGCGGCTGGCGGCGGCGGTTCGACCAGTTGCGACACCAGCGCCAGGGCCTTCTCGAAGGACGGATAGCCGCTCTGGGCGACGTCGAGCTGCGCGTAGGCTTCGCGGTAGGCGTCCGCCTTGGCGATGTCGCGCTCCTCGATCAGATAGGGCTCCATGTAAATCTTGTAGAGCAGGGCGACCGCGTGCGGATGGCCCTTGTCCTTGGCCTTCTCCAGCAGGTGCAGCACCTCGGAGGGTTCCGGGCCGAGGCGGATCATCAACAGCGCCTGGTAGAACTCGGTTTCGCCGCGTCGATCCTGTGGCGCGCTGCGGTCGAGCAGCGCATCGGCCAGCTCGTAGCCTTCCTCGTCTCCGGAGGCGATCAGGATCTTCGCCTGCAGCAGGTCGTTCTGGTACAGCAGGCGTTCCGCCCGGCAGCGGCTGTCGCTCCAGGGCTGGTCGCACGATTGTGAAGCGCAGCCGCCGAGCAACATCAGCAGCGCAATCGCCAGCGCATGTCTCATTGTGAACTCGCTCTCCTTTTGAGGTTCGCCAGTATGGGCCGTGCGCACCGCGCTTCGCCAGAGTCGTTTGCGCTCAGTAGGTGGTGCAGGGGGCGTTCATCCGCTGCAGTCCGTAGCGGCGCAACAGGCCCTGCCAGCGGGCGCTGTGCGGCAGATCGGTGATCAGCTGCTGGATGAACTGTGTCGCGGCCGGGTTGAGGCTGGAGGTAATGAGGATGTGGCGCTCGAAGGTGTAGAGCGGCACATCGGATACGTGCAGGCGTGCCGGCGGTATCTCGGTGGTTTCGTAGAAGTAGCGCGCCGAGCGCGGCAGCAGCGCAACGTCGATGCGCCCGGAGAGCAGTTTGTGCAGGTTCTGCAGATCCGAATGCACGTCCTCGCGACGAATCCGGCCCTTGTCGATGTCGTCCTGCAGGGTCTGGTAGTAATGCCCGAGCACGCCGCCGAGGCGTTGGCCATACAGCGATTCGGGGCCTTCGTAATCGAACGGACGGCTCGCTGGCGAAACGAAGTCCTGGGTGTCGCAGAGCAGCGGCGACGTCCATCGCGCGCGGGCGACCAGCCTGGCCGGGAAGAACTCCGGCGTGGTCCACAGCAGCACGCCGGGGCGGTTTTCGGCGAGGCGGGCGTCGAGTCGTCGGCGCGGCAGCTGGCTCAGCGCGAAAAAATAGCGATCATGGTTGGACGGATGCTGGTTGAGCAGTTCTACCAGCGTCTCGGACAGCCCCGGATTCTGCCCGGCGGCAAAGGGTGGCGAGGTGTGATAGGTCCAGACCTCGATCCGCTCGGTCGCCTGGGCACTCAACGAACAGAGAAGCAGCAGCGCAAGCAGTCTGAGCATCGATGATCCGCCGGAAGAAAGAGAATCCGCCGTAGCGGATTCGAGGGCAATGCTGTTCTCGGACAGCACTGCGCTCAGACTGGTTCAGCCGTTCGAATGCCGCAAGCGCTTGCGGGCGAGGCGGTCTCAGAAACGCTCGTGTTCGCCGAGAAAACGCCACTGGCCCAGCGGCAGCCTGGCCATCGACAGCCGGCCGATGCGGATGCGCTTGTAGCCGAGCACGCGCAGGCCGATGGCTTCGCAGAGCATGCGCAACTCGCCGGGTTGCGGTTGTTTGACGGCCACGCGCAGGTGAGTTTCGTTCTGCCAGCTGGCCTTGGCTTTGGGCAGAATCCGGCCGCGATGGCCGATGCCTTTGCCGAGCAGTGCCAGGCCGTCCGCTTCCGGTTCGCCGCTGACCTCGACGATGAATTCCTGCTCCAGCTTGCTGCGCGCGTCGCTCAGCAGGCGGATCACTTCGCGTTGCTGGCTGAACACCAGCAGCCCGCTGGCTTCATCCTCCAGCGGCAGCAGCACGTTCTGGCGCAGCAGATGGCGTTGCAGCGGGGCGGTGGTGCTCGGGTCTTCGGCCCAGTGCCCGGCGGCCGCGAGCAGTTGCAACGCGGTGGCGGCATCGCCCGGCACGGCCTGACCGGCCGGCTTGTGCAGCAGCAGCGTGACCGGGGCGATCTCGCGCGCGCTGGCGCCCGGCAGCAGGGCCAGTCGTTGCGCCGGCTGGACCTTGAAGAACGGCGCCTGCACGATCTGCTCGTCCACCGTCACCCAGCCGCCTTCGATATACAGCTCGGCCTCGCGTCGGGAGCAGCCGAGCTGTTCGGCAAGGCGTTTGGACAGGCGTACGGGGTCGGTCATGGTGGGCTCGGCAGGAGGGGTAAAAAAACGCGGCGAGCCGGTGCGCGGATGGCAGGGCTCGCCGAGGGGCGTTTCAGCGGGAGGGGTCGATCACTTCTTGCTGATGGTGATCTGGCGCGACGGCCCTTGGGTCTGGCCGCTGACTCCGTTGGGAATCTGCTGGATTTCACCGCCGGCCTTGAGGAAGGCGGCCATCTGGGCAGCCAGGGACTGGCTGGTTTCGAAGGCGGGTTCGGGCTTGCGCTTGGCAGCGACTTTGCTGGTCATGATCACTTTTCCGTTAAGCAGTCGAACCGGGCATTATACAGATTTTATTGACTTTTGTCCGATTTTCCGCTGGGGCGCTGCGCGGAGGCTCAAGGGTGCGCATTCGGCGCCTTTGTTCTTTACTGAGGCGGGTCGTCGAATCGATCCGTCGGAGCAGCCCATGTCGCGTGATCTGATTGCCGTTGTATGCGCCGCGCTGTTCGTTGCCTCGAGCGCGCTTGTCGCGGCCGAACCGCAGCGTTTTCGCAGCGAGCTCGGCCAGTTGCGCCTGGATGAGGTGGCGACGGGGCTGGAAAACCCCTGGGCGCTGGCCTTCCTGCCGGATGGCGAGCACCTGCTGGTGACCGAGCGTCCCGGCCGGTTGCGCCTGGTGGGGCTGGATGGTTCGCGTTCGACACCGCTGGCCGGGGTGCCCGAGGTGTTCGCCCGTGGCCAGGGTGGCTTGCTCGATGTGGCGCTGTCGCCGACGTTCCCGCGCGACCGGCTGGTGTATCTCAGCTATGCGGAGGCCGGCGACAACGGCCACGCCGGCACCACGGTGGGGCGCGGGCGCTTGAGCGAGGATCGCGCGCGGCTGGAGGATTTTCAGGTGATCTTCCGCCAGCAGCCCAAGCTGTCCACGGGCGTGCACTTCGGTTCGCGGCTGGTGTTCGATCGCGACGGCTACCTGTTCATCGCGCTCGGCGAGAACAATCAGCGGCCCACCGCGCAGGAACTGGACAAGCTGCAGGGCAAGCTGGTGCGCCTTTATCCCGATGGTCGCGTGCCAGAGGACAACCCCTTCGTCGACCGCCAGGGCGCACGGCCGGAGATCTGGTCCTACGGCCATCGCAACCAGCAGGGTGCCGCCCTTAACCCGTGGAGCGGGCAGCTCTGGACCCACGAGCACGGCCCGCGTGGTGGCGACGAGATCAACATCCCCCAGCCGGGGAAAAACTACGGCTGGCCGCTGGCCACGCACGGCATCAACTACAGCCTGCTGCCGATCCCCGAGGCGCAGGGCAAGACCGTGGCAGGCACCGAACCGCCGCTGTACGTCTGGAAGAAGTCGCCGGCCATCAGCGGCATGGCGTTCTACGACGCCGAACGCTTCCCCGCCTGGCAGCACAGCCTGTTCATCGGCGCATTGTCGGCGCAGACACTGATCCGCCTGGAGCTGGACGGCGACCGCGTGGTGCATGAGGAGCGCCTGCTGGATGCGCTCGGTGAGCGTATCCGCGACGTGCGCCTCGGCCCGGACGGCTATCTGTACCTGCTCACCGATGCCGCCGAGGGCCGCCTGCTGCGGCTGGGGCTGCAGCCCTGATGCGCGGCCTGCGGGCGCGGGCAGCCTGCTAGAATCAGCGCCTTTCTGCTTCCGGGATCATGCACATGGCCGCTATCGGGCGCTTCAACAGCCTACCAATCGTCAAGCACACCAGTTTCGGCCTCTATCTCGATGGCGGCGCGGACGGCGAAATCCTCCTGCCCAAGCGCTATATCCCGAAGAACACGCCGACCGAGGTGGACGACTGGCTCAACGTGTTCATCTATCTCGACAGCGAGGACAAGCTGATCGCCACCACCGACAAGCCCAAGGTGCAGGTCGGCGAGTTCGCCAGCCTCAAGGTGGTGGAGATCAACCGCGTCGGCCTGTTCCTCGACTGGGGGCTGCCGAAGGACCTGCTGCTGCCGCATTCGGAAGAAAAGCGCCCGCTGCAGGTCGGCGACTACTGCGTGGTCCACGTCTACGTCGACAAGCGCACGCGGCGCATCACCGCTACCGCGCGGCTCGACCGCTACCTGGACCGGACGCCGCCGCGTTACGCGGTCGGCGAGGCGGTGGAGCTGCTCGTGGTCGAGGCCACCGAGCTGGGCTTCAAGGCCATCATCAACGGCCAGCACTGGGGGCTGATCCACAAGAACGAGGCGTTCAAGTTCCTGCGCCCGGGCATGCGCGAGCGCGGCTTCATCAAGGAGCTGCGCGCCGACGGCAAGATCAGCCTGAGCCTGCAGCCGGTGGGCAGCGAGGCGCTCGACGCACTGCAGGCGCTGATCCTGCAGAAGCTGGAAGAAGGGCAGGGCATGCTGGCGCTCTCCGACAAGAGCCCGGCCGAAGAGATCGCGCGGCAGTTCGGCGTCAGCAAGGGCAACTTCAAGAAGGCCATCGGCGGCCTCTACAAGCAGGGGCGCATCGT
The DNA here is from genome assembly GCA_000263395.1 of Stutzerimonas stutzeri TS44. Lineage (GTDB taxonomy): Bacteria > Pseudomonadota > Gammaproteobacteria > Pseudomonadales > Pseudomonadaceae > Stutzerimonas > Stutzerimonas stutzeri_C. Next base: position 91,979 of record AJXE01000014.1, read on the forward strand.
CATCCACCCGGATCGCATCGAGCGCGCCTGAACGCGTGGCCTGCTAGAGATCCAGGCGCGCCTGCCGGCCGCCGTCGACATCCCGGCGCAGGGGTTCGCCTGCGTCTTGCGCGTAACTCAGCTCGCCATCGACCAGCCGCGCCGGCGCGGTGAACGGGTGTGCGATCAGATGCTGCTCGTCCTGGATGTGCAGCACCTCGATGCCGCGCACCTTCAGCACATCGGAAACCAGCGAGCGGTGACAGCGCCACCACAGCACCTCGGCGCACATCATCGCGGTGCGCCGCTCGCCGGCCAGCACCAGCAGGCGTTCCAGGCCGCGGGCAAATTCCGCGCTGGCCAGATGGTCGGCATAGCCACGAAACGAAGCGTTGCGCCACGCCTGGTTGACCGAGTCGGCCGCGGCGCGCCGGCGGCCGCCCAGCTCCGCTAGCCAGTCATAGGCGATGCCTCGAGCGGTGAGCGCTTCACGCAGCGCCTCGGAGCCGAACTGGGGCAGTCGCCGCGAACCGGGATGGCGGCGCACATCGGCGATCCCCTCGATGCGGTAGTGCTCGAGCAGGGCGATGAACTGCTCGAGCGGGCGCGTCGAATGGCCGATGGTCCAGACCGTGGCCGGTATGCTCATGCCGGGTCAGTCCAGCTTGGTCAGTGCACCGGGTTTGTGCATGGCGATGTGATCGGTCTTGTCACTCTTGATCTCGTACTGCGGCTCCTCCGGGCTGGCGTGCCGGGTGTGCCCCTTGTACTGCGTATCGGCCGTATGGACCTTGATGATGGTGCCGCTGACCCGCCCTGCCTCGGAGTTCCAGCTGACGTGATCGCCCACCTTGAATCGATGCATGACCTTGCTCCGCAGTGATTTCCCTATTGGGACAGCGCCCGGCGGCGGAAGGTCGATGTGCCGATTTGCCCTGCGCCTTCCACTTTAGCGGCACTACCGTCTGTCGGAAAAGATTGAACTTTAAATTGAAACAAACAAGTCGCGAATTCAAAAAAATGACGCCGTTAGTCAGCCTAATCCACAAAAAACAGTTAGGGATTAATTCTTTGGATTGCTGGCAAGTTGCTAGTTTGCAATATCAAATTAATAGCAATACCTAAACCATGTCGATATTTTGGCGACTGCAAATGGTCGCCTGGGTTTCCATTATTTTTTGGAACCTATTATAAAGCCGCCACGCAACGATTGATTCGGATTGTTCAGGGGGAGCAGCGGGTTTTTCGTTTGCTGACGGGTTTATTCGGTTGTGACAAAGCGGCTTCCCGACAGGCTGTGCCACGCACGACTCAATTGACCTCCCGCACTTTTTTAAAGGCCGCGAAAGCGCCTTTAGACGTATTAAGTTTCGGAGAGAAAGATGTCTATCAACGTTTTCGCTGGCTCCCGCAAGACGCTCGTAGCCGCCATCGCCCTGGCCGCCGTACTGGGCAGCGTTAGCACTTCCACCGCCGTCTTCGCCGCCGATGCCGTGAGCACCGAGTCGGCCACCGTGACCCTCAGCGCGAAGATCAACAGTTTCACCAACACCGACTGGCTCAACGGCGTCTGGCGCGCCGCGCCGGCGCTGTCGATTCCGGCGTCCAGCGCCAACAATGCCGCGTTCAAGGCCGGCGCCAGCGTGCGTCTGGCCGATGGCCAGGTGCGCAAGGTCACCAAGGTCTATGTGGTGGGCAGCAACCTCAGCGTGTTTCTCGATGGCGCGGCTGTCGACGGCAACAAGGTGGGTGCGCCGAACAGCGTGAGCGCGGTGACTTTCACCACCGCCGAGTCGACCACCAGCTCGACGACGACCACCACCAGCGGGACTTCGACCACTGTTTCGAGCGGCATCACCTACGCCTCCAGCATCAACAGCTTCACCAGTACCGATTGGCTCAATGGCGTCTGGCGCAAGTCGGCCGGTTTCTCCATTCCGGCAACCAGCGCAAGCAAGAGCGCGTTCGTTGTGGGTGCTACGGTAAAACTGGCCGATGGCCAGCTGCGCAAGATCAAGAGCGTGCAGGTTGTAGGTTCCAACATGAGCGTGTGGGCCGACGGCGCGGCGGTAAACGGCAATGTGGTCGGATATCCGAACAAGCTGACGGTTGTTTCCGGAAGTACAACCGAAACCGCAATTACCGCACCGACGCAAACCACACTCGCCACCAGCGGTCTCAACAACTTCACCAATACCGACTGGCTCAACGGGGTATGGCGCAAGTCGCCTGGTTTCTCTATTGCCGCCACCGCTGCCAACCAGGCTGCGTTCAAGTTGGGCAATTCGGTGAAGCTGGCCGATGGCCAGGTGCGCAAGATCACCGCCGCCTACATTTCCGGCAGCAACATGAGCGTCTATCTGGATGGCGCGGTTCTGGACGGCAACGCGGTGGGCTATCCGAAGAGCATTTCCGCCATCAGCGGTACCAGTACCAGCGGCACTGTCACCAGCCCGACTGTTTCGGAGCCGGTCGTGAGCGCACCTGCCGAATCCACGGCACCGGCCGACACCACCAACGGCCCGCCGCGCCTGGTTGGCGTCAACCTGTCCGGCGCCGGTTTCGGCCCGTCGGTGGTCCCGGGTGTGCACGGTACCAACTACACCTATCCGGCCGAGTCGTACTACAAGAAGTACGCCGATCTGGGCATGAAGCTGGTGCGCCTGCCGTTCCTCTGGGAGCGCATCCAGCCCAAGCTGGGCACGGCGCTCAACGAAGCCGAGCTGGCGCGTCTGAAGCAGTCGCTGGACTTCGCGCACAAGCACGGCGTGAAGGTCATCCTCGATCTGCACAACTACTACCGCTACTACGGCAAGCTGATCGGCTCCAGCGAAGTACCCATCAGCTCGTTCGCCGGTGTGTGGAAGCAGATCGTCCAGCAGGTCGTCAGCCATCCGGCCGTCGAGGGCTATGGCCTGATGAACGAGCCGTACTCCACCAACGGGCTGTGGCCGCAGGCCGCGCTGGCCGCCGCCAAGGCGATCCGTACCCTGGATAGCCAGCGCTGGATCTACGTCGCCGGTGATCGCTGGTCGAGCGCCTTCCACTGGCCGTACTACAACAGCCAGCTGATCAACGATCCGTGGATGCGTGACCGCAAGAACAACCTGGTGTTCGAGGCGCACATGTACGTGGACAAGGATTTCTCCGGCAACTACTTCGACAAGGCTGAAGTGTTCGACCCGATGATCGGCGTGAACCGCGTCAAGCCCTTCGTCGAGTGGCTGAAGAGCAACAACCTGCGTGGCTACATCGGCGAGCACGGCGTGCCGGACTTCTCGCCCTCGGCCATCGTCGCCACCGACAACCTGCTGGCCTACCTGCGGCAGAACTGCATCCCCAGCACCTACTGGGCGGCAGGTCCCTGGTGGGGCGAGTACGCGCTGTCGCTGGACGTGACCAGTGGCAAGGCGCGCCCGCAACTGCCGGTGCTGCAGAAGCACGCCAAGGCCAGCAACAGCTGCAGCAGCATCGGCCCGCTGTAAGCCGACGCCGCCAGCGCAAACAGGAACGGGCCTCAGGGCCCGTTTTTGCGTTTCTGGCGAGCGCGCCACATGCAGCTCGTCGGGGCGCGCTGCGCTGAAGCTGACTGCGCGGTCATGCGGCGACCCGCAGCGCGCCGTTTCGCTTGGCTTGATGCGCAATCGCCGCAGCCCGCGGCTGGCGCCGCCTTGGCGCGCCGAGCAGGTGATCTGCGGGCGGATCGCTGGGCGGACGAACGCACTGCCTCGCGCGGAACGCTCTCGTCAGCCCCGGACCGCTGGGCCAGAACCACGGAACTCGAAAAATGGGGTCCGGTCACCTTCTATGTGCACACCGTGAAACCGCGCGGCTCGTGGCGGGCTCAACCCGCAACGCTGTGTTTCAGCGGACACAGTCATTCGGCCAAACTCATAGAAGGTGGATCAACATGACGACACCCGATGAAGACATCACAGGTTATGGCGGCCTGCCGCAATCAGGCTCGACGCCGGATAGCGCCGGCTCCTCGCGTGGCGCTGCGGATACCGATCTGAAGGCCAGGGCGCGAGAAGTCGGCGACGAGGTGAAGCAGCAGGGCAAGGCGCAGCTGAACAGCTACCGCGGGACGGCTGCCGACGAGCTGGAAAAGGTCGCGCGCAGTGCCCAGGCCGCAGCGGACGAGCTGCAGCACCAGGACAATGGCCTTTCAACGTACGTCTCGGAGATGGCGCAGGGCATGGTCGAACTGGCCGATAACCTGCGCGGCAAGAGCGTCGATGAGCTGGTCGGGGAGGTCAACCGCCTCGCCCGCAATAACCCGGCGCTGTTCATCGCCGGCAGCATCGCCGTCGGCTTCGGGCTGACCCGCTTCGCCCGTGCCTCCGGGCAGCGTGCGCATGCGCATGAGCCAACCGTCGACTACGGCCATTCGGACGCCCTGCGACCGCATCCGACCTCGCCGCTCGGGCGCGCCGGCGCGACGCCGGGTACCCCCGATCTGCCGAGCCAGATGGAGCTCGACGAGCGACTGTCCAGCGGTCAGCCAGCCGCTCCGGTGGGCAGCATCAGCAACGCCGGTGCGACGACTACGCCCGCCGATGCACGCCGGCATGAATCCGGCGCGACCAGCTATCCCACCAATGGCAAAGGCACCGACGGAGGGCTGATTCGATGAACGAACAACGCAACCTCAATACGCCATACGAACCGCTGCACACCGAACAGGACAACTCTGTGGGCGGCCTGCTGCGCCAATTGACCCGTGAGGTGCCCTCGCTGTTCACCAAGGAACTGGCGCTGGCCAAGGCCGAACTCAGCGAATCGCTTCGCGCCACCAAAGCCGGCGCCGCCAGTGTGGCGACCGGCGGCGCGGTGCTGCTGGCGGGGTTCATCATTCTGCTGTTGGCGGCGGTGTATTTCCTCGCCACGATGATGGAGCCCTACCTGGCGGCCCTGATCGTCGGCGGGGTGGTGGTGGTCATCGGCCTGATCATGGTTTCGGCCGGCAAGAAGAAGTTCGAGGCCTCGTCGTTCAAGCCCGACCGCACCCTCCATTCCATCCAGAAGGATAAAGAAGCCGTCAGGGGGCATGCATGATGAGCACGCACAATCAGATCGACGTAGAAGCGCAGAAGGACCCGGACACCCTCGAGCGGGAAATCGACCAGCAGCGCGCCGAGATCGGCAACATCGTCCATGCGCTGGAAAGCAAACTGTCGCCCGGCCAGATGATCGACACCGCACTCGGCTATGCCAAGGGCGGCGGGGGCGAATTCCTGCACAACCTCAGCGATACGCTGAAGGCCAACCCGGTGCCGACCGTGTTGACTTCGGTCGGCCTGCTCTGGCTGATGGCCGGCCAGAATCGCCGCCCGGATTACCACGCCGCCAGCGGCCCGTCAGTCACCGACAAACTCGCCGCCAAGGCCTCAAGCCTGAAGCAGCAGGGCGTCGGCATGAAGGATCGTGCCAGCCAGCTCGGGCACAGCGTGTCGCATTCGCTGGGCGATGCGCGCAGCCGCGTCGGCGAATCCGGCCGACACGCCGCCGACAGCCTCCGGCACACGGCCGCGCGTGCCCGCGGCGGGTTTTCGCAACTGTTCGACGAGCAGCCGTTGGCCGTCGGCGCGATGGGCATCGCCCTTGGTGCGCTACTCGCCGCGACGATGCCGCCGACCCGTCGCGAAGACGAGTTGATGGGCGATACCAGCGACAGGTTGACCGGCAAACTGCGCGACAAGGCGCGTGCCGGTTACGCCCAGGCGAGCGAGATGGGCCGGGAGGTGGCGGATGAAGTGGTCGGCAAGGTCAAGCAGGACATGCACCACGACCCGAGCCGTCCTGTCTCCGGCCCGCATTGAGGGTGACAAAGAAGTTATGCGGTCGGGCTTGAGTCCGACCGCATAACCCCCGATAATCCGCCGCCTGGCGCCGGTGTAGCTCAGTAGGTAGAGCAGCGCATTCGTAATGCGAAGGTCGCAGGTTCGACTCCTGTCTCCGGCACCATTAAACAGATTCATGCAGTGCCAAGCAGTGTCATGAATCTCTCAGGAAGCCCGCTTAGTGCGGGCTTTTTGTTTCATGCGGTGCCATTCGGTCTCATCCAAGCACTTGTCTTCTGAGTACCTCCGCGAGTACCTTTGGATTGTTCAATAATCTATGGGTACTCAGCATGCCATTGACGGCTCTGCAGGTGAAGAATGCTGCACCACGCGAGAAGGACTATGGCCTTGCAGATGGCGGCGGTCTGTTCCTCTGGATTCGTGGGGCAGGTGGCAAATCCTGGCGCTTCCGATTCCGCCTGGATGGCAAGCAGTCGCACATTTCCCTTGGCACTCTCGACAAGGTGACGCTCGCACAGGCAAGGCAGCTTGCTTTTGACGCTCGCCAGCTAGTGGCGCAGGGGCGGCATCCTGGGCTTGAGCGGAAGGTTGCGCGCGCCCAGGCGGCAATATCTCGCGCCAATACATTCAAGAGCCTCGCGCTGGAGTGGCATCAGCATAAGTCGCCGCGCTGGTCGGCAGGCTATGCCGGTGATGTTATGGAGGCTTTCGAGTTGGACATCTTTCCCCAGGTGGGGAATTTGCCGCTAACCGACATCAAGCCTATGCACTGGTTACAGGTTTTCCGTCGCATTGAGGCGCGTGGAGCCCTGGAGAAGCTGCGCAAGGTTCGTCAACGCTGCCAAGAGGTTTACCGTTTCGCGATTGCCACGGGGCGCGCTGAGTACAACCCAATCGCGGACGTGGGAGGGGCGCTGCAGACCCCTACGTCCCGACACTACCCCTTCTTGCCCATTGCTGAAGTTCCGGAGTTGATACGCAGCATTCAGGCGTGTCCGGGGCATGACGTCGTAAAGATCGCCACTCGCCTGCTGATCCTGACTGGAGTGCGTACAGCTGAATTGCGTGGAGCCCCCTGGTCGGAGTTTGACCTCGACAAAGCGCTCTGGCTGATTCCTGCGGCGCGCATGAAGATGCGCCGCGCCCATCTAGTCCCACTCTCCCAGCAGGCGGTGGCCGCACTGCGCGAGCTGGAACGCATTACTGGTGGTTACACGCTCGCATTCCCCGGCCGTAACGACCCGGCAAAGCCCATGAGCGAAGCCGCCATCAACCAACTGCTGAAGCGCTCCGGTTACGACGGACGCGCCACGGGGCATGGATTTCGCCACACGATGTCCACCACCCTGCACGAACAGGGGTACCCCAGCGAGTGGGTCGAAACCCAGTTGGCGCACGTGGACAAGAACAGCATTCGCGGCACCTACAACCATGCTCAGTATCTGGAAGGGCGGCGCGAGATGCTTCAATGGTATGCCGACCACTTAAATAGCCCGATGAACTAGTTTGAAGGTTACTGAGATGCCTAAGAATGCGATCCGGCTATCAGAAATAGTACCCGCTCACGCCAGCTTTCTTGGTGTAAGCCTAAAAGAAGCTGCCTACGATCTATACGAAAAATTTCAGCTTTTGAAATTTTGTAGCTATGTCCCTCTAAGCCCTTTGATTCCAGGAGATATATGCTGGCTAGGCGGCGTAGCTAGTGACCAAAAGTCAGCTCGGAAGCATGAGATAGAGTTCAGTGCGCTAGAACGATATTTCAATGACTGGGACACTGACTCTCCTCAGAGCGAGTCAGGCTTTGAATGCTATTTCGACGTGTCTTTTGAGCGGGTCCCAGCTTCAGCCATTTACTTCTCGCGATCAGCGTTGGCCGGTTGGTTTGATGCTGCGGAAATTGGTCGCCCTGATTTTCTAGTTTGTGAGTGGCCTTCGGTAAATGCCAATAAGCACTCACGGCAACCCTCGAAGGACAAGCGAGAATTAAAGACCGCTAGGAAAATTATAAGCGCGGCATATGAGCTCTTGCATACGGTGTCTCAAAGAGGATCAGCTCTCAGGGACAATGCGGCAAGGTTAAATATTCATGCCTCGCCCGGACTTAAGGCGAAAGCACTTAAAGAGCTGACTGATTTGGCAGGCATTAATTTGAAGCTCAACGAAAAGACAATAGCTAAGTTCTTCCCCTCCGAAGATGAACTAGATGACCTTGAGGGCTAAGGGGGGGCAATAACTCGTGATTTTTTCCAATTGGAACACCTCGCGCTGAGTACGCCATTAAATCCCTAGCCATTCCAACAGGACTCATGGAGTTCCACGAATGGCTCAGTCATCTATTGCTCTGTTACGCCTGCCTGCTGTTTGCGCCCAGATTGGCCTGAGTAAATCGCAAGTCTACCGCCTCATCCGTAGTGGCGAATTCCCGGCTCCGGTGCGACTGGGCCCGAATTCGGTCGCCTGGCCTGTCGAGCATGTCCAGGCTTGGATCGCAGAAAAGATTCTCGTCTCAGCCGGGCAAATGCCTTGATGAATCGTATTGAGGAGCGCATTTGGGAGATTCGTCGCGGGGTTGATAGCTCGGCCAAATCGACGCCGATAGCATCACCCGCGCGCCAGGAGAACTCTCGCGGAGGAAAGGGCAAAGTCACTTCCCAGAGCATGTTTTTGCCCGGTTTTGCCCTCGGGGCCTTTCCCAACCACCTCAACCGGTCGAGCCTGATCGCCCCGATAGCTCGCAATAAGCGGAAAGAACACTCGAAGACCAGGATGGTGACACGCCGAGATTGCGTCCTGGAGTACAGAGGAGAGCAGCTGGATGAGGCGGATGGGGACTTAATCATGGCGTTAATCGCGTTCGCCCAGCCGTTCCCGCTTGGCGACCCCGTTTTGCTGAATCGCAAACAACTGCTTAGGAAGATCAAGCGTGGAGTGATCGGCAGCTCACAATACGAGTGGCTTTATCAAAGCATGAAGCGTTTACGCCAGGCCACTTTGTTCCTTGAGGCGCTCAAACCAGACGGGTCTACCCGATACACGGTGGGGATGATGGAGTCATTCAACATCCTGAAGAGCCTCAGCTATGACAACGAGACCTACTGCTACACGCTCGACCCGCATTGGATTCTGATGTTCGGAAATCGGGAGTACAGCCTGATTGACTGGGGAAAGCGTTTGCAGATCCGCCGCGGGCTAGACATGGCCAAAACGCTGCAGCGACTGATCGCCACATCCTCTGACCGAGTGCAACGTTACGCCCTTGAGGGGCTAAAAGCCCAAATGGCATATGGCGGACGCCTGAGAGACTTCCGTGACAGCCTTGGTCGAGCTGTATGCGAGCTGGAGCGTCTGGAGATCATTGCACGGGGCTGCATTCAGGACAGCAGCCGGGGCAAGCCACAGTTGGTTCTATGGCTGCCTCCCTAGCGTTTTGACGCAGTGGCATAGCGCCGCGCTTCTGATGGCATAGCGTCGCTCCAGGGTGGCATAGCGTCGCGCAACAGTGGCATAGCATCGCAGGGAGCGCTTATAACAATTTGATTTTATTAATAAAAAAAGAGAAAAACGGGCTACTACCTTTTACCTACCTTACTTCTACGCACAGAGACTGTGGATAGTCTCTTCCTCCTTCGGCTCACTTGCCCAAGACGCAATGAAAGGCCTCGAAGCATGCGGCTATTCGCGTCGAACCTTATCCAGCAAAGCCACCACCTGCTCTTCCGTCATGTCTGCAAGGGCAGCTACACCAGCACGCACAACATCCGAACGAGAGGCCCGGAATCCACGCGGAATCAGACTGAGGCGATCAATTTCCTCACTGATTTGGTCTGTCAGCGAGAAGGTGACGCGCTTAAAGACCGCTGCGCTCTGTGTTGGGGGATTCGGTTTGACCATAGTGTTGCCCCTGATTGTTATTTAAGAGCAGCAACTTACGTAAGTTAGGTGCGCTTTTCAACCTCTGAAGGCCCTAGCTCGGTTGATCGCACCGCGACAGACTGGCTTCAGGCCAAGCGGGCGGCATGTTGAAAACAATACGCTTACGTAAGTTGCTTAAGTTAAGCGTATCGCATATGATTCCTCCACAGCAGGGCGCGCCTTGTCTGCTCGCCGGAATCTGCCAGCCGGGAGGCGCGCCATGGTTGTTGCTGAGTTCACACAGGATGCAGGGATCGTTGTTTCTAATGAGCTGCCAATCCTGGGTGAGGGTGAGTCGATCACTTTTCGTCGGTGCAGCTACAGAGGTCAGGCCTCCTTGCTCATCGAGGTACTGAGTGATGGCCGGGTAGTGGATGCGATTGTCTTTCCGGGGCTGGTCGCCGGCCGGTTTCCGATAGAGCCGTCTCAGTTGTAGGCGCGTTGGCAAAGTGGAGCGGGCAGTGGCTCTGAATTCGCAATTTCACGACATCTACCTGTCCATGCCGATGGAAGCCACCTTGCTGCCCGAGCTCCAAGGCCTTTCGTATTGGGGGCGGACAGTCCACGAGATTCTTCATGAGGTAAATCCGCGCCTCATGCACCGACTGGCGGAAGGCCAGAGGCTGCAGGCCTATATCGAGCGGAAGCAGGGCTATCTCCAGGTTGAGGCTGCTCGGCTTGAACGGCAGTGGCGGCGGCTAAACCCGCTGAGTGCTGATGCCGGCTATATGGCACGTGCCAGTTGGCAGCGGCACTGCAAGCTGGCTGTGCGGGAAGTGCTGATCGATGCGCTCGCCAAGAGTCTGACCAGCAGCAATGCAGACCTGTAGGAATTGATCGTTCAAATCTACTGATGGCAAAGGAGTTGCGGCTATGGCGGCAGTCAGGTCTTTCCTTGGGGCGGTTTGGTCGTATGGCGTTTCACTGCCGCTATACGTGATGTGGAGTCTGATTGTCAGCTCCGCGAGAGCGGCCTTCGATTTCGTGTACCCTCGTGGCTACCGGCCGTGCAATGAACTGGCGGATGCGTTCCTCGAGGAATGTGCCAATCGCCCCGCCGGGCAGTCCATCCGCCTGCCCTGGGTGGATAGCTCGGCAACCCACTCGCTGGTGATGAACAACACGGGGCGCCTGCTCTCCTATGTGGCTATCGCCCGCGGCTGGTTTGGGGTGGCGGTGAAAAACTCCGGTACCCAGTACCAACCCAAGCGCACCTATCGCTACTACTACCGCCGCAGCCTGACCGGTAACTGGTTTGCCGAAATCTGGTCGGTGCCGAAGTCTGGCTTCATTGCTGCCGCGCTGGCCATTCCGTTCGTGGACATGGCACGGGACGTGATGCGGGGGCGCACCTTCGTCAAGCAGGACTCCTTCTCCATTGGAGAGTGGGTACCGCTGCCTGGATATGAGGGGTTGATGCTGCTGATGGCCGGGTTGCTGCTGGTGATCTGCTTCCTGCCTCGTGCCATCCTGGGGCGAGGCACACACTTCGCGGCGATAGCGCCGATCAACGGCGGTGCCTTTGGTGGTTATGGCTGTGCCCAGGTCATCAACTGGACGGCGGCAATGGCGGGGCTTTCCTACCTGTGGCTGGCGATGGGCGCAGAGTGGGATGTGAGGGCAGTGGTGAGCTTCATCATCAGTGGCTTCTCGGCCTTCGCGAGCGAGTTCATGGCAAGCATGGTCGATCCGGGACCGCAGGTTCTGTTGATGATCCCCGTCGTGATTGCAGTGGGAATCCTGTTTGGCATGGCCTGGACGGTTATCCCGGCAGCGGCGTTCTGGTACGTCTCCCTGCGCTTTATTGCTGCGCGCAACGCCAAGGCACAGCTTGAGGCTCTGCCGTTCAACTCGACCCAGGCTGCCATGTACCTGGGCAGCGACTTCGAAAAGCTCGCCGAGCTGCGTGCGCCGCAGGTAACTCTCGGCTACTGGGTATACATGGGCCTGATGGTCGGCATCATCCTCTATCCCATCCAGACCTGGGGGCGCTCGCTTTTCTGATTTCTCCGAACGCGCTATGCGATGAATGCCTCACACAGTGGAGCTTTTATCGGGCCCACCGGCCAGGGAAATCAGCACCTTAGCCGGGCCCAGCTACTGGCCCGAAGCTATCCAACCGGTTAAGGTGCGGCATCGATCACACATAGCTCGCAGGGAAGTGTCGCGGTGCCGCCTTCCCCGCACCCGTGGAAGGAATATCGCGTGAACCAGCAGACTCTGGCCCCCTTTATCTGGAACATCGCGGACCTGTTGCTCGGAGCCTTCAAGCCCTCCGAGTACGGCCGCATCATCCTGCCGTTTACCGTGCTGCGTCGTTTGGAGTGTGTGCTGGAGCCGACCCGTGACAAGGTCCGCAGCCAGTACGAGGCGATGAAGGCCAGCGGCGTGGACATGGACCTGATCCTGCCGACCACAGCTGGCGCCACCTTCTATAACGTCTCGCAGTTTTCCCTCGGCTCGGTCGGCTCCACCAGCACTCGCGCCAACCTGGAAGACTATGTCGCCAAGTTCTCTGCCAATGCCCGTCAGGTGTTCGAGCACTTTGCTTTTGACCGTTGGCTGGAGAAGCTTGAGAAAGCCAACCTTCTATATCTGGTGGCGCAGAAGTTTGCGACCGTTGACCTACACCCGGACAAGATCAGCAACCACGAAATGGGCCTGGTCTTCGAGCACCTGATCCGTAAGTTTGCCGAATCGTCCAACGACGATGCCGGACAGTTTTTTACCCCGCGTGATGTGGTTCGCCTGGCCACCACCCTAGTATTTGCGCCGGATCATCAAGCACTCAACGGCGAGGGCGTGGTGCGCACCGTGTACGACTGCGCTGCCGGTACGGGAGGCTTTCTGTCCTCGGCGATCGAGCAGGTCTACGAGTGGAACCCCAATGCCCGCCTGGTGCCCTATGCCCAGGAACTGAACCCGGAGACCTACGCCATCTCCGTGGCCGACAAGCTGATCCAGGGCTACGACACCCGCAACATCAAGCTCGGCAACACCCTGTCTGACGATCACCTGCCCCATGAGCAGTTCGACTACTGCCTGGCCAACCCGCCGTTCGGTGTGAAGTGGGAGAACGTGCAGAAACAGGTACAGGCCGAACACAGCCAGCAGGGCTTCGCCGGCCGTTTCGGTGCCGGCCTGCCGCGTGTGGGTGATGGCTCGTTGCTGTTCCTCATGCACCTGCTGTCCAAGCGCAAGCCTCTTGAACTGGGTGGCAGCCGCATAGGCATCGTGCTTTCCGGCTCGCCGCTGTTCAATGGTGGCGCCGGCTCGGGCGAGTCGGAGATTCGCCGCTGGATACTGGAGAACGACTGGCTGGAGGCAATCATCGCCCTGCCCAACGACCTGTTCTACAACACCGGCATCGGCACCTATATCTGGGTGCTGTCCAACCACAAGGACGCGCTGCGCAAGGGCAAGGTGCAGTTGATCGATGCCAGCGCCATGCATGCTCCGATGCGCAAGAGCCTCGGTAGCAAGCGCAAGTACCTGTCGGATGAGCAAGTCGCCGAAATCGCCAGGCTGCACGAGGCGTTCGAGGAAGACCCGAACTCGAAGATCTTTGCCACCACCGACTTCGGCTACCGCCGCATCACCGTCGAGCGCCCGCTGCGCCTGCGTTTCTCGGTCACTCCGGACAAGCTCACTGCTTACCAGACCATCAAGGGCGCCGATCAGGCCGAGGCCTTTGCTGGCGTGCAGGGCGACTTCGACAGCCTGCCGGCCTTCCTCAAGGCCGCCGGTATCAAAAAGCTTGGCAAGGGTGCGCTGAAGGCCGCACTGGCCTGCTTCGGCGAGCGCGACGCCAACGCCCAGCCGGTGCTGGACGACAAGGGCAATCAACAAGCCGACTCCGACCTGCGCGAGTTCGAGAACGTACCGCTTAAGGAAAGCATCGACGACTATTTCGCTCGCGAAGTGCTGCCCCATGTGCCGGATGCCTGGATCGATACCAGCAAGACCGATGCGAAAGACGGCCAGGTCGGCATCGTCGGTTATGAGATCAATTTCAACCGCTACTTCTACGTCTACCAGCCACCGCGTGCGCTGGCCGAGATTGATGCTGACCTTAAGGCCGTGGAAGCCGAGATTGCCGCGCTGCTGGGTGAGGTCACGGCATGAGCCATTACAAGCCGTATCCGGCGTATAAGGATTCCGGAGTGGAGTGGTTGGGGCGGGTGCCGGAGCATTGGGAAATTGTGCCTCTTAAGTACGAAGCAGAGTTCGTCAATGGTGCGGCTTTCAAGCCTGAGCAGTGGTCAGAGATTGGTACGCCCATCATCAGGATCGAAAACCTGAATGGCAGTCTCAACTTCAACTGTTTTGATGGCGAGATGGATGCGCGTTACCACGTTGAACAGGGGGATCTGCTTTTCGGTTGGTCGGGCAACAGGGGAACCTCGTTCGGGCCATTTATCTGGCCGCACGCAGGCCGACACTACCTAAATCAGCACATTTTTCGGATTTGTAATTTCAAGTTCGACAAGGCGTGGTTCTACTGGAGTTTGAAGGCCGTTACTGCGCATGTGGAAGACCAAGCGCATGGAATCATCGGTATGGTGCATATCACCAAGGGGGATTTAGGAGCGATCAAGATCGCTACGCCTGCGCTTGCTGAGCAGCAGGCAATCTCTGCCCACCTCGACCGCGAAACCGCCCGTATCGACGCGCTGATTGAAAAGAAAACCCGCTTTATCGAACTGCTGCGCGAAAAGCGCCAGGCGCTGATCACCCATACCGTCACCAAGGGCCTTGATCCTAATGTGAAGATGAAAGACTCCGGCTTGGAGTGGTTGGGAGAGGTGCCGGAGCATTGGGCTGTTAAACGCCTGAAGTTCATCGCCGTAGTCCAAACCGGTATCGCCAAAGGAAAAGATAACGCCGAAAAGGACACTGTTGTGGTCCCCTATCTGAGGGTGGCCAACGTGCAGGACGGCTATCTGGATCTGGATGAGGTCGCGACTATAGAGGTTTCAACCGCCGACCTGCCGCGTTATCTGCTGCAGCCTGGAGATGTGCTCATGAACGAAGGGGGCGACTTCGACAAGCTTGGGCGAGGTCATGTGTGGCATGGCGAGATAGAACCATGTATCCACCAAAATCATGTGTTTGCCGTTCGCCCGCATGGTGTCAGCTCTGAGTGGTTGAATACATTCACCAGTTCAGCTGCGGCCCAGTTCTACTTTATGGGGCGCTCTAAACAGAGCACAAATCTGGCGTCTATCTCCTCTAGCAACCTGATGGAACTTGCCGTTCCTCTTCCCAGCGAAGAAGAGCAGCGCCTCATCCTGGATGGATTGCATCGCCAAGCCTCTCAGGTTAATGCCTTGCTCGCGCAGACAGAACGCAGCATCGAACTCCTCAAAGAGCGCCGCTCAGCCCTGATCACCGCCGCCGTGACCGGCCAGATCGATCTGCGGGAGTCCGCATGAGTCAGGGCCGCAGCCTTCGCCTGTTTCTGGTGGACGGTACGCCCAATGGCTTGCTCACTGCCGAGATCATGAACTGGACCGGCCATGTGCTGACCGGCCCACGCAGCAAACTCGCCGAACTGGTGCAGCGCCCCGAGTGCGCGCGCACCGGGGTGTACTTTCTGGTCGGCCCCGACCCGGACAACAGCCTGCGTTCGAAGGTTTATATCGGCGAGTCGGACGACGTAGCCAAGCGCCTGAAGAGCCATAACCGCCCAGAAGAGGCGGGCGGCAAGGACTTCTGGGAGCGCGTCTGTCTGGTGACCAGCAAGGATCAGAACCTGACCAAGGCTCATGTGAAGTACCTGGAAAGCCTGCTGATCAGCATCGCCGGCAATCTGGGCCGCTGCGAGCTGGTCAACGGCACCGCGCATGAGTACGTCAGCCTGCCAGAGTCCGACCGCGCCGATATGGCTTTCTTCCTGGAGCAGATCCGCACCGTGCTGCCGGTGTTGGGCTTCGACTTCCTGCGTGAGCTGACCAAACCTTCCGCACCGGCTGCGGCCAGCACCGCAGCGCCGGTCAGCCGCTCCCCGCGCTTCAGCCTGGAGGTGCCACGCTACCGCTTGAGCGCCCAGGGCCAGGAAATCGACGGTGAATTCTTCGTACTCAAAGGCTCCAAGGCTCGCGCTGAATGGGTGGGCACCGAGCGTGGCTATCAGGGGCTGTTCAAGCAACTGGTTGACGAGGGCGTGCTGGTCACCGATGGCGGCGAGCACCTGACCTTCAGCGACGACTACGCCTTCAGTAGCCCCAGTGCGGCAGCGGCCGTGGTCTGCGGCCGTGCTGCAAATGGGCGTACATCTTGGGTGGTTGAGGGCACAGGGCAGACATATGCCGCTTGGCAGGATTCGCAGTTGAATAGCCTGGTATCTGGAGCAAGCAGTCCATCAAGTGATGACTGACCACGGAGCGCAGGAGGCGTTATGAGTGAGCCTATGTTGAGTAAGGCTGCTGAGCTGGAGTTTCAGAAGTCTTGTTATGGCAAGTGTGCCGCGATTAAGCGCAGTGAACTGAGGCCTCTATTGGATGAGAGGAAGCTGCTGGCTTCTGATCTGTTCTACCAGGCCCTTCAGTACGTCATTTCGCATAGCGAGAAACACCGTGAATACAGCCGTTTGGGAGTCCTGGTAGATCTTTTCGATGTACGGGATAACCAGCTTTTTATCGCCTATTGGCTCAGTGAGCGCCTAGGCCTGAAGTGCTCGATGGACAAAGGGCAAGTTCGTTTCAAGGCCACTGGGCAACCGGCCAAGCCTGACTTGCGGTTCAAGGAAGGCGTCTCGGAGTTTTTTAAGCGGGGCTTGAAGCGCCCAGCGCAGGACACCTCCGCCGCGGAGAAGAAAAAACCGTTGCCAAAGCGGGTTGATATGCTGGATTCCTGGGCTCGGCTTCCCGGGAGCTACGGAGCGGGTAAGAGAAATTGATCAATGTGGATGATGAAATGAAGCAGCGTCTGATCCTGGTGGACTACGAGAACATCGGTAAGATCGACCTGTCGCTGCTTGATGCTTCCTATAAGGCCATCATTTTTGTTGGGGCCAGGCAGAACACGCCCAAGGCTTCGCGTAAGTCGTCCACTGCGCATCGCTTTTCACGTGTGGACTTCCAGAAGATTGAGGGCGTGGGTAAGAACGCGCTGGATTTTCATATCGCCTTTCAGTTGGGGCGTACCTTTGAGACTGCGCCGGAAACGCAGTGCATCGTCCTTTCCAAGGATAAGGGCTTCGACCCGCTCCTGGCCTACCTGAACAAGAACGGCTTGGCGTGCCAGCGCATTGCTGCGCTTGAAGAATTGTTGGCGGAAGAACTGTCTGAGCCAGTAGCTCTAGCCCCAGATAATGCATGCGGACGCTGCGGCAAGGCCAGTTGCGTGGAGCACCTGGGTGGCAAGTGGTGTAGCCATTGCGGCCATTTCTCCAGCCCGCCGGATCCACAGCAGATGCCTTCTCGCCAGGCGAAGTATCGCGAAAAGAAAAAAGACAGTTACAGCTACGAACCGCTGATGGGGACCTGTGCCTGGTGCCACCAGCGAACCGACATGAGTGGTGGCATCTACGACGACGGTGAGTGGATGTGCCCGGGCTGTATCAGCGCTTACGCCCGATAGACAGTATTTGGTGTGCCGTTCCCAGGGATGGCCGAGAAGTTTAAGGATAAAACCATGAGCCACATCCACCACGAATGCGAACTGGAACGCCATATCGTCGAGCAGCTTGAAGCTGCCGGGTGGCTGGTTGGCAAGTCCGCCGACTATGACCAGGGGCGTGCGCTTTTCCCCGAGGATGTGCTGGGTTGGTTGGAGGGCAGCCAGCCGGCGGCCATGCACAAGCTGCGCGCCATGAACGGTGCCGGCACGCGGGATGTGGTGCTGGACCGGCTGATCAAACAGCTGGAAAACAAGGTCGATGGCGGCACGGTGAATGTGCTGCGTTATGGCTTTGCAGTGGCGGGTGGCGGCACCCTCGCTATGAGCCAGCCACTGCCCGAAGACGAGCGAAACGACACGGTGATTGCCCGCTATGCAGCCAACCGCCTGCGCGTGGTCCCGCAGCTACGCTACTCGCTGGATAAGGCCGACGAGATCGATCTTGCTTTCTTCATCAACGGCATTCCAGTCGCTACGGTGGAGCTGAAGACCGACTTCACTCAGTCGGTGCAGGCCGCCATGCAGCAGTACCGTATGGATCGCCGCCCGGAGCGCAAGAGCGGCGGCCTGGAGCCACTGCTGACCTTCAAGCGCGGCGCGGTAGTGCACTTCGCCATGAGCGACAGCGACATCCGCATGACCACCAAACTGGCAGGAGATTCGACCTTCTTCCTGCCGTTCAACCGGGGCAACGATGGCGCCGCCGGTAATCCGCCGGGCGAGAACGGCCATTACCCGGTGAGCTACTTCTGGGGGCGAGTGCTGCAGAAGGACAACTGGCTGCACATCTTCCACCGCTTCGTGCTACAGGAGCGCAAGGAAGCTCAGGACGTCAACGGCAAGACCTATTTCAAGGAAGGCCTGATCTTCCCGCGCTTCCATCAGTGGGAAGGCGTGACCAAGATGATCGACGCGGTGCGGGTTGAAGGGGCAGGACAGCCCTACCTGATCCAGCACAGCGCCGGTTCTGGCAAGACCAATACCATCGCCTGGACCGCGCACTCGCTGATCCGCGTGCGTCGTCCGGATGGTGAGCCGTATTTCCACAGCGTGATTGTTGTGACCGACCGCCAGGTGCTCGATCAGCAACTGCAGGATGCCATCCAGCAGATCGAGCACCAGGCCGGTGTGGTCTGCGCCATCGACCGCCAACAGTCGAGCTTGCCGAAGAGTCAGCAGTTGGCCAAGGCCATGCTGGATGGCGTGCCGATCATCGTCTGTACCCTGCAGACCTTCCCCTATGCGCAGAAGGCGATTCTTGGCGAACAGAGCCTGCGCAACCGCCGCTTCGCCATCATCATCGACGAGGCACACAGCTCCACCGGCGGCAGCACGGCGGACGACCTGCGCTATGTGCTGACCGGGCAGAGCGAGGCTGAGTGGGAGAAGCTGTCCAAGGAGGAGCGGCTGTCCGTGTGGCAGAGCTCGCGTAGCCGGCCGGGTAATGCCAGCTACTTCGCCTTCACCGCCACGCCCAAGCATTCGACGCTGAGCCTGTTCGGCCGTCCGCGCAACCCGGCGCAGCCCGTCAGCACCGACAACCCGCCGGCACCGTTTCACCTCTACACCATGCAGCAGGCCATCGATGAAGGTTTCATTCTCGATGTGCTGAAGAACTACACCAGCTACGAGGTGGCGTTCAAAATCGGCAGCGAGATGGTCGATGACAAGCGCGTGGACGAGAAGAGCGCCGGGCGCAAGCTGGCCAAGTGGCTGTCGCTCAACCCGGTGAACGTGGGGCAGAAGGTCGAGCTGATCGTCGAGCATTTCCGCAAGAACGTCGCACACCTGCTCGGTGGCCAGGCCAAGGCCATGGTGGTGACCAGCTCGCGTGCGGCAGCGGTGAAATACCACTTGGCGCTGGAGGATTACTGCAAGCGCAAGGGCTACGACAACGTGCAGGCCATGGTGGCCTTCTCCGGTGAAGTGCCCAACACGGATGTGCAGGAGCCCAGCCTGCCTGCCGATCATCAGTTCAGCGAAACCAACCTGAACCCCGGCCTGCATGGCCGTGACATGCGCAAGGTGTTCGACACCCCGGACTACCGAGTAATGATCGTCGCCAACAAGTACCAGACCGGCTTCGATCAGCCGAAGCTGGTGGCCATGTACCTGGACAAAAAAATATCCGGCGTGGAGGCGGTGCAGACGCTGTCGCGCTTGAACCGTACCTTCCCCGGCAAGGACAAGACTTTCGTTATCGACTTCGCCAACAAGGCCGAAGAGATCCTCGCGTCGTTCAAGACCTTCTACCGCGATGCCCAGGTGGCGGACATCCAGGATCCGAACATCGTCTACGACATTAAGCAGCGTCTGGATGGCATGTTCATCTACGAGCAGGCTGAGGTAGAGGCTTTCGGCGACGCCATCGTCGATCCAAAGGTGACGCACCAGAAACTGTTCTCGCTGACGCAATCAGCTACTGACCGCTTCAACGGCAAGCTGAAGACGCTCAACGACGCCATCGATCAGTGGGAAAAGGCTTGGGAAAAGGCCCACGACGAGGGCAGCGACAAGGACATGGAGTACGCCGACGTACAGCGCTCGGAGTACTGCAAAGCCCGCGACGAGCTGATGATCTTCAGCGAGAGCCTGACCAAGTTCGTGCGCAGCTACGAGTACATCGCTCAGCTCATCGACTTCGCCGACCCAAGCCTGGAGGCATTCGCCAGCTATGCCCGCCTGCTGCGCAAGCGGCTCAAGGGCATCACGGCGGAGCAGGTGGATCTGGGCGATCTCAAGCTCAGTCACTACAAAATCAAGAAAGGCGACAACCTCAGTGGCGTCGGCGTGCAGGCGGAAACGCCCGGCCTCTACGGTATGAGCGACAACGGCCTGCGTGACGCCCGCGACCGCGAGAAGAAGTACCTCACCGAGCTGATCGAGAAGCTCAACAACGCCTTCGGCAAGGACATCACCGACACCGATCAGGTGGCTTTCGCCGTGCACGTTTCCGAGAAGCTACGCGCCGACAGCGTGGTAATGGCCCAGGTGCAGAACAACACCATGGAGCAGGCCATGAAGGCCGACCTCCCCTCAAAAGCCATCTCTGCCATCGCCGCTGCCATGAGCAGCCATACCAGCATGGCGACCAAGCTGCTCAGCGACGAGTCGACGCGGGATGTGTTCCTGACGGTGGTCTACGAGTTGCTAAAGAAAGATGCGGGAGCGGATTTGCTGGGGGCGGCGCGAGATTGATTGCGTAGGCGCGTGCCCTGCTGGTTTGGCCTGCTGAGGAAAGGCTGGCTCCCCGAGCCTACGGATCAGGCCATCCATGGCATCTGTTTCTCATGCGCTGTGTGAATCAGTCTCGCGCGGTCTGTACTCGCCCAACCCTTAGCGTCGTCATCGATAGCTAGGTAGTACTCCGTCGAACTCGAGGATCAGCAGTCGCTTCATGAATGAGGTGATGCACGGCGGGATTTCATAGTGTTACGGAGATAACCTGCCAATCATTGCCATTTAATGGCAATGATTGGCAGGTTATGGCGCAATTGC
>AJXE01000015.1 GCA_000263395.1 Stutzerimonas stutzeri TS44
CTCTCCCCCGTATGGCCCATTCGTCGGTCTGAGTTAATGGCTGCAAAGGTCAAGTAGCATTGCCATTCACTTATCCGCGACGAGCACGGTTCAGAGCCCCCTTACGCAGGCAACGCGCCCCTGCAGGCTTCAAGCGCAGGTGCTGATCGTCCTTGACCAGGTACTTCATCGCGAAGTGCGTATGGGGCCGTCTCGACTGATCCTCCCTCTGGATCAGGCCGATGCCGCACTCGTCACCATACCGTTCCTTGTCATGGTTGCAGCTGTGGGCATAGCCCTGACCACGCGTGACCCCCTCCCATAGCTCACTGATCTCAATCGCCTTCCAGACATCCCGGCATACCTGGTTGCCATTGAAGTAGTAGGCTGCATGGATGTGGTAGCCGCTGCCATCATTGCGATCGCCCTGCTCCACTGAGTACGTGTAGCCGATGAGGTGCTCGAATATCGGTTGACGGCTGTGTTTATCGATCAAATCATCCAGGTGCTCGAATACCTGCTCGACTCGCAGCCTGGCCTGAGCCTCAGGGCGGTAATACAAGTCCAGTCTGATGACCGTAGTGCGGGAGTAAAGGCTCATCACTGCATCCGTGTACGCGATGATCTCCGTCGCTTGCTTGCGTGCCTCATAGGCTCGATCTCCAGCTTTGCGCTGATACCGACGCTGACGGGTCAACTCTCGGATTCGTTCGGTCAGGACGTTCATGCTCTGCTCATGACTGAGCCAGTACGTCCCCGTCTCGCTCATGCAGACAGGGCCATTGGGTGAACGCTGAAGGCCGATGTCATCACATGCTTCCCGGAACGCTAACAGGTGCTCGCTGTAGTCGTATGGCACTCGATCATCGAACAGGTTGTACATCTGCTGGACGTTGGTGAAGGACCGGGAGAGTCTGGTCTGCTCGACCTGCTCATAGCCTGACCGTTTATGAGTGATCCGGAATGCGGGTGTATCGCTGCGCTCGATAGCTTGGACGAGTGATTCGATCTGCAGGGCTATGTCGGACTGTGAGAGGTGGGTGTTGTGCTTGCGGTTGTTCATGGCTGAGTACCTGGTTGGTTATGTCGCATACCAGGTACGTGGTCTGTTTCTTTTTACTGGTCGTCTTACCCTCTTGTAGTAGTCAGTGGTGATGGGGAGTGATGGTTACTATTGATTAGGTAGAGTAGATAGTTAATAGCTATATCAATAGATGCATCCCTGCCCATAACCGACCGTCCCGATCAGGCCGGGCAATGGGGAGCAACATTGCCAAGCCTGTCGAGAGAAATTCCGCATTGAGCTTTGGGAGAGTTAGCTGAGTGGCGCTCCGGCTTAGCAGAGCCTCAAGATGGCCTAAACGGTGACGAGGCCGACGTGGAAAAATCAGATTAGGGCTAACGGTGACCCAACGGTGACCAAAACGCAGAACTCTGGGCGGGGGGAGAAAACCATCAGGCATAAAAAAATCCAGTCACCGCTAAGTGACTGGATTTTCTAGGGTTTTTTGGTCGGGACGGAGTGATTCGAACACTCGACCCCTTGCACCCCATGCAAGTGCGCTACCAGGCTGCGCTACGCCCCGACAGTTTCCTGCTTCCGCCGAAAACGGACTGAACTATACATTAAGCGACTGAAAATGTGAAAGTTTTTCTTCCTGAAATATTGGTTTGCGCCAAACCTACTTGCGCAAGACCTGCAGCACTTCCTCCAATTCGCAGATCATCTGGCGAATCAGCTGCTTGTATTGTGTGGTGTCGTCACGCGCCTCATCACCGGACAAGCGCTGCCTGGCTCCGCCGATGGTGAATCCCTGATCATAGAGGAGTGCACGAATCTGACGAATCATCAGCACATCCTGTCGCTGATAGTACCGACGATTGCCCCTTCTTTTTACTGGGTTGAGCTGTGGAAATTCTTGCTCCCAATAACGCAACACATGGGGCTTTACCGCGCAAAGCTCGCTGACCTCACCGATGGTGAAGTAGCGTTTGCCGGGAATGACGGGAAGTTCGTCGTTATGACTTGGTTCCAGCATAGGCCTCGACTCTGGCTTTGAGTTTCTGCCCCGGGCGGAAGGTGACAACGCGGCGCGCAGTGATCGGGATTTCCTCACCTGTTTTCGGGTTGCGGCCAGGACGCTGGCGCTTGTCGCGCAGGTCGAAATTGCCGAATCCGGACAATTTCACCTGTTCGTTATGCTCCAGGGCCTGGCGAATCTCTTCGAAAAAAAGCTCGACCAACTCCTTGGCTTCACGCTTATTCAAGCCTAGCTCTTCATATAGACGTTCCGCCATTTCAGCTTTCGTCAGAGCCCCCATACGCTATTTCCTTAACGTGGCATTGAACCTTTCTTCCAGCGAGGTAAGGATGCTCTGCATAGCAGCGCTAACCTCTTCATCGTTAAGAGTGCGTGAAGGGTGCTGCCAGGTCAAGCCGACTGCCACACTTTTGCTAGAAGGATCAATACCTTTTCCCTGATACACATCAAATAGCTTGAGATGAACCAGATGCTCGCCGGCCGCCTCGCGAATGCACTGCAGCACAGCCTCAGCTGCTACGCCGCGCTCGACCAGCACGGCAATATCCCGTCGCACCTCAGGGAATCGCGATAGTTCGCTGAATTTCGGCAGGCGGCCGTCGGCAATCTCCGCCACGAGCAGTTCGAACAAGTAGACCGGCTGATCGATCCCCAAATTGCTCGCCAGTTCCGGGTGAAGGCTGCCGATGTAGCCAACCAGCCGTCCGTCCCGCTCGATACGAGCGGTCTGCCCTGGATGCAGCGCCGGATGTTCGGCGGCAACGAATCGATACGAGCCACCGTCACCGGCATAGGCCAGTAACGCCTCGACATCCGCTTTCACGTCGTAGAAATCGGCCAGCTCGCGTTCGTTAGCCCAACCTTCGGGCATACGACTTCCGGTTACCACGCCAGCCAGCATGCCTTCCTGCTGCAGCTCGTCCAATTGGCCGACGAAGCGCAATCCGGCCTCGAACAAACGCACTCGCGACTGCTGGCGATTGAGATTGTGCTGCAGCGCCTTGATCAATCCAGGCCAGAGCGATGCACGCATCACTGCCATATCGACGGAGATTGGATTGGCCAACTGCAACGGTTCTACACCTGGCGTGAACAGTTCAAACAGCTTGGGATCGATGAAGCTGTAGGTAATCGCCTCCTGGTAGCCTCGTGCGACCAGCAGGCGGCGCAGAAGCGGCAGCTCCGCGCGGGCTTCAGCCTGCGCTTCCGGCGCAAGACGCGCCTGCGGATAGCGCACGGGAAGACGGTCATAGCCATACAGACGGCCCAGCTCTTCGATCAGATCGACCTCCAGGCTGATATCGAAACGATGACTGGGTACACCGACCTGCCAACGGTCGATGCCGTCTTCGGTAATGCTCAAGCCGAGCGAGGTCAACAGCCGAACCACCTGGGCAGACTCCAGTTGCAAACCCAACATCTGGCTGATGCGCTCTGCACGCAAAGTAATCGGTGCAACGTTCGGCAGATCGGCTTCGCTTGCCGCCTCGGTGATCGGACCCGCCTCACCGCCAACGATCTCAAGCAACAACGCCGTGGCGCGCTCCATCGCGACTCGCGCCAGCAGAGGATCGACACCACGCTCGTAGCGGTGGGACGCGTCGGTATGCAAACCATAGGAGCGCGCCTTGCCGGCCAAGGCGATGGTGTCGAAGAACGCGCTCTCGAGGAAAATGTCCCGGGTTTGTGCGGCGACACCGCTATGCTCGCCGCCCATTACGCCGGCAATGGCCAGGGCTCGCTGATGATCGGCAATGACCAACGTATCAGCACGCAGAACCACTTCCTGGCCGTCCAGCAAAACCAGCTTCTCGCCCTCGTCAGCCATCCGCACTCGAATGCCGCCGTTGATCTGGGCCAGATCGAAGGCATGGAGCGGCTGCCCGAGCTCAAGCATTACGTAATTGGTGATATCGACAACCGCATCGATGCTGCGCACGTCGGAGCGACGCAGACGTTCCACCATCCACAGCGGCGTCGGGCGCGAGCAGTCAATATTGCGAATGACACGCCCCAGATAACGCGGGCAGGCTTGTGGCGCGGCCACCTCGACCAACAGGCGCTCGTCATGGCTCGCTACAACGGCCGGAACGGCTGGCACATTCACTGCGGCGCCATATATCGCACCTACTTCGCGCGCCAGTCCTGCCAGCGACAGACAATCGCCCCGATTCGGCGTCAGGCCGATTTCGATGGTCGCATCATCCAGCCCCAGGTAGTCGCGAAAGTCGCGCCCAATCGGTGCGTCATCGAGCAACTCCATCAAGCCGCTGTCATCGCTACCGACCTGCAGTTCG
Organism: Stutzerimonas stutzeri TS44; assembly: GCA_000263395.1. Classification (GTDB taxonomy): domain Bacteria; phylum Pseudomonadota; class Gammaproteobacteria; order Pseudomonadales; family Pseudomonadaceae; genus Stutzerimonas; species Stutzerimonas stutzeri_C. The sequence continues at coordinate 4,319 of AJXE01000015.1, forward strand.
GTCTCCGAGCAAAGCATGCCGTTGGATTCGATCCCGCGCAGCTTGGCCTTCTTGATCTTGAAGTCCCCCGGCAGCACTGCACCGATCATGGCGAAGGGGATCTTCAGGCCGGGGCGCACATTCGGCGCACCGCACACCACCTGAAAGGTTTCGACGCCGTTGCTGACCTGGCAAACACGCAGCTTATCGGCATCGGGATGCTGCTCGACACTCAGCACTTCGCCGACCACCACGCCGCTGAACATACCCGCGACGGGAGTAACGGCATCAACCTCGAGGCCAACCATCGACAGACGAGCTACCAGTTCGTCACGAGAAACCTGCGGATTAACCCAGCTCCGCAGCCACTGTTCACTGAATTTCATTCTGTTCTCCTAAATCCGTTGACGGGCACTGCGCTAGCGAAACTGCGCCAAGAACCGCAGATCGTTGTCGAAGAACAGACGTAAGTCATTCACGCCATAGCGAAGCATGGCCAAGCGCTCGGCGCCCATGCCGAAGGCAAATCCCTGGTATTTCTCCGGATCGATACCGGACATCCGCAATACGTTCGGATGCACCATGCCGCAGCCCATGACCTCGAGCCAGCCGGTCTGCTTGCATACCCGGCACCCCTTGCCACTGCACATCACGCACTGCATGTCGACTTCGGCCGATGGCTCGGTGAACGGAAAAAAGGATGGGCGGAAGCGCACACCCAGCGGTTTTTCGAAGAACACCCGCAGGAATTCCTCGATAGTGCCTTTCAGGTCGGCAAAGCTGACGCCTTCGTCGATCAGCAGTCCCTCCACCTGATGGAACATCGGCGAATGGGTGATATCCGAATCGCAGCGATAGACTCGCCCCGGGCACACGATCCGGATTGGCGGCTGCCGGGACTCCATAGTCCGCACCTGGACCGGTGACGTATGGGTCCGCAACAACATATTGGCGTTGAAGTAGAAGGTATCGTGCATCGCACGAGCCGGGTGGTGACCCGGAATATTGAGTGCCTCGAAGTTGTGGTAGTCATCCTCGACTTCCGGCCCTTCGGCGACGCTGTACCCGATGTGGCTGAAGAACTGCTCGATGCGCTCGAGCGTGCGAGTCACCGGATGCAGGCCACCTGAAGCCTGGCCACGCCCCGGCAAGGAAACATCGATGCACTCGGCAGCCAGCTGGGCACTCAACGCAATCTGCTCGAGCTCGGCCTTGCGGGCATTGAGAACGTCCTGGACCTGGGATTTGGCCGCATTGATCAACGCCCCCGCCTTGGGTCGCTCCTCGGGCGACAGCTTGCCCAGCGTCTGCATCACCAGGGTCAGCTCACCCTTCTTGCCCAGGTACTGGACCCGGATCTGCTCCAGGGCATTGACGTCTTCGCTTCGTTGCACAGCCTCGAGCGCTTGCGAGACCAGTGCATCCAGGTTTTCCATGTACACAACCTCCAGAGGTTCTTGCAGAACCGCACTGGCCACCGATCGAACCGTGATCGGTGCCACGCGCATTTTTGCAAAAGCCCCTCGCAGATACGAAATAGGGGAAGAGCGCAAGGCTCTTCCCCTATCGATGACGTTGCAGCAGGCTAGAAAGCCTGTGATTGCCAGGGCTTAAGCCAGAGAAGCCTTCGCTTTTTCGACAATCGCAGCAAACGCCGTTTTCTCATTCACTGCCAGATCGGCCAGAACCTTGCGGTCGATCTCGATGGCCGCTTTTTTCAAGCCAGCGATGAAACGGCTGTAGGACAGACCGTTAACGCGCGCACCGGCATTGATACGAGCGATCCACAGAGCGCGGAACTGACGCTTACGCTGACGGCGGTCGCGGTAGGCATACTGGCCAGCCTTGATTACCGCCTGCTTGGCAACGCGGAAAACGCGCGAACGCGCACCGTAGTAGCCTTTGGCGAGTTTCAGAATTTTCTTGTGACGGCGACGGGCAACGACGCCACGCTTAACACGAGCCATGAGTTATTCCTCTGAGTCTTGACCGGATTAACGAACGCGCAGCATGCGCTCCACTTTTGCAACGTCGGACGGGTGCACTTGCGAGCAACCGCGCAGCTGACGCTTACGCTTGGTGGACATTTTGGTCAGGATGTGGCTCTTGAAAGCGTGCTTGTGCTTGAAGCCGTTAGCAGTCTTCTTGAAGCGCTTCGCAGCACCACTTTTAGTCTTCATCTTTGGCATGTTCGATCTCCACAGTGTGGGTGATTACAAATAACCGCAAGGCCTGCCAGTGCCCTGGTGGTTACTTTTTCTTCTTGGGAGCGATGACCATGATCAGCTGGCGTCCTTCCATCTTTGGATGCTGTTCGACGGAGCCGTATTCAGTCAGATCGTTTTCGACCCGCTTCAACAACTCCATCCCCAGCTCCTGATGGGCCATCTCACGGCCGCGGAATCTCAACGAAACCTTGGCCCTGTCCCCCTCGCTAAGGAAACGAATCAGGTTACGCAGCTTGACCTGATAGTCCCCTTCTTCCGTCCCTGGACGAAACTTGATTTCTTTGACCTGGATCTGCTTCTGGTTCTTCTTGGCCGCCGCGACCTGCTTCTTCTTCTCGAACAGGTGCTTGCCGTAATCCATGATCCGGCAAACCGGAGGAACGGCATCAGCGGAAATTTCCACCAGATCCAGTTTTGCTTCTTCTGCTACTCGAAGCGCTTCATCAATCGAGACGATGCCAATCTGCTCGCCGTCAGCACCAATCAAACGGACCTCACGAGCCGAGATATTCTCGTTGATCGGGGCCTTGGGTGCGGTTCGTTTGTCTTGTCTCATTTCACGCTTAATAGCTATTACTCCAAATCTTGGCGACCACGCCGGGAAACCGTCTGCGCCAGCAGCTGAGCGAATTGCTCGAGGGGCATGGAGCCCAGATCGACGCCTTCGCGGGTGCGCACAGCAACGGAGCGAGTCTCAACCTCCCGATCCCCGATAACCAAGAGATAAGGAGTCTTGAGCAAAGTATGCTCACGGATTTTAAAGCCGATCTTCTCGTTTCTCAAGTCGGACTTGGCACGGAATCCGCTTTGAGTCAGGGTTCGCTCGACTTCGAGCGCGAATTCGGCCTGCTTGTCGGTGATATTCATCACCACCGCCTGAGTCGGCGCCAACCACGCCGGGAAGGCCCCTTCGTAGTGCTCGATCAGGATGCCGATGAAGCGCTCGAACGAACCGAGAATCGCACGATGCAGCATCACCGGATGCTGACGATCGTTGTTTTCACTGACGTATTCGGCACCCAGGCGGATCGGCAGGTTGAAGTCCAGCTGCAACGTACCGCACTGCCAGACCCGCCCCAGGCAATCCTTCAGCGAGAACTCGATCTTGGGCCCGTAGAAGGCGCCCTCACCCGGCTGCAGCTCATACGCCAGCCCGGCACTGTCGAGCGCCGCCGCCAGCGCCGCTTCGGCACGATCCCACAGCTCGTCGGAACCCACGCGCTTTTCCGGACGAGTCGACAGCTTGAGCTGAATATCGTCGAAACCGAAATCGGCATACACCGCCTGGGTCAGCTTGATGAAAGCCGCGGACTCGGACTGCATCTGCTCTTCGGTACAGAAGATATGCGCATCATCCTGGGTGAAGCCGCGAACCCGCATGATCCCGTGCAGAGCACCGGACGGCTCATTGCGGTGACAGGCGCCGAATTCAGCCAGCCGCAACGGTAGCTCGCGGTAGCTCTTCAGTCCCTGGTTGTAGACCTGCACGTGACACGGACAATTCATCGGCTTGATCGCGTAATCGCGACTCTCCGACTCGGTGGTGAACATGTTTTCGGCGTAATTCGCCCAGTGCCCCGACTTCTCCCAGAGCACCCGGTCCACCACCTGCGGCGTCTTGATTTCCAAATAACCGTTGTCGCGCTGCACCTGGCGCATGTACTGCTCGAGCACCTGATAGAGCGTCCAGCCGTTCGGATGCCAGAACACCATGCCCGGCGCTTCTTCCTGGGTATGGAACAGATCGAGGCGCTTGCCGATCTTGCGATGATCGCGTTTTTCGGCCTCCTCGATACGCTGGATGTAGGCCGCCAGCTGCTTCTTGTCCGCCCAGGCCGTGCCGTAGATACGCTGCAACTGCTCGTTCTTGGCGTCGCCACGCCAGTATGCGCCCGACAGCTTGGTCAGCTTGAAAGCCTTCAGGAAACGCGTATTGGGCACATGCGGGCCACGGCACATGTCCACGTATTCCTCGTGGTAGTACAGCCCCATCGCCTGCTCGCCAGGCATGTCCTCGATCAAACGCAGCTTGTACTCCTCGCCGCGCGCACTGAACACACCAATCACCTCATCGCGCGGAGTGACTTTCTTGACGACGTCATAATCCTTGTCGATGAGTTCGCGCATGCGCGCCTCGATCGCAGCAACATCATCCGGTGTAAAGGGACGCTCGTAGGCGATGTCGTAATAGAAGCCCTCTTCGATCACCGGCCCGATCACCATCCGCGCCGTCGGATACAACTGCTTCACCGCATGCCCGATCAGGTGCGCGCACGAGTGACGGATGATTTCCAGCCCCTCGTCATCCTTCGGCGTGATGATCTGCACGCTGGCATCGCGCTCGATCAGATCACAGGCATCGACCAACCGGCCGTCTACCTTGCCGGCGAGCGTCGCCTTGGCCAGTCCCGCACCGATGGACTGCGCAACCTCTGCAACGGACACCGCATGATCGAACGAACGCTGACTGCCGTCAGGAAGAGTAATGATGGGCATGGCGCCTCCTCTCCTAGTGGTGACCCCTACCAAAGGCCACATGGGTTGGGATGAGCCAGGAAAGCGATTCAGCGAATCTCCTGCCGCACAGTGGCAGGTGCCGGTAGGCTCGAGTCGCACAAACCGAAGTCACTGGAAGAATGAAACGGGCATACTTTCAGAAAGCCGCGACCACTGACAAGCAAGCCAAAAAAAAGGGTCGCTTTCGCGACCCTTTTTCGAATTGGTAGGCACAATTGGATTCGAACCAACGACCCCCACCATGTCAAGGTGGTGCTCTAACCAACTGAGCTATGTGCCTTCGATGGGGGCGCATTCTATAGCCAGCCCCGCGAGAGTCAAGCTTTTTTTTCAGCTAAGCCGCTGATATCTGAAAAATTTACCGGGACGCGAGCGGATGGAGCGGCAGCGCTGGCGGAGCACCAGTGGCCGCGCTAGCATCGCGTCAAATATATACAACAGGTATATCGAAATGCCGCACACACCCTACCCCGCCTCCTTCTATGCCGCCTCAGCAAATCCAGCACCGAAGCGGCCGCCGTTACGCGAGAGCAAGCACACCGACATCTGCATCATCGGCGCCGGTTATACCGGTCTTTCGACGGGGCTGTTCCTCGCCGAGCAGGGCTATCAGGTGGTGATCCTGGAGGCAGCCCGGGTGGGTTTCGGCGCCTCCGGACGCAACGGCGGCCAGATCGTCAACAGCTACAGCCGCGATCTCGACAGCGTGGAACGTAGCGTCAGCGCCGATGAAGCGCGCCTGATCGGCGCGATGGCGTTCGAAGGAGGACGGATCATCCGTGAGCGCATCACGCGTTACGGTATCCGCTGCGACCTCAAGGACGGCGGCGTCTTTGCGGCATTCACGAGCAAACAGATGCATCATCTCGAGCAGCAGAAGGCACTCTGGCAGCGCTATGGCTACGATCAGCTGGAAGTGCTCGATCGAGACGCCATTCGCCAGGTCGTTGCCTGCGAGCGCTACATTGGCGGAACCCTCGACAAGCTCGGCGGCCACATCCACCCACTCAACCTTGCCTTGGGCGAAGCTGCGGCCCTGGAGTCGCTGGGCGGCATCATTTACGAGCAAAGCCCGGCAATTCGCATCGAGCGCGGATCTGCGCCAGTCGTGCATACCGCGCAAGGCTCGGTACATGCGAAATTTCTGGTGATCGCCGGCAACGCCTACCTAGGCGACCTAGTGCCAGAACTGGCCGCCAAATCGATGCCTTGCGGAACCCAGGTGATCGCGACCGAGCCACTGGACAACGACCTCGCCCACCACCTGCTGCCTCAGGATTACTGCGTCGAAGACTGCAACTACCTGCTCGACTACTACCGACTTTCTGCCGACAAACGCCTCATCTATGGCGGTGGCGTGGCATATGGCGCACGCGATCCGGCCAACATCGAATCGATCATTCGCCCCAAGATGCTGAAGACCTTTCCACAACTGCAGAACGTCAAGATCGACTACAGCTGGACCGGCAATTTCCTGCTTACACTGTCGCGATTACCCCAGGTCGGACGCCTGGGCAACAACATCTACTACTCGCAAGGCTGCAGCGGCCATGGCGTCACCTATACCCACCTGGCCGGCAAGATCATCGCCGAAGCCTTGCGTGGCCAGGCGGAACGCTTCGATGCGTTCGCCAGCCTGCCACATCACCCATTCCCTGGCGGACATCAGCTGCAAGTGCCGCTGAGCGCGCTGGGCGCGCTGTATTACAGCCTGCGCGATCGATTGGGCATCTGATCAGGACTAGCGACAGGCCGGGATCGCCTGGCAAGCCTGCCGCTGACCATCGACAGGCACCGGCAGGCGCTCGGCAAAGCGTGCGTCTTGCGGCGCGATATTCACCGCACAGGCGCGCGCCTGCCGCGCCTCATTGAGGCAGCCGTTCTCCGCCAATACCTGCGAGAGATTGTACCAGCCGGGAGCGAATCCGGCATCGCGGCTTACGCTGATGCGCAACGCGTTCTCGGCCGCCCGACGATCCCCCAGGGCATATTCGCTGTTGGCCAGCGCAAACCAGGACATGCCTCCAGGCCAGTGCTCGCCAGCCGTCCGATAGGCCAGCCGCGCCGGACCGACCTGCCCTACCTGTTCCAGATCATTCGCCGCGCGCAGCCAAACAGTTTCCTCGGCCGTCGCCGGCAATCGATCCGGCCTGATCGTCACCACCGCCCAGCGATTGCCCTTCGCCCAACTGCGTTCGAACTGTCGAAAACTGCCGACCCAACGTCTGGTGGTCCCGGAGCGCAGAATGATTTCCTGTTCGCTCAGGTCGTAGCCGACCACCACCGCGAAATGCCACTGCGGCCAGCGATCGAACGCCAGGTTCTGCAACACCAGCACCGGATTGCCTGCAGCCACTTCCGTCAACACTGCTTCCAGCCGTGAGCGCAGCGGATACACCAGCATGCCGTTCGCACGCGCGGCTGCCACCATTTCCACCTGCAGGCTGCCACGGCGCTGCGGAATGTAGACCTGATCGACCAGTTGTTCGGGAGTGATCAGCCGCCCCCTCTGGACCAGCATCGTCGCCAGCGCCGCAGGTCCGCACTGGTAGTCCTCCTGCGCGAAGAACGGCGTATCGACGAGCTCGATCCGCTCCGGCAGCTGCGCACCCTCGCCAACGATCAACGGTTTCTGTGCACAGCCGCCAAGCAGAACAATCAGCAACACCCCCCAGCCATAACGACGGATCAACGGTTGATGCAATTGACGAAGTTGAAGATGTTGGTTGCGCAAAGCATGTCCGTGATGATGAAGATCACCAGGAACAGCACGATGACCCCGACCACCCCGGCACCGGCCGGCGCCTGATCGAGCTGCTGGTTGAACTGCGCCAGCTCCGCCGGGGTCAGACTATTAATGCGCTTTTCCACCTGGGTTCGCTCGACTCCCATCGACTCGAGCTTCTTCTGTACGTCCTGATCATCCAGCATCGTGAGCAGCTGTTGGCGATCGACCTGCTGTTGCTGCTCGGCGATCACTTCGGGCGTGCCGATCATCGCCGCCTGTGCCATCGGAATCTGAGCGACCAGCATGAAATGCAACGCCGCCACAACGGCAGCGACACGCTTGAGCAGGGATGAGGTGAACATGGTACTACTCCTTTTTCGAGTTCGGCCCGCGCAACTTGCAAAAGGCCATTAGCCCGTAAGACGGAACGACAGCCGCTTCGGTTCCCCGCCTGTCCGGCATTTCGTGACGAGCTTCGAATATGGGTTGGCGTTTACCTTTCGCTCACCCGCCACTAACGTTCATCGTAGTTGATCAAATCCACTCAGCCTTCATTGGAAAGCACATGTCCAGATCGCATTGCATTGGGTTGTTATTTGCCGCCTCATTCCTTGCCGGTTGCCAGGTGCATTCCGCATCCGACGAGGCCGGCATCGGAGCCGGCAAAATGTGCGACCCGCAACCCGTGCAACACCTGCTGGGACGCACCGCTACCCCGCAGTTGCTGGAGCAGGCACGCGATCTGGCCGGCGCGCAATCCGCGCGTCTGCTGCGTCCGGATCAGGTCGTCACGCTCGAATACGATGCACGGCGGCTCAACATTCATACCGACAAGAATCTGAAGATCGAACGATTAACATGCGGCTGAGGACACGGCCACCGCCCGGTGACCGTGTCCGGCATGCCTGTCGCGTTACTGCGCCATTGCCCTGCGCATGCGCAGATTGGAGGCCGAAACCGGCTTGGGCGGCGTGAGGAGAAAACCCAAGCGGTAGCGATTGATGACGACTTGGGCAAGCAGCGGCGCCGCGATGCCAACCAGAGTCCCCAGCAGCAGATGCACCGGTATCGAATCGATGCCCAGGAAGCTGGCAAGAACCACTCGCACACCACTACCCGCCAGGATGTGCATCAGATAGATCGTCATCGATGAGGCGCCGAGGAACAACAGCCAGTTCACCCGGAACCGCCCCAGCCACATGGACAGCGCAACCATGAAGAAGATCGAAATGGTCGCCAGCGCCAATACCGGCAAGCCGCCATCCATGTAGTTCATCCCGAAGCTCATGTGGAACAGGTACTGACCGGCTATGAAAAGCGCACCGAAAAGCATCGTCAGCTGTACGCAGCGCGCCAGGAAGAACTGCTTGACCTCGTTGAACCAGATACCCAGCGCAAAGAACACGGTATTGCCGAGAATGAATTTGGTTGCCGAATTGACCGTAAGCGCATCCTTGAATACGAACAACACTCCGAACAGTACCACCAGCGGCAAGAAGTAGCGGCGGTCGGCGCGCGCATAGAGAAAGGAGCAGAGCACGAATACCAGGAAAAGCGCATACAGAAACCAGAACTGCGCACGCGGCATCCACAGCAGGGAGAACACCTCGGTCAGTGTTACCTGGCCATTGGTGTAGTTAGAAAGCACCACCTCGACCAGCCCCTGCAACAGCGACCAGACGATGAACGGATAAACGATGGTGTCGACCTTGTTGATGATCAATCCGCCCTTGCCACGCTTTTGCAGCGAATCGAAGAAAAACAGTCCCGACAGAAAGAAGAACAATGGCATGTGGAAGCTGTAGATGATGCTGTCCACCAGCACGAAACTGGCCTCTTCCATAGGCAAGCCCGCGTTGAACACGCCGCGCGCAACATGCCCATAAACGACCAGAACGATGCCTATCGCCTTGGCATAATCAACCCAGACATTTCTCTCCTGCATATCATTCTCCTTGTTGTGAAGGCCAAAGAAAGCCGGCTCCCAGCCTGCGCTTGAGGGTGGATGAAGCAGATAGACAATGCTTTCGGGAATTTGTTTGCGCCCACGCCATCCCGAGACGAACGACGACATGCCAGCGGCTGCGCGACAGCGGACATGCGCCTCGCTCACCGGGCGGCCTGCAAGCGCTATCGACACGATGATTCACGGACAACGCATCCGGTTGTGGACAAGCCGACCGGGTGTTATATCACCGCCTTTTCCCGGAGCACTGCCATGAGCGATTGCCTACTCCCTGCCTGCTCGATCCTGCTGCTCGCCGGCGGCCAGGGCCGACGCATGGGTGGCAGGGACAAGGGGCTGGTCGAATGGCGCGGCCGCCCGCTGATTGCCTGGATGCACGGGACCGTACGAGCACTGACCGACGACCTGCTGCTGTCGTGCAACCGCAACCAGTCCGCCTACGCACCCTACGCCGATCGCCTGCTCGCGGATGAGCAGCCCGACTATCCCGGCCCCCTGGCGGGAATTCGGGCAGGGCTTGCCGCCGCGCGCCACGACTGGCTCATGGTGCTGCCCTGCGACGCACCATTGATCGACGCGGAACTGCTGCGAACCTTGCACGCGACGGCCATACAGGATCCTCAGCATCCACTGATGGTTCGCCGCGCGGCGCAGTGGGAGCCCTTGTTCAGCATGATCCCGGTGCATCTGGCCGGGCGTTTCGAAGCTGCCTGGCAGGTTGGCGACCGCAGTCCTCGCCAGGTGCTGCTAGCATTGGAATCACGAGCGCTGAACCTCGCCGAGGACGATCCACGCCTGGCGAACCTCAACACCCCGCAACTGCTCGAACGCTAAGTGCTTCGGGAACTTAGCCAGGCGGCTATCCGTCCCACATGCACCACAACCCAAGGAGGCAAGGACCATGACCTCACGCATCATTCCTGCATTGCTCGTCATCCTGGGGCTGGGGGCGCTGACCGGCTGCGCCAACCCAAGCGTCATCACCCTCAACGATGGCCGGGAAATCCAGACTCTCGACCGCCCCGAATACGACGAAGAGTCGGGCTTCTATGAATACGAGCAGCTCAACGGTAACCCTGGCAAGGTCAACAAGGATCAGGTTCGGACCGTCCGGGAACTTTAAATACACCTCGCCCTGGTGCTGACGGAGCTTCCGCCAGCACTGGGGACGCTAGCAGCCCCCGCCCATAGCAGTCACGCCACAATCGCAGCCTCCCGCAAGCCGCTCGCAAAAAAATCCTTACTAAGCCCTTGTGCGACAAAACTTTTTCTGTAGAATGCGCGCCATCTTCGGAGCGTAGCGCAGCTTGGTAGCGCGTCTCGTTCGGGACGAGAAGGTCGCTGGTTCGAATCCAGTCGCTCCGACCAATTCCCGATTTCATCGTTTTCGCCTGCGATGAATCACGAAAAAGCCGACCTCATGGTCGGCTTTTTCGTTTTCTCGCCAATACCTCACGGATCGCGCCATGCAGCCAGCGCGTGCCTCAGGTATGCAGAAAGCCCACGATCTGCTCGGCCTCGAACGGCCAGTCCAGCTCTGCCCCCGTATCGACCCGACGCAACACGGGAATGCGCAGACCGTAGTCATCGACCCACTCCGGCCGCTCGGCGATATCCAGCAACTCCACGAGCAGGCCGTGTTCGACCAGAGGCATCAGGATCTCTTCAGCCTGCTCGCACAGATGGCAGCCAAGAGTTCCGAAAAGCTGGCATTCGGGAAGCATAAGCGACTCATCCTTATTCGAGTGCGGGGCATTCTAGCAGCAGCCCCGTGATCAGCCGTGCGTTGATATGACATCTTCGCCCTAGCATGGTTTTGTGAAACTCTGCGCATCACACGATTTGATCAACCTCAAAATTCGACTCTCGTACCATGAAAGGCTAGGATGCTGCGGCCCGAAGCAACGGAGAGATTGCCGGGTACATCCGCATCGAGAGATGCCGTTTCGACAGGCGGGCACGACCGCCGGAGCTGTCGATTCGGGGAACATACAGGTGGAACCTGTCTAGCACATTGACCGTGAGTTCCTGAAGACTAAAGTCTAAAGGCTGAAATCTTCCTGCAATGATCTATTGCAGGGCGCGTGAAAAGCGACTTCAGAGCATCATCCAACGAGGAGAAATAAGAAATGCTCAAGACCCCCATCGCCCGGGGCGTGGCCCTGGCCACTCTGGGAGCAACACTGGCCATCCCGTCCATGGCTCAAGCTGCCTTTATCGAAGATACCAAGGCCGGCCTTGAACTGCGTAACTTCTATTTCAGCCGTGATTACCGTGAAGGTACTGGCCAGAGCAAGCAGGAAGAATGGGCTCAGGGCTTCCTGCTGCGCGTTGAGTCTGGCTACACCGAAGGTACTGTAGGCTTTGGTGTCGACGCACTTGGCCTTCTGGGTGTGAAACTGGATTCCGGCGGCGGCCGTTATGGCAATGGCGCTCAACTGCTTCCGGGCGATGGCGACAACGCTGCTGACGACTTTTCCGAAGTGGGTCTGACCGCCAAGGCCAAGCTCTCCAATAGTGTTCTTAAGGTCGGCACTCTGCAGCCCAAGAACTTGGCGATCGCCACCAGCGACAGTCGTCTGCTGCCTGCCGTTACCCGCGGTGCACAACTGGTTTCCAACGAAATTGATGGCCTGACTCTCGATATCGGCTATCTCGACGAAATCAACAATCGCGCCTCTAGCGACTATGAAGACATGGTCATAAACGGCGGCGAAACGAAGAACAGTAAAACAGGAGCTATCTCTGCCGGAACGAAAGGTATCACTGGCACTTATGGTGCAGATACCGATAAGTTTCTCTTTGCTGGCGGCACCTACAAGCTCACCAAAGACTTAAGTGCTGCGTATTACTACAGCAATCTGGAAGATTTCTACAAACAGCACGCCATCAACCTGATTCACGTACTGCCTATCGCTGAAGGCCAGTCACTGAAGACGGATCTGCGCTACCAGCGCTCGACTGATGATGGCAATACCAACGTCGATAACAAAGCATTTGGCGCGATGGTTACCTACTCCATCAGCGGTCACAGCTTTGGCCTCGGCTATCAGAAGATGAGCGGCGACACTGGTTTTGCCTACGTCGGCGGCAACATCGATCCCTACTTGGTCAACTTTATCCAGGTTAACGATTTTGCCAACGCCGACGAGAAATCCTGGCAGGCTCGCTACGATTACAACTTCGCAGCGATGGGAATTCCCGGTCTGACCTTCATGACCCGCTACGTCTCCGGCGACAACTTTGATCGTGTGTCCGGAGCAGATGCTGGTACCGAAGGTAAGGAATGGGAACGCAACACCGATATTGCCTATACCTTCCAGACTGGCGCACTGAAGAACCTGAATATCAAGTGGCGTAATGCTACGGCACGCAACAACTATAGCCGCGGCACAAACATCGACGAAAATCGTCTGATCCTCAGCTACACCATCCCGCTGCTGTAATTGTGTCTTTTCTGTACTTACTGTGCAGATAAAAGAAACCCGCTTCGGCGGGTTTCTTTTTTATCAAGAAAACTGGATACAACCCCAACTCCGCTGCACTATCCCAGCTGCAAACGAAGCGGGAACCTTACCCGCAGGCTATGCTCGAAACCTGCAGCACCGGAACGCATCGTTCCGGTCCACTCGCGAGGAGCCGCCCCATGTCTATCGAGTCGACCTTCGGCACTACCGACGAAACCCCGATTCCCGATGCGTCTCATGAACACCGCGCACCACTGCTCGACAAGTCGGCCCACCGACGCAATCTGCACAACGCGCAGAACGCCCTGATCGATGAGTTCCATACCCTGATCGGCGATACCGAGCGCCTGCTCAAGCACACCCAGGAGACAGCCGGCGCACAGAGCGAAGAACTACGCGGCAAGATCAATGAGAACCTGGCGCGGGCGAAAGTACTGCTCAAGGAGCGGGAAGTCTCCATGCGCGAGCAGAGCCAGGCCGCGATTCAGTGCACCGAGAACTATGTCCAGACTCACCCCTGGCAGTCGGTAGGCATCGCCGCAGGCGTTGGCTTTCTGTTGGGCCTGCTTTCTTCCCGTCGCTGAGTCGAGGTAGGTCCATGGAGGTCGAACCCGGCGAAGAAGCGCCGAAACCCTCGCTGAAGAAACTAGGTGGAGCATTTGTCGGCCTGCTGCAAGGGCATCTGGAACTGCTCGGCATCGAATTTCAGGAAGAAAAAGCCCGAACCGTACGGCTTTTTCTTCTTGCCGGGCTCAGCCTGATTCTGGGATTGCTGGTGCTGATCGGTCTTTCGGCAGCATTGGTGATCGTTTTCTGGGACAGCTACCGAATCACCGCCATCCTGGTGCTTTGCGCCATCTATGCGGTAGGGACGGCGATCTGCATCGCTCGGGCGCTGAAACTTGCCAAAGCGTGTGCCTCACCATTCCAGGCCACAATCGAGGAACTCACCCGCGACCGGGAGCGCCTATTGCCATGAGCCAGCAACTAAGCACCGCCAGCGATCTGGATATGCGCAAGGAGCTGGTTCGCCTGCGCATGGAAATGCACCGTCAGCAGTTGCTCTACCATGCGCAACCGCTGAGCCACCCGTTCGAGCAGGCGCGGAGCATGCTGGCCGAGCGTCGTGAAAGTGCGGATAGCGGCACGGGTAAGAAGCCGCTGATGATGGCCGCGACGATCGTCCTGGCCCTGTTTGGCCGCCGGTTGGGCAGAATTGGTACGCTTGCCCGCGTTGCCATCACGCTTTATCCGCTGCTCAAAGGACAACAGAAGCTGCGCCGCGCACTGCGCTAGGAGCGGCGCCTCAAGCGGGCACACAGCCAAGCACCGCAAAATCAGCACCGAGGCGACGGGACCTTAGCCGCATCGGTGGATGGCGGCGATTGTGCTAGCTTAAGCGCGCCCGCTGGAGGCCATATGGAGATAGTCCTTGGACTGGCATACCTTGCTTACCCGTGAACGACTCGGCAAATCCACGCACAGCAGCGAGGAGCTCGGACGTAGCCCCTTCCACAAGGATCATGACCGCATCATCTTCTCCGGTGCGTTTCGCCGGCTGGGCCGCAAGACCCAGGTGCATCCGGTCTCCAGCAACGATCACATCCACACGCGCCTGACCCATTCGCTGGAAGTCAGCTGCGTCGGCCGCTCGCTCGGCATGCGGGTCGGCGAGGTACTGCGCGACGAGTTGCCCGAATGGTGCTCCCCGGGCGATCTGGGAATGATCGTACAGTCCGCCTGCCTCGCCCACGACATTGGCAACCCGCCCTTCGGCCATTCCGGCGAAGATGCGATTCGGCACTGGTTCCAGCAGGCAGCGGGTCGCGGCTGGCTGGATGACATGAGCGATTTCCAGCGCTCGGACTTCCTCAACTTCGAAGGCAACGCCCAGGGCTTTCGAGTGCTCACGCAACTGGAATATCACCAGTTCGACGGTGGCACGCGGCTCACCTATGCCACCCTGGGAACCTACCTCAAGTATCCGTGGACCTCACGGCATGCCGAGGCGCTGGGCTACAAGAAGCACAAGTTCGGCTGCTATCAGAACGAACGGCCGTTGCTCGAACAGATCGCCCTGAAGCTCGGCCTGCCGCTGGTGGAGGATCAGCGCTGGGGGCGCCATCCGCTGGTGTACCTGATGGAAGCGGCGGATGACATCTGCTACGGGCTGATCGACCTCGAAGACGGCCTGGAAATGGAGCTGCTCGACTACCCGGAAGTCGAAGCCCTGCTGCTCGGCCTGGTCGGCGACGATCTGCCGGAAACCTATCGCCAGCTCGGTCCGAAGGATTCCCGGCGGCGCAAGCTGGCGATCCTGCGCGGCAAGGCGATTGAACACCTGACCAACGCCGCCGCGCGTGCCTTCGTCGCGCAGCAGCACAACCTGCTGCGCGGGCAATTGCCGGGAGATCTGGTCGAGCACATGCACGGCCCGGCCAAGCAGTGCGTGCTGCAGGCCAAGGCGCTGGCACGCGAGAAGATTTTCCAGGACAAACGCAAGACACTGCACGAAATCGGTGCCTACACCACGCTCGAAATCCTCCTCAACGCCTTTTGCGGAGCCGCGCTGGAACAGCATTGTGGGCGCAATCTGTCGTTCAAGAACCAGCGCATTCTCGATCTGCTGGGCCGCAACGCACCCAATCCGAATGCGCCGCTGTACCACTCCTTCCTGCGGGTGATCGACTTCATCGCCGGCATGACCGACAGCTACGCAACGGAAATGGCCAGCGAGATGACCGGCCGCTCCAGCCCGGTGTAGCCATGAAACGCCTGCTGACTAAAAGCCTGCGCTGGCATCCCGGGCACCCCGCCTGGGGCGCAGCCGTGGTTGCAGCGCTGGGTTGCGCCCTGCCCTTGCTGCTCGGCCTGTTCAGCGGCCATCCGGGGTTTCTCTGGGCTGCGGTGGGCGCGTTTCAGGCCGCCAAGGCCAATCCGCTGCACCGCTTCGGCATGTTGCGCATGCTGCTGCTCATCGCGCTGGGCGCCTGCAGCGCCGGGCTGGGCTTCTGGTCGGCCACCCATCCGCTGATCAGCCTCGGCCTGTTTGCCCTCTATGGCCTGCTGCTGGCCTGGTTGCAACGCTACGGTAGCGAAGCCGGCAAGCTGGGCATCGGCCTGGCGATCTGCCTATGCCTGGGACAAGGCCAGTACGGCATCGCCAATTTCAACAACCCTTATGCGATCGCGACGTTGTTCGCGCTTGGCGGGCTCTGGGTGATGCTGCTCGCGTTCGGCATGCGCGGCGTGCACGGCTTGCGCATGTGGCCCTACATGCCGCGCCTGATGAGCCTGTTGCGTGTACTGCGACGGCACGCGCGGCGCACGCCAATCCGCCAGTGGCGACAACATGCGCTGACCTACGTGCTGGCCTGCGCGCTCGGCGGCGCAATCGTCGAACTGGCGGACCTGCCGCGCGGCTACTGGCTGACGCTGGCGGTGTTCACCACGCTGCAACTGGACATGGAGCGCAGCGTGACGCGGGCGCTACAGGCTTGCCTGGGGGTTCTCGGCGCGGCAGCCATCCTGATCTACATGGGCCACAGCCTGGCGGATCCACCGTTGATGGTGATGATCCTGCTGCCGCTGATCTTTTTCGGACGGGCGTTCCAGGCGCATCACTACGGGCTGTTCGTCCTGCAGGCGACGCTCGGCTTCCTGCTGCTGGCCGAAACACTGGCGCAGGACTGGAACCTGCCGCAGATGCGGTTGATCAATGCGACCATCGGCGTCGGTGTCGCCCTCGGCGCAACGCTGGTCATGTACCTGCTGCGCCGGCTCATCGCCAGGCGGTCGTCGAAACGACCGCAGGCGATGGAGCAAGAGGAGCAGGCGCGAGACGCGACTACGCCTCGGTCCTGATCGGGTTTTCCGGGTACCAGACATCCATCAGCGGGCTGACGGTGTATTCGGCGAGCTCGGAACGCGCCTTCAGCCAGGCGTCCACTTGCCCACGCTGCTCTTCGCTGACCGAGCCGCGGCGAGCGAGACAGACGAAGCCATAATCCTCGCCACCGATATAGCCGAGGCCCTTGGCTTCCATAGCTTCGGTCACGAATGCCTCGAGAAAGTCGTCCACGGCCTTGCCATCGATACCTTCGCGATAGGTCAGGTTGATCTCGAAGCCAAGTTCCTGGAATTCGTCGACACAGAGCTTCTTGCGCAGGCGACGCGAGCGATTGGTAGCCATCCGGAGTGATCCTTTTCTAGTTTGATAACGGCGCGCACTGTACCAGCTACGCCACGCTTAGGCGACGAAACGACCCTGCCCGCAGCCATCGCCGAGGACATTCAGCGCATGGCCCTTTTGCAGGATGATGTCCTGGCCGGCTACGCTTATCGGAGTGAAGCACTGCACATCCAGAGTGCAGGCATAATGCGCGCACCCCTTCCCTTGCAGCCGTGGGAATTCGCATGCCGCGCCCCCAAATCGTGCCCGTTATACAGAGGCGCCATCAGATGAATAGATTTCTCCGCTGCATGGCCATCGCCGCGCTGACCGCGCCGCTGGCCATGCCGTTGCAGGCCGCTCCGGTCAACCAGAACCTGCCGCCGCAGGTGGTCAAGGCGCTCAAGGCCAACAAGATCGAAACCAATGCCCTGTCGGTGGTGATGCTGCCGCTCAACGCCAAGGGCGCGCCGACCTTCGTCAACGCCGACGTCTCGGTCAACCCCGCCTCCACGATGAAACTGGTGACCACCTATGCCGCGCTGGAACTGCTCGGCCCCAGCCATCAGTGGAAGACCGAATTCTATGCCGACGGCCCGCTGGTCGACGGCACGCTCAATGGCAACCTTTATCTCAAGGGTGGCGGCGATCCGAAGCTGAACATGGAGAAGCTCTGGCTGCTGCTGCGTGATCTGCGGGCCAACGGCGTGCGCAAGGTCACCGGTGACCTGGTGCTCGATCGCAGCCACTTCATCCAGCCCGAGCTGCCCATCTTCGACGATGACGGCGGCGACCGGAACAAGCCATTCCTGGTCGGCCCCGACTCGCTGCTGGTCAACCTAAAGGCGCTGCGTTTCATCGTGCGCAACGATGCCGGTAAGGTAAGCGTGGCCGTCGAGCCGCCGCTTGCCAACGTGAAGATCGACAACCGCGTCAAGCCGCTGCCTGCCGCCAAATGCCCGAGCTGGCCGGACGTGCTGTTCAATCCGGTCAGCGCTGCCGACGGCGTGACGGTGGTGGTCAGCGGCAAGTTGGCGGCCGGCTGCCGGTCCCAGACCTACCTGTCGCTGCTTGACCACCCCAGCTACGCCGCCGGCGCGGTGCGGGCGATCTGGCAGGAGCTGGGCGGCAGCATTCTCGGCCAGGATCGCGTCGCCCAGGTGCCGGACGATGCGCGCCTGCTGGCCCGGGCCTTCTCGCCCGATCTGGTGGAGATCATCCGCGATATCAACAAGTACAGTAACAACACGATGGCCCGGCAGCTGTTTCTCAGCCTCGGCGCGGAGTTTCGCAACGAAGCGGATGGCGACGACTCCAAGGCCGCGCAGCGGGTCATTCGCCAGTGGCTGGCGAAGAAGGGCCTGATTTCGCCGCACCTGGTCATCGAGAACGGCTCCGGCCTTTCTCGCGCCGAGCGCGTCAGCGCACGCGAACTGGCCAGTCTGTTGCAGGCCGCGTGGCGCAGCCCCTATGCAGCGGAGTTCATCTCCTCGATGCCGCTGGCGGCGGTGGATGGCACCATGCGCAAGCGCCTGCGCAACACCGAAGTCGCCGGCAAGGCGCATATCAAGACCGGCACGCTCAACACCGTGCGCGCGATTGCCGGCTACAGCCGCGACGGCGACGGCAATACCTGGGCGGTGGTGGCGATTCTCAACCATCCTCGTCCGTGGGGTGCGTCATCCATCCTCGATCAGGTGCTGGTCAGCCTGCACAACCAGCGTCACGCGGACACCGCCCAGCGCTGATTTCCCGCAAGGGCGGCCTTCGGGCTGCCCTTATGCCTCCAGGCGCCCGCCTGTCAGCGAGCCTGTAGCCGCCAGGCGCGGTGGATCTTCGGGTTGCGCCGGAAATCCTCGTCCAGCGTAGCGGCGCTGATTTCCTCCACCGCGTAGCGCTCGACGATGCTCGGGGCGAGCTCGAACTTGCGGAAGTTGTTGGAAAAATACAGCGTGCCGCCGGCCGCCAGGCGCGCCATCGCCAGGTCCAGCAGGACGGCGTGGTCGCGCTGCACGTCGAACACCCCTTCCATCCGTTTGGAGTTGGAGAAGGTCGGCGGATCGATGAAGATCAGATCGTATTCGCCGCGATCGGCCGCCAGCCATTCCATGACATCGGCCTGCTCCAACCGCTGGCGATCAGAGAAACCGTTGAGCGAAAGATTGCGTCGGGCCCAATCCAGATAGGTCCGCGACAGGTCCACGCTGGTGGTACTGCGCGCGCCGCCCTTGGCCGCGTGTACCGTGGCGGTCGCGGTGTAGCAGAACAGGTTGAGAAAGCGCTTACCCGCCGCTTCGCGCTGGATACGCAGGCGCAGCGGCCGGTGATCGAGGAACAGCCCGGTATCGAGGTAGTCGGTGAGGTTGACCAGCAGCTTCACGCCGCCTTCGGCGACCTCTAGGAACTGCCCCTGTGCCGCCTGCCGCTCGTACTGGCGCGTCCCGCTCTGCCGCTCGCGGCGCTTGACCACGACCTTCTCGCGCGGCACACCCAGCGCCTGCGGAATGGCCGCCAAGGCGTCGAGCAGGCGCGCCTGGGCCCTGTCCGGGTCGATCGAGCGCGGCGGCGCGTACTCCTGCACATGTACCCAGTCGCGATACAGGTCCACCGCCACGGCGTATTCGGGCATGTCGGCGTCGTACAGCCGGTAGCACTCGATGCCCTCGCGGCGTGCCCATTTGCCCAACTGGCGCAGGTTCTTCTGCAGGCGATTGGCAAACATCTGCCCGCCTTCGCTCAGCCGCGCGACCTCAACCGGCGCCGGCGCGGCGTTCGCCTGCGGTGCCGCGGTGCGATTGCCGGTCACGAACTGGTCGAGCTCGACCTTGATCAGCAGCAGCTTGCACGGCAGAGCACCGTTCCAGAAGGCGTACTGCTTGTGGCTGCGAATGCCCATGCGCTTACCCAGGTCGGGCGCCGCGGTGAAGATCCCCGCCTCCCAGCCGAGACAGGCCTGGCGCAGGCGCTCGCCGAGGTTCTGGTAGAGATACAGCAGGCTCGCCTCATCGCCCAGGCGCTCACCATAGGGCGGGTTGCAGATGACCAGCCCCTTCTGGTTCTGGTCGGGACGCGGCTCGAACGTCGCCACATCACCCTGATAAATGCGAATCCAGCTCCCCAGCCCCGCGCGTTCGATGTTGTTGCGTCCTGGCTGGATCAGGCGCGGATCGGCCTCGTAGCCGCGAATCCACAATGGCGGACGGGCCAGACCGGCCGCAGCGCGGGCCTCGGCCTCATCATGCAGGCGGTTCCATAGCGCCGGCACATGCCCGAGCCAGGCGCTGAAACCCCAGCGCTCGCGCTTGAGGTTGGGCGCGATGTCCGCGGCGATCATGGCGCCCTCGATGAGGAAGGTACCCACGCCGCACATCGGATCGGTCAGCGCGCCGCCTTCCGCGGCAATGCGCGGCCAGCCGGCGCGGATCAGCACCGCCGCCGCCAGGTTTTCCTTCAGCGGCGCAGCGCCCTGCTGCAGGCGATAACCGCGCTGATGCAGGCTGTGCCCGGACAGATCGAGCGACAGCACCGCCTCGCCCCTGTCCAGGCGCAGGTGCACGCGCAGGTCGGGGTTCAGCTTGTCGACCGTGGGCCGCTCGCCGCTGGCGGTGCGCAGACGGTCGACGATGCCATCCTTGACCTTGAGCGCGCCGAAATGAGTGTTGTCGATGCCCGAGCCGCGCCCGCTGAATTCGACCGCCAGGCTGCCATTCGGCTCCAGATGCTCGGCCCAGTCCACGCTGTGCACGCCCTCGTAGAGGGTTTCGGCGGTCGTGGTCGGAAAGCGGCTGATCACCAGCAGCACGCGATTGGCCAGGCGCGACCAGAGGCACAGACGGTACGCGACCTCTAGTGCGCCGTAGCCGCGGATCGCCGCGGTCTGCTCACGCGCGTCCTCCAGCCCCAGTTGCCGGGCTTCCTCCAGCAACAGGCCTTCGAGTCCCTTGGGACAGGTGAGAATGAGTTCGTGGCGGTCGGTCATGGATGTTTCCAGTGAGTGTTCGAAGCGGAGCGATCCGACCCTTCGTCGGAATCGCCCAGCAAAAAAATTGCCCTGCGTCACACAGACGCGCGCCGGCGCTGTCGGGCGGTTGCGGGCGGGTGGCTCTAGGCCCGGCAGTACACGCTGCTTATGGGCTGAACCATAGTTTGGTTACCTACTTATGACAAAACGATCATTCCAGCCTCTCGGCCATTGGGTTAGAACTCGTCTCAATCGACCATCGCAACGAGGTCGATGGCATCCGCCACGCCGGCAGCGGAGCCAACGGCAGCCTGTCTGCCCGGCCTCGCCATGAGGCCACCAGGAACACCAGTCAACCACTGAGGGCAATACCCAATGAGAAGACTCAAGCGTGATCCGATGGAACGAGCATTTCTGCGCGGTTATCAACACGGCATACATGGCAAATCCCGCGACCTGTGTCCTTTCACCCATCCCACTGTGCGCCAAGCCTGGATCAACGGCTGGCGGGAGGGTCGCGGCGACAACTGGGATGGCCTGACCGGTACCGCCGGTCTGCATCGACTGAACGAACTCCACGCGGTCGGCTGATTCCCCGACCTCACCGACTCTTCATCGCACGCCCCATCCGGGCGGCGGGCTAGAAGCCCAGGGGCTCCCATCCGGAGCCCCACATCGGGCCGCTTCCGCTCCCGATTCCGACCTCTTCGTCACTGCGCCTGTGCGCGCAAGCCGGCAATCGCATCCACCGCCTCGCGAATCAGCGCCGGCCCCTTGTAGATGAATCCCGAATACAGCTGAACCAGACTCGCCCCGGCGGCGATCTTCTCGGCGGCGTGACGCCCTTCGGTGATCCCGCCCACGGCGATGATCGGCAGGCGACCGCTGAGGGTCTGCGCCAGCACGCTCACGGTATGGGTGGACTTTTCGCGCACCGGCGCGCCCGACAGCCCGCCCGCCTCGTCGGCATGCGCCAACCCTGCAACGCCTTCACGGCTCAGCGTGGTGTTGGTCGCGATGATCGCATCCATGCCCGCCTGCAGCACCGCCTCGGCCACCAGCACGGTTTCCTCGTCGGTCATGTCCGGGGCGATCTTGATCGCCAGCGGCACCCGCTTGCCGTGCTCGATCTCCAGGTCCTCGCGGCGCAGGCGCAGCGCATCGAGCAGGCGCTTGAGCGAATCGCCGAACTGCAGGCTGCGCAACCCCGGGGTATTGGGCGAGCTGACGTTGACGGTCACATAGCTGGCATGGTGGTAAACCTTGTCCAGACACAGCAGGTAATCCTCGTCGGCGCGCTCGACCGGCGTATCGAAATTCTTGCCGATATTGATTCCCAGCACGCCCTTGAACCGCGCGGCATCCACCCGTGCGAGCAAGGCATCGACGCCCTGGTTGTTGAAGCCCATGCGGTTGATGATCGCCTCGGCTTCGGGCAGGCGGAAGATGCGCGGCTTCGGATTGCCCGGCTGCGGGCGCGGCGTGACGGTGCCGACCTCGATGAAACCGAAGCCCAGTTGCGACAACCCGCAAATGGCCTCGCCGTTCTTGTCCAGGCCTGCGGCGAGCCCGACCGGATTCGGAAAGTCGATGCCCATGACGCGTACCGGCAGGCTGGCCGGCGATTTGCTCAGCAACCGGTTGATACCCAGGCGGCCGCCGGCGCCAATGAGATCGAGCGACAACTCGTGGGACGTTTCCGGGGACAGCTTGAACAGCATCTGGCGGGCCAGGTTATACATACGCAGCCTAGAATCTCGGGAAGTGGTGGCCGCGAAGTATAGCAGGCGACGCGGCGTTTCAGCCGCCTGCGCGACTGCTCCGAAGGCGGCTCAGCGCAAGCGCTGCAGGCCGATCAGCTGGCCCTGTTCGGCAAATTCGAGTTCGAAGGAACCAAATACCCCTTCACGGGTCACAAAGGGCCGCAGATGATGCACCGGCAGGCTGATTCGCCTGCCGTCGCGGCTGCGTAGCAGGACGCGGTTGGCGTGCCCTTGATAGGCAGCCAGCAGGCGTTCGGCAGGTAGTGCGATATCCAGCACCAGGCTAGGCATGGAGGCTCCTCGTGTTCAATTGCAACAATCCTCGCACATCGGCGTACCGTTCCGGCCGCCATAGCCGATCGACTCGTCGCTACCCGGCCCATCATGCGCGCAAGGCAGGTGCGCTTCGCGGCTCGGTCTGCCACACTCCCAAGCGTACTTTCCGAGCTCAAGCATCGTGACGAGCCTGCCCGAGTCCATGCCTTCACTGTCCACTCACCTCACCCGCCTGGCCCAGCGCCTGGGGCTGCGCGCGCAACCCGGCCATCAGACGCTCGAGCGTGCGAGTCGGCTGAACCTGCCTTTCGCACCGCTTTACGAGCCGGAGCCAAGCATTTTCTGGAACGACGGTCCGTGCCTGCAGCGTCTACTGGAGCTGCCGCGCGGTGCGCTTTCGGGTCCGGTACAGGAAGACAAGGCGCGCGCGCATGCTGCGCTGAGCCGGTTGATTCAAAAAGACAGCCAGTCTCTGACCAGCATGGACCTGCGCCAGATCGACGGCCTCGGCGGCCAGAGCCCAGACGGGATCGCCTATTCGAGCATCGAAGCATTCGCCGCCACCGAGGCCTGCCGGCGCACCCGCATCATCAGCTACAAGGACTTCCTGCGTACCCTCGGCATCGCCCTGCCCGGCCATGCGCAGAGCGAGCCCATCGAGCTGCGCCAGGCTGGCTGGCTGGGCGAACGTCTGTACTGGGCCGGCGAGCACCATGTCGAGGCATTCGCCAGTGCGGTGGCCTATGCGCGCCTGCGCGGCCTCGAGCTGCTGATGCCTGCCGAGCTTGTCGTCTACCGCCTCGATCGGGCCGGGCTGCGTGCGCTGGACGAGCAGTACCACGCCATTGCAATGCCCGCCCAGGCCTGGAGCGATGCGGAGTTCATGGCGCTGCTGCTCGACACGCAGGTGCCTTATGCGCGCCTGACCGTGCTGCGCGACGCCAGCAACTCGGAATTGCTGCTGTTGGAGAAACACCACCCCACCGCCAGCGCCATCGGCGAAGGGCTGAAACGTGCCGGCGCGCCGGACATGGTGCGCTATCTGCGCAACCTGCCGCAGATCACCCGCTTCAAGCTCGGCCAGCCGCAAGACGCGTAAGAGCGTCCACAATGGCGGCTATCCCTAGCCGCCACACTCCCCACTTAGTCGCCATGCCCCGCGGGCGCCTGCGCCAGATCCTGCAGCTCGCGGCTGGCTACGGCGTACATCGCGTAGTCGGGCGTGCTGGTGGCGCGCAACTCGGCCAGCATGCCGCGCCAGCGATCGACGTGATAGCCACGCTGCTCCAGCCATGCCATGACGCAGGCGGCCGGCTGCTGTGCGCCACTTTCCATCTGCAGAATCGACACGGTAATAGCGCGCTGCTGGCTGTCGAGATCGTCACGAAAGCCCTCGCGTGCCAGTGCCTGCCAGGTGCTCTCCACCGGCAGGCTGGTGAGTTGCTGCAGATACCAGGGCAACTCCAGCGCACCGCCGACGGCGAAATAGGTCGACGCGACCTTGATCGGCGGCTGCCCGGTTTCGTCTGCCGCTTCGAGAATCGGCAGCAGCGTATACAGGTGACTGGTGCCGGCGACCATTCGCGCGAGCAATTCCGGAACACCCGCCGCGGTGTAGCGCTGGTAGCGCGACTGCCAGAGTTCGCGCGTCGAACCTTCGAGCAAACCGTCGAGCTTAAGCCCCAGCGCGGCGACACGCGGGCCGAAATGCGCAACGTCGCGAGCGGCGTCCAGCTCGCTGCGGCGGTTGCGCAGGAACCAGCGGGTTGCCCGTCGGCCGAGCCGGACCAGCTCGTCCATCAGCCGCAGCTGCAACTCGGCCGGCACCTTGTAGTCCAGCGCCTCGATCTGCCGGAACCAGTGCGGCAGATGGAAGATGTCGCGCACGATCACATAGGCACCGGCAACATTGGCCGCACTCATGCCGGTAGCCTCGCTGAGCCGCTGAACGAAGGTGATGCCCATGTGGTTGACCAGATCGTTGGCGATCTGCGTGCTGACGATCTCGCGCCGCAGACGATGGCGCAGCATGACGTCGCGGTAACGCTCGCCGAGCAGCTGCGGAAACGCACTCTCCATTTCGCGGGCAAGGTAATCGTCGTTCGGCACGCGTGATTTGAGCAGAGCCTCCTTTAGCTCGATCTTGCTGTACGAAATCAGTACCGACAGCTCCGGGCGGGTCAGCCCCTTGCCCAGCGCCGCCCGTTCGGCGAGCGCGTCGTCGCTGGGCAGGAACTCGAGCTTGCGATCGAGCAGCCCTTCGCTTTCCAGCGCCGCGATCAGCCGCACGTATTCACCGGCGCGCTCACGCGAGCGGTACTGTGCCTGTGACAGCGCCTGGGTTTGCTTGTAGTTGTCGTACAGCACCAGCTCGGCGACCGCGTCGGTCATCTCGTGCAGCAACTGATCACGCTGCTTGCCGGTCATGTCGCCGGCGGCCAGCAGCTCGTTGAGCAGAATCTTGATGTTCACCTCGTGGTCGGAGCAGTCCACGCCGCCGGCATTGTCGATGAAATCGGTGTTGCTGCTGCCACCGTGCAGCGCGTACTCCACGCGCCCCAGCTGGGTCATGCCGAGGTTGCCGCCCTCGCCTACCACCTTGGCGCGCAGCTCGTTGCCGTCCACGCGCACCGCGTCGTTGGCCTTGTCGCCCACGTCGGCGTGGGTTTCCGTGCTGCTCTTGACGTAGGTGCCGATGCCGCCGTTCCACAGGAGATCGACCGGCGCCTTGAGCAACGCATTGATCAGCTCGTTCGGCGTCAGTTGCTCGGCATCGATGGCAAAGCGTTCGCGCATCTGCGCGGTGATGACGATGCGCTTGGCCGAACGGGAGAACACGCCGCCGCCGGACGAGATCAGCGTGCTGTCGTAATCGGTCCAGGCCGAACGCGGCAACTCGAACAGCCGCCGGCGTTCGGCAAAGCTGCGTGCCGGGTCCGGATCGGGGTCGACGAAGATGTGCAGGTGGTTGAACGCCGCCACCAGCTGCACGGCAGGCGACATCAGCAGGCCGTTACCGAACACGTCGCCGGCCATGTCGCCGATGCCGATCACGCTGATGGCATCGCGCTGCACATCGATCCCGCGCTCGCGAAAGTGCCGTTGTACCGAGACCCAGGCGCCACGCGCCGTGATGCCCATCTTCTTGTGGTCATACCCGGCCGAGCCGCCGGAGGCGAAGGCGTCGCCGAGCCAGAAGTCGTAGTCGGCGGCGATGCCATTGGCGATATCGGAGAAGCTCGCCGTGCCCTTGTCCGCGGCCACCACCAGATACGGATCGTCCGCGTCATAGCGCAGCACGCCGGCCGGCGCCACCACCTGGCCGTCCTTGAGATTGTCGGTGAGATCCAGCAGACCGCTGATGAAAATGCGGTAGCAGGCAATGGCCTCCGCCTGGATCTCGTCGCGCGAACCGCCGGCCGGCAGGCGGCGCGGGATGAAGCCGCCCTTGGCGCCACCCGGCACGATCACGGCGTTCTTCACCTGCTGCGCCTTGACCAGGCCGAGCACCTCGGTGCGGTAGTCCTCCTCGCGATCGGACCAGCGCAGACCGCCGCGCGCCACCTTGCCGGCCCGCAGGTGCACGCCCTCGACGCGCGGCGAATAGACGAATATCTCGAACATCGGGATCGGCCGCGGCATTTCCGGGATCGCGCGCGGATCGAACTTGAAGCTGAAGTATTCCTTGGCCCGGCCATTCGCGTCCGTCTGGTAGAAGTTGGTCCGCAGGGTCGCCTTGATCAGCGCCAGGTAGCGCCGCAGGATGCGGTCCTCATTGAGCACCGCGACCTCGTCCAGCGCGGTCAGGATGGCCTGCTCCAGCCGCTGCTGCTTGTCGGCCAGGTCGTCCTCGCCGAGCTTGCGCGCCAGGTAGAAACGCATCTTGAACAGGCGCACCAGCTCGCGAGCGATATCGGTGTGGTTGAGCAGCGTGCTGGCGATGTAGCCCAGATCGAAGCCCATGCGAATCTGCTTGAGGTAACGCGCATACGCGCGCAGCAGCGCCACCTCGCGCCAGGTCAGACCGGCAGTCAGCACCAGGCGGTTGAAGGCATCGTTTTCCGCCACGCCGTTGTTGATGTTGACGAACGCATCCTGCAGCGGCTCGTTGATCTCCAGCAGGTCGATTTCCAGCCCTGCCGCATAGGTAAAGGCGAAATCGTGAATCCAGCACTCGCGCCCGCTTTTGTGCTGCAGGCGGAACGGAAATTCGCCCAGCACGCGCAGGCCGAGGTTCTCCATGATCGGCAGCACGTCCGACAGCGGCAGCGGCGTATCGATGTGGTAGAGCTTGCAGTGCAGGCGATTCTCCTCGGCAGTGATCGGCTGGTAGAAGCTCATCACCAGTGGGCGCTCGTCGCTCAGGCTGAGCACATGCTGCATGTCCACCACCGCCGACTGCGCCGAGAAACGCTCGCGGTAGCCCGCCGGGAAGCCCTTGGGATAGTCGCCGAGCAGATTGACGCCCTGCGCTTCGCCGAAGCGCTCGACCACCAGCCCGGCGTACTCGTCCTGCCAGCTGCGGCAGGCCTGCAGGACTTCCTGCTCCAGCCGTTGCGGATCGACTTCCGGCAGCCGGCTCGGGTCCAGCCGCAGGATGAACTGCACGCGGATCAGCACCGACTCGGAAAAGTAGGTGGAGAACTCGCAATCACTGGCCTGCAAGCGTTCCAGCAGGACCTGCTGCATACGCATGCGCGACTCGGTCGAATAGCTGTCGCGCGGTACGTAAACCAGGCAATAGCAGAAGCGCCGGTACGGGTCGAAGCGCAGGAACAGGCGCAACCGCGCGCGCTCCTGAATCTGCACGATGGCCACGGCGTTCTCGTACAGCTCCTGCTCGGAAGCCTGGAACAGCTCGTCGCGCGGCAACATCTCCAACACCTGCACCAGCTCCTTGGCCAGATGCGTCGAACCGCCGAAGTCGGAGCGCCGTACCACCGCATCGACCTTGCGTCGGATGTAGGGGATGCGCCGCACGCTCTGCGTGTACACCGACGAGGTGAACAGGCCCATGAAACGGCACTCGCGCACGACCTGGCCGTGGGCATCGAACTCCCGTATCGAGACGAAATCCGGATAGGCCGGACGATGCACGCGACAGGGCGTCGACGACTTGGCGAACGACAGCAGCAGCGGCTCGCGCAGATAGGCCCGCGACGACGGCAACAGCGAGCGCTCCTCAGCGCTCAGATCGACCCGCAGCTTGCGCGACAGTCCGAGCAGCGAGGTCTCGTCGTAGACGATGCAGCCGCCTTCCGGGGAGTCGCTGACGGTGAATTCCTCGTAGCCGAGGAAGGTGAAATGGTCATCGGCCAGCCAGTCGAGGAAATCCTCGATTTCCGCCAGCTCCTCGCCATCGATGCGCTGGGCCAGATCGCCCGCCTGCACCAGGGTACGCACCTCCGCCACCTTGTTCTTCATCGCATGGAAATCGCCAACCGCCAGCCGCACATCAGCCAGCACGCCGAGCAGCGCTTGCTCAAGCTCGCGCAGATCGGCCGGGCTCGCGCAGCGGTCGATCTCGATGAAGATCAGCGACTCGACCGAGCTGTCGTCAGCGACCGCATCCGCCGCCAACAGCTTGAGCAGGCTGCCGTCGGCCGCGCGGCGCACCTGCAGCACGCTGTTCTGCAGGGTGTGGATGCTGTAGCCGCGGCGCGTCAGCTCCATGCGCACCGAGTCGACCAGAAACGGCATGTCCGGGTGCAGCACTTCGACCACGCTGTGCGTCGACTGCCAGCCGTGCTTCTCGTAGTCCGGGTTGAATACCCGCACCTGCGGATGCTCCGGCTCGAAGCGTTCCAGCAGGCGCCAGGACGCCAGGGTCGAGCCGACCAGGTCGCTCATACGTCGCTCGGTAAGTTCGGCCAGCGCAACGATACCGAAGAACTGCTCGGCGAACAGCGCCAGCTGGGCAAGCAGCTGTCCGTCTACGTGTTGTGCCAGGGCCGATTGCAACTGCTGCTGGAAATCGGCCTTGCTGGCAGCGGTGAAGAACGCCATGAAATGCTCCATCTGGCTTACAGAAAGGGGGACCGTCGGTAGTGACCGAGGCCACAGGCTCATGGTTCAACGTTAGTCCAGATGCCCGCAAATGCAGTAAAGTGACGCGCTCGTCGGCGCGGCGCGGGGCCGCACGCCAGCAGCCGGGCACGCCGGCGTTTCCTCCCCACCGGAAGCCTTGAAACGATGGATCATCGTGAGTCGATAATCGCGCTGCGACAGTTCCTTTCCACCCAGATCCTCGGGCAGGACCGTCTGATCGAGCGCCTGCTGATCGCCCTGCTCGCCGATGGCCACATGCTGGTCGAGGGCGCCCCCGGCCTGGCCAAGACCCGCGCGATCAAGGAGCTGGCCGAAGGCCTGGAAGCCGAGTTCCACCGTATCCAGTTCACCCCCGACCTGCTCCCGGCGGACATCACCGGCACCGAGATCTACCGCCCGGAAACCGGCAGTTTCGTCTTTCAGCAGGGGCCGATCTTCCACAACCTGGTGCTGGCCGACGAGATCAACCGCGCGCCGGCCAAGGTGCAGTCGGCGCTGCTCGAAGCGATGGCCGAGCGCCAGGTCAGCATCGGCCGCAGCACCTACGACCTGCCGCCGCTGTTTCTGGTCATGGCCACGCAGAACCCCATCGAGCAGGAAGGCACCTACCCGCTGCCCGAGGCGCAGCTCGACCGCTTCCTGCTGCACGTCAAGATCGGCTTTCCCGACGCCTCGGTGGAGCGCCGCATCCTGCAGCAGGCGCGCGGCGAGGCCATCAATGGCGAAACCGCGCCGGAGCACCGCGTCAGCCAGCAGGCGATCTTCGCCGCGCGCAAGGAAATCCTCGGGCTGTACATGGCCGACGCGGTGGAGGAGTACCTGGTGCAGCTGATCATGGCCACGCGTACCCCGGCCAAGTACGACGCCGAGCTGGCCGAATGGATCGCCTACGGCGCCAGCCCGCGCGGCTCGATCTCGCTCGACCGTTGCGCGCGGGCGCATGCCTGGCTGGCCGGGCGCGATTTCGTCAGCCCGGAAGACATCCAGGCCATGCTCTTCGATGTGTTGCGCCACCGCCTGATCCTCTCGTTCGAGGCCGAAGCCGCCGGCATCGACCAGGACCGCGTGCTGCAGCGCATCCTCGACGTGGTCGCGGTCGCCTGAAATGCACCCGGCCGCGCAGCCCTCCGCGCCGCCGGCCGAAACCGGCGTGCGCACCAGCCTGAAAGCCCTCATCGACCTGCGCCATCGCGTGCGCGAGGTGCCGCTGTTCTCCACGCCGCATCGGCGCAGCCCGCTGGTCGGCCTGCATCACTCCAAGCTGCGCGGACGCGGCGTGGACTTCGATCAGGTGCGCGTCTACCAGGCCGGCGACGACGTGCGCACCATCGACTGGCGCGTCACCGCGCGCACCCAGGAGCCCCACACCAAGCTGTTCCATGAGGAGCGCGAGCGGCCCATCTATCTGCTGGTCGAACAGAGCCGCCGGCTGTTCTTCGGTAGCGCGCGGGTGTTCAAGTCGGTGCTTGCCGCCGAGGCCGCCAGCCTGATCGGCTGGGCCGCGCTGCTGCACAACGACCGGGTTGGCGGGCTGGTGTTCGGTAATGCCGAGCACCACGAGATCAAACCGCGGCGCAACAAGCAGAGCCTGCTGCAACTGCTCGACCGCCTGGCCCGCGCCAACGGCCGGCTCGACAGCGAGACGCCCATCGAGCCGGATGCCTTCGGCCTGGCCCTGCGCCGCGCGCGCGAGGTGCTGCGCCCGGGCAGCCTGGCGGTGATCCTGTGCGACGAACGCACCCTGACCGACACCGCCGAGCAGCAGCTCAGCCTGCTGGCGCGGCATGTCGATCTGCTGCTGCTGCCGGTCTTCGATCCGCTCGACCACGCCCTCCCCGCCGCCGGCCTGCTGCGCTTCGCCGAGCGCGGCGCGCGACTGGAGCTGGACACCCACGACGCCACGCTGCGCCAGGCCTATCGTCAACTGGGCGAGGCGCGCAGCGCTCGCTGGCAGCGTCTGGCCGACCGCCTGCGCGTACCGCTGATGCCGCTCGACACGCAGCGCGACCCGGTCGAACAGCTGCGCGAGCACCTCAGCGTGCAGCACGCCGGGGCACACGCATGAACCCGCTCGATCAACTCGCACCGCCGATCCTGCCGGCCGCGGTTTCCTGGTGGCCGCCGGCACCGGGCTGGTGGCTGCTGGCGCTGCTGCTGCTCGGCACTTTTGCCGGCCTGTGGCACCAGCGCTACCGCCTGCTGCAGCGAGTGCGCCCGCGCCACGTACCGGCCGAAGCGCCGCTGGACCCGCAGCGCCAGGCCGCGCTGATCGAACTGGCCAAGCTCATCAAGCCCTACGACGGGCAGCCCGCCAGCCACTGGCTGCAACAGCTCAACGCCCTGCTCAAGCGGCTGTGCCGCACGCGCTATCCGGACAACCACCCGCATACGCTCAGCGGCCGCGCCTGGCTGGCGTTTCTCGACAGCCGCTGCCCGGCCGCCGGCCTGACCCGCTGGATGGTGCTGGTCGAAGGCTCCTACCGCGCCGAGTGCCGGCTCGACGACAAGGCCATCGACGGGCTGGCGCAGGCCGTCGAAATCTGGATTCGCAAGCATGTTTGAGCTGGCCTGGCCGTGGATGCTGCTGCTGTTGCCGCTGCCCTGGCTGCTGCGCTGGCTGCTGCCCGCGGCCGACAGCGGCGAAGCGGCGCTCAAGGTGAGTTTTCTCGCCGAGCTGGAAACCCTGTCCGGCCGCCGCGCACGGGTCGCGCTGCCGGCGTGGCGTCAGCAGCTGCCCTACCTGACGATCTGGCTGCTGCTGCTGTTCGCCGCCGCCCGCCCGCAATGGCTCGGTGAGCCGCTGCCGCTGCCTACCAGCGGGCGCGACCTGCTGCTGGCGGTGGACGTTTCCGGCTCGATGGATTATCCCGACATGCAATGGCAGGACGAGCAAATCAGCCGTCTGGAGCTGGTCAAGCTGCTGCTCGGCGACTTCATCGAGGCCCGCCACGGTGATCGCGTCGGGCTGATCCTGTTCGGCAGCAAGGCCTATCTGCAATCGCCGCTGACCTTCGACCGACGCACCGTGCGCACCTGGCTGGACGAAGCCGTGGTCGGCATCGCCGGCAGCAACACCGCCATCGGCGACGCCATCGGCCTGGCCGTCAAGCGCCTGCGCGAGCGCCCCGCGCATAGCCGGGTGCTGGTGCTGATCACCGATGGCGCCAACAACGGCGGCGAGATCGCGCCATTGATCGCGGCACAGCTGGCTGCCGATGAGCAGGTGAAGATTCACACCATCGGCATCGGTGCCGACGCCGAGGAAGGCGGCGTGCTCAGTCGCTTCGGCTTCAATCCCGGACTGGAGCTGGACGAGGCGACCCTGCAGGCCATCGCCGAGCGCACCGCAGGCCGCTATTTCCGCGCGCGTTCGAGCGCCGAGCTGCAAGCCATCGGCGATACCCTCGATCGTCTCGAACCGGCGGCGCAGCAGCCGGCCCGCGCGCGCATCGCCCAGCCGCTGTACGTCTGGCCGCTCAGCGCAGCACTGCTGATCAGCCTGCTGCTGGTCGCCGCCGATCTCTGGCAGGCGCCGCTGCAGCGCCTCGCCACAGCGCTGGAGCGACGTCGATGAGCGCGTTCTGGCCGCACCTGCTGCGGCCCTTCTGGCTGCTGATCGTGCCGCTGCTGATCTGGCTGCTGTGGCGGCTCTGGCACCGCCAGCGGCAGATCGGCCGCTGGCAGCGCCTGCTTCCCGAGGCGTTCCACGCCGCGCTGCTGACCCGCGGCCGCCTGCGCAACAGCCGCCTGCCGTGGGTCGCCCTCGGGCTGGCCTGGCTGCTGGCCTGCCTGGCCCTGCTCGGGCCGAGCTGGCAGCGCCTAGAGCAACCCAGTCTGAAGCGCGCCGATCCGCTGGTGGTGCTGCTCGAAACGACGCCCGCCATGCTCGCCACCGACAGCCCGCCATCACGCCTGGAACAGGCCAAGCGCAAGCTGCTCGACCTGATCGAAAGCCGCCCCGACGCGCAGACGGCCGTGGTCGTCTATGCCGGCAGCGCACACACGCTGGTGCCGCTGTCCGACGACCTGGCCACCACCGCCAACCTGCTGAACGTGCTGAGCCCTGCACTGATGCCCGAACCCGGGCGACGCGCCGATCTGGCCGTGGCACAAGGCCTGGCACTGCTCGAACAGGGCGCCCAGGGCCGCGGGCGACTGCTGCTGATGACCAGCGCGATCGACGATGCGGCGCAGCAACACATCGCCGAACTGCTGGGCGGGCGCGGCGAGCGCCTGGCGATCCTCGGCATCGGCAGCGAACAGGGCGCGCCGATCGCCGGCGAGGACGGCAGTTTCCTCAAGGACGAACACGGCGCCATCCTCATCCCGCGGCTGGACAACGCCGGCCTGCGCCGCTTCGCCGCCGAACTGGGGGCCCGCTACCAGCAGGCACGCCTGGACGATGCCGACCTGCGCAACCTCGGCCTGCTGGAGGCCAGCGGCGGCATGCTCAAGCAGGACGAAACCACCCGACTGGATGCCTGGCTCGACCAGGGCTACTGGCTGCTGCTGCCGCTGCTGCTGCTCGCCGCCTGCGCCGGGCGCCGAGGCTGGCTGTTCTGCCTACCGCTCCTGCTGCTGCAGCCGCAACCGGCCAGCGCCCTGGAGTTCGTCGACCTCTGGCTGCGCCCGGATCAGCAGGGCCAGCGCCTGCTGCAGGCGCAGCGACCGGCCGAGGCCGCCGAACGCTTCGAGGACTCGCGCTGGCAGGGCATCGCGCTCTACCGCGCCGGTGACTACGCGGCAGCCGCCGAACGCTTCGCCACTGGTGACAGCGCCAGCGATCACTACAACCGCGGCAATGCGCTGGCACGCAGCGAGCAGCTGGAGGCCGCCCTCGAAGCCTACGAACAGGCGCTGGAGCGGCAACCCGACCTGGCGCCGGCACAGCGCAACAAGGCGCTGGTCGAAGAACTGTTGCGCCAGCGCCAGCAGAAGTCAGCACCCGAGCAGCCGCAAGCCGGCGAGCAACCCGGTGCCACATCACCGCCGCCGCCCACCTCGCAGACCAGCCCCACCACGCCGGACACCACACAGCCGGCAACGCCGCCGCCCAACGCCGAACCGGGCGCCAGCGAAGCGCCCGCCAACGCGTCGCAGGCCAGCGAACCGCCGCCAGCCGAGGCGGATACCGAGGCCCCCGCAACGCCGCTCGAAGACCTGCCAGCCCGTGAGCGCCAGCAGGCGATGGAGCAGTGGCTACGGCAAATTCCGGACGATCCGGGCGAGCTGCTGCGCCGCAAATTCCTTTACGAACAACGCAAGCGCCAGGAACTGAATCGATGATCCGCCTGATGGCCTTTGTACTGCTCGCTCTCCTGGCTGTCCCGAGCCATGCCGCGGACCTGCATGCCAGTGTCGATCGCACGCAGCTGAGCCTCGATGAAACCCTCGAACTGACCCTCGAGGTGCGTAACGCCACGGTCTTCGGCAAGCCCGACCTGCAGCCGCTGGACGAGTCGTTCGAGGTCTTCGATACCCGCCAGCTCAACAGCCTGTCCAACGTCCAGGGCGAAACCCGCTCGACCACCCGCTGGCTCACCACCCTGCGCCCCCGGCGCAGCGGCCAGCTGGTCATTCCGCCGCTGCAGCTGGGCGAGCTACGCAGCGAGCCGATCACGCTGCTGGTAAAGGATTCGGGCAACACGGATGACGGCGACCAGCTGGCACCGATCTTCATCGACGCCAGCCTCGACCGCGACAGCGTCTACGTTCAGGCGCAGGTGATCCTCACCCTGCGCATCTTCCACTCCGTGTCGCTGTACGACGACAGCAACCTGTCACCCTTGCAGATGCAGAACGCGCGAGTGGAGCGCCTCGGCGAGCCGCGCACCTACGAAAAGACCATCAACGGCCTGCGCCACGGCGTCATCGAGATCCGCTATGCGCTGTTCCCGCAGCAAAGCGGCGATCTGCTGATTCCCAGCCAGCTGTTCAGCGCCACCACCGTCGCCAGCGGCAGTTCCCTGCTCGGCCCGCGTCCGGGCAAGGCCACTCAGGTCAAGTCGCCAAGCATCCCGCTGCACGTCAAGCCCAGGCCCGCCAGCTATCCGGCTGACGCCCCCTGGCTGCCGGCTACCCGTGTAACCCTGGTGGAAGCCTGGAGCCCGGAGCCGGATCAGGCCATGCACGGCGAAGCCCTGACCCGCAGCTTGCTGCTCAAGGCCGAAGGTCTGTCCGGCGCGCAGCTGCCGTCCATCGGCACCGCGCGTATCGCCGGCCTGCGCCGCTATCCGGACCAGCCCAACCTCGCCGACGAAGTCGACAGCAACGGCCTGATCGGCAGCCGCGAGGAACGCGAGGCGCTGGTTCCGACCGGCAGCGGTGAGCTGCGGCTGCCGGCCATCGAAGTGGTCTGGTGGAACACCCTGGAGGATCGTCTCGAACGCACCACGCTCGCCGCGCGCACCCTGCAGGTCGCGCCCAACGCCAACCTCGACCAACCGCCGCTGGAACCGCTGCCGGCCGGCACGCGCACCCGTCCGCGCGCACTGCTCTGGCCGTGGCAGCTGAGCACCGCGCTGTTCGCGCTCACCACCGCACTCGGCTTCGCGCTGTGGTGGCGTGCACGGCGCCAGCCGGCCGTGCGCACCCTGCAGCCCGGGCCCACCCCCCGCAGCCTGCTGGATGACCTGCGTCGGGCCTGCCAGGCCAACGACACCCAGGCCACCCGCCAGGCGCTGGACGCCTGGGCGCGGCAGCAACCGGAAACCCTCGCCGATATGGCGGCGCGCTTCGTGCCGCTGTCCGATGCGCTCGACGGCCTCAACGGCGCCCTGTACAGCGAAACCGGCCAGCGCTGGCAAGGCGAGGCGCTGTGGCAGGCGATCCAGACCCTGCCGCCGGCGCAGACACCCGCCGCCGAGCAGGAACCCGGCGTGCTGCCGCCGCTGTACCCGCGCTGACCTCCCCAGCCGTGTGCGCGACCGCAGCGGCCCTGGCATATCGCTTGCTTCGGAGCTGACCGACGCCGGCGCGAACATGCGTGCCGGTCCGCACCGACGAGGTCGCCCGCATGTCCGCAACGCCCCGTTCCCCACACCACGATGCCTTCGCCTGGGCAGCATGCGAAGCCGCGGAAGAAGATCGCCTCAGCCGCGGCTGCACGACATGGCGCGCTGCCGAAGCGCCGCGCCACGCCGCGCACCGAAACGGTGCACGCCTGACGTTCGTTTCGGCCGGTCCCACTGCTCGACCGTACTGCGGATGCGCCGCGCAAGGGATCATCTGATGCCGGGCGACGCACTGCGCATCCTGCTGGTCGACGAGACGCCGAAGAAGGCCGGGCGCCTGCGCAGCGCGCTAGTCGACGCCGGCTTCGCGATCATCGATGCCTGCAGCTCGATCATCGACCTGCCCGAACGCGTCGAGGCCGTGCGCCCGGACGTGGTGCTGATCGATACCGACTCCCCCGGACGCAACGTGATGGAGCAGGTGCTGCTGGTCAGCCGCGACCAGCAGCGGCCGATCGTGCTGTTCACCGACGATGACGATCCGCGCACCATGCGCCAGGCCATCGCTGCCGGGGTCAGCGCCTATATCGTCGAGGGTATCCACGCGCGGCGGCTCAAGCCGATTCTCGAGGTGGCGATGGCGCGCTTCGAGAGCGACCAGGCGCTGCGCGCCCAGCTGCAGGCCCGCGATCAGCAGCTTGCCGAGCGCAAGCGCATCGAGCTGGCCAAGGGCATGCTGATGCAGATGCGCGAATGCAACGAGGAGGAGGCCTACACGCTGATGCGGCGCCAGGCCATGAGCCGCCAGCAGAAGCTGATCCAGGTGGCCGAACAGATCATCGCGATGAACGAGCTGCTCGGCCACTGAGCGGCAGGCTCACGCGCCGGCGTCGAGCGCTTGCCCGGCTAACAGCCGCTCGACGTCCGCACGCCGGCACAGCTGGGTCCCCGGACGCATCACCGTCGCCGCGCCGGCCGCCGCGCCGAAGCGCACCGCCGCGCCCAGCTCTTGGCCCTGCGCCAGGGCATGCACGATGGCGCCCAGCATGCTGTCGCCGGCGCCTACCGCGCTGACCACCGGCACCGCGGGCGAAGGCAGGCGTTCGAGCCGGTCGCCACAGGCGAACAGCGCGCCCTGCGCCCCCAGCGACAGCACGATGATCTCGGCGGCACCGCGCTGGATCAGTTCGCGCAGCGCCGCCGCCTGCGCCGCCTCGCTTTCCAGCGGCCGGCCCATGAGGCTGGCAAGTTCGTTCAGGCTGGGCTTGATCAGGTAGGCGCCGCCGCGCCGCGCGGCGTAGGCCAGTGGCTCGCCGGACAGATCGATCACCAGCCGCGCGCCGATCTGCCGCGTCAGTGCCAGCAGTTCATCGAAGAACGCCGGCTCGATGCCAGGCGTGAAGCTGCCGCTGACCACCAGATAGCCCGGCGCCGGATGCAGCCCGCGCAACGCGGCCAGGCAGCCCAGGCGCTCCTGCTCGCCGAGCACCGGGCCAGGCAGCACGAAGCGGTACTGCAGCCCGGTTTCCTGCTCGTCGACGGTGAAGCTCTCGCGGGTGTCGCCGGCAATCGCCACCGGCAGATGCGCCAGGCCGATGTCGTCCAGCGCACGGCGCAACAGATCGCCGAACGGGCCGCCGGCGGGATAGACGGCCAGCGAGTCGCCCCCGAGGATGCGCACCACCCGCGCCACGTTGATGCCGCCGCCACCAGGGTCGTGACGCGGATGCGCGCAGCGCAGCTTCTCGGTGGGCAGCACCCGTGCCGTGCTGACAGCCAGGTCCATCGCCGGGTTGAGGGTCAGCGTGGCGATACGCGTCATCGTTCACTCCTTGCGGCTTGCAGTCGCTCTGCGGCAAGCCTACCAGCAGCCCGGCGCCGTGCGTCAGCGCCCCGATTTGCACCCGCCATGCGCCATAAGCGCGCATCGGCCGCGCAACCGTGTCGCCAGCCGCGCCCACGCACCGCGCCACGGCACGCTCCGGTGACTGGCACGCTTTCTGCTCAAGGCTCTGCAACGGTAACCAACGGCGGCTACCGATTCCCGACAAAGGCGTCGCATCACCCTGCTCCGGCAGGTGTGCTGCGGCGCCTTTGTCGTTTCCGCCCCGCTGCCGGGGCCACGAAGCAACCGCCTCATGCGCGACGGCAGCGCCGCCGCGCCATCCGAACTGGAGCCGAACGATGCCCACGAGTTTCTGGAAAGCCGGCCACGCGCCGACCCTGTTTGCCGCCTTCCTCTACTTCGACCTGAGCTTCATGGTCTGGTACGTGCTGGGCCCGCTCGGCGTGCAGATCGCCGCCGATCTCGGCCTGACCACCCAGCAACGTGCCTTCATGGTCGCCACGCCGATTCTTTCCGGCGCGGTGCTGCGCCTGATGCTCGGCATGCTGGCCGACCGCACCTCGCCCAAGAGCGCCGGCCTGCTGGGCCAGGTGGTGGTGATTGGCGCGTTGTTCGTCGCCTGGCTGCATGGTATCCGCAGCTACGAGCAGGCCTTGCTGCTCGGCCTGTTCCTGGGCATGGCCGGCGCTGCGTTCGCCGTGGCGCTGCCGCTGGCCTCGCAGTGGTATCCGCCGCAACACCAGGGCAAGGCGATGGGCATCGCCGGCGCGGGCAACTCGGGCACCGTGCTGGCGGCGCTGTTCGCACCGGTGCTGGCCTCGATGTTCGGCTGGAACAATGTGTTCGGCCTGGCGCTGATCCCGCTGGTACTGACGCTCGGTATCTTTGCCAGCGTGGCGAAAAACGCGCCCAACCGGTCCAGGCCGAAATCCGTCGCCGACTACCTGAAGGCGCTGGGCGACCGCGACAGCTGGTGGTTCATGTTCTTCTAC
Organism: Stutzerimonas stutzeri TS44; assembly: GCA_000263395.1. Classification (GTDB taxonomy): domain Bacteria; phylum Pseudomonadota; class Gammaproteobacteria; order Pseudomonadales; family Pseudomonadaceae; genus Stutzerimonas; species Stutzerimonas stutzeri_C. Next base: position 43,214 of record AJXE01000015.1, read on the forward strand.
AGCGTGACCTTCGGCGGCTTCCTCGGCCTGGCCAGCACCCTGCCCGGCTACTTCCACGACCAGTACGCCTTCGACCCGGTCAAGGCCGGCTACTACACCGCCGCCTGCGTGTTCGCCGGCAGCCTGCTACGCCCGCTCGGCGGCGCCCTGGCCGATCGCATCGGCGGCATCCGCGCGCTGCTGGTGATGTACACCGTGGCGTCGATCTGCATCGCCGCAGTGGGCTTCAACCTGCCCAGCGCCACGGCCGCGCTGGCGCTGTTCGTGGTCGCCATGCTCAGCCTGGGCGCCGGCAACGGTGCGGTGTTCCAGCTGGTACCGCAGCGTTTTCACAAGGAGATCGGCGTGATGACCGGTCTGGTCGGCATGGCCGGTGGTATCGGTGGTTTCCTGCTCACCGCCGGGCTCGGCGCGATCAAGCAGTCCACCGGCGATTACCAGCTCGGTCTGTGGCTGTTCGCCAGTCTCGGTGTGGTGGCCTGGTTCGGCCTGCAGGGCGTCAAGCGCCGCTGGCGCACCACCTGGGGCTCGGCGGCCGTAACCGTCGCGCGGGTCTAGCGCGGTCGGAGGGGTTGCCGTGTCTTTGCAGCTGTCTTTCGGCGAAGCCAGCGCCACCGGCCCGCGCGAGGAGAACCAGGACGCCATCCGCGTGGCCACCCCGCTGCCCGGTCTGGCCGCCAGCAAGGGCTGCCTGTTTGCCCTGGCCGACGGCGTCAGCCAGTGCGCCGACGGCGGGCTGGCCGCGCGGGCGACGCTGCAGGCGCTGGCGCTGGACTACTACGCCACCCCGGAAACCTGGGCGGTGGCCCAGGCGCTGGATCGCGTGCTGGTCGCACACAACCGCTGGCTGCAGGCCAGTGGCGGCGGCCAGCCATTGCTGACGACACTCACCGCGCTGGTGCTGCGCGGCCGGCGTTTCACCCTGGCGCATATCGGCGACTGCCGCGCCTATCGCTGGCAGGGTGGACAGCTGCAGCGGCTGACCGAAGACCATGTGTGGGAGCAGGCCGGCATGCAGCACGTGCTCAAGCGCGCGTTGGGGCTGGATCAGCATCTGCGGATGGACTATCTGGACGGCGAGCTGCACGTCGGCGACTGCTTCGTGCTGCTCAGCGATGGCGTCTGGGCGAGCGTCGACGAGCGCGCCATCGCACGGCTGCTGCACGAGCAGCCGGACCTCAACGTGGCGGCCCGCACGCTGGTTCAGCTGGCTCATCGCCACGGCAGCCAGGACAACGCCAGCGCTCTGCTGCTGCGCATCGACACCCTGCCCGACGCCGTGCTGGCCGACACCCTGGCGCAGCTGCCGCACTGGCCGTTGCCGCCGCCGCTACGCGCCGGCCAGCTGTTCGAAGGCTGGCGGGTGGAAAGCCTGCTGCACACGTCGCGCCAGTCGCTGCTGTATCGCGTGCGCGACGAGCAGGCGCAGGCCTGGCTGCTGAAGACCCTGCCAGCGAGTCGCCGGGACGACCCCGAGGCGGCGACGGCGCTACTGCAGGAGGAGTGGTTCATGCGCCGCGCCGCCGCACGCAGCGTCGCCCAGCTGCACCCGCTGCCACAACGCCAGCAGCTGTACTACGTGCAGCGTGAATACGCCGGCCAGACGCTGGCCGAGCGCGTGCAGCAAGCCGGTCCGCTGAATCTGGACGAGTGGCTGCCGCTGGCCAGGCAACTGATTCGTGCGGTGGGCCTGCTGCATCGACGCAACATCCTGCATCGCGACATCAAGCCGGAAAACCTGCACATCGGTGACGACGGTGAGCTGCGCATCCTCGACTTCGGCCTGGCGTTCTGCCCGGGGCTGTCACGCCATGCGCCCGGCAGCCTGCCCGGCACACCGAGTTTTCTCGCCCCCGAGGCGTTCGCCGGCGTCGCGCCGAGCGTGGCCCAGGATCTCTATGCCGTCGGCGTCACCCTCTATTACCTGCTCAGCGGGCAGTTTCCGTACGGTGAAATCGAACCCTTCCAGCATCGCCGCTTCGGCGTGCCGACGCCGCTCGGCCGCTATCGCCCGGACCTGCCGGCATGGCTGGAAACACTGCTGGCGCAGGCGGTCGCCGCCGATCCGCAACAGCGCTACGAAACCGCCGAGCAATGGCTGCTGCGTCTCGAGCAGGGGGAATGTCAGGCTGCGCCAGAGCGCCCGCGCCCCTGGCTGGAGCGCGAACCGCTGAAAGTCTGGCGTGGTCTGGCGCTGCTCTCGTTGCTGGCGAATCTGCTGTTGTGGCTGGTGCTGCTCAGCGACGGGTGATCAAGCCCTGCCGCGCCACGCGAGTCAGTTCGCGGATGCATTCGTCGAGATTGTCCGGCGAGGGCGACTGGATCACCGCGAGGTCGAAACTGTCGTCGGCGAAACGCGCCAGCGACTCATCGACGCCGGCGAACTGCACCAGCAGCGCGCGCGAGCGACTGTTGCGCCGCGGCCAGCCATCGAGGTAGCGCAGCAGGGACGGCTGATGAGCGCCGCCGAGAAGAACCTTGGGATTGGAACGGATCAGGCCGCTGGTGATCGGGGCCAGGCGTAGCTGTGCGTGCGTTGCGTTCATGCTTTGGAGATTCCGCCTCACGAGTTCCGCTGGGCAGCGGTGGGAGGCTTCACCGGAACCAGCGCTTTAGCGGTATTTCGAAACCTCTCGGTTCCCGGCGCCCCGCAAGTAGCTGACTAAATCGGCGCATGGACGTGACTTTATGCAAGCCGCCGCGCGCCTGTCAATCGGCGCTCCGCTACAACAAGGGCGCACCAGCAGCGCGCACACGGCCTCGCGGTGGTGCGCCTGGCGACCGCAGTCGGCGCCCGCGCTCCCGTCGCGCCCGGCGGTTAACGGGGCGCGACGACATTGGCATGGCATCTGCAATACCAATCACGACACACATAGAGTCGGCTCCTCAACGGCGAGGGGCGAGCTTTCCCGACGAGCGGGACAGGGACAAAGGCGTCCTCACCGGAAACGGTGGGACGCCTTTTTTGTTGGTGAAACATTGCACAGGCCAGACGAGCACTCGAACGGCGCGGAGAACGGCATGAAGAAACTCAGACTGGTGATGATCGGCAACGGCATGGCCGGCGTGCGAACCCTCGAGGAGCTGCTCAAGCTCACCCCCGAGCTCTACGACATCACGGTGTTCGGCGCCGAGCCGCACCCGAACTACAACCGCATCCTGCTCTCCCCGGTGCTGGCGGGCGAACAGCAGTTCGAGGAGATCGTGCTCAACGAGCTGGACTGGTATGCGCAGAACGGCATCCGCCTGCTGCTCAATCGCAAGGTGGTGAAGATCGACCGCGCCAAACGCCGGGTCATCGCCGATGACGGCAGCGAGGCCGAATACGACCGCCTGCTCATCGCTACCGGCTCCACCCCGTTCATCCTGCCGATTCCCGGCAACGATCTCGCGGGCGTGATCGGCTACCGTGACATCGCCGACACCCAGGTGATGATGGACACCGCCAAAACGCATAAGCACGCGGTGGTCATCGGCGGCGGCCTGCTCGGCCTGGAAGCGGCCAACGGCCTCAAGCTGCGCGGCATGGACGTCACCGTGGTGCATATCGGCGACTGGCTGATGGAGCGCCAGCTGGACAAGACCGCCGGCACCCTGTTGCAGAACGCGCTGGAAAGTCGCGGGCTGAAGTTCCTGCTACCCAGGCAGACAGCGGCGCTGCTCGGCAATGACGAAGGCCGGGTCACGGCCGTGCGCTTCGCCGACGGCGAGGTGATTCCCGCCGACCTGGTGGTGATGGCCGCCGGCATCCGCCCCAGCAGCGAGCTGGCCGAACGGGCGGGCATCCCCTGCAACCGCGGCATCCTGGTCAACGACACCCTGCAGACCTACGACCCGCGCATCTACGCCGTCGGCGAATGCGCCAACCATCGCGGCATCGCCTACGGTCTGGTCGCGCCGCTGTTCGAACAGGCCAAGGTCTGCGCCAACCACCTGGCCATGCTCGGCTTTTCCCGCTATCTCGGCTCGGTGACCTCGACCAAGCTCAAGGTCACCGGTATCGACCTGTTCTCCGCCGGCGACTTCCTCGGCGGCGAAGGTACCGAGACCATCACCCTCTCCGACCCCATCGGCGGGGTCTACAAGAAGCTGGTGATCAGGGACGACGTGCTGGTCGGTGCCTGCCTCTACGGCGACACCGCCGATGGCGGCTGGTACTTCCGCCAGGTGCGCGAGGGGCAGAACGTCAGCCAGATCCGCGACCATCTGATGTTCGGCGAAGGCACGATCGGCGATGCCGGCCATCAGGGCCAGAACAAGGCCATGTCCATGCCCGACGACATGGAGGTCTGCGGCTGCAACGGCGTGTGCAAGGGCACCATCGTCAAGGCGATCCAGGAGCACGGGCTGTTCTCGGTGGACGAGGTGAAGAAGCACACCAAGGCCGCCAGTTCCTGCGGCTCCTGCGCCGGGCTGGTCGAGCAGATTCTGATCAACACCGTGGGCGGCGCGGCGGACGTCAAGCCGAAGAGCGAAAAGGCCATCTGCGGCTGCAGCGACCTCAACCACGGCCAGGTACGCAAGGCGATCCGCGAACACCACCTGACCAGCATCCCGGCGGCGATGGCCTTCATGGAATGGCGTACACCGAACGGCTGCGCCACCTGCCGGCCGGCGCTGAACTACTACCTGATCTCCACCTGGCCGGGCGAGGCCAAGGACGACCCGCAGTCGCGCTTCATCAACGAGCGCGCCCACGCCAACATCCAGAAGGACGGCACCTATTCGGTCATTCCACGCATGTGGGGCGGCGTCACCAATGCCGCCGAGCTGCGGCGCATCGCCGACGTGGCGGACAAGTACCAGGTGCCGATGGTCAAGGTCACCGGCGGCCAGCGCATCGACCTCTTGGGTATCAGGAAGGAAGACCTGCCCGGCGTCTGGCAGGACCTGGACATGCCCTCCGGCCACGCCTACGGCAAGTCCATCCGCACCGTGAAGACCTGCGTCGGCAGCGAGTTCTGCCGCTTCGGTACGCAGAACTCGACGCAGATGGGCATCGATCTGGAACACGCGCTGTTCAACATGTGGTCGCCGCACAAGGTCAAGCTGGCGGTCTCCGGCTGCCCGCGCAACTGCGCCGAATCGGGCATCAAGGATGTGGGCATCATCGGCGTGGATTCGGGCTGGGAGCTGTACATCGGTGGCAACGGCGGCATCAAGACCGAGGCCGGTGAGTTCTTCGTCAAGGTCAGGACCGCCGAGGAAGTCATGCAATACAGCCTGGCGTTCCTCCAGCTCTACCGCGAGGAAGCCTTCTATCTCGAACGCACCGTGCACTACCTGCAGCGCGTCGGCATGGCTCACGTCAAGGCGGCCGTGCTGGACGACGCCGCGCGGCGCCAGGCATTGCACCAGCGCCTGCTGTTCGCGCTGTCCTTCGAGCAGGACCCGTGGCAGGAGCAGCTCGCCAAGCCGCAGTTGAAAAAGGAATACGCGCGCATCGCGGTCACGCAACTGGAATCCGAAACCGTCTGACAACCCGACTGGAGAGACACCATGAACTGGCTGGATATCTGCGCACTGGATGAGATCAACCCGCTTGGCTCACGCCTGGTCGCCGGCCCCAAGGGTGATATCGCGATCTTCCGCACCGCCGACGATCAGGTCTTCGCCCTCGACGACCGCTGCCCGCACAAGGGCGGGCCGCTGTCGCAGGGGATCGTCTACGGCAAGCAGGTCGCCTGCCCGCTGCACAATTGGCAGATCGATCTGGCCAGCGGCGAGGCGCTGGCACCCGACGTGGGTTGCGCACACCGCCACGAGGCGCGCGTGGAGAACGGCCGCGTGCTGCTGGCGCTGAATGCGCGCAAAGGCTGTGCCGCGTAGACCTGCCCGTAGGGTGGGCTTCAGCCCACCATTTATGCGGCATGGACCGGTGGGCTGAAGCCCACTCTACGACAGCCGAGTCCATCCACGCCCTGACCCGACGATACTTTTCAGGAGACGATGCCATGCGTATGACAACCGCCTCGACCTGCTGCTACTGCGGCGTCGGCTGCGGCGTGCTGATCGAGCACGACGGCGAGCGCATCCTCGATGTGACCGGCGACCCCAGCCATCCGGCCAACCTCGGCAAGCTCTGCAGCAAGGGCTCGACCCTGCACCTGACCGGCGATCCCGCTGCCCGTGCGCGGTATCCCGAGCTGCGTCTGGGCAAGGGCCTGGCGCGCAGCCGCAGCGACTGGGACAGCGCGCTGGAGCATGCGGCCAACGTATTCGCCCAGACCATCCGCGAACACGGGCCGGACAGCGTGGCCTTCTACGTCTCCGGTCAGTTGCTGACCGAGGACTATTACGCCTTCAACAAGCTGGCGCGCGCCCTGGTGGGCACCAACAATATCGACAGCAACTCGCGGCTGTGCATGTCCTCGGCGGTGGTCGGCTACAAGCGCAGCCTGGGCGCCGATGCCCCGCCCTGCTCCTACGAGGACATCGAGCAGGCCGACTGCCTGCTGATCGCCGGCAGCAACATGGCCTACGCGCATCCGGTGCTGTTCCGCCGCCTGGAGGAAGCCAAGGCGAAGCGGCCGGAGATGACCATCATCGTCGTCGACCCGCGGCGCACCGACACCAGCGAGCTGGCCGATCTGCACCTGCCGATCGTGCCGGGCACCGATGTCGCGCTGTTCCACGGCCTGCTGCATATCCTCATGTGGGAAGGCTGGATCGACCGGCGCTTCATCGATACCCATACCGAAGGCTTCGATGCGCTGAAAAGCCTGGTGCGCGATTACAGCCCGGCGATGGTCGCCGACCTCTGCGGCATCTCTGTAGATAATCTGCAGACCTGCGCACGGCTGATTGGCAGCGCCCCAGCCTTCCTCTCCCTGTGGTGCATGGGGCTGAATCAGTCAACCGCCGGCAGCGCGAAGAACAGCGCCCTGATCAACCTGCACCTGGCCACCGGACAGATTGGCAAGCCGGGCGCCGGCCCCTTCTCGCTGACCGGCCAACCGAATGCCATGGGTGGCCGCGAAACCGGCAGCCTGGCCAACCTGCTACCCGGTCACCGCGACGCAACCGATGCCGAACACCGTGCCGAAGTCGCGGACTACTGGGGCGTCGAGCAACTGCCGGAGCAGCCTGGGCTGACCGCCATCGAGCTGTTCGAGGCGGTGCGCGCCGGCAAAATCAAGGCGCTGTGGATCGCCTGCACCAACCCGGCTCAGTCGCTGCCGGACCAGCAGAAAGTCCATGAAGCTCTGGCCACCTGCCCCTTCGTCGTGGTGCAGGAAGCCTTCTTCACCACTGAAACCTGCCGCCACGCCGACCTTCTGCTGCCGGCCGCGAGCTGGGGCGAGAAGGACGGCACGCTGACCAACTCCGAGCGCCGCATCAGCCACGTGCGCCGTGCGGTGCCGGCACCGGGCGAGGCCCGCGCGGACTGGGCGATCACCTGCGATTTCGCCCGGCGTCTGGAAAGCCGCCTGCGCCCCGGCGAGCCGAGCCTGTTCGCCTTCGCCGACGCCGAGGCGCTGTTCGAGGAATACAAGGCGCTCACCGCCGGCCGCGATCTGGACTACAGCGGCCTGAGCTATGCACTGATCGACACCCTCGGTCCGCAGCAATGGCCGTTCCCGCCGGGCAGCGAACAGGGCACCGCGCGGCTGTACGACGACGGTGTGTTCCCCACTGCCAATGGCCGCGCGCGCTTCATCGCCGAGCACTACCAGGCGCCGAAGGAGCAGCGCGAGGCGCGCTATCCGCTGACCCTCAATACCGGCCGGCTGCGTGATCAGTGGCACGGCATGAGCCGCACCGGCACTGCGGCGCGGCTGTTCGGCCATGTCGAGGAAGCACTGCTCGGCATGAACGCCGAGGACATGCGCCGCCGGCGTCTGCTGGATGGCCAGCTGGTGCAGGTGAAGAGCCGGCGCGGCAGCCTGATCCTGCCTGTGCAGAAGGACAACAGCCTGCGCGCGGGCCAGGCGTTCCTGCCGATGCACTGGGGCGATCGCTTCCTCAAGGGGCTGGGCAGCAATGTGCTGACCCTGGCCAGCGTCGACCCGCTGTCCAGGCAACCGGAACTCAAGCATGCCGGCATCGAAGTCGAGCCAGTCGAGCTGTCCTGGCAGTTCTTCGCCCTGGTCGAGGGCGATGTGCAGCGACGCTTCGAGGCACTGCGGCCGCTGCTGGAAAGCTTCGATTACGCCAGCTTCGGCCTCGGCGGTCGCGAGCGCCCGGCCCTGCTGATCCGCGCCGCGCGCCCGGCACCACCCGCGGCGGGAGAGCTGGACGCCATCGACCGCCTGCTCGGCCTCGACGACGGCCCGGTGCTGGCCTACGACGACCCGCGCCGCGCGGTCGGCAAACGCGTGCGCATCGAGGACGGCCGCATCGCCGCCCTGCGCCTGGCCGGCGAGACCGCGGCGCGTCAGTGGCTGCGCGGACTCTGGGAAAACGGCAGCGCCGACGCCGAACTGCGCCGCTGGCTGCTGGCCCCGTTCAGCGCACCGCCGGGCAATACCACCGTGAAGGCCGACCGCACGCTGTGCAATTGCCTGAACGTCAGCCAGGGTGCGATCTGCGCCGGCATCGAGCGCGGCCTCGACCTGGCCGGCCTCAAGCAGGAACTGGGTTGTGGCACCAGCTGCGGCTCCTGCGTGCCCGAACTCAAGCGCCTGCTGGCCCGCCAGCCGGAACGCGCACTTTCCTGATACCGACCAAGACGAGGATTACCCCATGAGCGCAAAAGTCTGGCTGGTAGGCGCCGGCCCCGGCGATCCGGAACTGTTGACCCTCAAGGCGGTACGCGCACTGGGCGAGGCGCAGGTGGTGATGATCGACGACCTGGTCAATCCCGCCGTACTGGAACACTGCCCCGCCGCCCGGGTGATCCCGGTGGGCAAGCGCGGCGGCTGCCGCTCGACACCGCAGGCCTTCATCCATCGACTGATGCTGCGCTACGCTCGCCAGGGCAAATGCGTGGTGCGCCTCAAGGGTGGCGATCCGTGCATCTTCGGCCGTGGCGGCGAAGAAGCCGCATGGCTCTCGGCCCGCGGCATCGAGGTAGAGCTGGTCAACGGCATCACCGCGGGCCTGGCCGGCGCCACCCAGTGCGGCATCTCGCTGACGCGGCGCGGCGTCGCCCGCGGCGTCACCCTGGTCACGGCGCACACCCAGGACGACAGCCATCCCGAATGGCAGGCACTGGCGCGCAGCGGCACCACGCTGGTGGTGTACATGGGCGTCGGCAAGCTGGAGCAGGTGCAAACCGGGTTGCTGGACGGTGGCCTGGACGCCGCCACACCCGTGGCGATGATCGAGAACGCATCGCTGCCGCAGCAGCGCGAATGCCGCTCCAATCTTGTCAGCATGTGTCGCGACGCCCAGAGTTTCGGCCTGCGCAGCCCGGCGATCCTGGTGATTGGCGAGGTCGCCGCGGAAGGTTGGTACGGCGTCCTTTCCGGCATCGCGCATCGCGCCTGAGCATTATCGCCCGACTGATTGAAACACCCGAACCACAGGCTATTCAGGCCGGGCGCAGGCCGCTGCGAGTGATGCCAAACCGCCGCCTTTTCATTGATGAAATCAATTAAACCTTAAGGAAATCTCAATAAGTTTCATACAGAAACATGTACTTAATTTTTGCATACGCATAGAATGCCCGGCCATTAGGAGTTGCGACGCATGGTCGCTGTCGCAAGCTGGACTTATTCAAGCCGTTCCGTTAAAGGGGCCCGGCATGCCTGATGTAGCTCTGTCCCATAACTGGGGCTTCGCGGTATTTCTTCTTGGTGTCATCGCTCTGTGCGCCTTCATGCTCGGCGCCTCCAGCCTGCTGGGCAGCAAAGCCTGGGGCCGGGCCAAGAACGAACCCTTCGAATCCGGCATCGTCCCCACTGGCAGCGCTCGCCTGCGACTCTCCGCAAAATTCTATCTGGTCGCGATGCTCTTCGTGATCTTCGACGTTGAAGCCCTCTATCTCTTTGCCTGGGCCGTATCGGTACGCGAAAGCGGCTGGGCGGGCCTCATTGAAGCTACCGTATTCATAGCAATTCTGTTGGCAGGTCTTGTCTACCTTTGGCGGGTCGGGGCGCTCGATTGGGCACCCGCGAGCCGTCGCGAGCGACAGGCGAAGCTAAAACAATGAGGCTCTTCGCATGCAATACAAACTTACCCGGATCGATCCGGATGCGGTCAACGACCGTTATCCGATCGGCCAGCAGGAGACGGTTGCCGACCCGCTAGAAGGACAAGTCCATCGCAACATCTACATGGGCAAACTGGAAGACGTGCTGAGCAATGCGGTCAACTGGGGGCGTAAAAATTCCCTATGGCCGTACAACTTCGGCCTGTCCTGCTGCTACGTGGAGATGACGACTGCCTTCACCGCACCCCATGACATCGCCCGCTTCGGTGCCGAAGTGATTCGCGCATCACCGCGTCAGGCGGATTTCATGGTCGTCGCCGGCACCTGCTTCATCAAGATGGCGCCGATCATCCAGCGTCTCTACGAACAAATGCTCGAGCCCAAGTGGGTCATCTCGATGGGCTCGTGCGCCAATTCCGGTGGTATGTACGACATCTACTCGGTTGTCCAGGGGGTCGACAAGTTCCTCCCCGTGGACGTCTACATACCCGGCTGCCCGCCTCGCCCCGAGGCGTTCCTGCAAGGTTTGCAACTGCTGCAGGACTCCATCGGCAAGGAGCGTCGCCCGCTGTCCTGGGTCGTCGGCGATCAAGGCATCTATCGTGCCGAAATGCCTTCGCAGAAAGAACAGCGACGCGAACAGCGTATTCAGGTCATCAACCTGCGCAGCCCCGACGACGTGTGATCCAGCATCTGCCTTCCCTCACGGGAAGGCCTGCTCACACCCCAACGTTGACCGAAAGCGACCGAGATCATGACTGCAGACAGCGCTCTGTACATCCCGCCCTACAAGGCTGACGACCAGACTATCGTCGTCGAACTGAATGCGCGCTTTGGCGCCAACCTCTTTACCGTGCAACCCACGCGGACCGGCATGCCGGTGCTGTGGGTGCCGCGCGAGCGTCTGATCGAGGTGCTGAGCTTCCTGCGCCAGGTACGCAAACCCTACGTGATGCTCTACGACCTGCACGGTGTCGACGAGCGCCTGCGCACTCAGCGCCAGGGTCTGCCCGCCGCGGACTTCAGCGTCTTCTATCATCTGATGTCGCTGGAGCGTAACAGCGACGTGATGATCAAGGTCGCCCTGTCGGAAAAGGACCTCAGCCTGCCGACCGCTACCGGCGTCTGGCCGAATGCCAACTGGTACGAGCGCGAAGTCTGGGACATGTATGGCATCGACTTCACCGGCCATCCGCGTCTGGCACGCATGCTCATGCCGCCAACCTGGGAAGGCCATCCGCTGCGCAAGGACTACCCGGCGCGCGCAACCGAGTTCGATCCCTACAGCCTGAATGCGGCCAAGCAGGACCTGGAGCAGGAGGCTCTGCGCTTCAAGCCCGAGGACTGGGGCATGAAGCGCAGCGGCCCGCACGAGGACTACATGTTCCTCAACCTCGGCCCGAACCACCCCTCGGCGCACGGCGCGTTCCGCATCATCCTGCAGCTCGATGGCGAGGAAATCATCGATTGCGTACCGGAGATCGGTTATCACCATCGCGGTGCCGAGAAGATGGCCGAGCGCCAGAGCTGGCACAGCTTCATCCCCTATACCGACCGCATCGACTACCTCGGCGGGGTGATGAACAACCTGCCCTACGTGCTGGCAGTCGAGAAGCTCGCCGGCATCCAGGTACCGGACCGCGTGGATTTCATCCGCGTGATGATGGCCGAGTTCTTCCGCATCCAGAACCACCTGCTCTACCTCGGCACCTATATTCAGGACGTCGGCGCCATGACGCCGGTGTTCTTCACCTTCACCGACCGCCAGCGCGCCTATCAGGTGATCGAAGCCATCACCGGTTTCCGCATGCACCCGGCCTGGTACCGCATCGGCGGCGTAGCGCATGACCTGCCGCGCGGCTGGGACAAGCTGGTGCGCGAGTTCCTCGACTGGATGCCCAAGCGCCTGGTCGAGTATGAAAAGGCCGCGCTGAAGAACAGCATCCTGATCGGCCGCACCAAGGGCGTTGCCGCCTACAACACCAAGGAAGCCCTGGAGTGGGGCACCACCGGCGCCGGCCTGCGCGCCACCGGCTGTGACTTCGACATCCGCAAGGCGCGGCCCTACTCGGGCTATCAGCACTTCGAGTTCGAGGTGCCGCTGGCGGTCAACGGCGACGCCTACGACCGCTGCCTGGTGAAGATGGGCGAGATGCGCGAAAGCCTGCGCATCATCGAGCAGTGCCTGAAGCACATGCCCGAAGGGCCTTACAAGGCGGATCACCCGCTGACCACGCCGCCGCCGAAGGAACGTACGCTGCAGCACATCGAGACCATGATCACGCACTTCCTGCAGGTGTCGTGGGGTCCGGTGATGCCGGCCAACGAGAGCTTCCAGATGATCGAGGCGACCAAGGGCATCAACAGCTATTACCTGACCAGCGACGGCAGCACCATGAGCTACCGCACGCGCATTCGCACGCCCAGCTTCCCGCACCTGCAGCAAATACCGGCCGTGATTCGCGGCAGCATGGTCGCGGACCTCATCGCCTATCTGGGCAGCATCGATTTCGTCATGGCCGACGTGGACCGCTGATATGAGCACGCTTATCCAGACTGACCGTTTCGCCCTCAGCGCAGCCGAGCGCTCGGCCATCGAGCATGAGATGCATCACTACGAAGACCCGCGCGCGGCGTCCATCGAAGCCCTGAAGATCGTGCAGAAGGCCCGTGGCTGGGTGCCGGACGGCGCGGCCGATGCCATCGGCGAACTGCTCGGCATTCCGGCCAGCGACGTCGAAGGCGTGGCCACCTTCTATAGCCAAATCTTCCGCCAGCCGGTGGGCCGCCACATCATCCGCGTCTGCGACAGCATGACCTGCTTCATCGGCGGCCACGAATCGATCCTCGACACGCTGCAGAGCCAGCTGAGTATCGCACCGGGGCAAACCACCGCCGACGGTCGCTTCACTCTCATCCCGGTGTGCTGCCTGGGCAACTGCGACAAGGCGCCGGCACTGATGATCGACGACGACACCTTCGGCGACGTGCGCAGCGAAGGCGTCGCCGCCCTGCTGGAGGCCTATCCATGACGCGCAGCACGATGAAAACGCTCGCCTCCCTCGGCCCGGCCAACCGCGTGGCGCGCAATGAGGAAACCCACCCGCTGACTTGGCGCCTGCGCGACGACGCTCAGCCGGTCTGGCTCGACGAATATCAGCAGAAGAACGGCTACGCTGCCGCGCGCAAGGCGCTGGCCGAAATGGCCCAGGCCGACATCGTGCAAACGGTCAAGGAGTCCGGGCTCAAGGGTCGCGGCGGCGCCGGCTTCCCCACCGGAGTGAAGTGGGGCCTGATGCCGGCCGACGAGTCGCAAAATATCCGCTACCTGCTGTGCAACGCCGACGAGATGGAGCCCAACACCTGGAAGGACCGCCTGCTCATGGAGCAGCTGCCGCACCTGCTGGTCGAAGGCATGCTGATCAGCGCCCGCGCACTGAAGGCCTATCGCGGCTACATCTTCCTGCGCGGCGAATACGTCGATGCGGCGCACAACCTCAACCGCGCCATCGAGGAAGCCAAGGCCGCCGGCCTGCTGGGCAAGAACATCCTCGGTTCCGGCTTCGATTTCGAGCTGTTCGTGCACACCGGTGCCGGGCGCTACATCTGCGGTGAAGAAACCGCGCTGATCAACTCGCTCGAGGGCCGTCGCGCCAACCCGCGCGCCAAGCCGCCCTTCCCTGCCGCCGTTGGCGTCTGGGGCAAACCGACCTGCGTGAACAACGTTGAAACCCTGTGCAACGTGCCGGCGATCATCGGTAACGGCGTGGACTGGTACAAGAGCCTGGCACGCCCGGGCAGCGAAGACATGGGCAGCAAGCTCATGGGCTTCTCCGGCAAGGTCAAGCATCCCGGCATCTGGGAGCTGCCCTTCGGCATCAGCGCCCGCGAGCTGTTCGAGGACTACGCCGGCGGCATGCGCGACGGCTATCGCCTCAAGTGCTGGCAGCCCGGCGGCGCCGGCACCGGTTTCCTGCTGCCCGAGCACCTCGAGGCGCAGATGTATGCCGGCGGCATCGCCAAGGTCGGCACGCGCATGGGCACCGGCCTGGCACTGGCGGTGGACGACACCATCAACATGGTCTCGCTGCTGCGCAACATGGAAGAGTTCTTCGCCCGCGAATCCTGCGGCTGGTGCACGCCATGCCGCGACGGCCTGCCGTGGAGCGTGAAGCTTCTGCGCGCACTCGAGCGCGGCCAGGGTAGCCGCCAGGACATCGACACGCTGCTGCAACTGGTCGACTTTCTCGGACCGGGCCGCACCTTCTGCGCCCACGCGCCAGGCGCGGTGGAGCCACTGGGCAGCGCGGTGAAATATTTCCGACATGAGTTCGAGGCAGGCGTCGCGCAAGAGGCGAAGGCGCCTGTGCAGCCGGCATAGAGAATTGAACGACGCAGGGCGCGGAAGGCTCGACGCGAGGCAGATTCAGCCCGTCAGCCTGAGCGCCCAGCTTCAAAAGCAGATTTCCTATTAGCCTGACCCGCGCAAGCGGATGAGAAGACCTAGAAATGGCCACGATCCACGTAGACGGCAAAGCCTACGAGGTCGACGGTGCAGACAACCTGTTGCAGGCCTGTCTGTCCCTCGGACTCGACATCCCCTACTTCTGCTGGCATCCGGCGCTGGGCAGCGTCGGTGCCTGCCGCCAGTGCGCGGTCAAGCAGTACAGCGACGAGAACGACACCCGCGGCCGCCTGGTCATGTCCTGCATGACCCCGGCTACCGACAAGAGCTGGATCTCCATCGACGACGAGGAAGCCAAGGCCTTCCGCGCCAGCGTCGTCGAGTGGCTGATGATCAACCATCCGCACGACTGCCCGGTGTGCGAGGAAGGCGGCCACTGTCACCTGCAGGACATGACGGTGATGACCGGCCACAACAAGCGCCGCTATCGCTTCACCAAGCGCACCCACCAGAACCAGGAACTCGGCCCGTTCATCGCCCACGAGATGAACCGCTGCATCGCCTGCTACCGCTGCGTGCGCTACTACAAGGACTACGCCGGCGGCGAGGACCTCGGTGTCTTCGGCGCCCACGACAACGTCTATTTCGGCCGTGTCGAGGACGGCGTGCTGGAGAGCGAGTTCTCCGGCAACCTGGTCGAGGTCTGCCCGACCGGCGTGTTCACCGACAAGACCCACTCCGAACGCTACAACCGCAAGTGGGACATGCAGTTCGCCCCGAGCATCTGCCAGCAGTGCTCGGCCGGCTGCAACATCAGCCCCGGCGAGCGCTATGGCGAAATCCGCCGCATCGAGAACCGCTTCAACGGCTCGGTCAACCACTACTTCCTCTGCGATCGCGGCCGCTTCGGTTATGGCTACGTCAACCGCAAGGACCGGCCGCGCCAGCCGCTGCTGCGTACTGGACAGGCCCAGCTGGGCGTCGACGCCGCACTGGACAAGGCCGCCGCGCTGCTTGCCGGTCGTCGGCTGATCGGCATCGGCTCGCCGCGCGCCAGCCTGGAAAGCAACCACGCGCTGCGTGAACTGGTCGGCGCCGACAACTTCTACTCCGGCATCGCCGCGCAGGAACTGCACAACCTGCAGTTGATCCGCACGCTGCTGCAGGACGGCCCGCTGCCGACACCGTCGATGCGCGAGATCGAAGAGCATGACGCCATCTTCGTCCTCGGCGAGGACCTGACCCAGACTGCTCCGCGTCTGGCGCTCTCCCTGCGCCAGGCCGTCAAGGGCAAGGCCACCGAAATTGCCGCCGCGGCGAAGATTCCCGAGTGGCACCAGGCCGCCGTGCAGAACGTCGCCCAGCGCGCGCTGAGCCCGCTGTTCATCGCCTGCGTCAGCGAGACCCGCCTGGACGATGTGGCGGCCGAAAGCGTACAGGCCGCGCCCGACGACCTGGCCCGACTGGGCTTCGCCGTCGCACACGCCATCGACCCCAGCGCACCAGCGGTTACCGGACTGGAAGCCGATGCCGCTCAACTGGCACAGCGCATCGCCGACGCCCTGCTCGCCGGCAAGCGCCCGCTGATCGTCTCCGGCGCGTCGCTCGGCTCCGAAGCCGTGCTCAAGGCCGCAGCGAACATCGCCCAGGCGCTGAAGAATCGCGAGAAGAACGCCTCGATCAGCCTGGTGGCTGCCGAAGCCAACAGCCTGGGCATGGCCCTGCTGCTGGCCGACGAGCGCGCCGACAAGTCGGTGGACGCCGCGCTGCAGGCACTGCGTAGTGGCCAGGCCGATGCCGTACTGGTGCTGGAAAACGACCTGTACCGCCGCGCCGCACGCGCTGACGTCGACGCTGCGCTGGATGCCGCGCACGTGCTGATCGTCGCCGATCACCAGCACACCGAAACCGCCGTGCGCGCCGATCTGTTGCTACCTGTCGCCAGTTTCGCCGAGGGCGACGGCACCCTGGTCAGCCAGGAAGGCCGTGCCCAGCGCTTCTTCCAGGTCTTCGAGCCGAGTTACTACGACAGCAGCATCCTGATCCGCGAGGGCTGGCGCTGGCTGCATGCACTGCAGTCGACCCGCGAGCATCGCCCGGTGGACTGGACCCGCCTCGATCAGGCGACCGAAGCCTGTGCCTCCAGCCATCCGCTGCTGGCCGCGATTCGTGACGCGGCGCCGAAGGCCGAATTCCGCATCAAGGGTCTGAAAATGGCCCGCGAACCGCTGCGCTACAGCGGTCGCACGGCGATGCGTGCCGACATCAGCGTGCACGAGCCGCGTCAGCCGCAGGATATCGACTCGCCGTTCGCCTTCTCCATGGAAGGCTATTCCGGCTCGGCCGAAGCCCGTCAGCAGATTCCCTTCGCCTGGTCGCCGGGCTGGAACTCGCCGCAAGCCTGGAACAAGTTCCAGGACGAGGTCGGCGGCCATCTGCGCGCCGGCGACCCGGGCGTACGCCTGCTCGAATCGCGCGGCACCACGCTGACCTGGTTCGCGCCGACCGCTGCCTTCGCTCCGCAACCGGGCCACTGGCAGGCCGTGCCGCTGTATCACCTGTTCGGCAGCGACGAAACCTCGTCACTGGCCGCGCCGATCCAGACACGCATTCCGCAGCCCTATGTGGCCCTGAACGAAGCCGAGGCCGCGCGCCTGGGCGTCAACGACGGTGTACGTCTGGCCCTGCTGGTCAACGGGCATGAGCTGCACCTGCCGCTGCGTATCGTCGAAGACCTGGCGGTCGGGCTGGTCGGTCTGCCGGTCGGCCTGCCCGGCGTGCCGGCAGCGTTCGCAGGCGCGATCGTCAGCAACCTGCAGGAGGCTGCGCAATGAGCTGGCTGACTCCCGAAATCATCGACGTGATCATCCAGGTGCTCAAATCCCTCGTCATCATGCTGGTGGTGGTGGTGGCCGGTGCGCTGCTGAGCTTCGTCGAGCGCCGTCTGCTCGGTCTCTGGCAGGATCGCTACGGTCCGAACCGGGTCGGCCCATACGGCCTGTTCCAGCTCGCCGCCGACATGCTGAAGATGTTCTTCAAGGAGGACTGGACGCCGCCGTTCGTCGACAAGCCGATCTTCACCCTGGCGCCGGTGGTGGCGATGGGTTCGCTGTTGATCGCCTTCGCCATCGTGCCGGTGACTCCGACCTGGGGCGTGGCCGATCTGAACATCGGCCTGCTGTTCTTCTTCGCGATGGCCGGCCTCACCGTCTACGCGGTGCTGTTCGCCGGCTGGGCCAGCAACAACAAGTTCGCCCTGCTCGGCGCCCTGCGCGCATCGGCGCAGACGGTGTCCTACGAAGTGTTCTTGGGCCTGTCGCTGATGGGCATCGTCGCCCAGGTCGGCTCGTTCAACATGCGCGACATCGTCGAGTACCAGCAGGAGAACCTGTGGTTCGTCATTCCGCAGATTCTCGGCTTCGCGACCTTCTTCATCGCCGGTGTCGCGGTCACCCACCGTCACCCGTTCGACCAGCCGGAAGCCGAGCAGGAATTGGCCGATGGCTATCACGTCGAATATGCCGGCATGAAATGGGGCATGTTTTTCGTCGGTGAGTACATCGGCATTGTGACCATCTCGGCGCTGCTGACCACGCTGTTCTTCGGCGGCTGGCACGGGCCGTTCCTCGACACCCTGCCGTGGCTGTCGTTCTTCTGGTTCGCGCTCAAGACCGGCTTCTTCATCATGCTCTTCATCCTGCTGCGAGCGTCCCTACCCCGGCCACGCTACGACCAGGTAATGGCTTTCGGCTGGAAGTTCTGTCTGCCGCTGACGCTGCTCAACCTGCTGGTGACCGGCGCGCTCGTGCTGGCCGCGCAGTAAGGAGAAAAATTCATGTTCAAGTACATCGGCGAGGTGCTCCACGGCACCTACACCCAGTTGCGCAGCCTGGTGATGGTGTTCAGCCATGCCTTCCGCAAGCGCGACACGCTGCAATACCCCGAAGAGCCGGTCTATCTGCCACCGCGCTACCGCGGCCGCATCGTGTTGACCCGCGACCCCGACGGCGAAGAGCGCTGCGTGGCCTGCAACCTCTGCGCGGTGGCCTGTCCGGTAGGCTGCATCTCGCTGCAGAAGGCCGAGACCGAGGATGGCCGCTGGTATCCGGAGTTCTTCCGTATCAACTTCTCGCGCTGCATCTTCTGCGGCCTGTGCGAGGAGGCCTGCCCGACCACCGCAATCCAGCTCACCCCGGATTTCGAGATGGGCGAGTACAAGCGCCAGGACCTGGTCTACGAGAAGGAAGACCTGCTGATCTCCGGCCCCGGCAAGAACCCGGACTACAACTTCTACCGCGTTTCCGGCCTGGCCATCGCCGGCAAGCCGAAGGGCGCCGCGCAGTGCGAAGCCGAACCGATCAACGTCAAGGGGTTGCTGCCGTGATCGTATCGCTGCGCCCCCGCTCCTTCCGCCCGCTCGCCTCATGGGCGAGCGACGCCACAGTTTCGAGGACCTGACGTCATGGAATTCGCGTTCTACTTCTCCGCCGGTGTCGCGGTGGTCTCCACCCTGCGGGTGGTCACCGGCACGAACCCGGTTCACGCCCTGCTCTACCTGGTCATCTCGCTGCTGGCGGTGGCCATGTGCTTCTTCAGCCTCGGCGCGCCGTTTGCCGGTGCGCTGGAAATCATCGTCTACGCCGGCGCGATCATGGTGCTGTTCGTCTTCGTGGTGATGATGCTCAACCTCGGCCCGGCCATTGCCCAGCAGGAGCGGGCGTGGCTGACACCACGGATCTGGGTCGGCCCGTCGCTGCTGGCCGGAGTGCTGCTGCTACAACTGCTCTGGGCGCTGTTCGCCGAACCGAGCAACGCACCGCTGGCGCTCACCAGCGTTGGTCCCAAGGAGGTTGGCGTGTCGCTGTTCGGGCCCTACCTGCTGGCTGTCGAACTGGCCTCGCTGCTGCTGCTCGCGGCGCTGATCGCGGCCTACCACCTGGGTCGTCACGAGGCGAAGGAGTAATTCATGCAAAGCATTCCCCTCGAACACGGGCTGGCGGTCGCCGCGATCCTCTTCTGCCTCGGGCTGGTCGGTCTGATGGTTCGGCGCAACATCCTGTTCATGCTGATGAGCCTGGAAATCATGATGAACGCCGCCGGCCTGGCCTTCGTCGTCACCGGTAGCCGCTGGGCGCAGGCGGACGGCCAGATCATGTTCATTCTGGTAATCACCCTGGCGGCGGCCGAAGCCGCCATCGGCCTGGCGATCCTGCTGCAGTTGTACCGCCGCTTCAATACCCTCGATGTCGACGCCGCAAGCGAGATGCACGGATGAATCTTCTATTCCTGACCTTCGTTTTTCCGCTGCTCGGCTACTTCCTGCTCGCGTTTTCCCGCGGGCGGATTTCCGAGAATCTTGCTGCAACCATCGGCGTCGGTTCGGTGGGGCTCAGCGCGCTGACCAGTGCCTGGATCATCTGGCAGTTCAACACCATGCCGCCGGCCGAGGGGATCTTCACCCTGCAACTGTGGCAGTGGCTGGACGTCGCCGGCCTGCAGGCGTCCTTCGGCCTGCATCTGGACGGCCTGTCGCTGACCATGCTCGGCGTGGTCACCGGCGTGGGCTTTCTGATCCACCTGTTCGCCAGCTGGTACATGCGGGGTGAAGAGGGCTACTCGCGCTTCTTCGCCTACACCAACCTGTTCATTTTCAGCATGCTGCTGCTGATTCTGGGCGACAACCTGCTGCTGCTGTACTTCGGCTGGGAAGGCGTCGGGCTGTGCTCGTACCTGCTGATCGGCTTCTATTTCAAGGAGCGCAAGAACGGTAATGCCGCGCTCAAGGCGTTCATCGTCACCCGCGTCGGCGATGTGTTCATGGCCTTCGGCCTGTTCATCCTGTTCGTCCAGCTCGGCACGCTGAACATCCAGGAACTGCTGGCGCTGGCGCCGCAGAAGTTCGCCGAGGGCGATCTGTGGATAACCCTGGCAACCCTGGCGCTGCTCGGCGGCGCAGTGGGCAAATCGGCACAACTGCCGCTGCAGACCTGGCTGGCCGATGCGATGGCAGGCCCGACGCCGGTGTCCGCGCTGATCCACGCCGCCACCATGGTCACCGCCGGCGTCTACCTGATCGCCCGTACCCATGGCCTGTTCCTGCTGGCGCCCGACGTACACGAACTGGTCGGCATTGTCGGCGGCGTGACGCTGGTGCTGGCCGGCTTCGCCGCACTGGTGCAGACCGACATCAAGCGCATCCTGGCCTACTCGACCATGAGCCAGATCGGCTACATGTTCCTCGCCCTCGGCGTCGGTGCCTGGGACGCGGCGATCTTCCACCTGATGACGCACGCCTTCTTCAAGGCCCTGCTGTTCCTCGCCTCCGGCTCGGTGATCCACGCCTGCCACCACGAGCAGAACATCTTCAAGATGGGCGGCCTGTGGAAGAAGCTGCCGCTGGCCTATGCCAGCTTCATCGTCGGCGGCGCCGCGCTGGCCGCGCTGCCGCTGATCACCGCGGGCTTCTACTCCAAGGACGAAATCCTCTGGGAAGCGTTTGCCAGCGGGCACAACGGGCTGCTCTATGCCGGTCTGGCAGGCGCTTTCCTGACTTCGCTGTATACCTTCCGGCTGATCTTCATCGCCTTCCACGGCAAGCCGCAGACCGAGGCGCATGCCGGAGGTGGCCTCGCCCACAACCTGCCGCTGGCGGTGCTGATCGTGCTGTCCACGGTGGTCGGTGCGCTCATCACCCCGCCGCTGGCCGGCGTGCTCCCCGAGAGCATCGGCCATGCCGGCGGCGAAGCCAAGCACAGCCTGGAGCTGATCTCCGGTGCCATCGCGATCGCCGGCATCCTGCTCGCCGCAGCACTGTTTCTCGGCAAGCGCGGCCTGGTCACGTCCATCGCCCAGAGTGCTCCCGGACGCCTGCTGAGCGCCTGGTGGTTCGCTGCGTGGGGCTTCGACTGGATCTACGACAAGCTGTTCGTGCAGCCCTACCTGTGGCTGTGTCGCCTGCTCGCCCGTGACCCCATCGACGCCACCATCGGCCTGGTGCCGCGCACCGCCCGTGGCGGCCACGCCGCCCTGAGCCGCAGCGAAACCGGCCAGTTGCGCTGGTATGCCCTGTCCATCGTCGGCGGAGCCGTGCTGCTGCTCGGCATCATCCTGCTCTGAATTGCCCAAGGACCCGAAATCGTGATTCTGCCCTGGCTAATCCTGATTCCCTTCATCGGCGGCTTGCTCTGCTGGCTGGTCGAACGCTTCGACCAAACCCTGCCGCGCTGGATCGCCCTGTTCACCATGGCGCTGCTGTTCGGTCTGGGCCTCTGGCTCTGGACCCAGGGCGACTACAGCCTGGCGCCGACACCTGACGCCACCTCGACTTGGGCACTGGAGTTCAAGCACGTCTGGATCGAGCGCTTCGGCATCAACCTGCACCTGGCGCTCGATGGTCTGTCGCTGCTGATGGTGCTGCTCACCGGCCTGCTCGGCGTGCTCTCGGTGCTCTGCTCGTGGAAGGAGATCCAGCGCCACGTCGGCTTCTTCCACCTCAACCTGATGTGGATTCTCGGCGGCGTGGTCGGCGTGTTCCTCTCGCTGGACCTGTTCCTGTTCTTCTTCTTCTGGGAAATGATGCTGGTGCCGATGTACTTCCTCATCGCGCTCTGGGGTCACAGCTCCGAAGGCAAGCGTTCGCGGATCAACGCGGCAACCAAGTTCTTCATCTACACCCAGGCCAGCGGCCTGATCATGCTGGTGGCCATCCTCGGCCTGGTGCTAGTGAACTACCACAACACCGGCGTGCTGACCTTCGATTACGCGCTGCTGCTCAAGGCCCAGCTCGACCCGGCGGTCGAGTACCTACTGATGCTCGGCTTCTTCATTGCCTTCGCGGTGAAGTTCCCGATCGTGCCGCTGCACGCCTGGTTGCCGGACGCCCACGCCCAGGCGCCGACCGCAGGCTCCGTGGACCTGGCCGGCATCCTGCTGAAGACCGCCGCCTACGGCATGATCCGCTTCGCCCTGCCGCTGTTCCCCGAGGCATCGGCCGACTTCGCGCCGATCGCCATGGCGCTGGGTCTGATCGGCATCTTCTACGGCGCGCTGCTGTCGTTCGCCCAGACTGACATCAAGCGTCTGGTCGCCTACTCCAGCATCTCGCACATGGGCTTCGTGCTGATCGGCATCTACTCGGGCAGCGAACTGGCGTTGCAGGGTGCGGTGGTGCTGATGATCGCCCACGGCCTGTCGGCTGCCGCGCTGTTCATCCTCTGCGGCCAGATCTATGAGCGCCTGCATACCCGTGACATGCGCGAGATGGGCGGCCTGTGGTCGCGCCTGCCCTGGCTGCCGGCGCTGAGCCTGTTCTTCGCCGTCGCCTCGCTGGGCCTGCCCGGCA
Source organism: Stutzerimonas stutzeri TS44 (assembly GCA_000263395.1). GTDB lineage: Bacteria > Pseudomonadota > Gammaproteobacteria > Pseudomonadales > Pseudomonadaceae > Stutzerimonas > Stutzerimonas stutzeri_C. Next base: position 66,056 of record AJXE01000015.1, read on the forward strand.
CCGGCAACTTCGTCGGCGAGTTCGTGGTGCTGTTCGGCGCCTTCGAGCAGTGGCCATGGACCGTGGTGATCGCCACCTTCGGCCTGGTGCTCTCCTCGGTGTATTCGCTGGCGATGATCCATCGCGCGCATTTCGGCCCGGTCAAGACCGAAGGCGGCCTGCGCGGGCTGGACGTACGCGAGGTCGGCATGATCCTGCTGCTGGCAGCCCTGCTGGTGCTGCTCGGGGTCTATCCGCAGCCGGTATTCGACACCTCGCTGGCCACCATGAGTGGCGTGCAGCAGTGGTTCAGTACCGCTTTCTCCCAACTCGCTTTGGTCCGGTAGTCGCGCTATGGAATTCACTCAACAACACTTCATCGCCCTGCTGCCGTTGCTCGTCGTCAGTGCCACCGCCGTGGTGGTGATGCTGGCGATCGCCTGGCAGCGCAACCACAGCCTGACCTACATGCTTACCGCCACAGGTCTGGTCCTTGCGCTACTGTCGATTCTGCCGGCGTTGCAGGTGGCACCTCTGGAAGTGACCCAGCTGCTGCAGCTGGACCGCTTCGCCTACTTCCACATGGCGCTGCTACTGCTGGCCACGCTGGCCTGCGTCACGCTGGCGCATGCCTATCTGGGCGAGAAGCCTGGCGGCAAGGGCTTTCCGGGCAATCGCGAGGAGCTCTATCTGCTGATGGTGCTGTCGGCCCTCGGCGGCCAGGTGCTCGTGACCAGCCAGCATCTGGCTGGCCTGTTCATCGGCCTGGAGCTGCTTTCGGTGCCGGTCTACGGGCTGGTGGCCTACGCGTTCTTCAACAAGCGTTCGCTGGAGGCCGGAATCAAGTACATGGTGCTATCGGCTGCCGGCAGCGCGTTCCTGCTGTTCGGCATGGCGCTGCTGTACGCCGAATCCGGCAGCCTGGGCTTCGCCGGCATCGGCGCCAGCCTGGCAGCGCAACAGTCGACCGTGCTGGTGCAGGCCGGCATCGGCATGATGCTGGTCGGGCTGGGCTTCAAGCTGTCGCTGGTGCCCTTCCATCTGTGGACGCCGGATGTCTACGAAGGCGCTCCAGCCCCGGTCTCGGCATTTCTCGCCACTGCCAGCAAGCTCGCGGTGTTCGCCGTGCTGCTGCGCCTCTACCAACTGTCGCCGGCGACCAGTGGCGGCTGGCTGAACGATGGCCTGACGCTGATCGCCATCGCCTCGATCCTGATCGGCAACCTGCTGGCGCTGAACCAGAGCAACCTCAAGCGCCTGCTCGGTTATTCGTCCATCGCCCACTTCGGCTACCTGCTGGTGGCGCTGATTGCCAGCGAAGGCCTGGCGGTCGAGGCAGTCGGCGTTTACCTGGCGACCTACGTGCTGACCACTCTCGGTGCGTTCGGTGTCATCACGCTGATGTCCAGCCCGTTCCAGGGCCGCGATGCCGATGCCCTGTACGAGTACCGCGGCCTGTTCTGGCGCCGTCCGTACCTGACTGCCGTGCTGACCGTGATGATGCTGTCGCTGGCCGGCATTCCACTGACGGCGGGCTTCATCGGCAAGTTCTACGTGATCGCCGCTGGCGTGCAATCGCAGCAGTGGTGGTTGCTGGGTAGCTTGATCATCGGCAGCGCGATCGGCCTGTACTACTACCTGCGGGTGATGGTGACGCTGTATCTGGTCGAGCCTGGCCTGCGTCGCCACGATGCGCCGTTCAACTGGAGTCAGCGCGCCGGCGGCATCATGCTGCTGGCGATCGCCGTCCTCGCCTTCCTCCTCGGCGTCTACCCGCAGCCGCTCCTGGAGCTGGCCCAGCATGCGCTATTCGCTACGCTCTGAGTGCATCGCGCGGTAACGAAACGCCCCGAAAACTCGGGGCGTTTCTGTTTCAGCAATCCAGCATCGCGTCGTCGCTCAGGCGTGCGGGGTCCCGTTGGCTGCCCGCTCAATCTGCAGGGGTAGCGCAGAAAATCCGCTGGCCGGAAAGAACGCCTTGACCGGCTCCTGGTCCGGCGCCAGCGCAATGCGACGGGTGCGCCCCAGCAGCTCCTCCATCACGATGCGCAGCTCCAGCCTGGCCAGCGGAGCCCCGGGGCAGACATGGATGCCGGCGCCATACAGCAGATTCAGTTGTGGATCGCGGTCGAGGCGCAATTCATCGGGATCGCCGAATACCGCTTCGTCGCGATTGGCCGATGCCCAGATGAGCGCCAGACGCGTGCCGGCTGCCAACGTACGGCCGCCCAGCGTGACCTCCCGGGTGGTAATCCGCCGGTTCATGATCAGCGGCGCGTGGATGCGCAGTATCTCGTCGATGGCAGCCGGCAGCAGCGTCGGCTGTTCGCGCAACTGCTGCTGCAGAGCGGCGTGGCTGGCCAGGTAATGCACGACGATGCCGATCGAGGCGGCAATGGTGCCCAGCTCGCCGACCGTCCAGTTACGCAGGATGCTGACGATCTCATCGTCGGTCAGCGGCCGCCCCAGCGCCTGATCGCGTAGCAGGCGGGTGGTGACATCGTCCGGCGCCGCGCTGCCCGCATTGCGGCGCACCGTCAGCAGCTCCTTGATGTAGCCGTCGAACTCCAGCGCAACCGCGCCCATGGCCGCTTCGTCCCTGGCCAGAGTGGCCGCCTGGTTCTTCAGCGTCCACAAGCGCAACGGCTCGTGTAGCTCTGCCGGCCAGCCCAGCCAGGCGCACTGGATCTGCAAGGCGAAGATCTGCGCGAAGTCCGCCATCAACTCGACACGGCCCTGCTCCGGCAAAGCCTGCACCAGACGCACCGAGACCTCCCGGCATGCCGGCGCGAAGGCGTCCATGTGCTCCTGCGCGAAATAGGGGTCGATGAGCCGCCGGTATGCCGTATGTTCCGGCGGGTCCATGCCGTTGGGCACTGCGGGAAAACGCGAGACGGCATTGCTGTAGGTTTCATGGTCCATCAACACCTGCATGACATCCGCGTGCCGGAACAGCGAGGTATAGCCATAGCGGCTGGTTGCCACCGGACAGCGGCGACGCATGTCGTCGTAGGTTGCCATCTGGTCCTTGAGTACCGCCTCGGACCTTGGATCCCAATCGGGTGATTTCTTCTCCATAACGACTCCTAATTGCAGGCCTGTCGGTAACCGAGGCAGCCCGGCGATGATGTCTTCAATCGGCCCTGTTCCAACCCGGCAGACTGAACTCCGCGCGCAGCAACTGCACCTCTTCCTGGTGCAATTCGGCGATACGCGCCAGCAGCTCCTCGCCGGCAGGCAGCAGGTGAACCTCGACCTGGCGTCGGTCTTCCTGGCTCGCCTTTCGCTCGACCAACCCCATCCTTTCACAACGGTCGATCAGTGCCACGACGCTGTGATGCTTCGATTGCAGCTGTTCGGCGAGCTCGCCGACCGTCGCCCAATCGCGCGCAGAAGCACCACGAATCTGCAGCAGAAGCTGGTATTGCAGCGCGGTCGCACCGTTTTCCTGGCACAGCAACTCGCTGTTGCGCATGAATCGGCGCAAGCGATGACGGAAATGCGCCAGCCGCTGGTAATCGGACTTTTCCAAATGACGAATTCCTCGTTGACCTTTTCGCAGTATTGTGCACGATATATATCACGCCACGATATATATTTCACCACAACCATCCAGCCGCCCGTTTGCCCCAGAAAGGAACATCATGAATCTCCTTGTCCTACTGCGCATGCTGTTGTGCAGTGCACTCGCCCCTTCCGACTGGACGGGCGATCAGTTGCAGTCTCGAACCAGGCTCTGGGTGGTGATCGTACCGCTTTCACTGTTGCCGCCGACGATGATCGCCCTGCTGGATGCACCGCTGAGCACCTACCTGCCCATCTTCCAGATCCAGCCCTCGCCCGCCGCGGCCAGTGTGTTCTTCGGTGGCGAGATGTTTTCGGTGTTCCTGATGGGCTGGCTGATCAAGCTCGTCGCCCGCGCCTGCAACCACGACGTGACCTATGCCGAAGCCTATCTAGTAGCCGCCATCGCGTCCGTTCCGCTGTGGCTGTCATCTCTTGGCATGCTGGTGAACAACCCGTTTCTGAACACCATGCTGCCACTCAGTGCGCTGGTCTCATGCTGCGTCCTGGTCTACCAGGGCACCTGCTCGCTGTGTCGCGTGGATGACCGCCTGGAGGCTGCCGCCATTACCCAGGCGGCGTTTGGCGCGGCCGTCATCGTCTGGATAATGGTCCTGCCGCTCGTCTGGTCGGCCACTGCTTGAGCGAGCGATCTCGAGCAACTGATTCTTGCCGTATCGTGCAATCAGCACCGTCGATGAGCGTAGCCGGGATCGACCGCACACGGGATCGTCAGCAAGCAGTTGGGGCGATAGCGATCAATGTGGCGGGGCCACGCAGACTGCCGTGCTCATTGAGAACAGGTGTTCTCATGGGGAACACGCCGGGAACGACGCCCCACACTTTCGTCCACCCAGATACGCGAAAGCCCCGGAATCCGGGGCTTTCAGCTTGTTACATGGTGCGGACGGAGAGACTCGAACTCTCACACCTTGCGGCGCCAGAACCTAAATCTGGTGTGTCTACCAATTTCACCACGTCCGCCAAGCGGGCTTGAAACGAAAACGCCAGGCATCTGCCTGGCGTTTTCTGGAATATGGGGTGGACGAAGGGGATCGAACCCTCGACACCAGGAGCCACAATCCTGTGCTCTACCAACTGAGCTACGCCCACCATATTGCATTTTGCTTGTGCCAGAGCCCGACATGGCGCACCCGGCAGGACTCGAACCTGCGACCATCCGCTTAGAAGGCGGATGCTCTATCCAGCTGAGCTACGGGCGCTTTTATCTGCATTCTGTTCGGAGCGCAGACTTGAAGCTCCGGCTTTGGAAGAAGCGAACCTCTTCGCAAGCCATCTTACCCAGCAGCAGGCTGTGCTCGACAAGCGGGGCGAATGTTATAGAGGCTCCGGATAGTCGTCAACAGCAAAATTCAAAAAAATTTCAGCTAGATAAAGGAGTTACACGTGGTGACGGGCGCTTCGCCTTTGCCACATCGTCTCGGCATGCGAGAATACGCGCCCTTCCCAAGTTCTTTCCGGTGGTTAACCAAGCGTCATGACCGCACAACTGATCGACGGTAAAACGATTGCAGCCAACATTCGCCAACAGATCTCCGGTCGTGTTGCCGAACGCCGCGCGCAAGGACTTCGCGCACCAGGCCTGGCAGTGATTCTGGTGGGCAACGATCCCGCCTCCCAGGTGTACGTGGCGCACAAGCGCAAGGATTGCGAGGAAGTGGGCTTCAGCTCCATCGCCCATGACCTCCCGGCCGATACTCGCCAGGAGGATCTGCTGGCGCTTATCGATCAGCTCAACGACGACGCCTCCATCGACGGCATACTCGTCCAACTGCCGCTGCCCAAGCACCTGGACGCCTCTCAGCTGCTCGAGCGCATCCGCCCGGACAAGGACGTGGACGGTTTCCACCCCTACAACGTCGGCCGTCTGGCGCAACGCATGCCAGTGCTGCGCCCGTGCACGCCGAAAGGGATCATGACTCTGCTGGAAAGCACCGGCATCGACCTGCATGGCCTGGACGCCGTGGTCGTGGGCGCCTCGAACATCGTTGGCCGCCCGATGGGGCTGGAGCTGCTGCTGGCCGGCTGCACCACCACCGTGACGCACCGCTTCACCCACAACCTCGCCGAGCACGTCAAGCGCGCCGACCTGGTAGTCGTGGCCACCGGTATCACCGGACTGGTCAAGGGCGAATGGATCAAGCCCGGCGCCATTGTCATCGACGTAGGGATCAACCGTCAGACAGATGGTCGCCTCCTGGGTGATGTGGAGTTCGAGTCAGCCAGTCAGCGTGCCGCCTGGATCACTCCAGTACCGGGCGGCGTCGGCCCGATGACCCGCGCCTGCCTGCTGGAAAACACGTTGCACGCGGCCGAGCACCTGCACCGCTAGCCCAGCGTTATCCGCACCAACAAGAACGGCACCCTCGGGTGCCGTTCTTGTTTCGTCTTCAACTCACTCGGCCAGGCGCCAGGTGGTGCCGCCCTTGCCGTCCTCCAGCACCACGCCCATGGCGGTGAGCTGGTCGCGGATGCGGTCGGATTCGGCCCAGTTCTTCTCGGACCGTGCCTGCAAGCGTGCGGCGATCAGCGCCTCGACCGCGGCAGCATCGACCTTGCCCGCGGCACCGGCCTGCAGGAAGGCGTCCGGGGCGAGCTGCAGCACGCCGAGCACACCAGCCAATTCCTTGAGGCGCGCGGCCAGCGCGGCGGCCCCAGCCAGGTCGGTTTCACGCAACCGGTTGACCTCGCGGATCATCTCGAACAGCACCGCGCAGGCTTCCGGCGAGTTGAAGTCGTCGTCCATCGCCGCGCCGAAGCGTTCGACGAACGCCTCGCCACCGGCAGGCGCCGCGACGGGCAGGCCCTTGAGGCCGTTGTAGAAGCGCTCCAGCGCGCCCTTGGCCTCGCGCAGGCTGTCCTCGGAGTAGTTGATCGGGCTGCGGTAGTGGCTGGACACCAAGAGGTAGCGCACCACCTCGGGATGGTACTTCTCCAGCACCTCGCGGATGGTGAAGAAGTTACCGAGGCTCTTGGACATCTTCTCGCCGTCGACGCGCACCGCGCCGGCGTGCATCCAGGCGTTGGCGTACAGCTTGCCGGTGGCCGCCTCGCTCTGCGCGATCTCGTTCTCGTGGTGCGGGAACACCAGGTCCGGACCGCCGCCGTGGATGTCGAAGGTCTCGCCCAGGCAGCAGGTGGACATCACCGAGCACTCGATGTGCCAGCCCGGACGGCCGGGGCCCCAGGGCGATTCCCAGCTCGGCTCGCCCGGCTTGGCACCCTTCCACAGGACGAAGTCGAGCGGGTCTTCCTTGGCCTCGTCGACCTCGATGCGCGCGCCGATCTTCAGGTCCTCGATCTTGCGCCTTGAGAGCTTGCCGTAACCCTCGAACTTGCCGACCCGGTAGTAGACGTCGCCGTTGCCCGGGGCGTAGGCGAAGCCCTTGTCGATCAGGGTCTGGATCATCACGTGCATGCCGGCAATGTGGTCGGTGGCGCGCGGCTCCAGGTCCGGGCGCAGCACGTTGAGACGCGCCTCATCCTCGTGCATGGCGGCGATCATGCGTGCGACCAACTCCTGGAACGACTCACCGTTCTCCTTGGCGCGCTTGATGATCTTGTCGTCGATGTCGGTGATGTTGCGCACGTAGGTCAGCTCATAGCCGCGATGGCGCAGCCAGCGGGCGACCACGTCGAACGCCACCATCACCCGCGCATGGCCGATGTGGCAGAAGTCGTAGACGGTCATGCCGCACACGTACATGCGCACCTTGTTGTCTTCCAGCGGCTTGAGCTCGTCCTTGCTCTTGGACAGGGTGCTGTAGATGGAAAGTGCCATTTATTGCCCCCAGGAGTCGCGCAGGGTGACGGTGCGGTTGAACACCGGAGCGCCCGGCTTCGAGTCCCTCAGGTCGGCGCAGAAGTAACCTTCGCGCTCGAACTGGAAGCGCTCTTCCGACGCGGCATTGGCCAGCGACGGCTCGGCGCGGCAGCCCTTGAGCACCACCAGCGAGGCCGGGTTGATGTTGTCGAGGAAGCTGCCACCCTCCTCATCGGTCTTCTCCGGGTTGGCGGCCTTGAACAGGCGGTCGTACAGGCGCACCTCGCACTCCACGCTCTCGACAGCCGGCACCCAGTGGATCACGCCCTTGACCTTGCGGCCCTCCGGGTTCTTGCCGAGGGTGTTCTCATCGTAGGAGCAGCGCAGCTCGACGATGTTGCCGGCTTCGTCCTTGATCGCCTCGTCGGCGCGGATCACGTAGCTGCCGCGCAGGCGCACTTCCCCGCCCGGAACCAGGCGCTTGTAGCCGGCCGGCGGGATTTCCTCGAAGTCGCTGGCGTCGATGTAGATCTCGCGGGAGAACGGCAGCACGCGCACGCCCATGTCCTGCTTGGGATGGCGCGGCAGCTCGAGGTTCTCGACCTGACCTTCGGGGTAGTTGGTGATCACTACCTTGAGCGGCTTGAGCACGCACATGGCGCGCGCGGCGTTGGCGTCCAGATCCTCACGGATGGCGAACTCCAGCATGCCGATATCGACCAGGCCGCCGGCGCGGTTGACGCCAATCATGTCGCAGAAGGCGCGAATCGACGCCGAGGTGTAGCCGCGGCGACGGTAGCCGGAGAGCGTGGACATGCGCGGGTCATCCCAGCCGGACACGTGTTTCTCGTCGACCAGTTGCTTGAGCTTGCGCTTGCTGGTGATGGTGTAGTTCAGGTTCAGGCGGGCGAATTCGTACTGACGCGGCTTGGCCGGCACCGGCAGGTTGTCGAGGAACCACTCGTAGAGCGGGCGGTGATCCTCGAACTCCAGGGTGCAGATCGAATGGGTGATGCCCTCGATCGCATCGGACTGCCCGTGGGTGAAGTCGTAGCTCGGGTAGATGCACCACTTGTCGCCGGTCTGGTGGTGATGGGCGTGGCGGATGCGGTAGAGGATCGGATCGCGCAGGTTGATGTTCGGCGACGCCATGTCGATCTTGGCACGCAGCGAGCGGGCGCCGTCGGGGAACTCGCCGGCCTTCATGCGCGCGAACAGATCGAGGTTTTCCTCGACACTGCGCTCGCGGAACGGGCTGTTCTTGCCCGGTTCGGTCAGGCTGCCGCGGTAGGCGCGCATCTGCTCGGCATTGAGGTCGCAGACGAAGGCCTTGCCGGTCTGGATCAGATGGATGGCCCACTCGTGCAACTGGTCGAAATAGTCGGAGGCATAGTGCTCCTCACCGGCCCACTTGAAGCCCAGCCATTCGACGTCGGCCTTGATCGCGTCGATGTATTCCTGGTCTTCCTTGGCCGGGTTGGTGTCGTCGAAGCGCAGGTTGCACTCGCCGCCGAACTCCTCGGCCAGGCCGAAGTTCAGGCAGATCGACTTGGCGTGGCCGATGTGCAGGTAGCCGTTGGGCTCCGGTGGGAAGCGCGTGATGATCTTGGCGTGCTTGCCGGCTTCCAGGTCAGCCTGGACGATCGGGCGCAGGAAATTGGCGGCTTTTTCGACGATTGGCTTGCTCATGGTGTCCTTAAGATCAGCGATGCGGCTCAGGGTAGGCCGGGCAAAACAAAGCGCTTATCATAGCGAACCCGTCACCCCCCTGACAGAGCCAAGCGCCTCGCGCACGCCTGCCATGCGGGCCGGCGAACACACCTCGATGTGGCCCGCCGCATCCTCTTTGCCCGCCATCGAAACGGAACTCCGCTCATGATCAAACTGCATACCAATTACGGCGTCATCACCGTCAAGCTGTTCGAAGACAAGGCGCCGGAAACCACCGCCAATTTCAAGGAATACGTGAAGAGCGGCCATTACGACGGCACCATCTTCCATCGCGTGATCGGCAACTTCATGATCCAAGGCGGCGGCTTCGAATCCGGCATGAAGCAGAAAGCCACCCGCGCACCGATCAAGAACGAGGCCAACAACGGCCTGTCGAACAAGACCGGCACCCTGGCGATGGCCCGCACGATGGAGCCGCATTCGGCTTCCGCGCAGTTTTTCATCAACGTCAAGGACAACGACTTCCTCGATCACAGCGCACCTACCGTCCAGGGCTGGGGTTACGCCGTGTTCGGCGAAGTGACCGATGGCATGGACGTGGTCGAGAAGATCAAGGGCGTGGCCACCACCATGAAGTCCGGCCACCAGGACGTTCCGGTGGACGACGTGGTGATCGAGAAGGCCGAGATCGTCGAGTAACGACGAGTGATTCTGCTGATCTCCGATCTGCATCTCGAAGAGGAACGCCCGGATATCACCCGGGCGTTTCTGCATTTTCTCCAGACGCGCGCCACTCAGGCCGAAGCGCTGTACATCCTCGGCGATTTCTTCGAGGTATGGATCGGCGACGATGCCATGACGTCGTTTCAGCAGTCGATCGCGCAGGCCCTGCGCGCGCTGAGCGAGCGCGGCACCCGCATCTACCTGATGCATGGCAATCGCGATTTCATGCTTGGCAAACACTTTTGCCGGGCGGCCGGCTGCGAACTGCTGGCCGACCCCACGGTGGTGAACCTGCAGGGCGAGCGCACCCTGCTGATGCACGGCGACAGTCTGTGCACCCGCGATGAGGGTTACATGCGCTTGCGGCGCCTGCTGCGCAACCCGCTCAGCCTGTTCATCCTGCGCAACCTGCCACTGGCCACGCGCCAGAAACTGGCGCGCAAGCTGCGCAACGAAAGCCGTACGCAAACCCGCATGAAGGCCAGCGACATCATCGACGTGACACCCGCGGAAGTTGTGCGAGCCATGCGCGAACATCGGGCGCATCGCCTGATTCATGGCCATACACATCGCCCCGCCAGCCACGCGCTGGAGCTCGATGGCCAGCCAGCGCAACGCATCGTGCTGGGGGATTGGGATCGGCAAGGCTGGGCACTGCAGGTCGACGAGCAGGGCTTCAACCAGGCCCCATTCACGCTGGACTGACGCCTCAGGCCGCGCGCGGCACTCCGCTGTGAAAGCGGAATTCGCTATCCGGGCTCTCGATCAATTCCCGCTCGACCTGCCGCACCCGCTCGATCGTGCGATCGACATCGGCGGCTTCCCCATACTGGTAGGCGAAGCGCAGGTAGTTCTGGAAATGCCGCGCTTCCGACTTCAGCAGGCCAAAATAGAACTTGCCCAACTCCTCATCCAGATGCGGCACCATCGCCTCGAAGCGCTCGCATGAGCGCGCCTCGATGAAAGCCCCGACCACCAGCGTATCCGTCAGCTTGTGCGGCTCGTGAGTACGCACGACTGCGCGAAGCCCGGACGCGTAGCGACTGGCCGAGACGGGACGCAGAGCGATCTTGCGACGCTTGAGAAGCCTCAACACCTGCTCGTGATGCACCAGCTCTTCGCGCGCCAGACGGGACATGTAGTTGATCAACTCCAGATGCTGACCGTAACGGGCAATCAGGCTGAGCGCGGTGGAGGCGGCCTTGAATTCGCAGTTCTTGTGATCGAGCAGCATCACATCCTGCTGATCCAGGGCAGCAGCGACCCATGCGTCAGGAGTTCGACAGCCCAGGAATTCGTGTATTTCAGGCAGCACAGCCGCCCTCCTCGTCGTGATGTCTGGATGGTGTTTCGGTGTCATGACCGATATTCACGCCCGAAACCGGCAGCCGTAATGCGCCCGGGCCGTTTGGCGGCGTGCATTATACGAATGCCCCGCGACCCGGCCAGCTCCGCTTGATTTACGTCAGCGCTAACGCCGCCGGCTTGTCTATAGTTGAGCAACCGCATCCAGGAAACGGAGCCGAATATGTTGGCCATTCGCTGCATTCTCGTGGTAATTGACCCTAACCAGCCAGATTCGCTGGCACTCAAGCGCGCCCACCTGATCTCCAGCGTCAGTCAGTCCCGTCTGCACCTGCTGATCTGCGACAACAAGCATGATCACGGTGCCCATCTCGAATCGCTGCGCGAGCGGCTGGCGAGCGAAGGCCATCAAGTCAGCGTCCAGCAGGCGTGGCACGAGAATCTTCACCAGACCATCATCACCGTGCAGCAAGCCGAAGGCTGCGGCCTAGTCATCAAGCAGCATGTTCCGGACAGCCCGCTCAAGCGCGCACTGCTCACTCCCGAGGACTGGAAGCTGCTGCGTTATTGCCCCTGCCCCGTGCTCATGGTGAAAACCGATACCCCCTGGAAGGGCCGCAACATCCTCGCCGCCGTCGACGTCGGCAATGCCGATCTCGAGCATCGCACCCTGCACGCAACCATCGTCAGTCATGGTTACGAGATAGCCGGCCTGGCCGACGGCCAGTTGCATGTCATCAGCGCACACCCGTCAGCCATGCTCTCAGCCGCCGATCCGGCGTTCCAACTCAAGGAAACCATCGAGGCGCACTACCGCGAGGCCTGCAAGCGTTTCCAAACCGACTACGACATCCCCGACGCGCAGCTGCATATCGAGGAAGGTCCCGCCGACGCGTTGATTCCGCGCATCTGCCAGCAGTTGCAGGCCGCAGTGACTGTCATCGGCACCGTGGCGCGAACCGGCTTTTCCGGCGCACTGATGGGCAACACCGCCGAAGTGGTGCTCGACAACCTGGAAAGCGATGTCCTCGTACTCAAGCCTGATGAAATCATCGATCATCTGGAAGAGTTGGTCCGCCATTGACCTCCACGCCGGCCGCCCGTAGCGGCCGGCGCTAGGCAAACCGATCGGCGCGTGGGGCAAGAAAGCGCGGTGCCATGTAACGCTCGTAATGCGCCTCGGACAGCAGGAAGAACTCACGGTCGATGGCATCGCGCAACTGCGGCAATGACCACTGACGAAACTCGGGCAACACCACCACGCCATACGCCTCGATCTGCTGAATGACACGCGAGCCGCGCGCAATAAGCTGATACACCCAACAGTAAGGAGATTGTTCGGCGACGAAACGAATCTGGCGTGACTCCAGTTGCCGGCGCAGCAGGCCGGCATCGAATACATCCACCTTCGCCGCCATCACCTGCGCCAGCAGCGTCTCCAGCCGCAGCCAGACCGCCCGCTTCTCCTCGTCCCGGTAGGCATTCCAATTCACCACCTCATGGTGAAAGCGCTTGCAGCCACGACAGACAAGATCGCCGTAAACCGTCGAGCAAAGGCCCACGCACGGGGTCTGGATACGCTGATTTGACATGGCGCGAACCATCGGAAGATCGGCCGCGCATCTTAGACTTTTGTCCAACCGCGGTCATCCGGGATGACCGCGATCAAGGCTGGAAACCTCGTCGCAAGCCCACGCACCGCGCGCCCCGAAGCATCACAACCGCTCCCGGTCCAGGTGCCGGAAGCCAAGCAGCACGCGGCACTCGACTTAACTTTACAGGTCCGTTCCAGTAGAATTGGCCCGCCGTTTTCGGCGCCTACTCCACACGAAGCTGTTTTCAAAGCGTCACGAGCACAGTTGGTCCGGTCATACGCCGGGTGGGCAGACCCTCATTACTGCCGACCCGGCCACCTCAGCCGGCGTAAAACTTTGAAAACAGCTTCCGGACGCGCGTCCCGAAACTCCCAAGGGACCAATGATGAGGGTAAAACTGTGCTTGAAGCCTATCGCAAACACGTAGAAGAGCGTGCCGCCCAGGGTGTCGTGCCCCAGCCGCTGAACGCCGAACAGACTGCAGGTCTGATCGAACTGCTGAAGAACCCGCCGGCTGGCGAAGAAGAATTCCTGCTTGACCTGATCACCAACCGCGTTCCCGCTGGCGTCGACGAAGCCGCCTACGTCAAGGCCGGCTTCCTGTCCGCCATCGCCAAGGGCGAAGCCACTTCCCCGCTGATCAGCAAGCAGCGCGCCGTTGAACTGCTGGGCACCATGCAGGGCGGCTACAACATCGCCACCCTGGTCGAGCTGCTGGACGACGCCGAACTGGCCAACGTGACCGCCGAACAACTCAAGCACACGCTGCTGATGTTCGACGCCTTCCACGACGTCGCCGAGCGCGCCAAGAAGGGCAATGCCAACGCCAAGGCCGTGCTGCAGTCCTGGGCCGAAGGCGAGTGGTTCCAGAACCGCCCGGCACTGGCTGAAAAGATCACCCTGTCGGTGTTCAAGGTCACCGGCGAAACCAACACCGACGACCTGTCCCCGGCTCCGGATGCCTGGTCGCGCCCGGACATCCCGCTGCACGCCCTGGCCATGCTGAAGATGGCTCGCGACGGCATCACCCCGGATGCTCCCGGCTCGGTCGGTCCCATCAAGCAGATGGAAGCACTGAAGGCCCAGGGCTTCCCGGTTGCCTACGTCGGCGACGTGGTCGGCACCGGCTCTTCGCGCAAATCCGCCACCAACTCCGTGCTGTGGTTCTTCGGTGACGACATCCCGAACGTGCCGAACAAGCGCGCCGGTGGCTTCTGCTTCGGCACCAAGATCGCCCCGATCTTCTACAACACCATGGAAGACGCCGGCGCCCTGCCGATCGAATTCGACTGCACCAACCTGGCCATGGGCGACGTCATCGACGTATACCCGTACAAGGGTGAAGTGCGTCGTCACGACAGCAACGAGCTGGTCACCAGCTTCCAGCTGAAGACCGACGTGCTGCTGGACGAAGTCCGCGCCGGCGGCCGTATCCCGCTGATCATCGGCCGCGGCCTGACCGAAAAGGCCCGCGCCGAGCTGGGTCTGGCTCCGTCCACCCTGTTCAAGAAGCCGGAAGCACCGGCTGACAGCGGCAAGGGCTTCACCCTCGCCCAGAAGATGGTCGGCCGCGCCTGCGGTCTGCCGGAAGACCAGGGCGTGCGTCCGGGCACCTACTGCGAACCGAAAATGACCACCGTCGGTTCCCAGGACACCACCGGCCCGATGACCCGCGACGAGCTGAAGGACCTGGCGTGCCTGGGCTTCTCCGCCGACCTGGTGATGCAGTCCTTCTGCCACACCGCCGCCTATCCGAAGCCCATCGACGTCAACACCCACCACACCCTGCCGGACTTCATCATGAACCGTGGCGGCGTGTCCCTGCGTCCGGGTGACGGCATCATCCACAGCTGGCTGAACCGCATGCTGCTGCCCGACACCGTCGGCACCGGTGGCGACTCCCACACCCGCTTCCCGATCGGCATCTCCTTCCCGGCCGGTTCCGGCCTGGTAGCCTTCGCCGCCGCCACCGGCGTCATGCCGCTGGACATGCCGGAATCCGTGCTGGTGCGCTTCAAGGGCAAAATGCAGCCCGGCATCACCCTGCGTGACCTGGTGCATGCCATCCCCTACTACGCCATTCAGGCTGGCCTGCTGACTGTCGAGAAGAAGGGCAAGAAGAACATCTTCTCCGGCCGCATCCTGGAAATCGAAGGCCTGACCGGTCTGACCGTCGAGCAAGCCTTCGAACTGTCCGACGCCTCCGCCGAGCGCTCGGCTGCCGGTTGCACCATCAAGCTGCCGGAAGACTCAATTGCCGAGTACCTGAAGTCCAACATCACCCTGCTGCGCTGGATGATTGGCGAAGGCTACGGCGATGCCCGCACCCTGGAGCGTCGCGCCCAGGCGATGGAAGCCTGGCTGGCCAAGCCGGAATTGCTGGAAGCCGACAAGGACGCCGAATACGCGGCCGTGATCGAAATCGATCTGGCCGACATCAAGGAGCCGGTCCTGTGCGCCCCGAACGACCCGGACGATGCGCGCCTGCTGTCCACCGTTCAAGGCCGCAAGATCGATGAAGTGTTCATCGGCTCCTGCATGACCAACATCGGTCACTTCCGCGCCGCCGGCAAGCTGCTGGACAAGGTCAAGGGTGGCATTCCGACCCGTCTGTGGCTGGCTCCGCCGACCAAGATGGACGCCCACCAGCTGACCGAGGAAGGCTACTACGGCATCTACGGCAAGGCTGGTGCGCGCATGGAAATGCCGGGCTGCTCGCTGTGCATGGGTAACCAGGCTCGCGTACAGACCGGTTCGACCGTGGTCTCCACCTCTACCCGTAACTTCCCGAACCGTCTGGGCGACGCTACCGATGTATTCCTGGCCTCCGCCGAACTGGCAGCGGTCGCTTCGATCATCGGCAAGCTGCCGACCGTCGAGGAATACATGGCCTACGCGAAGGACATCGACAGCATGGCTGCCGACGTCTACCGCTACCTGAGCTTCGACCAGATCGCCGAGTTCCGCGAGGCGGCCGAGAAAGCGAAGATCCAGGTCGTCGCAGTCTGACTGCCGTGAAATAAAAAAGCCCCGCTTCGGCGGGGTTTTTTATGTCCAGCGCATATACAAGACGACCACTCTCCACTATTGCTGACGAACGGCACGGCGCCAGGCAACTCTCCGCGGCAGAGGCTTGCTGCGCCACTCATAAGCGACTCGCCAAATCAAAGACAAGCGGCATAAAAAAACCGATGCCAGAAACCTGGCATCGGTCTTTTGGAGCTTTCCCGAGCGAAGCCGTCAGGCCAGCGGGATCAGCATGAAACAGGCCTTGTCGAAAGGCCCAGGTTACTTGACCTGAGCTTCTACTTCGGCCTCAACGCGACGGTTGATCTGGCGACCTGCATCGGTAGCGTTGTCCGCAACCGGACGGGCCTCACCGTAACCAACCGAATTCACACGACCACCCTCAACGCCATACTGGTTGACCAGAACGTCACGCACAGCTTCGGCGCGACGCTCGGACAGACGCTGGTTGTACTGGTCGGTACCCACGGAGTCGGTGTGGCCTTCAACCACGGTGCTGGTCTGCGGATACTGTTGCATGAAGTCGGCCAGGTTCTTGATGTCCCCGTAGCTTTCCTCACGAACGCGCGACTTGTCGAAATCGAACTTCACGTCCAGTTCGACACGAACCACTTCCGGAGCTGGTTCCGGCTCGGTGTCGACGATCGGAGCCGGCGCCGGCTCCGGAGTCGGCTCGACAGCCGCAACCTGACGCGCACCGCCACCGAAGTTCAGACCCACACCCACGCCGGCCATCCACTCGGAGTCACCGCGATCGATGTTGTGCATGCCATCCACGCTCGCCTTGGCGAACAGGTTTTCAGTGAAGTAGTACTTCAAGCCAGCACCGAGGTTGGCGTAGGTGCTGTGATCACGACCGCTGCGAGCAGCCTGGCCGATGCTCTGGTGCGCCACGCCGGCGGACACGTACGGACGCAGGCCAACGCCCGGCGCGCCGAAGTGATAAGCCGCATCCAGGGAGGTCAGGCTACCCTTGATATTTTTGTGGCTGCCATTGACCGGATCGTCAGAGGTCATGTCGTGGTATTCACCGTACGACAGGCCCAGCGAGACGTCGTCGGTCAGGAAGTAGCTGACGCCGGCACCGTACAGTTCGCCCTCGTCTTCGAAGCCACGCGAGCTATCGGAGAAGTAGTGCTTACCGAATGCTTCGACCTCGACAGCCCCCTGGCCCTGAGCCAGGGCGCCGAACGAAGTAGCGGCTACCATCGAGCCGATGACAACGCCCAAGGTATTTTTAAGTTTCATCCGTAAATCCCCATCTGGTGGTTAGAGTCAGAACAATCTAAGGAGACCGGCTGTCTTGTGCCCAAGCTGTTCGCTACGCATAAGACAACCATTTTTCGCTAAGTTTCGATTGGCTCGGAAAAATTTTCTCTTAGTTTATCCAATGCACGCTTGTAACGCATCTTCGTCGCGCTCAAACCCATATGCATTATGTCTGCGATTTCCTGAAATTCCAATTCTGCGACAAATCGAAGCACCAGTATTTCCCGATCGATAGGATTGACATGTACCAGCCAGCGATCGAGACCTCCCTTTTCTTCAATGCGCGGAGCCTTCTCTTCCGAAGCCTCTTCTTGCGGATCGAGACTGAGGGCATCGAGCAAGCGACGCTTGCGGCGCTCCTTTCGGTACTGGGTAATGCATTCATTATAGGTAATGCTGTACAGCCAGGTCTTGAACTTCGACTTACCTTCGAAGTTCTTCAGTCCATACAAAACCTTGAGCATGACTTCCTGACAAACATCATCGGCATCCCGATCGTTGCCCAAGTAACGCGCACAGACATTGAATAGGGTGCGCTGATACCGCCGCATCAACTCCTCATAGGCCCGAGTAACATGAAACAACTCGACGCGGGCGTATTGCACCAACTCTTCATCGCTGAGTTGGCGAGGATCGTAGCGCGGGATGGTCGATTGGGTTTTAGTCAAGACGCTTCGAGCCAGCAATCAGGTCGCGGCCGCCTGTCAGGGAAACCGGAAAAAGGCGTCGTATTCTACCAGAGAACTACCGTCAACGGCTTCCTACGCGCCGCTCCAGCAGAACTCGATTGGCCACGGAAACGAGCTCGCCATCATTGGTCAGCAGCAGCGTCTTGACGGTGCCGATCTCCTCGATCTGCCCTTCGATATCTTCGAGGGTGACACGCTGCCCCACCTGATAAAGCTCGCGCACGTAGATACCCGCAAGTATCTGGCTGGCGAGTTCACGACTGCCGAGTCCGAAGGCCAATGCCACGGCCAGCCCCACGGTGATCAGCACAATGGCAATGACGTAGTTCAACAGCTCGGTTTTGATTTCCAGCTGCCCGATCGACACGGAAATGGCGATGATGATGACGAGCCCCTGCGCGATGCGGGCCAGCCCGTTGGCGTAATCGATACCAACGCTCTCCGCTGCACCACGGACCATACCACTGAACAGTTGGGCCAGAAGCACGCCGGCGATGAGAATCAGGGCCGCGCCGAACACCTTCGGAACATAGAGCGCCAGCACGTCCAGCGTCGCCGACACTCGCTCCAGCCCCAGAGACTCGGCCGCCGAGACGAGAAAGATCAGCAGAACGAACCAATAGACCACCTTGCCGATCAGCACTGAGACCGGGACCCGAATCCCCGCCCGGCCCAGCAATTTCGTCAGCCCCGTGCCGGCCATCAGCCGATCCAGCCCCAGCTTGGCGAGCACCTTCGACAGCAGGGTGTCGAGCAACTTGGCCACCACGAAGCCAAGCAGTACGACTACCAGCGCTCCGAACAGGCGCGGAATGAATGCCGCTATGGAAGCCCAGAGCGAGCTCATCGCGGACAGCAGACTCTGAGTCCAGGGGTCGAATTCCATGATCAGTCGGCCTTATCGAACGAACGGTTGGGTGAGTGACGACGGGAAACCGGTGCAACATGCCCCGCTCCACTGTTGACAGCTATCAGCAAGCCCTGCAGCCAATGCTCCATGAGACCGAAGAGGTCTCCGGCGCCGACCTGGCGGTTGGCGGTCTTGAGCACCCGACCGAGGCGTTCGGCCTCATCGCGTGACGACGGCTTGTTAAGCAGGTCACGCAGTGATTCTTCAAAAGGATCGCGCATGCATACCTCGCGGGAACATGTCCGCTAGACGGCCTGTGGATAGCTTCGAGTCACATTCAGATCCAGCGCAGGCGGTGGAAGATCCACCATTGAAACAACGCAATGACACCGATCAGCAGGCAGGCGACGGCAAAACCGTACGGGCTTTGTGCTCCCGGAATCCCACCCACGTTGATTCCCAACAAGCCGGTCAGAAAGGTCATCGGCAGGAAAAAGCCGGTAATGATACCGAAAAGATACATGGTGCGACTCATTCGCTCGCTGAGCCGACGCCGCTCGGACTCGAGCACCAGATCGATGCGCTCACGCACCAGCTCCAGCTCTTCGAGATAACGGATCAGCCGGTTGCTCAGTTCGTTCCAGTAGTCGGCGTCGTCCTCGACAAACCAGCTCAGGCGATTACGCGTGAGCTGGGTATAGATTTCGCGCTGGGGCAGCAGGAAACGCCTCAGACTCGCCGCCCGACGACGTAGCGTGAGCACACTGTCGTGCTCCGGGCTGTAGCGCTCGTCGAGTTCCAGGCGCTCCTCTTCCTGATCCACGTATTCGGTCAATTGCATCACCAGGTCATCCACCCGGTCCGTCATCGAATCGGCCAGATAGACCAGCACCTCGGAGGCCGTCTTCGGTCCCTTGCCTTCCATGAGCAGGCGAATGACCGCCTCGGTCGCACGCAACGGTCGCAAACGCAGCGAAATGACCCGTCGCGCATCGGCAAACACGCGCAGCGAGATCATGTCTTCCGGGGCTGAATCAGGATTGAGGTTGACCCCCCGCAGGAACAGCAGAAGCTCCTCATTCGGCAACGCCAGCACACGCGGCCGGGTGTTCTCTTCCAGCAGCACATCGCAAGCGAAGTCGTTGAGGCCGCTCTGGCCGCGTAGCCAGGCCTGGGCGGCCGGATGGCTGCGATCCCAATGCAGCCAGAGACTTTGCGCGTCGCTCAGTTGCAGGCCGTGCAGGTCGGCATAGGCGATGGGGCGCGCGCCACCCTGCCCATCCAGCACGAAAGCATGAACCAGGCCCCACTGCTGCGTGTCGCTCACCTGCATGAACGTCTCCCTGATATGCAAAGCCCGGCATCGCCGGGCTTGGAATTACTGCGCATCACCGCGAGAGCGACAGATCACTCCGGCATCTTCAGCGCCTCGGGCGAGACGATGATGCCGTTATTGTCGGCATAGATATAGTCGCCGGGGCGGAAGGTGACGCCACAGAACGTGACCGGAACGTTGAGATCGCCGATGCCGCGCTTGTCAGTCTTCATCGGATGACTGGCCAGCGCCTGGACACCCAGATCGGTCTGCGCAATCACATCAACGTCGCGCACACAGCCATAGACAACGATCCCTTCCCAGCCATTGCGCGATGCCTTCTCGGCCAGCATGTCACCAAGCAGTGCACGACGCAGCGAGCCGCCGCCATCGACAACCAGCACCTTGCCACTGCCATCCGTATCGACCTGCTCCTTGACCAGGGAGTTATCCTCGAAGCATTTGACGGTGACGATCTGACCGCCGAACGAATCGCGACCGCCGAAATTGCTGAAAATCGGCTCGACCACCTGTACCAGCTCCGGGTACGCGTCGCACAGATCAGGAGTGACGTATTGCATGGAAAGCTCCTTTGCTTGGAAATTCGTGGACATCGCCTAGCCGCTCCGCCAATCGGCCACTATCGATGCGCGCCGCATCATGTTAGCCGCAGGGCGCGATCAACGAAATGCCGAGCCGAAGCCACGGAAGTCAAATACGCGACAGGGCGGAAATCCGCCCTGTCGTCATGCTTCAGACTGCAGTTCAGGCCTGTGCGTCAGCCAGGAAGAACCAGGTGTCGAGTACCGAGTCCGGATTCAGCGATACGCTCTCGATGCCCTGTTCCATCAGCCAGCGCGCCAGGTCGGGATGATCCGAAGGACCCTGGCCACAGATGCCGATGTACTTGCCCGCCTTGTTGCACGCCTGGATGGCGTTGGCCAGCAGCTTCTTGACCGCCGGATTACGCTCGTCGAACAGGTGCGCGATGATGCCCGAATCACGGTCCAGACCGAGGGTCAGCTGGGTCATGTCGTTGGAGCCGATCGAGAAGCCATCGAAGTACTCGAGGAACTCGTCGGCCAGCAGCGCATTGGACGGCAGCTCGCACATCATGATCACGCGCAGGCCGTTCTCGCCACGCTTGAGACCGTACTTGGCCAGCAGATCGATCACCTGCGAAGCCTCGCCGAGGGTACGCACGAAGGGCACCATCAGCTCGACGTTGGTCAGCCCCATCACGTCGCGAACCTTGCGCATGGCACGGCATTCCAGCTCGAAGCAGTCGCGGAACGAATCGCTGATGTAGCGCGAGGCGCCGCGGAAGCCGAGCATCGGGTTCTCTTCTTCCGGCTCGTAGAGCTTGCCGCCGATCAGGTTGGCGTACTCGTTGGACTTGAAGTCCGACAGCCGCACGATGACTTTCTTCGGCCAGAACGCCGCGGCCAGGGTACTGACGCCCTCGACCAGCTTCTCGACATAGAAGTTGACCGGATCGTCGTAGCCGGCGATGCGCTTCTCGACGCTGCTCTTCACGTCAGCCGGCAGGCCGTCGAAATTCAGCAGTGCCTTGGGATGCACGCCGATCATGCGGTTGATGATGAACTCCAGACGCGCCAGGCCAACACCTTCGTTGGGCAGATGAGCGAAGTCGAAGGCGCGGTCGGGGTTGCCGACGTTCATCATGATCTTGAACGGCAGATCCGGCATGGCATCGATGGAGTTCTGGCGGATGTCGAAGCCCAGCTCGCCATCGAAGATCAGACCGGTGTCGCCCTCGGCGCAGGACACGGTCACGCGCTGGCCGTCCTGCAGCAGCTCGGTAGCGTTACCGCAGCCAACGACCGCCGGGATGCCCAGTTCGCGCGCGATGATCGCGGCGTGGCAGGTGCGCCCGCCACGGTTGGTGACAATGGCGCTGGCGCGCTTCATCACCGGCTCCCAGTCCGGATCGGTCATGTCGGAGACCAGTACGTCACCCGGCTGAACCTTGTCCATCTCGCTGACGTCGTGGATGACCTTGACCGGGCCGGCGCCGATGCGCTGGCCGATGGCGCGGCCTTCGACCAGCACGGTGCCTTTTTCCTTCAGCAGGTAGCGCTCCATGACATTGGCGCTGCTGCGGCTCTTCACGGTTTCCGGACGCGCCTGGACGATGTACAGCTTGCCGTCGTCACCGTCCTTGGCCCACTCGATATCCATCGGGCGGCCATAGTGCTTCTCGATGATCAGCGCCTGCTTGGCGAGGTTGGTGACTTCCTCGTCGCTCAGGCAGAAGCGCGCGCGGTCGGCGGCCTCGACTTCGACAGTCTTGACCGACTTGCCGGCCTTGGCTTCGTCGCCGTAGACCATCTTGATCGCCTTGCTGCCCAGGTTGCGACGCAGGATCGCTGGACGGCCGGCTTCCAGGGTCTGCTTGTGGACGTAGAACTCGTCGGGGTTGACCGCTCCCTGCACCACGGTCTCGCCCAGGCCGTAGGCGCCGGTGACGAACACCACGTCACGGAAGCCCGATTCGGTATCGAGGGTGAACATCACGCCGGCGGTGCCGGTTTCCGAGCGCACCATGCGCTGCACACCGGCGGACAGGGCGACCAGCTTGTGGTCGAAACCCTGGTGCACGCGATAGGCAATAGCGCGGTCGTTGAACAGCGAGGCGAAGACTTCCTTGGCAGCGCGGATCACGTTGTCCACACCGCGAATGTTCAGGAAGGTTTCCTGCTGGCCGGCAAAGGATGCATCCGGCAGGTCTTCGGCGGTCGCCGAGGAGCGCACGGCGACCGCCATGTGGTCGTTACCGCCGGACATCTCGGCGAAGGCCTTGCGGATGTCGGCATCCAGCTGCGGCGGGAACTCGGCGTCCATCACCCACTGGCGAATCTGTGCGCCGGCCTTGGCCAGCGCATTGACGTCGTCGACATCGAGCGCATCGAGCAGTGCATGGATCTGATCATTCAGACCGCTCAGCTCGAGGAAATCGCGATAGGCCTGGGCCGTGGTGGCGAAACCGCCCGGTACGGAAACACCGGCACCGGCGAGGTTGCTGATCATCTCGCCCAGGGAGGCGTTCTTGCCCCCTACACGCTCAACATCGTGGTTGCCGAGCTTATCGAGGGAAACTACGTACTCTACCAAGGTGATCTCTCCGTTAGTGTTGGAACTCAACCGGAGCCCTGCCGCATGGCTGTGGCCTGACCCTGCAAAATAAGTAACAATGCCCGCCAACCGGGCTCGGCGAAGGGCCTACTATAGCCAGGCTCCCTTCTCGATTTAAGGCCGAAGGTACATGAAACGAACCGCTTTCTTCATTTCCGACGGCACCGGGATCACGGCGGAAACCCTGGGCCAGAGCCTCCTGGCGCAATTCGAGAACATCTCTTTCACCAAGCTCACCCGTCCGTACATCGACAGCGCGGAAAAAGCCCGGGCAATGGTACAGCAAATCAACAATGCCGCGGACAGGGACGGCGCCCGCCCGATTATCTTCGACACGCTGGTCAACCAGGAAATCCGTGACATCCTCGCTGAATCCAACGGTTTCATGATCGACATCTTCTCCTCGTTCCTGGCTCCGCTGGAGCACGAACTCATGTCGCGCTCCTCCTACTCCGTCGGCAAATCCCACTCCATCAGCCACAACACCAACTACATGGAGCGGATCGACGCGGTCAACTTCGCCCTAGACAACGATGACGGCGCACGCACCCGTCATTACGACAAGGCCGACCTGATCCTCGTCGGCGTATCACGCTGCGGCAAAACCCCAACGTGCCTGTACATGGCCATGCAATACGGCATTCGCGCGGCCAACTACCCGCTGACCGAGGACGACATGGAGCGACTGCAACTGCCAACCTCGCTCAAACCATACAAGGACAAGCTGTTCGGCCTGACCATCGACTCCGACCGCCTTGCCGCCATCCGCAACGAACGAAAGCCCAACAGCCGTTACGCCAGCTTCGCGCAGTGCGAATTCGAAGTCCGCGAAGTGGAAAACCTGTTCCGCCGCGAGAACATCAACTACATCAACTCGACGCATTTCTCCGTCGAGGAAATCTCCGCCAAGATCCTCGTGGAAAAAGGCGTGGAGCGTCGGCTCAAATAAGTGCCGCTTCGCTAGACAACAAAAAGTCCGCTTGGTGCGGACTTTTTGCATTTACCGCGCAGAAAACCACTGCGCATCCTCAACTCAAAACGCGTCACCCGGTACGCGGACCCAGCCTTCCATCAGGATCCGCGCGCTGCGACTCATGATGGCCTTGGTCACGCTCCACTGGCCATTAACCTGCTTCGCCTCGGCACCGACCCGCAGGGTGCCGGACGGATGGCCGAAGCGTACTGCCTGGCGCTCGCCACCACCGGCGGCAAGGTTCACCAGCGTACCCGGCACGGCTGCGGCGGTGCCGATGGCGACTGCGCAGGTGCCCATCATGGCGTGGTGCAGCTTGCCCATCGACAGCGCCCGCACCAGCAGGTCGACCTCGCCCGCATCGATGGTCTTGCCGCTGGAGGCCTTGTAGCTCTTGGGTGGGCTGACGAAGGCGATCTTCGGCGTGTGCTGGCGGGTCAATGCTTCTTCGGCGGTCTTGATCAAGCCCATGCGCAGCGCGCCGGCGACACGAATGGCCTCGAAACGCGCCAGCGCCTCGGGATTGCCGTTGATGTCCTCGCGCAGCTCGGTGCCCTGGTAGCCGATGTCCTCGGCATTGACGAACACCGTGGGGATGCCGGCGCTGATCATGGTGGCCTTGAGCGTGCCGATGCCGGGGACTTCCAGGTCATCGATCAGGTTGCCGGTGGGGAACATCGAGCCACCCTCCTCGCCCTCGTCGGATGGGTCGAGAAACTCCAGCACGATCTCGGCAGCCGGGAACGTCACGCCGTCCAGCTCGAAATCGCCGGTTTCCTGCACCAGGCCGTTACTGACCGGCACATGGGCGATGATGGTTTTCTGGATATTGGCCTGCCAGATGCGCACCACGCAGGTGCCGTCCTGCGGGATGCGCGACGGATCGACCAGTCCGGCATGGAGGGCGAACGCGCCCGCGCCGGTAGAGAGGTTGCCGCAGTTACCGCTCCAGTCGAGGAACGGCTTGTCGATGGACACCTGGCCATAGAGGTAATCGACGTCGTGATCGGGCTGGCTGCTCTTCGAGAGGATCACGCACTTGCTGGTGCTGGAAGTCGCCCCGCCCATGCCATCGATATGTGCGACATAGGGGTCGGGACTGCCGATCACTCGCATGAACAGTCTGTCGCGGGCCTCACCAGGCACCTGACAGCGCTCGGGCAGGTCCTGCAGGCGAAAGAACACGCCCTTGCTGGTGCCGCCACGCATGTAGGTGGCGGGAATCTTGATCTGGGGTTGGTGAGCCATGAGAGCGTCCTGGCTAAAGGATGAAAGGATCGTAGGGTGAATCACGCCTCACCGAGCCATCGAGGGACCGGAACGGTGGATGGAGAAACGCCATCCACCCTACGAAATCAGGCGGCCGAGCCTTCCAGGAAATCCTGGGCGAAGCGCTGCAGCACACCGCCGGCCTGGTACACGTGGACATCGGCGGCGGTATCCAGGCGACAGGTCACCGGCACACGGACGGTTTCACCGTTCTTGCGATGGATGACCAGCGTCAGGTCGCAGCGCGGCGACAGCTCACCTTCGATATCGTAGGTTTCGGTGCCGTCGAGGCCGAGGGTCAGGCGGGTGGTACCCGGCTTGAACTCGACCGGCAGCACGCCCATACCGACCAGGTTGGTACGGTGGATGCGCTCGAAGCCTTCGGCGACGATCACCTCCACACCGGCCAGGCGCACGCCCTTGGCCGCCCAGTCGCGCGAAGAGCCCTGACCGTAGTCGGCGCCGGCGACGATGATCAGGTTCTGCTTGCGGTTCATGTAGGTTTCGATGGCTTCCCACATGCGCATGACCTGGCCTTCCGGCTCGACGCGGGCCAGCGAACCCTTCTTCACCTGGCCATCGACCACGGCCATCTCGTTGACCAGCTGCGGGTTGGCGAAGGTGGCGCGCTGGGCGGTCAGGTGGTCGCCACGGTGGGTGGCGTAGGAGTTGAAGTCCTCCTCCGGCAGGCCCATCTTGGCCAGGTACTCGCCAGCCGCGGAGCTGGCCAGGATCGCGTTGGACGGCGACAGGTGATCGGTGGTGATGTTGTCCGGCAGGATCGCCAGCGGGCGCATGCCCTTGAGCGTACGCTCGCCAGCCAGCGCGCCTTCCCAGTACGGCGGACGGCGGATGTAGGTGGACATCGGGCGCCAGTCGTACAGCGGGCTCTTGGCCTCCTCGATGGTGCCCAGGTCGAACATCGGGATGTAGACCTGCTTGAACTGCTCCGGCTTCACCGAGGCGGCGACGATGGCGTCGATCTCCTCGTCGCTCGGCCACAGGTCCTTGAGGGTAATGGCCTTGCCGCTCTTGTCGTAGCCGAGGGCGTCCTGCTCGATGTCGAAGCGCACGGTACCGGCCAGGGCGTAGGCAACCACCAGCGGCGGCGAGGCCAGGAAGGCCTGCTTGGCATAGGGATGGATACGGCCGTCGAAGTTGCGGTTACCGCTCAATACGGCGGTGGAATACAGGTCACGGTCGATGATTTCCTGCTGGATCTTCGGGTCCAGCGCTCCGGACATGCCGTTGCAGGTGGTGCAGGCATAGCCGACGATGCCGAAGCCGAGCTTCTCCAGTTCCGGCAGCAGGCCGGCGTCTTCCAGATACAGCTTGGCGACCTTGGAGCCCGGGGCGAAGGAGGTCTTGACCCACGGCTTGCGCGCCAGACCGAGCGCGTTGGCCTTCTTCGCCACAAGGCCGGCAGCGACCACGTTGCGCGGGTTGGAGGTGTTGGTGCAGCTGGTGATGGCGGCGATGATCACCGCGCCGTCCGGCAGCAGGCCTTCGGCTTCCTCGGCCTTGGCCGCGGCCAGCTTGGCTTCGTCGGCGATGCCGCGCTCGTGCAGGGCGGAGGTCGGCAGGCGACGATGCGGGTTGGACGGGCCGGCCATGTTGCGCACCACGCTGGACAGGTCGAACTCCAGCACGCGCTCGTATTCGGCGCCGGTCAGCGCACTGGCCCACAGGCCGGTTTGCTTGGCGTACTGCTCGACCAGCGCAACCTGCTCCGGCTCGCGGCCAGTCAGCTTGAGGTAGTCGATGGTCTGGTCATCGATGTAGAACATCGCCGCGGTGGCGCCGTATTCCGGGCACATGTTGGAGATGGTGGCGCGGTCGCCGATCGACAGGCTGTCGGCGCCCTCGCCGAAGAACTCGACGTAGGCCCCCACCACGCGCTCCTTGCGCAGAAACTCGGTCAGCGCCAGAACGATGTCGGTGGCGGTGATGCCGGGCTGGCGCTTGCCGCTCAGCTTGACGCCGACGATGTCGGGCAGACGCATCATCGACGGCAGGCCGAGCATCACGGTCTCGGCTTCCAGGCCGCCGACGCCGACGGCGATCACGCCCAGGGCGTCGACATGCGGGGTATGCGAGTCGGTGCCGACGCAGGTGTCCGGGAAGGCCACGCCGCCGCGCGCCTGGATCACCGGGCTCATCTTCTCCAGGTTGATCTGGTGCATGATGCCGTTGCCGGCCGGGATCACGTCGACGTTCTTGAACGCGGTCTTGGTCCACTCGATGAAGTGGAAACGGTCCTCGTTGCGACGGTCCTCGATGGCGCGGTTCTTGGCGAAGGCGTCGGGGTCGAAGCCGGGCGCTTCCACGGCCAGCGAGTGGTCGACGATCAGCTGGGTCGGCACCACCGGGTTGACCTTGGCCGGATCACCACCCTGCTCCGCGATCGCATCGCGCAGACCAGCCAGATCGACCAGTGCGGTCTGGCCGAGGATGTCGTGGCAGACCACACGGGCCGGGTACCAGGGGAAGTCCAGGTCACGCTTGCGCTCGATGATCTGCTTGAGCGAGTCGGTCAGCATGGCCGGATCGCAGCGACGCACCAGCTGTTCGGCCAGTACGCGCGAGGTGTAGGGCAGCGTGTCGTAGGCGCCCGGCTTGATGTCCTCGATCGCCGCGCGGACGTCGAAGTAATCCAGCTGGGTGCCTGGCAGGTGTTTGCGATAGTCGGTGTTCATGCCGTATGGACTCGATCGGTAAGTTCGGAAACAACTAATAAAGGAGGGACGCCGGCAAGGCGCCCCTCCGCGCTCTCAACGCTGAGCGAGCGGCACCACCTTGCGCTGCTCGACGCCGACGTATTCGGCACTCGGGCGGATGATGCGGTTGTTGGCGCGCTGCTCGAACACATGGGCGGTCCAGCCGGTCACTCGCGAACAGACGAAGATCGGGGTGAACAGCTTGGTCGGGATGCCCATGAAGTGGTACGCCGACGCGTGATAGAAGTCGGCGTTGGGGAACAGCTTCTTCTGCTCCCACATGGTTTCGTCGACAGCGACGGAAACCGGGTACAGCACGGTGTCGCCCACTTCCTCGGCGAGCTGCTTGGCCCAGACCTTGATGACCTCGTTGCGCGGATCGGAAACGCTGTAGATCGCGTGGCCGAAGCCCATGATCTTGTCCTTGCGCTCCAGCATGCCGAGGATCCCGGCGCGGGCTTCTTCCGGCGACTTCCAGCGCTCGATCATGTCCATCGCCGCCTCGTTGGCGCCGCCATGCAGCGGACCACGCAGCGAACCGATGGCCCCGGTGACGCAGGAGAAGAGGTCGGACAGGGTGGATGCACAGACCCGCGCGGTGAAGGTCGAGGCGTTGAACTCGTGCTCGGCGTAGAGGATCAGCGAGACGTTCATCACCCGCACGTGGGTTTCGCTGGGCTTCTTGCCGTGCAGCAGCGCCAGGAAATGGCCGCCGATGGTTTCCTCATCGCTGGTGCAGTCGATGCGTACGCCTTCATGAGTGAAGCGGTACCAATAGACCATGATCGCCGGGAATGCCGCGAGCAGGCGGTCGGCCTTGTCGCGCTGCTGCTCGAAGCTCTCCTCGGGCTCGAGGTTGCCAAGCATCGAGCAACCGGTGCGCATCACATCCATCGGGTGGGCATTGGCCGGGATGCGCTCGAGCACTTCCTTGAGCGCCTGCGGCAGGTCGCGCTGGCCCTTGAGCTTGGTCACATAAGCCTGCAGTTGCGCCTGGTTCGGCAGCTCACCGTACAGCAGCAGGTAGGCGACTTCCTCGAACAGGCAGTGTTCGGCCAGGTCGCGTACGTCGTAGCCGCGGTAGGTCAGGCCGGCGCCTTCCTTGCCGACGGTGGACAGGGAGGTCTGGCCGGCGATCTGACCACGCAGCCCCGCTCCACTCAGTACTTTTGCTTCAGCCATTGCTATCTCCTTATTGGATTTGTTCTGGATACCGCTCAATCACGTCAGTGGAAGGCTCCGCCGCAGCAGGCGGAGCCACGGGCTCAGCTCTTCTTCTGAGCGAACAGTGCGTCGAGGTGCTGCTCGAACGCGTGGTAGTTGATGCGATCGTAAAGCTCCATGCGGGTCTGCATGGTGTCGATCACGTTCTTCTGCGTGCCGTCGCGACGCAGCGCGGTGTAGACGTTCTCCGCCGCCTTGTTCATCGCGCGGAACGCCGACAGCGGGTACAGCACCAGCGACACATCGACGCTGGCCAGCTCTTCGGTCGTGTACAGCGGGGTGGCACCGAATTCGGTGATGTTGGCCAGGATCGGCGCCTTCACGCGGTCGGCGAAGACCTTGTACATGTCCAGCTCGGTGATCGCCTCCGGGAAGATCATGTCGGCACCGGCCTCGATGCAGGCGGCGGCGCGATCGAGCGCCGAGTTCAGGCCCTCGACCGCCAGCGCATCGGTGCGCGCCATGATCACGAAGCTGTCATCGGTACGCGCATCGACGGCAGCCTTGATGCGGTCGACCATTTCCTGCTGGGAAACGATTTCCTTGTTCGGACGATGGCCGCAGCGTTTGGCACCGACCTGGTCCTCGATATGAATCGCCGCCGCGCCGAACTTGATCATCGACTTGACGGTGCGCGCCACGTTGAACGCCGACGAACCGAAGCCGGTATCCACGTCCACCAGCAGCGGCAGGTCGCAGACGTCGGTGATGCGGCGCACGTCGGTGAGCACGTCATCCAGGCCGGTGATGCCCAGGTCCGGCAGCCCCAGCGAGCCGGCCGCGACACCGCCACCGGACAGGTAGATGGCCTTGAAGCCCGCGCGCTTGGCCAGCAGCGCATGGTTGGCGTTGATCGCACCGACGACCTGCAGCGGATGCTCACTGGCCACGGCGTCACGGAAACGCTGACCGGCAGTAGTAAGAGTCATGCATTACCCCTTTCATGTGGTTGTTGCAGAGCGCCACGGAAATGGCGCTCGACATTGCGCTTGGAAGCGGCGATATGACGGCGCATCAGCAGCTCCGCCAGTTCGCCATCGCGGTCGGCGATGGCATCGAGAATCCGGTGGTGTTCGGCGAAGGCCTGGTGCGGCCGGTTCGGCGTGGTGGAGAACTGGATGCGGTACATGCGCACCAGCTGGTAGAGCTCGTCGCACAGCAGCTTGGCCAGGGTGCGGTTGCCGCTGCCCTGGATGATCCGGTAGTGGAAATCGAAATCGCCTTCCTGCTGGTAGTAGCCGACGCCGGCCTGGAAGGCCTCGTCGCGCTCATGAGTGCCCAGCACCCGGCGCAGCTCGTCGATCTCGGCCTCGCTCATGCGTTCGGCGGCCAGGCGGCAGGCCATGCCTTCGAGCGATTCGCGGATTTCGTAGAGCTCGATCAGCTCCGCATGGCTGAGCGAAACCACCCGCGCGCCCACATGCGGCACGCGCACCAGCAGCTTCTGTCCTTCCAGCCGGTGCATCGCCTCGCGCAGCGGACCACGGCTGATACCGTAGGTGCGCGCCAGCTCCGGCTCGGAAATCTTGCTGCCCGGGGCGATCTCGCCCTTCACGATCGCCGCCTGGATATGCCGGAACACATGTTCGGAGAGCGTTCCGCTATCGACCTGGGCACCGACAGGTGCGTCTAACGAATCCAGCATATTGTCGACACTTGAAGTTGAGTCCCGAGGAAAACTACGCCACGCACAGGCAGTGGTCAATCCTTCCAGCCATAGATTGTCAACAATCGAACTAAAGTCGAATGCCCTGACTGCGACCGTTGCTGCGCGGCGACGCGTTATGACCATTTGTCGCGACCCTCAAAACGCCATGCTAGAATGCCGGCCCTTCGCGGTGAGCCGCGGTCGCCTCGCCCTGCTGCCAGGCGCTGCGCTCAGCCAGCCCTCGCCCTACCCTGTCTTGCCTTTAAACGTACTCGGGACATATGAGAGTCAACGCCTACCTCCTGCCACTCTGCCTGCTGCTCGTTCCTGGTATTGGCCACGGCGCCGAGAAAACCATCTATGGTCTGAATGAGCACATCGCGATACCGGAGTTCAACCTCGAGTTGTCGGCCAAACTGGATACCGGCGCACAGACCGCCTCACTGAGCGCACGCGACATTTCCCGCTTCAAGCGCAACGGCGAAACCTGGGTACGCTTCTATCTGGCCGTGGACAGCGCACACGCGCATCCGATCGAGCGTCCGCTGGCGCGCATCAGCAAGATCAAGCGTCGCGCCGGCGATTTCGATCCGCAGGAAGACAAGACCTACACCGCCCGCCCGGTCATCGAACTCGATCTGTGCATGGGCAAGGCCAAACGCAGCATAGAAGTGAACCTCACCGACCGCAGCGCTTTCCAATACCCGCTTTTGATTGGCTCCGACGCGCTTACCCGCTTCGACGCGCTGGTCGACCCAAGCCGTACCTACGTCGCCGGCAAGCCCGGCTGCATCAACGAAACCGACGCTGACGAGTAATACCCATGCGCGCACTGACCCTGCATCTGAAAGTTCTGATCTTTGTGCTCGTCACCCTGGGCATATCCATTACGGCGTACCAGATCTTCGTCCTCGGCATCCCGGTGACCGAGGATGAAACCGACGACCTGTGGAACATCGACGCCAAGATCGAATTCGTGGCCAGCCCGCGCGAACCCGTGAAGCTGCAGATGTACGTGCCGCCACTGAACCAGGAGTTCGTCAGCCTCAACGAGAGCTTCATCTCCAACAACTATGGCGTGAGCATCAACCGCGCCGACGGCAACCGCCGCGCCACCTGGTCGGCCCGCCGCGCCAGCGGCAAGCAGACGATCTACTACCGCCTGGTGCTGACCAAGCGCTACAGCGGCGAGCAGCCGAAGGTCACCGGGCCGATCTTCCGCGACAGCATTCCGGTCGAAGGCGCCGAGAAGATCGCCGCCGAAGCGCTGCTGTCGCCCATTCGCCAGCACTCGGCCGACGTCGAGACGTTCATCAGCGAGGCGATCAAGCGCGCCAACAATGTCGAGGATGACAACGTCAAACTGCTGCTCGGCGGCGACGCCTCCACCGCCAACAAGGCCCGCGTGATCGAACTGCTGCTGTCCATCGCCCATGTGCCGATGGAGCGCGTGCACACCGTGCGCCTGCTGACCGAACTGCAGCAGACCCCGGAACTCTGGCTGCGCAGCTTCAACGGCGAAAAATGGCTGTACTTCAATCCGGAAACCGGCGAGCAGGGCCTGCCGAAAGACCGCCTGGTCTGGTGGACCGGCGACCAGCCGCTGATCAATCTCGAAGGCGGACGCAATGCGCAGGTCTCGTTCACGCTGAACAACAGCGAGATGAACGCCATCCGCCTGGCCAAGCTGACCGACGAGAACACCGACGCGGACTTCCTCGAATACTCGCTCTACGGCCTGCCGCTGCAGACTCAGCAGACCTACCAGGTCATGATCATGATCCCGATCGGCGTGCTGGTGATCCTGATCCTGCGCAACCTCGGCGGCCTGCAGACGCTCGGCACCTTCACCCCGGTGCTGATCGCCCTGGCCTTCCGCGAGACGCAGCTGGGCTTCGGCATCGTGCTGTTCACCGTGATCACCGCGCTCGGCCTGTCGTTGCGCTCGTACCTGGAGCACCTCAAACTGCAGATGCTGCCGCGCCTGTCGGTGGTGCTGACCTTCGTGGTGGTGCTGATCGCGGTGATCAGCCTGTTCAGCCACAAGCTCGGCCTGGAGCGCGGGCTGTCGGTGGCGCTGTTCCCGATGGTGATCCTGACCATGACCATCGAACGCCTGTCGATCACCTGGGAAGAGCGCGGCGGCACCCACGCCTTCAAGGTCGCCATCGGCACCCTGGTGGCCGCGACCCTGGCGTTCCTGCTGATGAGCATTCCGCAGCTGACCTACTTCATCTTCACCTTCCCGGCGGTGCTGCTGATCATGGTGGGCTTCATGCTGGCGATGGGTCGCTACCGCGGCTACCGCCTGACCGAACTGTTCCGTTTCAAAGCCTTCCTCAAGGACTAACACCATGTTCGGCCTGATCAAGACGTGGAAGGCCCTTGAAGCCAAAGGCATCATGGGCATCAACCGGCGCAATGCGGACTACGTGCTCAAGTACAACAAGCGGCACCTGTACCCGATCGTCGATGACAAGATCATCACCAAGGAGCGCGCCATCGCCGCCGGTATCGACGTGCCGCAGATGTACGGCGTGATCGAGACCGAGAAGGACATCGAGAAGCTCAAGGAGATCGTCCGCGATCACCACGACTTCGTCGTCAAACCTGCGCAGGGCGCCGGTGGCGACGGCATCCTGGTGATCGCCGACCGCTTCGAGGGTCGCTACAAGACCGTGTCGGGGAAGATGCTGAGCCACGACGAGATCGAGCATCAGATTTCCAACATCCTCACCGGTCTTTACTCCCTCGGTGGCCACCGCGACCGCGCCCTGATCGAATACCGCGTCACACCCGACCCGATCTTCAAGAGCATCAGCTACGAAGGTGTGCCGGACATCCGCATCATCGTGCTGATGGGCTATCCGGTGATGGCCATGTTGCGCCTGCCGACCCGCCAGTCCGGCGGCAAGGCGAACCTGCACCAGGGCGCCATCGGCGTCGGTGTCGACCTGGCTACCGGCATCACCCTGCGCGGCACCTGGCTGAACAACAAGATCACCAAGCATCCGGACACCGGCAACGCCGTGGACGGCGTGCAACTGCCCAACTGGGACGGTTTCATGAGGCTGGCTGCCGGCTGCTACGAGCTGTGCGGGCTGGGCTACATCGGCGTCGACATGGTGCTCGACGTGGAGAAAGGCCCGCTGATCCTGGAACTCAACGCACGCCCCGGCCTGAACATCCAGATCGCCAACGACTGCGGTCTGACCCACCGGGCACACGCCGTGGAAACCCGCCTGGTCGAGCTCAAGGAAAAGGGCATCCAGGAAACCCCGGAAGAACGCGTCAAGTTCTCCCAGGAGTTGTTCGGCCACGTTCCGACTCACAGCTGACGCTGCGCATCGAGCCGCCCGGCCTGCGAGCCGGGCAGGATTCGCCAAGACGACCGCCATGCCCACCTGCACGCTCCACCCGCTGCCCTATCACGCCGATCCCGGCCACTGGTTCGCCCGTATCCACGACGCGCCCGGCGCGGTGCTGCTGGACTCCGGCCGACCACAGGCGCTGCGCGGCCGCTACGACATTCTCAGCGCCTGGCCGCAGCGGATGCTCACCCCGACGGCCGATGAATCCGGCACGGCATTCTTCCAGCGCCTGCGCCTGGCCCTGGCCAGCCTCGGCCCGGCCGACGCGCCCGAAGACTGCGAGCTGCCGTTCCTCGGCGGCCTGATCGGCCTGCTCGCCTACGACTTCGGCACTCGCCTGGAAAAACTGCCGCAAACGGCGGCGGACGACCTCGGCTTGCCGGCCGCGCGCTTCGGGCTCTACGCCTGGGCCTTGATCAGCGACCATCAGCAGCGCACGACGCACCTGCTCTTTCACCCCGCGCTGGCGCAGGCCGAACGCGAGCGCCTGCTGGCGTTGTTCCAGCAGCCCGCCGCGGCCGCCGACGCCCCGCCGTTCAGCCTGCGATCGCGATTTCGCGCCGACCTCGATGCCGAGCGCTACCGCCACGCATTCGAGCGTATCCAGCATTACATCCGGGCCGGCGACTGCTATCAGGTCAACTTCGCGCAACGCTTTCGCGCCGACTGCCAGGGCGCACCCTGGCTGGCCTATCGCGCGTTGCGCGCGGCCTGCCCGACCCCGTTCGCCGGGTTTGTCGCACTGGAAGATGGCGCCATCGCCAGCCTGTCCCCCGAGCGTTTCCTGCAACTGCGCGACGGCACGGTGGAAACCCGCCCGATCAAGGGCACACGTCGCCGTCAGGCGGATCCGGTCGAGGATCAGGCGCTGGCCGAGGAGCTGCTCGCCAGCGAAAAGGACCGTGCCGAGAACCTGATGATCGTCGACCTGCTGCGCAACGACCTGGGTCGCAGCTGCGAGATCGGCAGCGTGCACGTACCGGAGCTGTTCGCGCTGGAAAGCTACCCCAACGTGCATCACCTGGTCAGCGCCGTGCGCGGCACGCTGGCCGCCGGCAAGGATGCTTTCGACCTGCTGGCCGGCAGCTTCCCGGGCGGCTCGATCACCGGTGCCCCGAAGATCCGCGCAATGCAGATCATCGACGAGCTGGAGCCAACCTGCCGCTCGATCTACTGCGGCTCGCTGCTGTATGTGGATGTGCGCGGGAGCATGGACAGCTCGATCACCATCCGCACCCTGTCGCTGCGCAACGGCCAGGCGTGCTGCTGGGGCGGCGGCGGCATCGTCGCCGATTCGCAGTGGGAGGCGGAATATCAGGAGTCGATCGACAAGGTAAAGGTGCTGCTGGAGACGCTGGAGGGGCTGTAGCGGCGAGCTGGAAGCGACCGGCCGGAGCCGGTCGACTGTCCCGGACGCCTGTCAGAGCGCCAGTTTGCGATTCGAGGCCTTGAGGAATTCCTGCTTCAGATCGGCGTAGCTATGCACCGCCGGGAACTGCGGGAATTCGGCGATCACGTTGTCCGGCGCGTGGAACAGGATGCCTGCATGCGCTTCGCCGAGCATGGTGGTGTCGTTGTAGGAGTCGCCAGCGGCGATCACCCGGTAATACAGGCTCTTCAGCGCGATGACCGACTGGCGCTTGGGATCCTTCTGACGCAGCTGGTAATCCACCACGCGGTCGCTGTCATCGGTGATCAGGCGGTGGCACAGCAGCGTCGGGAAGCCCAGCTGGCGCATCAGCGGCTGCGAGAACTCGTAGAAGGTGTCCGACAGGATCACCACCTGGAAACGCTCGCGCAGCCAGTCGACGAACTCCACCGCGCCTTCGAGCGGCTTGAGCGTGGCGATCACCTGCTGGATATCGGAGAGCTTGAGGCCGTGCTCGTCGAGGATGCGCAGGCGCTGCTTCATCAGCACGTCATAGTCGGGAATGTCCCGCGTGGTCGCCCGCAGCGACTCGATTCCGGTGGCCTCGGCAAAGGCGATCCAGATCTCCGGAACCAGTACGCCCTCCAGGTCGAGACAGGCTATTTCCACGGGCCACTCCTCATTCATGCAGAAAAGAAAGGCGGCACTCTATCGGCAACACCGGGGCGGCGCAACGCGGTGCTTATAGCTGAAACACACGATACATGGGAGCAAAGGTTATTTAGTGACATAACCGCTCTTTGCTACCATCCGCGGCCACAGAGCGCCCAGCGCCGATCAAAGGAAAGCCGCCCGATGAGCCCATCTATCGACGTCGCCGAACTGGCCGCCGCCTACGCCACCAAGTCGCCTCAGGACATCCTCAAGCTCGCCTTCGACCTGTTCGGCGACGAGCTGTGGATTTCCTTCAGCGGCGCCGAGGACGTGGTGCTGGTCGACATGGCCTGGAAGCTCAACAAGAACGTCAAGGTATTCACCCTGGATACCGGACGCCTGCACAGCGAGACCTATCGCTTCATCGAGCAGGTCCGCGATCACTACGGTATCGCCATCGAGGTCATGACCCCGGACCCCGCGCTGCTCGAGCCGCTGGTGAAGGAAAAGGGCCTGTTCAGCTTCTATCGCGACGGTCACGGCGAATGCTGCGGCATCCGCAAGATCGAGCCGCTGCGGCGCAAGCTCGCCGGCGTGCGGGCCTGGGCGACCGGCCAGCGTCGCGACCAGAGCCCCGGCACGCGCAGCCAGGTCGCCGTGCTGGAAATCGACAGCGCCTTCTCGACTGCCGAGCGCAACCTGTACAAGTTCAACCCGCTGGCGCAGATGACCAGCGAGGAAGTCTGGGGCTACATCCGCATGCTGGAAATCCCCTACAACAGCCTGCACGAACGCGGCTTCATCAGCATCGGCTGTGAGCCCTGCACCCGGCCGGTACTGCCGAACCAGCACGAACGCGAAGGCCGCTGGTGGTGGGAAGAAGCCACCCACAAGGAATGCGGGCTGCACGCCGGCAATCTCATCGCCAAGCAATAACGCGGCGCGGCAAGGCGGCGATGTGCCGCCTGCCTCGGCACACTCCTACTAATAGACGGGCAGCTCCACGCCCTCGAACAGCTCATCCAGCTCGACCTTGTTACGGCAGTGGATGGCCTTGTCGAGCATCGTCCGATCGAGATGCGGGGCGAACTGCTCGATGAAGTCGCACATGAATCCACGCAGGAAGGTGCCACGGCGAAAGCCGATCTTGGTCACGCTGGATTCGAACAGCTCGCTGGCGTCGAGCACCACCAGGACAGCGTCGAGCCTGGCATCGACCGCCATCCGCGCGACGATCCCGACCCCCAGTCCGAGACGCACGTAGGTCTTGATCACGTCGGCATCCGCCGCGGTGAACACCACCTTGGGTGACAGGCCGTGATGGCTGAATGCCTCGTCGAGCTTGGAGCGACCGGTGAAGCCGAAGACGTAGGTGACGATCGGGTGCTCGGCCAGCGCTTCGAGGGTGAGTTTCTCCAGCTTGGCCAGGGGGTGCCCCTGAGGCACGATCACGCAGCGATTCCAGCGGTAGCACGGCATCATGATCAGGTCGCCGAACAGCTCCAGGCCTTCGGTGGCGATGGCGAAGTCGACGGTG
The DNA here is from genome assembly GCA_000263395.1 of Stutzerimonas stutzeri TS44. Classification (GTDB taxonomy): domain Bacteria; phylum Pseudomonadota; class Gammaproteobacteria; order Pseudomonadales; family Pseudomonadaceae; genus Stutzerimonas; species Stutzerimonas stutzeri_C. The sequence goes on from AJXE01000015.1 coordinate 103,745, forward strand.
CCGTCGGCGGCCATCTCGGCAATCTGCGTGGGCGAGCCCTGGTGCATGTGCAGCGACACATCGGGATACTGCTTGATGAACGTGCTGATCACCCGCGGCAGCGCATAGCGCGCCTGGGTGTGCGTGGTGGCGATGCTCAGCGTGCCCCTCTTTTCATTGGAGAACTCCTGCGCGATCTGCTTGATGCTCTCGCATTTGCGCAGGATCTCGCCGGCCGTGGTGATGATGCGCTCGCCAGCAGGTGTGACGCGGGTCAGATGCTTGCCGCTGCGGGCGAAAACCTCGACGCCCAACTCGTCTTCGAGCAGACGAATCTGCTTGCTGATACCCGGTTGTGAAGTGAACAGACTTTGTGCAGTCGCCGAAACATTGAGGTCATGGTGCGCCACTTCCCAGATGTAACGCAGTTGCTGAAGCTTCATAGAAAACCCTCAAAGGCAGTGACACCACTCTGGATGCTTATCCGCCACTCTTATAACCGAAATGGCAGTTTTTTATTAAAGCATATAGCGATTAGCCGTGTACTACTGCGCGACCCTGGTTGCGCAAACCCCCACAAAAAGCACGACTTCACTTGAGCTTAGCAGTCGCAAGACATCGCGGAGCCACGTCAGCCGGGGGCTGGCGGCGAGGCCCCCAGCAGCTCACGCATGACCGCGCGCCAGGAGAGCGTCAGCGGCGATCCGCCGCATGCCGTGCAAGGAAACACAACGCACGGTACAGCGCCTGCGTGCGCGGCATCGCACAACCGGCCTGTTCGGCCGCCGCCAGCGGGGCGGCATAGAGGGCCGCCAGCTCCAGCGGACGCCGATGCGCATGATCGTGGTACATGCTCGGCAGATAGTCGGGCAGTTGCGCGGTGCTTTCGAGCAGCTTGTCCGCCAGGCCGGAGGGCAGCGTGAAGCCGCAGGCCAGCGCCGCAGCGCCCACTTCATCCATGATCGAGCGGATCAGCGCACGACTGTCGGCGTCGTCCAGCAGCGCCGCCGTGCCGGCATCGAGCAACACCGAGAGGCCGTTGAACGGCACGTTCCAGACCAGCTTGACCCAGCGCGCCTGCTCCAGGCTGGACATGGCGGCCGAGCCCACGCCGGCAGCCTTGAGCATCGCCACGCCGGCGGCGACCACCGCCTGGCGCGCCTCGTCGTCCTCGGCCGGGCCGGAGTGATAGCCGAGGTTGATGTTGCCCAGCGCCTGATGCTCGACCACGCCGGGCGCGCTGCGATGGGCATAGATGGCACACAACCCGCCGAGCAGATGCACCCCGGTCGGCAGCAGCGGGCGGATCTCGTCCTCGACCGCCAGGCCGTTCTGCAACAGCACGACCTTCGCCCCAGGCGCTGCGACCTGCGCGATGGCTGGCAGCAGGGCCGCCGTGCCGGTGCTCTTGGTCGCGACGAACAGCCAGTCGCAGGCCGGCATCTGATCGGCGCTGCGATAAGCCTGCACGTTATCCAGCTGCTGGCAGCCGCGCACCGCGCTATTGACCCGCAGGCCATGCTCACACACGGCCTCGTATTCGCTGCGCAGCAGGAAATGCACGTCGTGCCCGGCCAGTGCCAGCTGCATGCCGTAGTAGCCACCGATGGCGCCGGTACCGATGATTGCAATGCGCAGGCGAGATTCAGACATCCAGGAACTCCGATATAAAGAAGGCGGTGCGCCACGATAGCAGCCGGCGGCGGACCGGCACAGCGCGACCCCACTACCGTCGGGCGCCGCCATTGCGCCGGCCCTCGACGCACCGGCGGCGGCACTGAATGCCATTGTCGCGGCGGCACGTTTAGCGCTAAGGTTCCGTCCTTCCCCGCTGCGCCCCATGCCTGCTCCGCCGCACCGGGATGGCTGGCGGACGGCACCCGAGACCTGACGAGTAGCACATGGCCGATTTACCCATCAACGACCTCAACGTCGCCTCCAACATCACCCTGATCACCCCGGAACAGCTCAAGCAGGAACTCCCCCTGACCGACTCCGCCCTGCGCACCGTCGCCCACGGGCGCCAGGTCGTGCGGGACATCCTCGACGGCAAGGACCATCGCCTGTTCCTCGTGGTCGGCCCCTGCTCGATCCACGATCTGAAGGCCGCGCATGAATACGCCGGACGCCTCAAGGCGCTCGCCGAGAAGGTCTCCGACAGCCTGTTCCTGATCATGCGGGTGTATTTCGAGAAGCCGCGCACCACGGTGGGCTGGAAAGGCCTGATCAACGATCCCTACATGGATGACTCGTTCAAGATCCAGGACGGCCTGCACATCGGCCGCAAGCTGCTGCTCGATCTCGCCGAAATGGGCCTGCCGACGGCCACCGAGGCGCTGGACCCGATCTCCCCGCAATACCTGCAGGACCTGATCAGCTGGTCGGCCATCGGCGCACGCACCACCGAATCGCAGACCCACCGTGAAATGGCATCCGGCCTGTCGTCGGCCGTCGGCTTCAAGAACGGCACCGACGGCAGCCTGACCGTGGCGATCAACGCCCTGCAGTCGGTCTCCAGCCCGCACCGCTTCCTCGGCATCAACCAGGCCGGCGTCTCTTCCATCGTCACCACCAAGGGCAACCGCTACGGCCACGTGGTGCTGCGCGGCGGCAACGGCAAGCCCAACTACGACTCGGTCAGCGTGACGGTTTGCGAGCAGGAGCTGGCCAAGGCGGGCATCCGGCCGAACATCATGATCGACTGCAGCCATGCCAACTCCAACAAGGATCCGGCGCTGCAGCCGTTGGTGATGGACAACGTCGCCAACCAGATCCTGGAAGGCAACACCTCGATCATCGGCCTGATGGTGGAGAGCCACCTGGGCTGGGGCAATCAGTCGATTCCCAAGGACTTGTCCGAACTGGCCTACGGCGTCTCGGTCACCGATGCCTGTATCGACTGGGATACCACCGAGAAGGCCGTGCTCGGCATGCACGCCAAGCTGCGCGATATCCTGCCCGGCCGCCGACACGGCTGACAGGACTCAAGAAGACGCCGGCCCTCGCCGGCGTTTTTCATTCCTGCTCGTCCGGTTGTCCGGCCGGTAGGTTCTGGCGCTCGATGTAGCGCTCGACATAGGAACAGGACGGAATGACGCTGTAGCCTTCCTGCTCGGCGAACTCCAGCGCGTGCCGTGCCAGCACCGCCGCGATGCCGCGACCACGCAATGCATCAGGAACAAAGGTGCGATAGATGTCCAGCGTCTGCTTGCCCAGGTCCATGTAGGCCAGGTAGGCGCAATGACCCTCGACGTTGACTTCGAACCGATGTCCGCTCCGATCATGGTGCACGGTAAGTGTGTCGCTCATTTCGACTCCTCAGCAGGATCAGCCACTCTTGTTATTGTTCACCCGGTTATGGGCACCCGGGTCGCCCGGAACCAAGCCTCTTTTCTACCCGCTTCCGTCGATTTCGACCAGTGCCGAGGTCAATTCCGGTTACCCAGGCAAAGCTCTCGGCATTGGCGAACATTCGGCAAAAGCCCGCAGCGTTTACTACACTGCCACGCGTAAACAGGTCTGAAACTGGTTGATTTTTATCCAACTTTCAGTGGGTGGGGCGAGGAACTACCAGGGTTTTCCAAAAAAACGCTCTTGCAGCTCGCCGACTCGGTTTACTTAAACGAAGTTACAGGTAGTATGTGCGCGCAAACTTTCCATAACGGAAGTTGCTTATGGATTTCCACCTTAAGGGGAACACGATGAACAACGTTCTGAAATTCTCTGCTCTGGCTCTGGCCGCAGTTCTGGCTACCGGTTGCAGCAACAGCATGACCAAAGAAAGCGAAGCTCGTCTGACTGCTACCGAAGACGCCGCAGCCCGCGCCCAGGCTCGCGCCGACGAAGCCTACAGCAAGGCTGACGAAGCCCTGGTCGCTGCTCAGAAGGCTCAGCAGACCGCTGACGAAGCCAACGAGCGCGCTCTGCGTATGCTGGATCGCGCCAGCCGCAAGTAAGCTTCAAGGCAATAAAAAAGCCGACC
>AJXE01000016.1 GCA_000263395.1 Stutzerimonas stutzeri TS44
CCTTCTCCTGGTACCTCTCCGGGCTGGTCTTCGAGTGGCTCAAGGAGCAGGGCGGCCTGGAGGCGATGGAACAGCGCAACCGCGCCAAGCAGGAGCGGCTGTACGGCTTCATCGATTCCAGCGAGTTCTATACCAACCCGATCAGCCCCAACGCGCGCTCCTGGATGAACGTGCCGTTCCGCCTGGCCGACGAGCGTCTGGACAAGACCTTCCTCGCCGGCGCGGACGCGCGTGGATTGCTCAACCTCAAGGGCCATCGCTCGGTCGGCGGCATGCGCGCGTCGATCTATAACGCGGTCGGACTGGATGCCGTCGAGGCACTGGTTGCCTACATGGCTGAGTTCGAGAAGGAGCACGGCTGATGAGCCAGGCCGATCAGCTCAAGGCGTTGCGTGTGCGCATCGACAGCCTCGACGAGAATATCCTCGAGCTGATCAGCGAGCGCGCCCGCTGCGCCCAAGACGTGGCGCGGGTGAAGACCGCCACGCTTGCCGAAGGCGAGCAGGCGGTGTTCTATCGCCCCGAACGCGAGGCCTGGGTGCTCAAGCACATCATGGAGTTGAACAAGGGGCCGCTGGACAACGAGGAAGTCGCCCGCCTGTTCCGCGAAATCATGTCCTCCTGCCTGGCGCTGGAGCAGCCGCTGCGGGTGGCCTACCTCGGGCCGGAAGGCACCTTCTCCCAGGCCGCGGCGCTCAAGCACTTCGGTCATTCGGTGATCAGCACGCCGATGGCGGCGATCGACGAAGTGTTCCGTGAGGTGGTCGCCGGCGCGGTGAATTTCGGTGTGGTGCCGGTGGAGAATTCCACCGAAGGCGCCGTCAACCACACGCTGGACAGCTTCCTTGAACACGACATCGTCATCTGTGGCGAAGTCGAGTTGCGCATCCACCATCATCTGCTGGTGGGCGAGACGACCAAGACCGATCGCATCACCCGCATCTATTCCCACGCCCAATCGCTGGCACAGTGCCGCAAGTGGCTCGATTCGCATTATCCGAACGTCGAGCGCGTGGCGGTTTCCAGCAATGCGGATGCGGCCAAACGGGTGAAAAGCGAGTGGAATTCTGCGGCCATCGCCGGCGACATGGCGGCGCAGCTGTATGGTTTGCAGAAACTGGCCGAGAAGATCGAGGATCGCCCGGACAACTCCACGCGCTTCCTCATCATCGGCAGTCAGGAAGTGCCGCCGACCGGCGACGACAAGACCTCGATCATCGTGTCGATGCGTAACAAACCGGGCACTCTGCACGAGCTGTTGATGCCGTTCCATGCCAATGGCATCGATCTCACCCGCATCGAGACGCGCCCGTCGCGCAGCGGCAAGTGGACCTACGTGTTCTTCATCGATTTTCTCGGCCACCATCAGGATCCGCTGATCAAGGATGTGCTGGAGAAGATCGGCAAGGAGGCGGTGGCGCTGAAGGTGTTGGGTTCCTATCCGAAGGCAGTACTTTAAAAACAGCGGTAAGCTGCAAGCCCCAAGCTGCAAGTGGTTCGGGGCTTTTGCTTGCGGCCTGAAGCTTGAGGCTTGTAGCTATGAAACCCGATTTCCTTGCCCTGGCGCAGCCGGGCGTGCAAAAACTGTCTCCCTATGTCCCCGGCAAGCCGGTCGATGAACTGGCGCGCGAGCTGAATCTGGATCCGGCCGGGATCGTCAAGCTGGCCAGCAACGAGAACCCGCTCGGTCCGAGTCCCCGCGTGCTGGAGGCCATTCGCAACGAGCTGGCGGAGCTGACCCGCTACCCCGACGGCAACGGTTTCGTGCTCAAGCAGCGACTGGCCCAACACTATGCACTGCAGATCGACCAGATCACGCTGGGCAACGGTTCCAACGACATCCTCGAACTGGTGGCGCGTGCCTATCTGGCGCCAGGCCTGAATGCGGTATTCAGCGCGCATGCCTTCGCGGTCTATCCGATTGCGACCCAGGCGGTGGGCGCGCAGGGCAAGGTGGTGCCGGCGCGCGATCATGGCCACGACCTGGACGCCATGCTGGCGGCGATCGATGAAAACACCCGCGTGGTGTTCATCGCCAACCCCAACAATCCGACCGGCACCTGGTTCGATGCCGAGGCGTTCGAGCGCTTCCTCGCGCTCGTTCCGGAGTCGGTGCTGGTGGTGCTGGACGAGGCTTATATCGAATACGCCGAGGGCAACGAACTGCCGGACGGATTGAAGTTTCTCGCTGCGCATCCCAACCTGCTGGTATCACGGACTTTTTCCAAGGCCTATGGCCTGGCGGCCTTGCGCGTGGGCTATGCGGTTTCCTCGGCGCAAATCGCCGATGTGCTCAACCGGGTTCGCCAGCCGTTCAACGTCAACAGCCTGGCTCTGGCTGCCGCCTGTGCGGCGCTGGACGACACCGAGTACCTGGCCGCCAGCCGCGCGGCCAACGCCGCGGGCATGCGCCAGTTGGAAGCGGCCTTTGCCGAACTGGGACTGCGCTGGATTCCCTCGAAAGGCAACTTCATTGCCGTCGACTTCGGTCGCGATGCTTCGCCGATCAACCACGCGCTCCTGCAGGACGGCGTGATCGTGCGGCCGGTGGCTGGCTACGGCATGCCGACCTTCCTGCGTGTGTCGATCGGCACCGAGGCGGAAAACGCGCGCTTCATCGAGGTATTGCGCAAGGTGCTTGCCCAGTGAGCGAAGCCAGGGCACCCGTTGTGGGTGAGCCCCTCGTCGGTCGGCTGGTGGTCATCGGCCTCGGTCTGATCGGCGGCTCTTTCGCCAAGGGACTGCGCGAGCTGAAACTGTGTCGCGAGATCGTCGGCTTCGATCTGGACGTGCGCACGCGCGAGCTGGCGGTCGAGCTTGGGGTGGTCGATTCCTGTGCCGAAACGCTGGAGCAAGCCTGCGCCGGTGCCGATGTGATCCAGCTGGCGGTGCCGATTCTGGCGATGGAAAAGCTGCTGGCCCAGATGGCTACGCTGGAACTGGGCGATGCGGTGCTCACCGACGTCGGCAGCGCCAAGGGCAACGTCGTGCGTTGCGCCCGCGAAGTATTCGGGCGCATGCCCGAACGTTTCGTCCCCGGGCATCCGATCGCCGGCTCCGAGCAGAGCGGGGTGACCGCCGCGCAGAGCTCATTGTTCCGCCGCTACAAGGTGATCCTGACGCCGTTGGCCGACACCGATCCAGCCGCGCTGGCTCTGATACATCGGCTGTGGTCGGCGCTGGGTGCGGATGTCGAGCACATGGAGGTCCGCCACCATGATGAAGTGCTCGCTGCAACCAGCCATCTGCCGCATCTGCTGGCGTTCGGTCTGGTGGATTCGCTGGCCAAGCGCCACGAGAACCTGGAGATATTCCGCTACGCGGCCGGTGGCTTTCGCGATTTCACTCGCATCGCCGGTAGCGACCCGGTGATGTGGCACGACATCTTCCTCGCCAATCGCGAGGCAGTGCTGCATACCCTGGATGATTTTCGTAGCGACCTCGATGCGTTGCGCGCCGCGGTCGATGAAGGAGACGGGCACAAGCTGCTCGGCGTGTTCACTCGCGCCCGCGCCGCCCGGGAACATTTCAGCAAAATACTGGCTCGCAGAGCCTATGTGGACGTTATGCATTCCAATGATCTGATCTTCCTGGCCAATCCGGGCGGCAGCCTGACGGGACGGCTGCGCGTACCGGGCGACAAATCGATTTCCCATCGCTCCATCATGCTTGGCTCGCTGGCCGAGGGCACCACCGAGGTGGAGGGCTTTCTCGAGGGCGAGGACGCGCTGGCCACCATCCAGGCCTTTCGTGACATGGGCGTGGTCATCGAGGGGCCGCAGCAAGGCCGTGTGACCGTGCACGGTGTCGGTCTGCATGGCCTGAAGGCCCCGCCGGGGCCGATCTACCTGGGCAATTCCGGCACATCCATGCGCTTGCTGGCCGGCCTGCTCGCCGCGCAGCCGTTCGATACCACGCTGACCGGCGACGCCTCGCTCTCCAAGCGCCCGATGAACCGCGTCGCCAAGCCGCTGCGTGAAATGGGGGCGGTCATTGAAACCGAGGCGGACGGGCGTCCGCCGCTGACGATCCGTGGCGGCCAGCGCCTGTCGGGCATGCACTACGAGATGCCGATGGCCAGCGCACAGGTCAAGTCCTGCCTGCTGCTGGCCGGTCTGTATGCGGCCGACCAGACCTCCGTCGCCGAACCGGCGCCGACACGCGATCACACCGAACGCATGCTGCGGGGCTTCGGCTATCCGGTGGACGTGCAGGGCAGCACCGCACGTGTCGAGCCCGGACACAAACTGCACGCGACACATATCGAGGTGCCGGCGGACATTTCCTCCGCGGCCTTCTTCATGGTCGCCGCGAGCATCGCGCCGGGTTCGGACGTTTTGCTCGAACATGTCGGCATCAACCCGACGCGTACCGGCGTGATCGATATTCTCAAGCTGATGGGCGCCGATATCACCCTGGAAAACCTGCGTGAAGTCGGCGGTGAGCCGGTCGCCGATATCCGCGTGCGGGCCGCCCAGCTCAAGGGCATCGATATCCCCGAGCAACTGGTTCCCCTGGCGATCGACGAGTTCCCGGTGCTGTTCGTGGCCGCAGCCTGCGCGCAAGGGCGCACCACGCTGCGCGGCGCCGAGGAGTTGCGGGTCAAGGAATCTGACCGCATCCAGGTGATGGCCGACGGTTTGCAAACCTTGGGCGTGCAGGCGCAGCCGACGCCCGATGGCATTGTCATCGAAGGCGGCCCGCTGGGTGGCGGTGAAGTCTGGGCGCACGGCGACCATCGCATCGCCATGTCCTTCAGTGTGGCCGCGCTGCGGGCCAGCGCGCCGATTCGCATTCATGACTGTGCCAACGTCGCTACCTCGTTTCCCAATTTCCTCGCCCTGGCCGAACGTGCCGGGATGCGCGTACATGCGGAGGGTGGAGCATGATCGCTGCGGCCCCCGTCATCACCATCGATGGGCCGAGCGGCTCCGGCAAGGGTACGGTCGCGGCGCTGCTGGCTGGCCAGCTCGGCTGGAAGTTTCTCGACTCCGGTGCGCTGTATCGGCTGCTGGCGTTCGCCGCGCGCAACCACGGCGTCGATCTGACCAATGAGCAAGCGCTGAAGGTCCTGGCGGCGCACCTCGACGTGCAGTTCGATGCCGCGCACGACGGGCATGGCATGGTCATCATCCTCGAAGGCGAGGATGTCACCGAGTCCATCCGCAACGAGCAGGTCGGCGCCGGCGCCTCGCAGGTCGCGGCGCTGCCGGCGGTTCGCGAAGCACTGCTGCAACGGCAGAAGGCATTCCGCGAAATGCCCGGCCTGGTGGCCGACGGTCGGGACATGGGCACGGTGGTGTTTCCCGACGCGCCGCTGAAGATATTCCTCACCGCAAGCGCCGAAGAGCGTGCGCGCCGGCGGTTCCTGCAGTTGAAGGCGCGCGGCGATGATGTTAACCTCGCGAGTCTTCTCGAGGAGATTCGGGCGCGCGACGAGCGCGACACCCAGCGCGCGGTGGCCCCGCTGAAACCGGCAGCCGATGCTATTCAGCTGGATTCCACTACACTTTCCATCGAGCAGGTGCTGGAACAGATTCTGGGCGAGGTTGCCAAGCGCGATCTGGCCTGACGAACGGAGCGCCGAAAGGCGGCCAGGCAGACCGGTGAGACGAGTGATCGTCGCTCCGGCTGTTAACAAGGAGGCATGTGGGAGACCAGACCCCGTCCCGCAGGCCTTTTTTTATATGAATGAACCCATATCGTCTGGGATGTGGAGATTGGGCGGATCCTCGCCCGAAAACAGCAGGAATCAACATGAGCGAAAGCTTCGCAGAACTTTTTGAAGAAAGCCTGAAATCCCTCGACATGCAGCCGGGTGCCATCATCACCGGTCTGGTGGTCGACATCGATGGTGACTGGGTCACTGTCCATGCCGGTCTGAAATCCGAGGGCGTCATCCCGGTCGAGCAGTTCTACAATGAGCAGGGCGAGCTGACCATCAAGGTGGGTGACGAGGTCCACGTTGCTCTGGACGCGGTCGAAGATGGCTTTGGCGAAACCAAGCTGTCCCGTGAAAAGGCCAAGCGCGCGGAATCCTGGATTGTTCTGGAAGCGGCTTTCGCTGCAGAAGAAGTAGTCAAGGGCGTCATCAACGGCAAGGTCAAGGGTGGCTTCACCGTCGACGTCAACGGCATCCGTGCATTCCTGCCGGGCTCCCTGGTCGATGTCCGTCCGGTGCGCGATACCGCTCACCTGGAAGGCAAAGAGCTGGAATTCAAGGTCATCAAGCTCGACCAGAAGCGTAACAACGTTGTCGTTTCCCGCCGCAGCGTGCTGGAAGCCGAGAACAGCGCCGAGCGCGAAGCCCTGCTGGAATCCCTGCAGGAAGGCCAGCAGGTCAAGGGTATCGTCAAGAACCTCACCGACTACGGCGCGTTTGTCGACCTGGGCGGCGTGGACGGCCTGCTGCACATCACCGACATGGCCTGGAAGCGCATCAAGCATCCGTCGGAAATCGTCAATGTTGGTGACGAGATCGACGTCAAGGTGCTGAAGTTCGACCGCGAGCGCAACCGCGTCTCCCTGGGTCTGAAGCAGCTGGGCGAAGATCCATGGGTTGCCATCAAGGCCCGTTACCCGGAAAACACCCGCGTCATGGCTCGCGTCACCAACCTGACCGACTACGGCTGCTTCGCCGAGCTGGAAGAGGGCGTCGAGGGTCTGGTACACGTTTCCGAAATGGACTGGACCAACAAGAACATCCATCCGTCGAAGGTCGTACAGGTCGGCGACGAAGTGGAAGTCATGGTTCTGGACATCGACGAAGAGCGTCGTCGCATCTCCCTGGGCATCAAGCAGTGCAAGTCCAACCCGTGGGAAGACTTCTCCAGCCAGTTCAACAAGGGCGACCGCATCTCCGGCACCATCAAGTCGATCACCGATTTCGGTATCTTCATCGGTCTGGACGGTGGCATCGATGGTCTGGTTCACCTGTCCGACATTTCCTGGAACGAAGCCGGTGAAGAAGCCGTGCGTCGCTTCAAGAAGGGCGACGAGCTGGATACCGTCATCCTGTCGGTCGATCCGGAGCGCGAGCGCATCTCCCTGGGCATCAAGCAGCTGGAAGACGATCCGTTCTCCAACTACGCCGCCGTCAACGACAAGGGCAGCATCGTTCGTGGCACCGTGAAAGAAGTTGACGCCAAAGGCGCCATCATCGATCTGGGCAACGATATCGAAGCCACCCTGAAGGCGTCCGAAATCAGCCGCGACCGCGTCGAAGACGCCCGCAACGTGCTGAAGGAAGGCGACGAAGTCGAAGCCAAGATCATCAGCATCGACCGCAAGTCCCGCGTGATCAGCCTGTCCATCAAGTCCAAGGACGTCGAAGACGAGAAGGACGCGATGAAAGAGCTGCGCACCAAGCAGGAAGTTGAAAGCACCGGCCCGACCACCATTGGTGATCTGATCCGTGCTCAGATGGAAAACCAGAACTAAGTTCGGGTTTTTCATTGAAAAAAGGGCGACTTCGGTCGCCCTTTTTTGTGCCTGCGATTACCTGATCCATACGACTCGCGCCGCCGCCGGGTCAGTGCGCCTTGTGCGCGTGAACCGCCAGCGCGTGATTGACCTGCAGCCAGTTCTCCACGGCCTCCGCGCCGATTTCGCTGAACACTTTTTCCAGCAGACGAACCTGCTCGCGCCGCAATTGCTGTTCCAGCTTCGCACCCTCGCTGGTGAAACGCAGCATGCGTTTGCGCTTGTCGTCCTCGGCGGTCAGGCTTTCCACCAGGTGCATCTCGACCAACTGGCGCAGTGGTGTGTTGAGTGCCTGTTTGCTCACACCCAGATAGCCGAGCAGTTCCTTCACGCTGAGTCCCGGGTAGCTACCGATGAAAAAAAGAATGCGGTGGTGCACACGCGAGAGACCGCGGCGAGCGAGGATCGCGTCAGGTTTGGCGGTGAAGGCCTGGTAACCAAGAAAGAAGGTTTCCATTATCCGCCGTTGGGTGTTGCTTTTTTTTAGGTCAGTCATATTGACGTATTTATTCTGACGGGAGTAGTTTTGGTCAAGAAGTTTGACTCATTTTGCTCGCCTCCGCATCCGGTGTCCCAATGGCCTTCTCCGAACGTATCGACCGCCTGAAAAGCTCTCTCATCCGCGAAATTCTTGCTGCTGCGCAACGACCGGAAGTCATGTCGTTCGCTGGCGGCCTGCCGGCCGAGCCGATGTTGCCGAAAGTCGACTGGGCGCAGATGCCGACCAGCATGGGGCAGTACGGCATGAGCGAAGGCGAGCCCATGCTGCGCGAGCTGATCGCGGCACAAGCGCGTGAACTGGGCATCCGCTGCGAAGCGAGCCAGGTGCTGATCGTCAGCGGTTCCCAGCAGACCCTGGATCTGGCATCGAAACTGTTCATCGATCCGGGCACCGAGGTGCTTGTTGAAGCACCGACCTATCTTGCAGCGTTGCAGGCCTTCCAGTTGTTCGGCGCCCACTGCCTGGGCGTACCGCAGGAAGCCGATGGCCCTGAGCTGGGCGCGTTGCGGCAACGGCTGGAGCAACACAAACCGGCGTTCGCCTACCTGATTCCGACCTTTCAGAATCCCTCCGCGGTGCGTTATAGCGAGGCCAAGCGTGAGGCCGTGGCGGCGCTGTTCGACGAGTTCGGCGTGACGCTGATCGAGGATGAACCGTATCGCGAACTAGTGTTCGACCAGAGTAGCGCCACGCCGATCGTCAGTCGTCTGCACAAGGCCAGCTGGATCTATACGGGGACGGTGTCGAAGACGCTGCTACCAGGCTTGCGCGTTGGTTATCTGATCGCCAGTCCCGACCTGTTTCCCTACCTGTTGCGGTTGAAGCAGTCGGCGGATCTGCATACCAACCGCATCGGTCAGTGGCAGGCCCTGCAATGGCTGGGTAGCCAGCGCTACCACGAGCATCTGGCCGAACTGCGGGAGTTCTACCGTCTGCGCCGCGATGCGATGCAGGCCGCGCTGGTCGAGCACTTCACCGACCTGGCAACCTGGGAGACGCCGCAGGGCGGTCTATTCTTCTGGCTCGCCCTGCAGCAGCCATTGGACACCCGCACGCTGCTGAAGCCTGCGCTGGAGCAGGACGTGGTATTCATGCCGGGTGAACCGTTCTTCATCGAGCCGGATCGGCATCCGGGCTATCTGCGGCTGAATTTCAGCCATGTTGCGCCGGAGCGGCTCGGAGAGGGGCTGTGTCGCCTGGCCGGGGTAATACGCGCTGCGTTGGCTGCCGAAGCGGCTTGAATGGTCGCTGTGGCGACGACAGGGGATGCGAGCATGTACAAGGTTTATGGCGATTACCGTTCCGGCAACTGCTACAAGATCAAGCTGATGCTGCATCTGCTCGATCAGCCGTACGAGTGGGTGCCGGTCAACATCCTGCGCGGGGAAACGCGCTCCGAAGCATTTCTGAAGAAGAACCCCAACGGCAAGATTCCGGTGCTCGAGCTCGATGATGGCTCGTGCCTGTGGGAATCCAACGCGATCCTGAATTATCTGGCCGAGGGCAGTGAATTCCTGCCCGGCGATCCGCGCCTGCGTACCCAGGTACTGCAGTGGCAGTTCTTTGAACAGTACAGCCATGAGCCCTTCCTTGCGGTGGCGCGGTACATCAAGGTGTACCTCGGCATGCCGGAGGACCGTCGCGAAGAGTACGAGGCCAAGCAGCTGGACGGCTATCACGCGCTCAATGTAATGGAGCAGCAGTTGCTGCGGACTCCGTACCTGGTCGGCGACCGCTATTCGATTGCCGATGTCGCGCTCTATGCGTACACCCACGTAGCGGAGGAGGGTGGCTTCGATCTGTCCGGCTATCCGGCGATTCGGGCCTGGCTGCAGCGGGCTGCCAGCCATCCGCGGCATGTGGGGATGTTCGACTGATCAGGGCGTGAGCCGGGTGAGGTGATGACCAGGCAGCCCTGGGCGGGCTGCCAATGTCCGCCGCTGATAGCGGGAATTACTTGACCAGGCCGAGGAACTCGGCACGGGTGGCCGCATTGGCGCGGAACTGCCCGAGCATCACCGAGGTGACCATCGACGAGTTCTGCTTCTCGACGCCGCGCATCATCATGCACATGTGCTGCGCTTCGATGACCACCGCCACGCCGGAGGCACCGGTGACCTGCTGTACGGCCTCGGCGATTTCGCGGGTCAGGTTTTCCTGTATCTGCAGGCGCCGCGCATACATTTCGACGATTCGGGCAACCTTGGAAAGGCCCAGTACCTTGCCGTTAGGCAGGTAGGCAACGTGCGCCTTGCCGATGAAAGGCAGCATGTGATGCTCGCACAACGAATACAGCTCGATGTTCTTCACCAGCACCATTTCGCTGTTGTCGGAGCTGAACAGCGCGTCATTGGTGACTTCCTCGAGTGTCTGCTGGTAGCCCTTGCACAGGTACTGCATGGCTTTGGCGGCACGCTTGGGGGTGTCGAGCAGACCTTCGCGGGTAACGTCCTCGCCAAGTTGAGCGAGAATCTCGGTGTACTGTTGTTCCAGGGACATTGAACTACCTGTCAGCTGCATGGGAGCGCAAAACGCCAAAGGTTAGGCGGCAGCCGTTCGGCTGGCAAGTACCAAGCAGGTCGGTAGCGCTATTCATCCCGGCCTTCGAGCATCGTGCGCTTGAGCATGACGTAGACCGCGCCGGCACCACCGTGGCGGGGCGTGCAGGAAGTGAAGCCGAGTACCTGCGGATGCTGACGCAGCCAGGTGTTGACGTGGCTCTTGATCAGCGGGCGCTTGCCGTCGAGACGTGCCGCCTTGCCGTGGGTGACGCGAACGCAGCGGATCTCGTATTTGCTGGCTTCGGCGATGAAATCCCAGAGCTGTTCGCGGGCACGCTCCACGGACAGGCCGTGCAGATCGAGGCTGCCCTCGAACTGGATCTGGCCGGCCTTCAGCTTGCGCATCTGGGCATCCTGGACGCCCGGGCGCGCCCAGTAGAGATCGTCTTCGGCGCCCACATCGATGACGAACTGATCGGACAGGCCATCGACACGGGCCTGTTCGACGCTGACCTGCGCATTGGCGCGACGCTTGGCGGTCTGCTCGCGATCATTACGTGGCTTGCCGGTTTCGGCGCGTGCATGCGTAATCGGCTTGACGCCCTTCACGGCGGACTGGAACAGGGAAAAATCGTCGTCTTCTGGCATGGAACCTCCGGCAGCGCGTCAGTTTATCCCAGGTTTGTGGACCAGGGGACTGGGCAAGGCCGCGTCGAGGTCAGTCGCGTCTTTTCATCAGGCCAGGAGAAAGGCTCAGCCCACTGGAGCGGCGCAACCGGCGTTGGCACCAGCGCCAGAGGAGAATGGCGAATCCGAGCAGCAACAGGCCAAGCACCAGCGCCGTCAGTGCGGCATCTTTGGCGGCCAGGGCGCCGAGTGCGTCGCCGTAGCCGATCAGCGACGCCACGCCGGCAGCGGCCAGCAGTACGCCGGCAATGGCGAGCAGCACGGCAATCACGACGATGAGCCGTCGACCCCAGCTTTTTCGTTCGGACGGACGCAGGCGGCGGGCATCGAAACCATCGGAAAGCTTCATTGCGGTTACCTCTCGATGAACAGGCTATGACCGGTACGCGACCGCTCAGGTTCATTCGCCGGGGCGGTACCGCTGGCCGCGGCGTTCAGCGGCCCAAGGCCTCAACGTTCGGCACGCAAACCGCGAAATTGTCGGCCAGAATGGTCATCTCCATCCGATGGACCTGATCGGCATCCACGCTGCCGTCACCCATCGGTAGGTTGCGCGTCGCGCAGGCGCTGTCGACCAGGGTGCAGCGATAGCCATAATCCTTGGCCGCACGCACGGTGGTGCTGATGCTCGAATGAGTCATGAACCCGCACACGATCAGGTCCAGGCGGCCACGCTTCTGCAGCAGTTCATGCAGGTCGGTGCCGGCAAACGCGTTGGGCAGGCGTTTTGCGACCACCGTTTCGCCGGGTAGCGGCGCGGCTTCCGGCATGATCTGCCCGCGAAAGCCCTGCGGATCGAACAGGCCGCCGGTGATCCCCAGATGATGCACATGCACCACCGGGGCACCGGCCTCGCGGGCGGCGGCCAGCAGTCGGGTGATTTCCGGAAGCGCGCGGGGCAGCGCCGGCAGGGCCAGTACGCCGGTGCGGTATTCCTCTTGAGCGTCGATGACCAGCAGCGTGGCGTTCGCCAATGTCGCGGGCGCGTAGCTGCGGCCACTGAGTTGAAGCATGGTCTGTGGCTTGGTCATTGCCGACTCCTTTTGAATGGGGGGCTGATTGTGGCGCCAGAACGCGGCGATGTGAACCATCTTGACCGAACACGGGTCAGGAGGGGACCCGCCTTGCGGGCGGCGGACAGGGTACTGCGCGACGGCGCGGTTGTGCCGCAATCAAAATGTGCATTTACAAAGCCGCGTGCGTTCGGTTTCGACCCTCCACGGGCAGGTGCCGAACACTCGCGCGCGCGTGCCTGTTAAACTCCCGCGCCTTTTACCGGAGATGTCGTCATGAGCGCTTCGCCCTCACGTCTGCGCACCCTGCGCGACTATATTCGCTGGGCCGTCAGCCAGTTTCACGGCGCGCAACTGTTCTTCGGTCATGGCACGGACAACGCCTGGGATGAGGCGCGCCAACTGGTGCTCGGCGCCCTGCATCTGCCGTGGGCCATGTCCGATGCCTATCTGGATTGCCACCTGGAAGACGACGAATGCGCACACCTGCAGGCGCTGCTGCGCAGGCGCATCGAGGAGCGTGTGCCGGCCGCCTACCTGCTCGGCGAGGCCTGGTTCTGCGGCTTGCCGTTCATCGTCGACGAGCGCGTGCTGATTCCGCGCTCGCCCGTTGCCGAGCTGATCGAGCAGCGCTTTCGCCCCTGGCTCGCCCACGAGCCTGCACGGATTCTCGATTTGTGTACCGGCTCGGGCTGCATCGGCATCGCCTGTGCCTATGAGTTTCCCGGCGCCGAGGTCGTGCTGGCCGACCTCTCTTTCGAGGCGCTGGAGGTGGCCAACCAGAATATCGAGCAGCACGAGCTGGAAGAGCGTGTCTACACGGTGCAGAGCGACGGTTTCGATGGCCTGCCGGGGCAGCGCTTCGACCTGATCGTATCCAATCCGCCGTATGTCGATGCCGAGGACTTCGCCGACATGCCCGCCGAGTATCATCACGAGCCCGCGCTGGGCCTGGCTTGCGGCGATGACGGTCTGGATCTGGTGCGGCGCATGCTCGCCGAGGCGGCCGATCACCTGAGCGAGCACGGTACGTTGATCGTGGAAGTGGGCAACAGCCAGGTGCACGTCGCCGAGCTTTATCCGGAGGTTGATTTCACCTGGCTGGAGTTCGCCAAGGGCGGGCATGGCGTGTTCCTGCTGGCGGCCCGGCAATGCCGGGAGCATCAGGCGCTGTTCCGCAAGCGTTTGACGCGGCGCTGATCAGCGCGTCGCCATCCAGATCAGCAGGCCGGCCTGGAACAGCGTGAAGACGATCAGGCAGACGATGGTGAAGCGCAACGCGCCGTCCTCGCGCCGCAGGCGGCCCATGCGTTCCTGCATCTCGCGGATGCGGTTGTCCTGCTGTTGCAGGTTGCGGTCGGCCTGTTCGAGCATCGCGGCCGCATCGAGCAGTTCGATGATCTGCACCTTCTCGGCATTCCAGTCGCCGCGCAGCGCACTCACGCGCGGTGCGCCATAGGTGGCTTTCGGCGATGTCTGCGGATAATCGATATCGAAGCCCTGGGTACGCAGGCAGTGATCGCGCCGCAGCCGTGCGTCTTCGCTGGTCACGTCGTTGGTCAGTGAACCGCCTTCGACGAGGTAGTGCGACCAGCGCTTCTGCGCCCAGGCGATGCCCTGGGCGAGCAGGAAACGGCCGAGCCCGCGGTTGACGGGCTCGAGGTTCAGGCCGCTGTCGGGGCCGAAGCGCAATTCCTTGTTGCGATGGTCCGCCCAGACTTCCAGCACGTTGTGCTTTCGCGAGCGGACCTGCCCCGGCAGGTTGATCTGCAGCCGCAGCAGGCTCTGGTCCGCGCTGTGCCGCTCGACCCGTGCCAGTTCGACGAAACGCAGCGGGCGGGCGCCACCATCGCGCGCGGTCGGCAGCGGCGCCAGGCGCAGCAGGTGAAATCGTTCAGGCACCAGATCGGCCCACGGGTGCTGTGGCGGCGGCGAAGTGTCGGGGGCGTTGCTATCAGTCATCGGCGCGTTCCTTGGCTGCGCTGACTCGAAGGCGATTTGCAGCCGAGTCGCTGGCTTATCGGCCGCTGGCACTCGGACTCGATGCTGGCAGGATGCCATTTCGCTCGAGAAAACGCGCGATGTGCTGCAATAGCGCATCGGCGATGGGTAACTGCGGGGCGTCGTAGGAGGCCAGTTGCTGATGCCCGCTCGCCGGAACGATGCGCAGCACGTGGTTCATGCTCTCGATCAGCGCGAGTTCGGCATCCGGCCGGGCGTGCTTGAGCGCCTGTGCGTCGCGCACGCTCACCTGGATGTCATGCGTGCCCTGGACGATCAGTGCTGGCACCCCGGCAGCGGCGAAGGCGGCGGCCGGGTCCCGGGCGAACAGCGAAATCAGATAGGGCTGCACGCTGGGCCGGAACAGCACCTGCAGCGGCTCCGGGACCTCGGCATGGCTGCGACCGGCCTCCAGTTCGTTGATGAGGAAATGGCTGGTGGCCAGTAGCGCAGGCGGCAGGCGGCCCTGCAACTGCTCGCGCAGCACTTCGGCGATGGGCCGACCACTGCCGGCAATGCTGATCAGAGCCGCGGCGCCCGACTGTGGCGCGGCGAGGCTGGCGATCAGCGCGCCTTCGCTGTGGCCGATGAGGATCAGCTCGCCCAGGCGCGGATCGTCGCGCAGCCGTGCGCTCCAAGCCAGCACGTCGCGGACGTAGGCATCCACGCTGAGGTCGCGCTCGTCCGGCGCTGCGGCCAGGCTGGCAGCGACGCCGCGCTTGTCATAGCGCAGACTGGCCACGCCCTGTTTCGCCAGGCCCTGCGCCAGACGCTTGAGGCTGTCGTTGCGGCCGGCGGGATTGTTGCCGTCGCGGTCGGTCGGCCCGGAGCCGGCGATCAGCAAGGCCACCGGCACCGGTTGCGCGCTTTTCGGCAGTAGCAAACTGCCTTGCAGCACGCCGTCGCCGGTATCCAGCGTCAGCGTCTGGTTGAGCAGGGTGCGCGCATGGACGAGCGGGGTGGTCAGGGTCATCAGCAGTACGATCAGCAGGATGCGCATGGCAGGGACTTCGCCGGAAACGGAGGCGGTTCGATGCAGCCACTGCCGCAAGGTTCACCGCTGCGTCAGTATGCGCGCCCATCGAGGGCGGTGAAACCGTGCATGGCTCAGGTATACTCCGGCGCCTGTTTTCAAGGTCGATCGCGGAGCGCCCTGCATGTCCGGCAATACCTACGGCAAGCTGTTCACCGTCACCACCGCTGGCGAAAGCCACGGCCCTGCGCTGGTGGCCATCGTCGACGGCTGCCCGCCGGGACTGGAACTGTCGCTGGACGACCTGCAGCGCGATCTCGACCGCCGCAAGCCCGGCACCAGCCGACACACCACCCAGCGCCAAGAAGCCGACGAGGTGGAGATCCTCTCCGGCGTATTCGAGGGCAGGACCACCGGCTGCCCGATCGGCCTGCTGATCCGCAACACCGACCAGAAGTCCAAGGACTACTCGGCGATCAAGGACCTGTTCCGCCCGGCCCACGCCGACTACAGCTATCACCACAAGTACGGCCTGCGCGACTACCGTGGCGGTGGCCGCAGCTCGGCGCGCGAGACCGCCATGCGCGTCGCCGCCGGTGCCATCGCCAAGAAGGTCCTGGCGGGCATGGGCATCAGCGTACGCGGCTACATGAGCCAGCTCGGCCCGATCGAGATTCCGTTCAAGACCTGGGACTCGGTGGAAGAGAATGCCTTCTTCAGTCCCGATCCGGACAAGGTGGCGGAGCTGGAGGCCTACATGGACCAGCTGCGCCGCGATCAGGATTCGGTCGGCGCGAAGATCACCGTGGTCGCCGAAGGCGTGCCGCCGGGGCTCGGCGAGCCGATCTTCGACCGCCTCGACGCCGAACTGGCCCACGCGCTGATGAGCATCAACGCGGTCAAGGGCGTGGAGATCGGTGCGGGCTTCGCCTGCATCGCCCAGCGCGGCACCGAGCACCGCGACGAGCTGAGCCCGCAAGGCTTCTTGTCGAACAACGCCGGCGGCATCCTCGGCGGCATCTCCTCGGGCCAGCCGATCGTCGCGCATCTGGCGCTCAAGCCGACATCCAGCATCACCACGCCCGGCCGTTCGATCGACATCGACGGCAACCCGGTGGAGGTGATTACCAAGGGCCGTCACGATCCCTGCGTCGGCATCCGCGCCACGCCGATCGCCGAGGCGATGATGGCCATCGTGCTGCTCGATCACCTGCTGCGTCATCGCGCGCAGAATGCCGACGTGCGGGTGACCACGCCGGTGCTCGGGCAACGATGAGCTTGAAGCTGGAAGCCAGAAGCTGGAAGTAAGAGAACCGGTCTGGCTTCGAGCTTCGAGCTTCGAGCTTATGGCTATTCCGTACTGGCGCCTCTCCGGCTTCTACCTGTTCTATTTCGCCCTGCTGGGCGCGACGGCGCCGTTTCTCGGCCTGTATTTCGAGCACCTGGGCTTTTCGCCGGCGCGTATCGGCGAGCTGGTGGCGATCCCCATGCTGATGCGCTGCATTGCACCCAACCTGTGGGGGTGGCTGGGCGATGTCACCGGCCAGCGCCTGCGCATCGTGCGTCTCGGTGCGCTGTGCACGCTGCTGTCGTTCGCGCTGATTCTGCTCGACAAGAGCTACGCCTGGCTGGCCCTGGTGATGGCCTTGCACGCGTTTTTCTGGCACGCAGTGCTGCCGCAATTCGAGGTCATCACGCTGGCGCACCTGCATGGACAGGCCGCGCGCTACAGCCAGATCCGCCTGTGGGGCAGCATCGGCTTCATCCTGGCGGTGGTCGGTCTGGGCCTGGCCTTCGAGCGCCTGGGGCTGGATGTCTATCCTGCGGTGGTGTTGCTGATCATGGCGGGCATCATCGTGAGCAGCCTCTGGGTGCCCAATGCCGAGCCCGCGCAACAGCCGGAGGCGGCCGGGCAGGGCGGTTTCCTGCGCCAGCTGTGGCGCCCCGGCGTGCTGGCGTTCTACCTCTGTGTGGGGCTGATGCAGCTGTCGCACGGGCCGTACTACACCTTCCTCAGCATCCATCTGGAAGCGCTCGGTTACACGCGCACCACCATCGGCCTGCTCTGGGCGCTGGGCGTGGTGGCGGAAATCCTGCTGTTCCTGGTGATGGCGCGCCTGCTCGAGCGCTTCAGCCTGCGCCAGGTGCTGGCGACGAGCTTTCTGCTGGCGGCGTTGCGCTGGCTGCTGCTGGGCAATCTGGCCGATCACCTGCTGGTCCTGCTGACCGCCCAACTGATGCATGCCGCCACCTTCGGCAGCTTCCATGCCGCGGCGATCCACTTCGTCCAGCGCAGTTTCGGCCATCGCCAGCAGGGCCAGGGGCAGGCGTTGTATGCCACCCTGGCCGGTGTTGGCGGAGCGCTGGGCGCGCTGTATTCCGGCTACGCCTGGAACAGCCTCGGCCCGGCGTGGACCTTCACCATCGCCAGCCTGGCGGCGCTGGCGGCAGCCGTTATCATTGCTGCACGCTTGCGGGACCAGCCGGCGTAAAAACTGGCGAGTCCGCTCGCACCCCACACCAGTCTCCGGAGAGTCGAACATGAGCGTCCTCAGCGTCTATCACCAGAATCGCCCCGAACAGCCGCTCAAGGTGCTGACCCACCACGACGATATCGCCGCGACCCTGGCCGAGGTCGAGGTACGCCTCGAGCGCCTGGATGCCCGCGCGGCGCTCGCCGCGGATGCCAGTCCGGAAGAAGTGCTGGCCGCCTACCGCCCGCAGATCGACCGTTTGCAGGCCGAGCGTGATTACGCCACGGCCGACGTACTGCGCGTGACCGGTAATGATCGCCAGCAGGACGCGCTGCGTGCGCGCTTTTTCGAAGAACACCGGCACGCCGAGGACGAGGTGCGCTTCGTCGTCGCCGGCCGCGGCCTGTTCAACCTGCGCCTCGGCGAGCTGGTCTACGCCGTGCTTTGCGAGAAGGGTGATCTGCTGACGGTGCCCGCCGGGGTTCGTCACTGGCTCGACATGGGCGAGCACCCGCATTTCGTCACCATCCGCCTGTTCCGCAACAGCGAAGGCTGGAGCGCCGAGTTCACCGGCGACGACATCGCCAGCCGTTTTCCGCGGCTGGAAGACTGAGCGCCAACTCCACGGCGGCTGAACCCCCGAAGCCGCCAGCTATCCTAATGACGTACTCAGCGTAATTCAGGAGCCATCCCATGAGCGATGCCTTCGGAGGCCTATTCGGCCTGATCATCCTGGCCCTGGATATCTGGGCGATAATCAATGTGGTTCGTAGCGGCGCCAGCGGCGGCAAGAAGGTGCTGTGGGTGCTGCTGATCGTCATCCTGCCGGTGCTCGGCCTGCTCCTCTGGGCTCTGCTGGGGCCGCGCGGCAACCGTCCGCTCTGAGGCCGTGATGGACAGTCTGAACACACTACTGCTCGTCCTGCTCCTGCTGCTCGACGTGCTGGCCATCCTCCACGTGTGGTGCCGATCGATCGAAATCGGGCGCAAGGTGGTCTGGAGCATGGTCATCCTGCTGCTGCCGGTCGTCGGGCTGATCATGTGGGCGATCGCCGCCGCGCCTTTCGGCAAGGTCAGGCTCTAGGGCGCGCCGCCCGGGCGTGCCGTAGGAGGCTGCGGCGTCGCATAGTCCTGCCAGATATGCACGGCGGCGTAGGCGCGCCACGGCCGCCAGGCTTCGGCGCGCGCGGCCAGCGCCCGGGCGTTGATACCTGCGGCGCCCCACAGCGGCGCCTTGAGCAGGCCGAGGTCGCCCGCGGGAAAGGCATCGGCCGCACCGAAGCCGCGCAGCGCGATGTATTCGGCCGTCCACGGGCCGATTCCGGGCAACTCGCACAGGCGCCGTACCAGCGCCTCGGCCCCATCCTCCACATGCAGGCGCAGCGCGCCGTCGGCCACCGCCGCAGCCAGACGGCGCAACGCCTGCACCCGCTTGAGCGGCATGCCGATGCGCTCCAGCGGGTCTTCGGCGATGGCCTGTGGCGTAGGAAACAGCACGAACAGACCGGGCGGGCCGTCCGCCAGTGGTTCGCCGAGGCGTTCGAGCAGGCGCCGGGTGATGGTCACCGCGGCCTTGACCGTGACCTGCTGGCCGACGATGGCCCGCACCGCCTGCTCGAACGGATCGAACGCGGCCGGCAGGCGCAGGCCTGGATTGGCCGCCACCCGCGGGCCGAGCAGCGGATCGGCAGCGAAATGCCTGGCAATGGCGCGCGGATCGGTGTCGAGGTCGAACATCTTGCGCACCTTTTCGATGATCGGTTGCCGATACGGCTGCAATCGCTCGCTGAGCGTCAGTTCCAGCGCTGGCTGTTCCGTCAGCGGACGCACGCTGAACCAGCCTTCGACGCCGCCCAGCCGCAGGCTGCGGCTGTAGCGATCGACTTCGAGCCACTCGACGCCGGGCAGCAGGCGCAGGGCGAAATACTGCTGGAACTGCTGCCAGTCCCACGGCGCAAGGTAGGGCAGCAATAGCGGTGCGGACATGCAGGTACTCTCTGGGAAGGTCGGTGCGACGGACGTTCTGCCAACCCTAGTCGGCAGCATGCCGCTTGTCGCTCCAAGGTATGCTTTCGAACCCGGTGATTTTCGCTGTCACAAAGGCCGGCCTAGAATTTCGATCCCTTTCGTGGGGGAGCGCCTGTTGCGCCGCCCGTCACGCCAACCCGTCACGGACCGTCGATGCGCTATAGGCTCGACGGCCAGCCAAGGGGAACTTACATGAGCGAATTCCAGGAAACTCTCTACGAGGGCTACGGCCAGCGCCTGCAGATGGATCGCCTGTTGCACGAGGTGCGCAGCGAGCAGCGGCATCTGGTCATCTTCGAAAATGCCCGCATGGGCCGTGTGATGGCGCTCGATGGTGTCATCCGCACCGCCGAGGCGGACGACTTCATCGGCCACGAAATGCTCGTGCACGTGCCGATCTTCGCGCATGGGCTGGCGCGTCGCGTACTGATCATCGGCGGCGACGATGGCGGCATCCTGCGCGAGGTCGTGCGTCATCGCGAGATCGAGAGCATCACCCTGCTCGGGACCGACTCGGCGGTGGTGGCGCTATGCCGGGAGTTCCTGCCGAATCATTCGGCCGGCGCCTTCGATGATCCGCGGCTGCAGATAGCGGATGAAGACGTCCTGCAGTTTCTCGCGACCACCGAGCAGCGTTTCGACGTCATCCTCGGCGCGTCGGCGCTGGCTGAGGCACTGGCCTCGGAAGAGTTCTACCAGGCCGGCCGGCGCTGCCTGAACGACGACGGCATCCTGGTGGTGCGCGGCGTCGTGCCGTTCATGCAACTGGGCGAACTGCAGGCCGCCGCCAAGCGCATGCAGGGCCTGTTCGCCGACTGGCATTTCTACCAGGCCGCCGCGCCGACCTGCATCGGCGGCGCGCTGGCATTCACCTGGGGCGCCTGCAGCGTGGAGAGCCGCAAGCTGCCGCTGGAAACCCTGGCGCAGCGCTTTGCCGGTAGCGGCATCGTCACCCGTTACTACAATCCGCATGTTCACATCGGCGCGTTTGCGCTGCCGCAGTACGTTCTGCAGGCCATCGGCAAGCCGAGCAACGACTGAGCGCAGGTGCCTGCCGTCCGTCGTTCATGCCTGGAAAACGGTTCTTGGCAGCATTGTCGTGCGCCTGATCATCGACGAGCACGAGGCGGGTGGGCGTGCCAGGATGCCGTCCACATCCATCTCGAACAGTGATTTGCCGCTGTCGCCAAGCCGTTTCAGCGGCTGCTGTGGCAAGCCGATGAGCAGGGCTTCGGTCTGCGCGCGATCATGGGTTTGCACCACGCCAACGCACCGCCCCCGGGAAGACCTGCAGTCGGCCGCGCCCCGCGCGGGGTGATCCGGCCAGCGGTTGCACTCATGGAACTACTCAGCTTGATGATCGCCGCGATTGTCCGTCAGAGGCGCAGGCAACGCCATTGGCCCGTAGCTGGACGCCGTTGGGCGGCTGCACCCGAAGAAGGATAGGGGACTGTCATGCTCGACAGGCAAAACATGCCATAGCGTGGGGCTGTCGATTTCGACAGGAAAGCGACATGATTCCGACAAAGCCGCCAACGCGGCAGCCATGAACACGAATTACCCATCCGCCATACAGAAGTGAGGTCATGATGAGCACGATCGTCCTGGAATCCGTGCTGACCTGCCCGAACTGCGGCTTCACCAGGCAGGAAAGCATGCCGACGGATGCCTGCCTGTTCTTTTACGAATGCACGAACTGCAAGGCGCTGCTGCGTCCGAAGCCAGATGACTGCTGCGTGTTCTGCTCGTTTGGATCGATGCCGTGCCCGCCGATCCAGCAGCAGAGAGGGTGCTGCTCGTAGCGCTCGAATGACTTACAGATGCGATAGCCTATTTAACATAATATAGATTATGAGAACTCACAGGTTAAGGCTGCTGGGAGAGCCGACACTCCAGCCCAGCAACAGCATCCAAACGCAGAGTCCTGATTCCGATACCGCTTCAGTGCCATCCGCTTCCGCTGATCATCACCGCGCTGCCGAATCACGGACCGCGGCGCGGAATTCGCTGGGTTTGAGGCCGGACTGTTTGCGGAAGAACCGACTGAAGTACGCTGCGTCGGCAAATCCCAGGTCGCGGGCGATCTGCTGGATATCCAGGCTGGTGTACGCCAGCTGTCGCTGTGCCTCGCGGACGATGCGTGCATTGACGATTGCGCTGGGCGATTCGCCGAACTGTTCGCGACAGGCACGCCCCAGCGTGGCGACCGTGACGCCGAGCGCCCCGGCATAGTGGCCGAGCGACCAGTGTTGGCGATAATGCGTGTCGACCAGCTCGCGAAACCGTCCCAGCATGGCCGAGCGACGTCCGCGGTCCGGGCCTGGCGTGGGTACCGGTCGCTCCAGGCGCGTGATGCGCAGCAGCAACGCGACCAGCAGCGCCTGCCCGGCAGCTACGCTGTCACGCGCCTGGCTGCGGGTTTCGGCTTCGATCAGCTCGAGCAGCGGCCAGATCGGCTCGCTGCCATCGGCCGGCCACGGCAACGCGATGACCACCGGGCGCTGCAGCAGCGCCAGCAAGTCGGCGGAGAGAATGCGTGCGGTCGATTCGAGCGGCCGTTGCGTCACGGTGATGACCGGGCCATCGGTCTCGGCGCTGTAGCGGAACGCATGCACGGTGCGTTGCGGCAGCAGGATCAGGCATGGCGCCTGGAACGCCATGCGGCTGTTTTCCAGGGAAACCTCGCCGTGGCCCCGACGCACGTAGACCATCTGCAGCAGCGAATCGTGCTGATGCGGACGGATCTCGCGCTGATGCGCTTCGCCCCGCGTACTGATCCATTCCAGATGCAGCAGGTTCTGCCAACTCGGCAAGGCGGCCTGGCCATACAGTGCATAGTTGGGAATGCGTTTGGTCATTGTCGGGGGCTCGGCGGGTCAAGACGGTGCTTTGTGCACGGATCGGTCGCCCGATGAAGACGTAATTGTCCTAGTGCTTGTTCAATTTGTCATGGCAAATTCGCGTTAAATGTAACTTCTTGTGTGCTTTGCGTGGCGCCATCCACCTCCCCCGGCCCCGCGCTTCTTCAGAACAGACTTGCTATGAATATGCCGACCTGGCGCGAATGGCTGTTTTCGGCCAAGGCGCTGACTGCTGCCCTGCTCGCGCTCTACATTGCCCTGGCGATTCCCCTGGACAACCCGTACTGGGCGATGGCTTCGGTGTATGTCGTGTCGCACCCGCTGTCCGGCGCGACGCGCTCCAAGGCGATCTACCGCGCACTGGGCACGCTGCTCGGCGCGGCGGCATCGGTCGTGCTGCTGCCGATATTCTCCCAGCAGCCGGTGATGCTGAGCCTGGTGATCTCGCTGTGGATCGGTGTCCTGCTCTTCCTGTCGCTGCTGGACCGTTCGCCGCGCAGCTACATCTTCATGCTGGCCGCCTACACGGTGCCGCTGGTCAGCCTGGCCGAAGTCAATCACCCGTCGACGATCTTCGACGTCGCGCTGGCGCGCTCCGAGGAAATCCTGCTGGGCATCGTCTGCGCCAGCGTGGTCAACGCCGTGCTGTTTCCCAGCCGCATCGCCACCACGCTTGGCGCGAAGATGGGGTTGTTGCTGCACGATGGCCGCGCCGCGGTCAGCCGCATGCTCAATGCGCGGCATCTCGGCGAGGCCGATCAGGGCGCGCTGAATGCGCTGCTGGTCGACGTGATGGGCCTGGACGGCATGATCAATCACCTGTCCTACGACAGCAGCAGCCACCTGTCGACCACGCATGCGCGCGAGTTTCGGGCACGCATGGCGATGCTGATGCCGCAGCTGATTTCCGCGGCGGATGCCTTGCACCGCCTGCAGGACGAGCTGCATGGCCTGCTGCCGGAGTTGGAGGAATATCTGCAGGATGTCGATCGCTGGATCCAGGGCGATGCGCCGGACGTGCACGCCGAACAGCTGCGCACACGCGGCATGCAGCTGTCCGCCTGGCTCTGCGACACCCATCCGGCGCATGCGCTGGCGATCGACAGCGGCCTGCGCCAGCTGCGCGCGCTGATCGATCTCTGGCAGGACTGTCTCGAGCTGCACCGGCAGTTTCGCGATGGGCATGCCGATGCGGCGCCGACGCTGCGCTACCACGTGCAGCAGTTGATCGGCGGGCCGCGTCACTACGATTACGGCCTGCTGACCTTTTCCGCCGCGTCGGTCGCCGCGTCGATCTTCTGCCTGTGCATGCTGTGGTTCGTTTCCGGCTGGGAATATGGCTACAGCGGCGTGTTCATCGCCGCGGTGGCCGGATGCTTCTTCGCCAGCCAGGACAATCCGGCCCCGTTCATCCGCTCGTTCCTGGTCGCCACGCTGTTTTCCTCCGTCGCGGCGGGCATCTATCTGTTCGCGCTGATGCCCAATGTGCATGATTTCGGCAGCCTGGCCACCCTCCTCGCCGTGCCGCTGCTGCTGCTCGGCACCCTCGCCGGCCGCCCGCAACATGCCGGCACGGTGATCCTGCTAGCCGTGCAGACGATCTCCAACATCACCATCCAGGACAGCTACCGCGCGGACTTCCAGCTGTTCGCCGATATCACGCTGTCCACCGTGCTCGGCGTGATCTTCGCGCTGGTCTGGGCGCGTCTGAGCCGGCCGTTCGGCACGTTCTGGGCGGCGCGCCGGCTGGAACGGCATGGCTGGCTGAGCCTGGCCGAGCTGGCCGTGACGCGGCACAAGCAGGACTACGCGACGGTCGCCTCGAACTTCGTCGATCGCACCGCGCAGTTGCTGCCGCGCCTCACCCAGCTGGGCGACGACGGCCAGGCGCTGAACGATGCCACGCGCGAGCTGCGTGTGTGCTTCCGTCTGCTGGAACTACGAGAGCTGCGCCTGTCGCGCAGCCACGACCGCTACGTGCAAACCGTGCTGCTGCATGTGCGCGAACACTTCCTGGCCTGCGTCCGAGCGCACCGCCAACTGGCCCCGGCGCAGGAACTGCTGCAGGCGCTGGAGCGCGCGTTGCGGGTACTGCAGGACGATCACTCGCGCATCGCCCGCAAGGCGGCGCAGGCCCTGCATGGCCTGCGCCTGGCGCTGTTTCCCCATGCGCCGGCCAGCGTGCCGGCACAGCCGCCGCAATCCGCGGCGGAACTTGCCGGAGCCTTCGCATGACCGGTCACCTGAATATCTACGGCGTCTACGTGCCGGTGCTGCTGGTCGCGATGCTGGTCGCCTACGGCGTGAAAAGCCTGATCGTCGCGACACTGCAGCGGCTCGGCTTCTACCGCTGGGTCTGGCACCCGCCGCTGTTCAATCTTGCCCTGTACATCCTCGTACTCGGCGCCCTGTTCAACCTCGTACCCCGGATGTGACTTCGTGAAGAACTGGATACCCGCCATCGGTTCGGTGCTGCTGACTCTGCTGGTCGTGGCCGCCGCAGCCGCCGTCAGCCTGCACCTGTGGGATTACTACATGGAAGCACCTTGGACGCGCGACGGCCGCGTGCATGCCGACATCATCCAGGTCGCGCCGGACGTCTCCGGGCTGGTAACCGAACTGCACGTGCGCGACAACCAGAAGGTCAGCCGCGGCCAGGTGCTGTTCGTCATCGACCAGGCGCGCTTCGAGCTGGCCGTCGACGAAGCCGAGGCCACGGTGCTGGAGCGCCGCGCGCAGCTCGACCAGGCACGCCGCGAAGCCAAACGCAACCGCGTGCTCAAGGACCTGATCGCCGTCGAAACCGTCGAGATCGGCGACACCCTGGTCAAGCGCGCCGAGGCGGCGCTGGCCACCGCCGAAGCCGCGCTCGGCGTGGCGCGCCTGGACCTCAAGCGCACCCGCGTGCTCAGCCCGGTGGACGGCTACCTCAGCGACCAGACCATGCGCGTGGGCGACTACGTGAAGACCGGCACGCCGGTGCTCTCCATCGTCGACACCCACTCGCTGCGCGTCGAGGGCTACTTCGAGGAAACCAAGCTGCACGCCATCGCCATCGGGCAGCCGGTGGAGATTCACATCATGGGCGAATCGCAGCGCCTGCGCGGCCATGTGCAGAGCATCGCCGCCGGCATCGAGGATCGCGACCGCGTGCGCGGCAACTCGCTGCTGCCCAACATCGACCCGAGCTTCAACTGGGTCCGCCTGGCCCAGCGCATTCCCGTACGGGTAGTGCTGGACGAGGGCCAGCAGACCGATATCCGCATGGTCATCGGCCGCACGGCGACGCTCTCGGTGCTGCCGTGGGCCGAGGATACGGCTGCGCAACCGGTGAACCCATGAGCCGGATGCCGCGCTGCGCGTCGCTCGCGCTGATCGCCCTGCTGTCGGCCTGTTCAGCCGTCGGCCCGGATTACCGACTGCCTGACGAGGCGGTCGTCAATCAGGAAAAGGCGAAGCAATCCTTCGACCTCGCCGACAACACCGCCGTCAGCGCAAGCGCCCTGCCCGACGACTGGTGGCGGCTGTACGACGACCCGCTGCTCGACCAGCTGGTGCGCGCCGCACTGGACGGCAACCGCGACGTGCGCCTGGCCTACCACAACCTGCGGCGCGCCTACGAGGGCTACCAGATGGCGCATCACGCGCAGGAGGTCGAGATCGGCGGCAGCGGCTCGCTCGCACGCGGCCAGCTCTCCAGCGAAGCGCTGGCGCTGCATGAAAAGCTGCCGGTGATGAACCTTGCCGACGCAGGGCTGACCGTCGGCTATCAGCTCGACCTGTTCGGCAAGCTGCAGCGCGCCACCGAATCGGCCGCCGCCAGCGCCCAATCCAGCCAGGCCGCGCTGGATACCGCACGCATCACCGTGGTGGCACAGGTCGTGCGCGATTACGTCGAGGCCTGCCATGCCACCGAGGAACTGCACATCGCCGAGCAATCGCTGGATATCCAGCAGCGCCAGCTCGACGTCGCCGAGCGGTTGTTCACCGGTGGGCGCGGCAATCAGATCGACGTGGCGCGCGCCCGCGCTCAGGCCGAGGCACTGCGCGCGGAACTGCCGCCGTTCGAGACTAAGAAGGCCGCCGCGCTCTACCGCCTGGCCACCCTGCTCGGCCGCACGCCTGGCGACCTGCCAGCGGCGGTCGCCACCTGCACGCATGCGCCACAGCTGAACCAGCCGATCCCGGTGGGCGATGGCGCGGCCCTGCTCAAGCGCCGCCCGGACATCCGTGCCGCCGAACGCCAGCTGGCCGCCGCCACCGCCGATATCGGTGTGGCGACCGCGATGATGTACCCGGAAGTCAGCCTCGGTGCCAGCGCCGGCTACACCGGCATGCTCGAACACATGGGCGATCCGATCACCCGGCGTTGGGCCTTCGGACCGCACATCGCCTGGCACTTCCCGACGCAGGTCGATCGTGCCCGCGTGCGCGCCACCGAGGCCGGCGCCGACGCGGCGCTCGCCCGCTTCGACGGCGTGGTGCTCGAAGCGCTGCGCGAAACCCAGACCCTGCTCGCCCGCTACGCCGACGACCTGCAGCGCAATCGCGCCCTGCGCCAATCGCGCGATGCGGCCAAGGCCGCCGCCGAGTACAGCCGCACGCTCTATCAGGAAGGCCGGCTCGCCTACCTCGACAGCCTGGACGCCGAGCGCACGCTGGCCGCCAGCGAGGCCGACCTCGCCGCCTCCGAAGCCCAGCTGTCGCAGGATCAGGTCGCCCTGTTCCTCGCCCTGGGTGGTGGCTGGACGACCACGGTCGGCGCCGAGCCGAGCGTGGCCGCCACGCATTGAGCGCTCAGTGCGCGCTCGGCTGCAGGGCGATGACCGCCATGCCGACCAGCGCGATGGCGGCGCCGGCGACATCCCAGCGCGTCAGCGCGATGCCGTCGACCAGCCGTAGCCAGAGCAGCGCGACCGCGATGTACATGCCGCCATATGCGGCATAAGTGCGCCCGGCCGCCGTCGGATGCAGCGTCAGCAGCCAGGCGAACAGCGCCAGCGAAAGCGCGGCCGGCACCAGCAGCAGCGCGCTTCTGCCCTGTTTCAGGACCAGCCAGGGCAGGTAGCAGCCGAGAATTTCCGCCAGCGCGGTCAGGGCGAACAGGCCAACCAGACGTAACAGTTCCACGCAGTCGTTCCTCGATCAGATGCCGGCCGGATGGGCCGCGTAGAGATGCCAGAGCCACCCGAGCAGCCCCAGCCAGATAATCACGATCAGCACCGCCGCGACCCGGTTGACCGGCCGTGGCACCTGTCGCGCCTCCCAGGCCAGCGCCTGCTGCCGGCATTCCTCCAGCAGCGCGGCGGGCATCAGGCGCAGCGCCAGCCAGATTCCCAGCGGCAGGAGCAGCAGATCATCCAGGTAGCCCAATAGCGGGATGAAGTCGGGAATCAGGTCGATGGGACTGAGCGCATAAGCCACCACGCACAGGGCGATCAGCTTGGGCAGCCAGGGTGTACGCGGATGTCGGCAAGCGAACCAGAGCACCATCACCTGACGCTTGAGCAACCTGGCCCAGCGGCGGAGATCGTCGAGAATCATGATCGGGCGAAGCGCCTCGGTAACCCACGGAGGCGGCTAGTCTGACCGGTGCCGGACGAGCGTCAAGCGATGGCATGGTGTGTGGCAGGGATACTTGCGTGGAATGAAACAACACTTCTCCATATCACGCGATACAGGCACCATTCGCCTCGTCAGTTGCGAAAAGAGGAATAATCGATGGATATGCTACAGGCCATGCGGGCGTTCGTGCGGGTCGTCGATGCCGGCAGTTTCACGGCGGCCGCGGCGCAATCGGCGACATCCACGGCGCAGGTTTCACGCCAGGTCGCCGAGCTGGAGAGCCAGTTGCAGGCGCGCCTGCTGCATCGCACCACCCGCCGCCTGGCGCTGACCGAGGCCGGCGAGCGCTTTCTCGAGCAGAGCCGGCAGATCCTCGCCCAGCTCGAGCAGGCTCGGCTGGAGGCCAGCGGCGCGCACCTGACGCCCCGTGGGCGTTTGCGCGTGCATTCGACCACCGGGCTCGGCATCCAGATGCTGGCCACACTGGCGAGTCGCTACAGCGAGCAGTACCCCGAAGTGAACCTGGAACTGATGCTCTCGCAGCGTCAGCCGGACCTGCTGGCGGAAAGCCTGGACGTGGTGATCACGCTCTCGCGCGAGCTGCCGGATTCCGAGCTGATCGCACAGAATCTCGGCTCCGTGTTCAACCTGGTCTGCGCCGCGCCAACCTACCTCAGGCAGCACGGCACACCGGCGACTCCGCAGGAGCTGCAGCAGCATCGCTGCCTGCGCCTGGTCGATCCGGTATTCGCCGACGCCTGGGAATTCAACGACGGCGACGCCGTGCACCTGATCCATCCGGGCGACACCTTCAAGGTCAACGTGGCCGAGGCGATGGCCAGCGCCGCCGAGGCCGGCATGGGCATCTGCCTGCTGCCCGACTACGTGGCCGCGCCGGCGCTGCAGCGCGGCACGCTGGTGCGTCTGTTGCCGGGCTTCCGCCTGCAGTGCAAGCACATCTACGCGCTGTACCCGTCGCGGCGGTTTCTCGATGCGAAGATCAAGACCTGGCTAGATTTCCTCAAGCTGGAACTGCCCAAGGCTTTCGACAGTTACCACCAGATCATCCAGAACCCGAACTACTGGGCCTGATTGTTACAGTACAGGTAATGGTGTGTGACGGTTTGCACAGTTTTTAGCCAATACGCCACGGCGTATTCTGCACGTGTGGCAACAGCGGTTTCCCTGCACCGCTTACGACCGCCAGATCGAGTGCTCCTTCGCTTCCGCGGTCATGCCCTTTTGGGCCGCTTTCCTCGTTGCGGCCCTGTTTATTGCGCTGGCGCACCTCGTGTGTGTGCCGGCTTCGGGCGGCAACCGGCTTGGCCCTGTCGACCGCCAGATGCTACGTGTAGAGGTTCGCTATGAAAAAGCTGCTGTGTATCGCCAGTCTGGCGCTGTGTGCTCCCCTGGCCATCGCCGACACCCCGGCCGTTCCCTATCAGTACGGTGACAAGCTGGACATCGCCGAAGTCGTTTCGCTGGAAGTACCGGCAGGCGGCTGCGAGATCGTCGAGGCGAAGATGACCTATCTCGACTCCAAGGGCGAAACCCATGTGACGTCGTACCTGCGCCAGGGGCCGGACTGCAACAATTTCTGACCGCGTTTAAGCGTGTCGAGCAGCAACGTTGCCAACGGCAGCGTTGCTGCTTTTTTTTGACCCTCCGCAAGCCGTCCCGCCCCTTCCCGCCTCCGTCGCCCGATTCCTCGGCGAAGCGCATCTGATCGCCTACCCACACCTCGACGAACGCCCCGCCCCCACGGTTTTCTCATGTGGTTCTGCGTTTCAGACGAGTCTGACGGCCACTTTCGCAGTTTTGTCATCGCCCTGCGGTATCAACGATTACCGGGTCAGCGCGTGCTCCGATGAAAGGTCACGGCTGAAAGTAGCGGTTCAAGGCCCTCTTCCCGCATGACCGGGAAATGGCGCCCAACGGCGATTTACAACCCGTAAGCGGCTGCTACGGTCAATCTGTCGACAATATGACGATTCGCCGATGTGCAGTATTTCCTTCACCTCCCCCCACAGAAAGGAGGATTTATGGGCTCGCGACTCCCCCTGTTCAAGATCGAAGCGATCCTGCACGACTATCTGCAACCCTACCGCTGCGAATGCCTGGAGCAGGCCAGCGGGCTCAGCGTGCGGCTGTACGATGCCCAGGCCGAACACGAAGAACTGACGGTGCTCGGCGTGACCCATGAGCAGTGCCGCGACGCGGCCAATCTCGTGCGCCTGGCCCAGGAGCTGCGCATCGAGATGTTCATCACCCGCAGCGAGATACCGGCCGAGCAAGCAGCGGTCAGTTCCGTCGAATAGCCGGGGTCGCGCTGCGCGCACTCTTGCGCCGCGCGAGATATTTCATGAATACATCATGGCCGTAGCCGTGGCTCTGCTGCGGCGCCTGCCGGCCGAAGCGGTTCCACGCCCGCTCGTGGAAATAGAACACCAGGGTGTTGAGTAACGGCTCGATCAGCGCCGCCGCACCGCTGATGGCGACGTTGCCGGTCAGGGCATAGACCACGGTGAAGGCCGTGACGAAATGCAAAAGGGCGAAGGTGAAGGTTTTCAGCAACGGTCTGGGTTTCATCGAAGGTTCCCATCGCGCAGCAGCCGCTCCCCCTGGGCGGCTGCGCGAGCGGTTCGGCGAATGTGACGGGGCTGCTTCCCTTTCCCGCCGGTGTTCGAGGCGACGCTCAGCGCTTGGCCTCGACATGCGGCTCGGCGGCGCGCGTCAGGTAGGCGTGGGTCAGTTCGGCCAGGTGGTCGCGCAGCCAGTCGGCCATCGCGATTTCCTCGACCAGAATGCGTTCGCAGACTGCCTTGGTCTCGAGGTCGCCCACAGCCTCGGCGGCGGCGATGAGGATCTTGTAGGAGGCGATCTCGAGGTTCTCGAACACGTAACCCATCTGCGCGCCCTTGACGACCTCGTCGTTGACCATCATGCCGCCCATCGCCTGCCCCATCGCCAGCATCTTGCCGCCCAGGTCCTTGAGCCCGGAACAGGACCGGTCATGGCGTCGCAGGCAACCCTCGACCAGCTTGGCCTGGTTCTGGGTTTCGACGATGTGCTGCTCGATGCGCGTCTTCAACTCGGGGTAGTGCTGGATGCGGCTGGCCTGCTGCTTGAGCATGGTCTCGGCCTGGATCTCCAGCGCATGGGCATCGCGCAGCCAGTCGATCAGGCGTTCGGTACGGACTTCATGGCCGGTCTGGGCACTTTGCATGGGGACGTCTCCTGTCGGGCGTGAATGTCGGACCCTCTGCAGGTTGTGAAACACAAGCTCTCCACGGAGTTCCCCCCGTCCGACTGGCTGTACATCGCTAGCCCTGGCTGATCAGCATCCCCTGCAGCTGCACATAGCGCTGCGGCAACCGCTCGAGCCCGTAGCGTGCCGCCTGTTTGCGAATCGCCACGCGGTCGCCATCGAACCTCACCGTTTCGCTGATCGAGACCAGCCGCTCACCCTCGCGCAGCGCCCAGGCGAAGCACTGGGTGCCGCCCTCGTCCTCCTGGGCATCGTCGGCAACGCCGGTGTTGGCCACGCTGAAGGTCGCCGCGCTGGCATGCAACGCACCGCTGGCCATCTCCGCAGCCACCTGCTCGCTGGTCAGGCCGAAGCGCTCGATGGTGGCGAAACTGACCTGCAGCAGCCGGTGCTTGGCCGTCGGTGAATAGACTACGAAGCCGCTGTCGAGCACCTGTCCGCAGCCGGGGATATCGGCCAGCAGCGAGGCCATCAGCCCGCACGTGCAGGATTCGGCCGTACTCAGCGTTGCCTGCTGGCTGCGCAGGAATGCCACCACCTCGTCGAGACTTTGCATGATTGCCTCCGTAACGCTAGCGCCTACCGTTACGGAGCAGCCCGTCGTAAACGAGTTCCACGGCTTCGCTTTTTCAGCCGGGACCAGAACTTTCTCGCATGCCGTCCGGTCTGGTTCCTGGTAGGGGCCGGCGTAGCTCCCACACCGCCTACTGGCGGCGCGCAAATTTTTTTCAGCCTTTCGTGCTCGCAAGTGTGACGGTCATCAGATCGTTGCACTGGAGAAATATGCTCGTAACTGGCACCGGCGCCTGGAGGCCGGATCACTTGGGGAGATCGTGATGAGTATTGCCGTGAACGCCGGTTCCATTCGCCTGAGCAAGGCCCAGCCCGCCATCCGGCTGTCGCCGCGCCCGGTCTTGCAGATTCGCAGCAGTCACAGCGAAAAGAAGAAAATCCTCTTCGTCACCTCGGAGCTGACCGACCTGATCAAGACCGGCGGGCTGGCCGACGTATCCGCCGCCCTGCCCCGCGCGCTCGGTGCGCTGCACGACGTGCGCGTGCTGATTCCCGGTTACGCCCAGGTGCTGCGCAGCGGCCATGCCATCCGCGTGATCGGCAGTCTCGGTGCCCAGGCCGGCATCCCCGCCTGCCGCATCGGCCGGATGGACATGCCTGACGGCCTGATCATCTACGTGCTGATCTGCCCGGAACTCTACGACCGTGAGGGCACCCCCTACGGTGACGGCCACGGCAACGACTGGCCGGACAACCCGGTGCGCTTCGCCCGCCTGGGCCTGGCCGCCGCGGAAATCGCCGCCGGCACCGCCTGCATCCGCTGGACGCCCGAACTGGTGCACGCGCACGACTGGCCCGCCGGCCTCGCGCCCGCCTACATGCACTGGCGCGGGCTGCGCACGCCGAGCGTGTTCACCATTCACAACCTGGCCTACCAGGGCAACATCGACATGGGCCTGCGCCGCACGCTGGCGCTGCCGCACGAGGCCTGCGTCGTGGAGCGCATGGAGTTCTACGGCAAGCTCTCGCTGCTCAAGGCCGGCATCGCCTATGCCAGCCACGTCACCACGGTCAGCGCGACCTATGCGCAGGAAATCACCACCGAGGAATTCGGTTGCGGCATGGAAGGTTTCCTGCGCATGAAGGCGCGCCAGGGCCTGCTCAGCGGCCTGCTCAACGGCATCGACGAGAGTTGGGAGCCGCGCAGCGACCGCGATCTGGTACGCGGCTTCGGCGCGCGCGACTGGCAGGGCAAGGCGGCCAACGCCGCCTATGTGCGCCAGGCGTTCGGCCTTGAGGCGGATGCCAGCCCACTGTTCGCCGTGGTGTCGCGCCTGGTGCAGCAAAAAGGCATCGACCTGACCCTGGCCGTCGCCGACACCATCGTCGCCAACGGCGGCCAGCTGGCCATCCTCGGCCAGGGCGAGCCGCACATCGAAGATGAAGTGCGCGAGCTCGCCCGGCGCTATCCGGGCCGCGTCGCCGCGCACATCGGCTTCAACGAACGCGATGCGCGGCGGCTGTTCGCCGGCAGTGATTTCCTGCTCATGCCTTCGCGCTACGAGCCGTGCGGCCTCAGCCAGATGTATGCCCAGCGCTACGCCTCGCTGCCGATCGCGCGCCGCACCGGCGGCCTGGCCGACTCTATCGAAGACGGGCTGACCGGCTTTCTGTTCGACGAAACCAGCGTCGACAGCTATCGCACTGCGGTGCTGCGCGCCCTGGAGATCCACCAGCGACCCGACCTGCTGTGCGCCATGCGTTGCCGGGCGATGGCCGCCGGGTTCTTCTGGCGCCACGCCATCGCCCCGTACGACCGTTTGTACCAGCAACTGCTGGGCGTACACCGCGAGGTCGCCCACGCCATTCTCTGAGCGCGCCAACCCGAGGACAGCCAATGCCACCCATGCGTGCCCCCATCGGGCGACACGGCCCGCAACTGCTGGACTGCAACACCACCCGCTTCAGGCTCTGGGCGCCGGATGCCGCAAGCGTGGCGCTGGTTATCGTCGGCGGCGAAACGCTGCCGATGCAGCCCGAGGCGGACGGCTGGTACGGCGTGGATGCTCCCTACGGCGCCGGTACGCTGTACCGCTTTCTCATCGACGGCGAACTGCAGGTGCCCGATCCGGCGTCACGCGCGCAGGCCGGCGACGTGCACGATCCCAGCGTGGTGGTCGACCCCAACGGCTACCTGTGGCGTCACGCCGACTGGCAGGGCCGCCCGTGGCACGAAACGGTGCTCTACGAACTGCATGTCGGCCTGCTCGATGGCTTTGCCGGGGTCGAGCAACACCTGGCGGACCTCGCCGCCCTCGGCGTCACCGCCATCGAACTGATGCCGCTGGCCGAATTTCCCGGCGAGCGCAACTGGGGCTACGACGGCGTGCTGCCCTACGCGCCGGAGGCGGCCTACGGCTCGCCAGCCGAACTCAAGCGGCTGATCGACAGCGCCCACGGTCACGGGCTGATGGTCTTCCTCGATGTGGTCTACAACCACTTCGGTCCGGACGGCAACTACCTCGGTCGCTACGCCAGGCACTTCTTCCGCCACGACCAGCAGACACCCTGGGGCGATGCCATCGACTTCCGCCGCCGCGAAGTACGCGACTTCTTCATCGACAACGCGCTGATGTGGCTGCAGGAATACCGCTTCGACGGCCTGCGCCTGGACGCCGTGCACGCCATCCCCGAACGCAGCTTCCTCACCGAACTGGCGGCCCGGGTGCGCGAGGCCACCGAGCCCGGCCGGCACGTGCACCTGGTGCTGGAGAACGAGGACAACCGCGCCAGCCTGCTGCTCCAGGGCTTCACCGCGCAGTGGAACGACGACGGCCACAACGTCCTGCACTGCCTGCTCACCGGCGAAAATCAGGGCTACTACGCCGACTACCACGGCGACGCCACGGCCAAGCTGGCGCGCTGTCTCGGCGAGGGTTTCATCTATCAGGGCGAGGCCAACCGCCGTGGCGAGACGCGCGGCGAGCCCAGCGGCCATCTGCCGCCGACCGCCTTCGTGCTGTTCCTGCAGAACCACGACCAGACCGGCAACCGCGCCTTCGGCGAACGCCTGATCAGCCTCGCCGATCCGCAGGCACTGCGCGCCGCGACCGCCGTGCTGCTGCTCTCGCCGATGATTCCGCTGCTGTTCATGGGCGAGGAATGGGGCGCGCGCCAGCCGTTCCTGTTCTTCACCAGCCACCACGGCGAACTGGCCGACGCGGTGCGTGAAGGCCGGCGCAACGAATTCGCCGAGTTCACCGAATTTACCGACGAGAACACCCGCGAACGCATCCCGGACCCCAACGCCGTGGCCACCTTCGAGGCCTCGCGCCCGGATTTCGGCGCGCGCCGGGAGCCGGGCCATGCCGAATGGCAGGCGCTCTACCGCGAGCTGCTGGACATCCGCCGCCGCGAGATCGTGCCGCGCCTGCCGGGCGCGCGTTTTCTCGACGCCTGCGTGCTGGGCGACGCAGCGGTACTGGTGCATTGGCGCTTGGGCGACGGCAGCCGGCTGCGGCTGGAGCTGAACCTCGGCGAGCAGACCGCGCCGCTGCCCGCGGCGCTGCCCACTGCCAAACTGCTGTTCGCCAGTCGCGAGACGGTCGATGCGCACGCTGCGCTGGCGCCGCGCCTGGCCAGGTTGTATCGGGAGGAAGGCCATGAGTGATGAAGCACTGATCCGCCTGGCCACGGCCGCGGGGCTGTCCGTCGACTGGACGGATGCCGACAACCGCCCGCAGCGCGTCGAGCCGCAGGTACTGCGCGAGGTGCTCGGCTGCCTGGGGCTGGCCGCGCACAGCGATGCGGAGATCGAGGCCAGCCTCGAACTGCTCGCCCACCAGCACAACCACGGCGGCGTGCCGCCCCTGCTGACCTGCGACCAGCACGCCGCGCTGGAGCTGGGCAGCTATTTCGCGCCATCGAGCCACTACCAGCTGGCGCCCGAGGACGGCGAGGTCCGCCACGGCCAGCTCGACGAGCAGGCTCGGCTGCCGCCCATCGACACGCCCGGCTACTACCGCCTGACCATCGGCAACCACGAGCTGAGCGTGGCCGTGGCGCCACATGCCTGCCCGACCGTGGCGGATATCGCCGGTGCCGACGCCTGGGGCCTCACCGTGCAGCTGTACGCCCTGCGCCGCCCGGGCGACGGTGGCCTGGGCGATACCGAGGCGCTGGAAACCCTGGCGCGCAACGCCGCCATCCACGGCGCCGACGCGCTGGGCATCAGCCCGGTGCACGCCATGTTCGGCGCCTACATCCATCAGTACAGTCCCTATTCGCCGTCCAGCCGACTGTTCTTCAACGTGCTGCATGCCGCGCCCGGGGCGATTCTCGGCGAGCGCCCGGTGCACCAGGCCATCGACACCTGCGGTCTGGGCAACGAGCTGGAGCGTCTGGAGCATCTGGAACTGATCGACTGGCCCGCCGTGGCCCGCAGCCGCCAGTGTCTGCTGCGCCAGCTGTTCGAGGACTTCAGCCGTGGCGGCAATGCGCTGCAGGTCGATTTCGACAGCTTCCGCGCCAGCGGTGGCGAGGCGCTGGAAAACCACTGCCGCTTCGAGGCGCTGCACGACCACCTGCGCGACGCCCACGGCCAGCCACAGCACTGGAACGCCTGGCCCGCCGAGTACCGCGACCCGGCCAGTCCGGCAGTGGCCGCCTTTGCCCGCGAACACGCCGACGCGATCAGCTATCACGCCTTCGGCCAATGGCTGATGGCGCGTGGCCTGCAACGCGCCCAGGTCGCCGCGCGCAGCGCCGGCATGCGCATCGGCCTGATCTCGGACCTGGCCGTCGGCGCCGATGGCGGCGGCAGCCAGGCCTGGAGCCGGCAGGCCGAACTGCTGGCCGCGCTCAGCGTCGGCGCACCGCCGGACGTGATGAACCGCGCCGGGCAGAACTGGGGCATCTCCGCCTTCTCGCCCTGGGGCCTGCGGCGTCACGGCTTTCGCGCCTACATCGAGATGCTGCGCGCCAACCTCGCCCACGCTGGCGGCATGCGCATCGATCACGTGCTGGGCCTCAAGCGCCTGTGGGTGATGCCGGCCGGCGCCGATCCGAAGCGCGGCGTGTACCTCAACTACCCGTTCGACGACATGCTGCGCCTGCTCTGCCTGGAGGCCTGGCGGCACCATGCGGTGATCCTCGGCGAAGACCTCGGCACCATCCCCGAAGGCCTGCGCGAGGTGCTCGCCGCCCGTGGCGTACTCGGCATGCGCGTGCTGCTGTTCGAGCAGCACAACGGCCATTTCCACCGTGCCGGGCAGTATTCCGATCAGGCGCTGGCAACCAGCACCACCCATGACATCCCGCCGCTCGCCGGCTGGTGGAACGGTCATGACATCGACTGGCGGATCCGGGTCGGCCAGCTCGGCGAGGCCGATCGCGAGCCGCAGTGGCGCGCGCGCGAGCACGAGCGCGCCGGTCTCAACCGCCTGTTCTGCGAGGACGGCGGGCGCGACCCCGGGCAGCTGCTGGATGTCCAGCAGGCGGTCGATGCCGCCGCCTGCTTCCTCGGCCACACCCCGGCGCCGCTGGTGCTGCTGCCGGTGGAAGATGCGCTCGGCCTCAGCGAGCAGAGCAACATGCCCGGCATCGTCGAAACTCATCCGAACTGGCGCCGGCGCTACCCGCACGACAGCGCCAGCCTGCTCGACCAGGCCAGTTGCAGCCGCCGTCTGCATTGCCTGAACA
This sequence comes from Stutzerimonas stutzeri TS44, assembly GCA_000263395.1. Classification (GTDB taxonomy): domain Bacteria; phylum Pseudomonadota; class Gammaproteobacteria; order Pseudomonadales; family Pseudomonadaceae; genus Stutzerimonas; species Stutzerimonas stutzeri_C. Next base: position 37,569 of record AJXE01000016.1, read on the forward strand.
AGGCCCGCCACGATCATCGCGAGGGGAGCCGTCGATGAAGCCGCTCAGCGCTACGCTGCGCCTGCAGTTCCACCACGGCTTCACCCTCGACGATGCCACCGCGCTGGTCGACTATTTCGCCGCACTCGGCATCAGCCATCTCTACGCCTCGCCGCTGCTGACCGCCCGCCCCGGCTCGATGCACGGCTACGACGTGATCGACCCGACCCGCATCAATCCCGAACTGGGCGGCGAGGCGGCGCTGCGCCGCTTGGTCGAGGCACTGCGGGCACGCGGCATGGGGCTGATCCTCGACATCGTCTCCAACCACATGGCGGTCGGCGGCGCCGGCAATCCCTGGTGGCTGGATGTGCTCGAATGGGGCCGGCGCAGCCCCTACGCGCAGTTCTACGACATCGAATGGAACTCACCCGACCCGCTGCTCGAAGGGCAGCTGCTGGTGCCCTTCCTCGGCAGCGACTACGGCGAAGCCCTGCAGCAGGGCAACGTCGTGCTGCGCCTGGACGTGGAAAACGGCGCGCTCTATGCCGAGCACTACGAACATCGTTTCCCGCTGACGCCACCGAGCTACGGCGAAGTGCTGCGCCAGACCGAACACCCGCAGCTGCGCGCGCTGGCCCAGCATTTCGATGCACTGAAGACCGAGCCGGCGCCCTACCTCGCCGCGCAAAGGCTGCGTGCGGATCTCGCCCAGCAGCTCGAAGACGCCGCCGCCCGCCAGCAGCTGGAGCAGGCGCTGTCCCGCTACGACGCGACAAACGCCGAGGGCTTTCAGCGTCTGCACGCGCTGCTCGAACGCCAGCATTACCGCCTGGCGAGCTGGCGCACCGCCGCCGACGACATCAACTGGCGGCGCTTCTTCGACATCAACGAGCTGGGCGGCCTACGCGTCGAGCGCCCGCTGGTGTTCGAGCAGACCCACGCGAAGGTCTTCCAGCTGCTCGCCGACGGCCTGGTGGACGGCCTGCGCATCGACCACATCGACGGCCTCGCCGACCCGCGCGGCTACTGCCGGCGCCTGCGTCGCCGGGTCGACCGGCTGAACGCCGCACGCCCGCCCGAGGCAGTGCAGGATCACGTGCCGATCTACGTGGAGAAGATCCTCGCCGCCGGCGAGCATCTGCACGACGACTGGGGCGTGGACGGCACCACCGGCTATGAATTCATGAACCAGGTGTCGCTGCTGCAGCACGACCCGGCCGGGCAGGCGCCGCTCAGCGCGCTCTGGAGCGACACCAGCGGGCGCACCGCCGACTTTCTCGAAGAAGCCCGGCAGGCGCGCCAACTAGTGCTCACCGGGCCGCTGGCGGGCGACTTCGAGGCCGTGGCGCAGGCGCTCCTGCAGGTGGCGCGCGATGACGTGATGACCCGCGACATCACCCTCGGGCAGATTCGCCGCGCGTTGCTGGAGCTGATCGTGCACTTCCCGGTCTACCGCACCTACATCGCCGCGCCGGGCCGGCGCGCGGCCGACGAGCCGTTCTTCCAGCAGGCGCTGGAAGGCGCGCGCACCACGCTGGGCGAAAGCGACTGGCCGCTGCTCGAGCACCTGCAGCGCTGGCTGGGCGGTGAAAGCCTGCGCCACCTGCCGCCGGGGCCGCAGCGCAAGCTGCGCCGGCACGTTTGCGCGCGCTTCCAGCAGCTCACCTCGCCGGCGGCGGCCAAGGCGGTGGAAGACACCGCCTGCTACCGCTCTGCCGTGTTGCTGTCGCGCAACGACGTCGGCTTCGACCCGCAGCGCTTCAGCGCCGCGCCGGCGGACTTTCACGCCGAATGCGCAAAACGCGCCGAACAGTTCCCGCGCAACCTGCTGAGCACCGCCACTCACGATCACAAGCGCGGCGAAGACACCCGCGCACGCATCGCCGTACTCAGCGAACGCGCGCCCTGGTTCGCCGGCAAGGTGCAGGAATGGCGCGCGCTGGCCGCCGACCAGGTGCAGGCGCTGGACGATGGCCTGGCGCCCTCGCCCGGCGACGAGCTGCTGCTGTTGCAGACCCTGCTCGGCAGCTGGCCGCTGGAGCTGCGCGCGGATGATCGCGATGGCCTGCACGGTTACTGCGAACGCATCCTGCTGTGGCAGCGCAAGGCCGTGCGCGAAGCCAAGCTGCGCAGCACCTGGGCCGCGCCCAACGAGGCGTATGAAGGCGCCTGCCAGCAGTACGTCGAACGCCTGCTGCTGGGCGATGACGCCCGCCTGCGTCAGGCGATCGCCGCCGCGGCGCTCGAACTGGCACCCGCCGGTGCACTGAACGGCCTCGCCCAGACGCTGCTGCGCATGACCACGCCCGGCGTGCCGGACCTCTACCAGGGCGCCGATTACTGGGACTTCAGCCTGGTCGACCCGGACAACCGCCGGCCGGTGGACTTCGCCGCCCGCCGCGCCAGCTTCGATCTCGATGCCACGCCCGGTGAGCTGCTGGCCGGCTGGCACGACGGCCGCATCAAGCAATGGCTGATCGCGCGCACGCTGAACCTGCGCCTCGCCCGGCCACGGCTGTTCGCCCGCGGACGCTACCAACCGCTGATGGTCGAGGGCGCGCAGGCCGAGCACCTGCTGGCCTTCGCCCGCGAGGCCGATGGCGACTGGCTGGTGGTGCTGGTGCCGCGTCTGAGCAGCGCCTTGCTGGATGGCAACCCACTGCCGCACATCGCCGCCGCACGCTGGGGCGATACCCGCGTGCGGCTGCCCGAGGCGCTGGACGGTCGGCCGCTGCAGCGACTTTTTTCTTCAACCGCAGTCACATTCCAACGAGCCGGTTTGTGCGTGGCGCAGGTACTCGACGAGTTGTCGGTGGAGGTCCTGCACACAATCGAGTGTTCCTCAGGAGAATCCAGAAAATGACCCCAGAACAGCAACGTATCCGCGAATTCGCCTACCAGATCTGGCAATCGGAGGGCTGTCCGCACGGCCAGGAGGGGCGCCACTGGGAGATGGCGCGCAAGCTGGTCGAGGCGCAGCAGCAAGCACTGGCGAGCAACAAGCCGGCCAGCCGTGCCCGCAAGCCGGTGACCAAGCCCACCGAGGTCGAGGCCATCGCCGCCGCGCCGGCCGACAAGCCGCGCACCGCCCGCGCCACGACGAAGAAAGCCGCCAGCCCGGTCGCCTCCGTCGATGTGCCCCAACCGGCGAAAAAACCGCGCAGCCCGCGAGCCAAGAAGGATGCCTGACCGGCGTCCCGCAGCCGCTGCAGTGCCCCGGCCAGCCGGTCCGGCCGGGCCGTCCTCCCATGCGCCATTCACGGAGTTTCCATGAGCCGTCAGAAAAAGAGTCCCGCTTCCCCGGTCGTGACGCCTTCGCGGGTTCGAGAGGGCCTGCCGTTTCCGCTGGGCGCGACCTGGGATGGTCTGGGGGTGAACTTCGCGATCTTCTCGGCGCACGCCACCAAGGTCGAACTGTGTCTGTTCGACGACAAGGGCGAGACCGAGATCGAGCGCATCGAGCTGCCCGAATACACCGACGAAATCTGGCATGGCTACCTGCCCGACGCGCATCCGGGGATGATCTACGGCTACCGCGTGCACGGCCCGTATGAACCGGAAGCCGGGCATCGCTTCAACCCCAACAAGCTGCTGATCGACCCCTATGCCAAGCAGCTGGTGGGCGGACTGCGCTGGTCCGAGGCGCTGTTCGGCTACACCATCGGCCACCCCGATGGCGACCTGAGCTTCGACGAGCGCGACAGCGCGCCCTTCGTGCCCAAGTGCAAGGTGATCGACCCGGCTTTCACCTGGGGCCGCGACCATCCGGTGCAGGTGCCCTGGGACAAGACCATCATCTACGAGACCCACGTGCGCGGTTACACCATGCGCCATCCGGCGGTGGCCGAGGACGCGCGCGGCACCTTCGCCGCGTTCAAGACGCCGGAGGTGATCGACTACATCCGCAAGCTCGGCGTCTCGTCCATCGAGTTCCTGCCGATCCATGCCTTCGTCCAGGACCAGCACCTGCTGGAAAAAGGCATGAGCAACTACTGGGGCTACAACAGCATCGCCTTCTTCGCCCCGCACCCGCGCTACCTGGCCAGCGGCAAGATCAGCGAGTTCAAGGAAACGATTGCGCACCTGCACAACGCCGATCTCGAAGTCATCCTCGACGTGGTCTACAACCACACCGCCGAGGGCAACGAACTGGGCCCGACGTTGTCCATGCGCGGCATCGACAACGCCTCCTACTACCGCCTGCTGCCCGACGACAAGCGCTACTACATCAACGATTCGGGCACCGGCAACACGCTGGACATGAGCCACCCGTGCGTGCTGCAGATGGTCACCGACTCGCTGCGCTACTGGGCGCAAGAGATGCACGTCGACGGCTTTCGCTTCGACCTGGCGACCATCCTCGGCCGCGAACATGCGGGCTTCGACGAGCGCCACAGCTTTCTGGTCGCCTGCCGCCAGGACCCGGTGCTGGCCAAGACCAAGTTGATCGCCGAACCCTGGGACTGCGGCCCCGGCGGCTATCAGGTCGGCGGCTTCCCGCCCGGCTGGGCCGAGTGGAACGACCAGTTCCGCGACACCGTGCGCGCGTTCTGGAAAGGCGACGACGGCAAGCTCGCCGACTTCGCCGCACGGCTGACCGGCTCCGGCGATCTGTACAACGAGCGCGGGCGACGGCCGTTCAGCTCGGTCAATTTCGTCACCGCCCACGACGGCTTCACGTTGAAGGACCTGGTGTCCTACAACCACAAGCACAACGAGGACAACGACGAGGGCAACCGCGACGGCAGCGACAACAACCTGTCATGGAACCACGGCGTCGAAGGCCCCTCGCATGACCCCGCGATCATCGCGCTGCGCTACCGGCAGATGCGCAACTTCTTCGCCACGCTGCTGTTCGCCCAGGGCACGCCGATGATCGTCGCCGGCGACGAGTTCGGCCGTACCCAGCACGGCAACAACAATGCCTACTGCCAGGACAGCGAGATCGGCTGGGTCAACTGGGACATCAGCGAGGACAGCCAGGGCCTGCTGGCCTTCGTGCGCAAGCTGATCCGCCTGCGCCAGCGCTTCCCGATGCTGCGCCGCAACCGCTTCCTGGTCGGCGCCTACAACGAGGAACTGGGTGTCAAGGACGTGACCTGGCTGGCGCCGAACGCCGAGGAGATGAGCATCGAGCAGTGGCAGGATGCCCACAACCGCTGCATGGGCATGCTGCTCGACGGCCGCGCACAACCCACCGGCATCCGCCGTGCGGGCTCGGACGTGACGCTGCTGCTGATCGTCAACGCCCACCACGACATGGTGAACTTCACCCTGCCGGACGTGCCGCAGGGCATCTTCTGGAACCGTCTGATCGATACCAACCAGCCGCTGGTGCGCCCGGAGCGTTTCGACTTCAACGACGAATACGCGGTGACCGGGCGTTCGCTGCTGCTGCTGGAGCTGATCAAGGGCGATGAATGAAGCGGCACCCGGCGCGCGGATGAGCGGGTTCGCCAGCCCGTTCGACGTTTCGCGCGTCACTGGCTGAACGAACTTCACGACGTATGGCAGTGAACCTGTCGCCGCCTCACACCCTCGAACGCCGTGGCGACCACCCGATTCACCTGCCCGGCGCAGGCGAACAGTCCTTTTCGTGACGGATCACAGGCCCATGTACGCACTCCGACCCTTTGCCCTGGCGCTGTTGCTCGCGCTGGGCACCCTCCTCGCACCGAGCGCCGCCACGGCCAGCAGCGCGGCGAAACCCATCGAAGTTCCGAGCAATCGTGCCGCCACGGTGCGCCTGCTGGTCAATCCCACGCGCTCGGGCAAGGTGCTGGATGTGCGCAACGAGCTGGACGTGCCGGTCGAAGCGACGCTGCGCCTGAGCCGGCTGGTCAACGTCGCCGGGCTGCGCGCCGGGGTGATCCGCAAGACGGTGCCGCCGCGCAGCCAGTTGCGCGTGGCGACGCTGGTCAAGCGCCAGGTCGGCTATCCGCTGATGTACCGCCACAGCTTCAGCTACGGAATGATCTATGCGCCCGATCCGGCGCGGCGCATGGCCGGCGGCCACGTCGGCGGGCACGCCTATGCCCTGCCCTGGCAAGGCGGTCCGTTCCGCATCTCTCAGGGCGCCGGCGGCGACTACAGCCACAACACAACCAAAGGCCGCTATGCGGTGGATATCGCCATGCCGCTGGGCACGCCGATCGTCGCGGCGCGCGCCGGGACGGTGCTGAAGGTGCGCGACGGCCAGCGCGGACGCTTTCCCGATCCGGGCGGCAACTACGTGCGTATCGAGCATGCCGACGGCACCCACAGCGCCTACCTGCACCTGCGCCGCGGCTCGTTGCAGGTGCGCCCCGGCCAGCAGGTCAAGGTCGGCACTCGCCTGGGCGAATCCGGCAACACCGGGCGTAGCACCGGGCCGCACCTGCATTTCGTGGTGCAGAAAAAAATCGGGGACGGACTCGCGTCCATCCCCTTCCGTTTCGCTCAGCCGGTCGATTCGCTACCGAACTTCGCCATGAGCAAGCCGTAGCCGGAAGCGGCCGCGCCAGCTACCAACCAGTGGAACCCGCGGGTGAGCCTGGCGTGGCGCTACCCGGCGTCATGCGGCTGCCAGGCGAACACCAGCGCCTCGCCGGAGGCCATGCGCAGCAGATGGTCGGCCACCACCTGTTGCAGTTGTTGCAGCTGTGCGGGATCGGCAGCGTACAGGACGACCTCCAGGCCAGCCTCGACGACGCGCAGCCGGCATTCGCCGATGCTCAGGCTGATCTCGCCACCCTGCTCGTCGTGGCGCACCGGGAACCTGTGTCCCCAGTGCTTGCACAGTCGGTTGATCAGCCGCGACGGGGCGGCGGTGGTCACCGTTGCAGTGCTGCCGCACGGGTGTTGCAACTCAGGCGATGCTTTCAACGATGCCTCCTTCGACGCGTAGCGCCGCGCCGGTCGTCGCGTCGAGGCGGCCCTGCTCGCGGCCCACCAGCACCACGCTGGCGCCTGCTTTGGCCAGGCCGATGGCGATGGCCAGGCCGATGCCATCGGTGGAACCGGTGACGATGGCCTTCTTGCCCGATAGATCGATCTGCATTCCCTATTCCTTAGTCGTCGTAACCAAAACCGTATGCCGATAGCTCGGTTTCCATGACCCGGTCGCCGAACAGCTTGCGTCCGCTGGACTGCCCCGCCGCTCCGGCGGCGACCAGCAGCGGCAGCAGGTGTTCCTCGGCGCGCGCCGGGTGGCAGAGCCGCGCCGAGGGCGCCTGTTCCCAATGTTCCAGGGCGATATCGCGCTGCGCCGGTGCGGATTCGACCGCGGCGCTCAGCCAATGATCGAATTCGGCGGAAATCGGCGTGAAGCGTGCATCGCCGTAACCACGCATGTTGTGGAAGCTCATGCCGCTGCCGACGATCAGCACGCCCTCGTCGCGCAACGGCTCCAGCGCGCGGCCGGCCTCGAGGTGCGCCTGCGGATCGAGATCGCCACGCAGCGACAGCTGCACCACCGGGATATCCGCGTCGGGGAACATCAGCTTCAGCGGGATGAACATGCCGTGATCGAAGCCGCGCTGCGAGTCCGTGGCGTTCGGCAGCGCCGCCTGCCCGAGCAGTTCGGCGACGCGTGCCGCCAGTTGCGGCTCGCCCGGCGCCGGGTAGCGCAGCTCGTAGGTGTGCGCGGGGAAGCCGTTGTAGTCGTAGATCAGTTCCGGCCGCGCCGCGCCGGTGACGCTGAAGGCCGGCTCCAGCCAGTGCGCCGAGACCATCAGGATCGCGCGCGGGCGTGCCGGCAGCGTGGCGGCGATGCCCTTGAGGAAATCGGCCATCTTGTTCCAGGCCGTCGGCGGGTTCCAGTCCATGAAGAAACAAGGGCCTGCGCCGTGCGGAACGAACATCGTCGGCATGCGTTGAGCGGTGCCCGAGGAATTGACAGTGGTCATGGTGCTTCTCCGCAAATAAAAGTAAGGCACAGCATGAACTATAGTTCCGAGCGCGAGAACATATCCGTTCAGGCTAAGACTTACTACCAGGAGTAGGAGCTACGATGCTCGACCGAATCACCAGCATGCGCGTTTTCGTGCGCGCCGCCAGCGTCGGCAGCCTTTCCGGCGCTGCCCGCCAACTGGGCATGTCGCCGGCGATGGCGACCAAGCACGTAGATGCGCTGGAGCGGCGCCTGGGCGTCAAGCTGTTTCACCGCAGCACCCGCCGGCTGAGCCTCACCGAAGCCGGCAGCGACTACCTGGAAGCCTGCCAGCGCATTCTCCCGGATATCGACGAGGCCGAAGCCAGCGTCGCCTCGCAGCGCATCGAGGCCACCGGCCTGTTGCGCATGAACGTGCCGCTGTCGTTCGGCATGCGCTTCATCGCCCCGCTGATGCCGCAATTCAGCCAGCGCCACCCGGCGGTGCGGGTGGAGCTGGGCCTGACCGACAGCCATGTCGACCTGCTCGACGATGGCTGGGACCTGGCGGTGCGCATCGGCAAGCTCGAGGACAGCCCGTTGCAGGCGCGGCGCCTGGCCGACTGCGCGCTGCAGGTCTGCGCCGCGCCGCGCTATCTGGACGCACGCGGCATCCCCCGGCGGGTCGCCGAGCTGGCCCAGCACAACTGCCTGGGCTACAGCCTGTCGTCACTGGTTGGCGCCAAGCACTGGGCGTTCGGCCACGACGGCGATGTCAGCGTCGCGATCAGCGGCGATCTGGTCGCCAACAACGGCACGGCGCTGCTGGCCGCGGCCATCGGCGGTCAGGGCGTGATCTACCAGCCGCAGTTCATCGTCGCCGAGGCGCTGCGCAGCGGCGAGCTGGTCGCGCTGCAACTGGACCACCCATGCGTCACGCTGGGCGGCATCTTTGCCATCTACCCGCCCGACCGCCGGCCGCCGGCCAAGGTCCGGGCGATGATCGACTATCTGGTCCAGGCCTTCGCCGGCGAGCCGCCGTGGAGCCTTGGCCTGCCGGGCTCATTCGCGGCGCCAGCGGAGCATCAGCAGCACTAGCGCCAGCGCTGAAAAGCCGGCGCCGGCGTAGAAGGTCACCGCGGCGCCGTAGGTCTGCCAGAGCCAGCCGGCCAGCACGCTGGCCAGCAGCAGGGCGATGCCGCTGACCAGGTTGAACAGGCCGAACGCGGTGCCCTTGAGGTCTTCCGGGGTGGTGTCCGCCACCAGCGCCGCCAGCAGCCCCTGGCTGAAGCCCATGTGCAGGCCCCACAGGGCGACGCCCAGCAGCACCCCGGCCACCGAGTCGGCGCGCGCCAGCACCAGGTCGGCCAGGATCAGTAGCAGCAGGCCGACGCTCAGCAACGCGGTGCGGCTGACCTGATCGGACCACTTGCCCGCGGGGTACGCGGAAACCATGTAGAAGCCCGCCATCACCACCATCACCAGCGGCACCCAGGCGGCGGCGAAGCCCAGTTGCTGCGCGCGCAGGACCAGAAAGGCCTCGCTGAAACGCGCCAGGGTGAACAGCGCGCCGATGCCCACCACCCACCAGTAGGTGCTCGAAAAGCGCCGCAGCGAGTCGAGGTGGATGGGCGAGCGAAAAGGCGTGGTGGTCGTCTGGCGGTCCGGTTCGCGAACCCCGAACAGGAGAAACACGACCGCCAGCACCGCCGGGATCACCGCGAACCACAGCACCAGCGGAATGTTGCTGGCGAACATCAGCATCAGCAGGATCGCCAGGATCGGCCCCAGAAACGCCCCCACCGTATCCATCGACTGGCGCAAGCCGAAGCAGGCGCCGCGGCTGTCGGCCGGCGCCACGTCCGCCACCAGCGCATCGCGTGGCGCACCGCGAATGCCCTTGCCGACCCGGTCGAGCAGGCGCGCCGCGAACACCAGGTCTGCCGTGGTGGCCAGCGGAAACAACGGCTTGCTCAGTGCTGCCAGCCCGTAGCCGAGCAGCAGCAGGCCCTTGCGGCGGCCGATGAAATCGCTGATAGCTCCGGAGAAGACCTTGACGATCAGCGCGGTCGCCTCCGCGACGCCCTCGATCACGCCGACCGTCAACATGCCCACGCCCAACGTTCCCACCAGATACAGCGGCAGCAGGCTGTACACCAGCTCCGAGGACACGTCCATGAACAGGCTGACGAAGCCCAGCGCCCAGACCGTGCGCGGGATACCTTGGGATGCTCCTGCACTCGGTATGGCCACGGCGGGTTTCCCTTCGCGTTCAGCGCAGAGACAAGTGTCTACTGCTTGCTGAACGCATAGAACAGATTCGGCTCGCTGACAACGTAAAGATTGCCGTCATTGTCCAGAGTCACGCCTTCGGGGTGCGGAGCCGAGGCGTTCAGCTCGCTCAGCCAGCCGACGAAATTGCGGAGCGGCGTCCGCTGGCGGTCATGCAGATGGGCATCGGCAAGCGGGTCTATACCGGGCAGTTCTCCTGAAAGACCGCGGCAAGATGCTCTACCCCGTGCTGATCGGCCGGCGCACCGTGGAAAAGCTCGGCGCGGAGGATGCCGCGCGCACCTTCACCGTGGCACCCCGCTGCGAGTGAAAAAAAGATGAACCGCCCCGGCCGGGAAAAGTCCGAACAGATGGATGCGCAGGCGATTGCGCCGCGTGCCGTTCGACTCGTTCCGACACCCGCGCCGCGGTGATTCGGGCACGCGCCGGCCCCGTCGCGGGACCGTGCAGCCCGTCCGCGGCGCCTCCATCGACCGGCACCGCTACCCCGCGGTGCCGCGCGGCAGGGAGTGGTTATGAAAGCTGTTGTCTATCACGCGGTCGGCGACATTCGCCTGGAGGATGTCGCCGAACCACGCATTCAGGCCCCCACCGACGCCATCGTACGCCTCACCGCCTCGGCCATCTGCGGCACCGACCTGCACTTCGTGCGCGGCACCGTCGGCGGCATGCAGCCGGGCACCATCCTCGGCCACGAGGGCGTCGGCATCGTCGAGGAGCTCGGCGCGGATGTGCGCAACCTGCAGATCGGCGACCGCGTGGTGATTCCCTCGACCATCGCCTGCGGCAACTGCGCCTATTGCCGGGCCGGCTACTTCGCCCAGTGCGACGTCGCCAACCCCAACGGCAAGCAGGCCGGCACCGCGTTCTATGGCGGCCCCGCCGGCACCGGGCCGTTTCACGGCCTGCAGGCGGAAAAGGCCCGCGTACCCTTCGCCAATATCGGCCTGGTACGGCTGCCGCCGGATGTCAGCGACGACCAGGCGATCCTGCTCTCGGACATTTTCCCCACCGGCTATTTCGCCGCCGAAATGGCCGAAATCCGCCCCGGCGATACCGTCGCGGTATTCGGCTGCGGCCCGGTCGGCCTGTTCGCCATCGCCAGTGCCCGCCTGCTCGGTGCCGGCCGCGTATTCGCCATCGACCAGTACGCCGACCGCCTGCGCGCTGCCCAGCGCCAGGGCGCGGAAACCATCGACTTCAACCGCGAGGACCCGCTCGCGACGCTCCAGCGCCTGACCGACGGCATCGGCGTGGACCGCGCCATCGATGCGGTCGGCATCGATGCCGAGCACGGCTGCTGTGGCGCACAGCCGGCCAGCCATGCGCCGGCGCGCAATGACAACGCCCAGTGGCAGCCGGGCGACGCGCCGTCCCAGGCGCTGGAGTGGGCAGTTCAGGGGCTGGCCAAGGCCGGCACGCTGTCGATCATCGGCGTCTACCCGCCGGAGGCGATGCGCTTTCCCATCGGTCAGGCGATGAACAAGAACCTCACCGTCAACATGGGCAACTGCCACCACCGCAAGTACATCCCGCGGCTGATCGAGATGATCCAGGCGCGGCGCATCGATCCGGCCAAGGTGCTCACGCAGGTCAAGCCGATGACCGATGCGATCGCCGCGTTCGAGGCCTTCGATCGTCGCGAGAACGGCTGGATCAAGGTCGAACTGCAGCCGCAGGCGGGGAGCACTGCCGCCGGCAGCGGTGAGGAAAAGCTCGACGAAGCCATCGAGCAGACCTTCCCGGCGAGCGATCCACCCGCGCCGTAGCGTCCGCGCTAACGGCGGTTGCGAAGGCGACGCCGGCCGGCAGTTCCCGCCGTCGTCGCGCCTCGCCCCGCAGTTGTTCGAGACCGGCCTGGCGCAGTTGCCGCACGCCGGGCACGCCAGTCGAAGGAACATGCCCGTGACCCTGGAAAAAGACCACCTGCTCGATACCCGCGATCTCGATGTCCACATGGCCACGGCCGTCAACTCGGTCCATGTGCTGACGATGAACACCCACAAGGGCTTCACCGCCCTCAACCGCCGCTTCATCCTGCCCGAGCTGCGCGAGGCGGTACGCGCGGTGTCGGCGGACATCGTGTTCCTCCAGGAGGTGCTCGGCACCCACGAAAAGCACGCACTGCGCTTTCACGATTGGCCGCAGACGTCGCAGTACGAGTTCCTCGCCGACAGCATCTGGACCGACTTCGCCTACGGCCGCAACGCGGTGTACCCCGATGGCGACCACGGCAACGCGCTGTTGTCGAAATTCCCCATCCTGCGTTACGAGAACCTCGACGTATCCATCGCCGGCCCCGAGCGCCGCGGCCTGCTGCACAGCGTGCTGCAGGTGCCCGGGCACGAGGAGTTCCATGCGATCTGCGTACATCTGGGGCTGCGCGAGGCGCACCGCGCCCAGCAGCTCGAATTGCTCTGCGATCTGCTCGATAGCCTGCCGGCAGACGCTCCGGTAGTGGTGGCCGGCGACTTCAACGACTGGCGGCTGCGCGCGACCCGCTCGCTGGATCGCTGTGCCGGCCTGCACGAAGCCTTCGCCCTCGCCTACGGCCAGGTCGCCAGGACCTTCCCGGCGCGTTGGCCGTTGCTGCGTCTGGACCGCATCTACGTGCGCAACGCGACCAGCCGCGGCGCGACGATCCTGGGCACCAAACCCTGGACGCACTTGTCCGATCATCTACCTCTGGCGGTGGAGATACAGCTATGAACTTCCATTGGCGCGATGGAAACCGGCTGCAATTGCTGGAAAACGGCGAGGAATTCTTCCCCTCCGTGTTCGCGGCCATCGCCAGCGCCGAGAAGGAAGTGCTGCTGGAAACCTTCATCCTGTTCGAGGACAAGGTCGGCGCCGAACTGCAGCGCGCGCTGATCCGCGCCGCGGAGAACGGCGCCAGCGTCGACGTCACCGTGGACGGCTATGGCTCGGCCGACCTTCACGGCGAGTTCGTCATGGCGATGACCCAGGTCGGCATCCGCATCCACATGTTCGACCCCGGCAAGCGCTTCATGGGCACGCGGCTGAACGTGTTCCGCCGCCTGCATCGCAAGATCGTGGTGATCGATGCCGAGGTGGCCTTCATCGGCGGTATCAACTTCTCCGCCGACCATCTGGAGGACTTCGGCCCCACGGCCAAGCAGGACTACGCCATGCGCGTCGAAGGCCCGGTGGTGCACGATATCCACCGCTTCGCCATCGCGGCGCTGGGGCCGGTCCGGGCGCCGCGCCGCTGGTGGCAGCGCCGGCCGCATACCCAGGCCAGCGGCTATGCCGGCACCAGTCGCGGCGAGGCGCGGGCGCTGCTGGTGACACGCGACAACGACGAGCATCGCAACGATATCGAGCAGCAATACCTGCAAGCGATTCGAGATGCGCGCTCCAGGCTATTGATTGCCAACGCCTATTTCTTCCCCGGTTATCGCGTGCTGCGCGAGATCCGCAACGCCGCGCGACGCGGCGTGCGGGTGCGGCTGATCCTCCAGGGCGAGCCGGACATGCCGATCGCCAAGTTCGGCGCGCGCATGCTCTACAACTACCTGATGCGCGACGGCGTGGAGATCCACGAATACTGCCGCCGGCCGCTGCACGGCAAGGTCGCGCTGGCCGACTACGAGTGGTCGACGGTGGGTTCGAGCAACCTCGACCCGCTGAGCCTGTCGCTCAACCTGGAAGCCAACCTGATCATTCGCGACCACAGCTTCAACCGTCAGTTGCACGAGAAGCTGGATACGCTGATGCAGCACCACTGCCGGCGCATTCCGCTGGAGCGCATGGTGCGCGGCTACTGGTGGCGCGCGCCGCTGGCATCCCTGATCTTCCACTTCCTGCGACACTTTCCCGAGCTGGTCGGGCTGTTCCCGGCGCACAAGCCGAAACTCAAGCCGATCGATCAGGTGGTCGACCCTGCGACGGTCCAGGCGCAAGCCTCTGCCGTACCACCCGCCCAACCCTTGCAGCGAGAGCATCAATGAGCCATTCCCACGCCGCGCGACACTGTGGCTGGCGCAAGCGCTGGCCGCTGCTGAAGAAGATCCTCACCTACGTGTTCTTCGTCCTGGTGGGCGTTCTGCTGGTCAGCCTGGCGCGCACGCTAGACTGGCAGGAGGTGTGGCGCACGCTGCGCAACTACAAGGCCGAGACGCTGTGGATGGCCGGCGCAGCGATGCTCGGCAGTTACATGGTGTACTGCTTCTTCGACGTACTGGGCAAACACTACGTGCGCCACGCCCTGCCGGTGCGGCAGATCGTGCCGGTGACGTTCGTCTGCTACGCCTTCAACCTCAACCTCAGTGCCTGGGTCGGCGGCATCGCCCTGCGCTACCGGCTGTATTCGCGCCTGGGCCTGCGTCCGGCGCAGATCACCCGGATATTCACCCTGAGTCTGCTGACCAACTGGCTGGGCTACATGTGGCTGGCGGGAGTGATCTTCGCGATGGGCTGGATCACCCCGCCGCCGGACTGGCAAATCGGCGCCACCGCGCTGCGCCTGCTCGGCGTGGTGCTGATTGGCGTGTGCCTGGTCTATCTGGGGCTGTGCGGCTTTTCCAAACGGCGCTCGTGGACCATCCGCCAGCATGAGATCGAGCTGCCGTCGCTGCGCCTGGCGCTGGTGCAGTTGCTGCTGGGCGCGCTGAACTGGGGGCTGATGGCGCTGGTGGTGTATTTCATGCTGTCGCAGCAGATCGCCTATCCGCAGGTGCTCGGCGTGCTGATGATCAGCAGCATCGCCGGCGTGGTGACGCATATTCCGGCCGGGCTGGGGGTAATCGAGGCGGTATTCGTCGCCCTGTTGTCCGAGCAGATGAGCCGCGGTGCGATCGTCGGCGGCCTGATCGGCTACCGAGTGGTGTATTTCCTGATTCCGTTGTTGTTCGCCACGCTGCTGTACGTGCTGCTCGAGGCGCGGGCGAAGAAGCTGCGGCGCAACAACCGCTCCGACGCACCGGCGGCCTGAAAACGAAGAAGGCCGGCTACTCGAGCCGGCCTTCGTGCTTGCGGTTACGCGATCAACGCTTGGCGACCATGTCCTTCGGCAGCTTGAAGGTCCACAGCGTGCCGCCCTGGTTGAAGTCCTTGATGCGCTTGGCGACTTCGCCACCCCACAGCGGCACCGCACCGCCCCAACCGGACAGCACGGAGACATACTGCTCGCCGTCCATTTCCCAGGTGACCGGGGAGCCGATCACGCCGGAGCCGGTGTTGAACTCGTAGACTTTCTCGCCGGTCTTGGCGTCGAAGGCCATCAGGTAGCCTTCCGGGTTGCCGGTGAACACCAGGTTGCCCTTGGTGGCCAGCACGCCGCCCCACAGCGGTGCGTAGTTCTTGTAGCGCCAGACTTCCTTGCCGGTCTTCGGATCGATGGCGCGCAGTACGCCGATGTAGTCCTCGTTCAGCGGATGGATGGTGAAGCCGGCACCCAGGTACGCCGCGCCCTTCTTGTAGGCGACGTTCTCGTTCCAGATGTCCATCGCCCACTCGTTGGACGGCACGTAGAACAGTCCGGTGTCCTGGCTGTAGGCCATCGGCATCCAGTTCTTGCCGCCGAGGAACGACGGCGCGACGGTGACGGACTTGCCCTTGTCGGCGCCCGGCGCACCCGGACGGTTGGCCTCGTCGTATATCGGGCGACCGTTCTCGTCCAGGCCCTTGGCCCAGGTGATCTTGTCGACGAAGGGGAAGCCGCGGATGAACTTGCCGTTGGTGCGGTCCAGTACGTAGAAGAAGCCGTTGCGGTCGGCGGTACCGGCTGCCTTGATGGTCTTGCCGCCTTCCTGGTAGTCGAAGGAGATCAGCTCGTTGACGCCGTCGTAGTCCCAGCCGTCATGCGGGGTGGACTGGAAGTGCCACTTGATCGAGCCGTCATCCGGGTCGATGGCCAGGCGCGAGGAGGAGAACAGGTTGTCGCCTGGGCGCAGGTGCGAGTTCCACGGCGACGGGTTGCCGGTGCCGAACAGCAGCGAGTCGGTATCCGGGTCGTAGTAGCCGCCCAGCCAGGGCGCGGCGCCGCCGGTCTTCCACAGGTCGCCCGGCCAGCTCTTGCCGGCTTCGCCGCCGGAGATGCCGCTTTCGACCTTCTTGCCGTCCTTCCAGACATAACCCATGTGGCCTTCGACGGTTGGCCGGGTCCACAGCAGCTCGCCGTTCTTCGGGTTGTAGGCCTCGATCTTGCCCACCACGCCGAACTCGCCGCCGGAGACGCCGGTGATCAGCTTGCCCTTGACGATCAGCGGCGCCGCAGTCAGCGAGTAACCGGCCTTGTAGTCGGCCACGGTCTTCTTCCAGACCACCTTGCCGGTGTCCTTGTTCAGCGCGACCAGCTTGGCGTCAAGGGTGCCGAAGATCACCAGGTCGTCATACAGCGCCACACCACGGTTGATAACGTCGCAGCACGGCATGATGCCGTCGGGCAGGCGCGCGTCGTACTGCCACAGTTCCTTGCCGGTGCGCGCATCGACGGCATAAACGCGCGAATAGGAGCCGGTGATGTACATCACGCCGTCCTTGATCAGCGGCTGCGCTTCCTGACCGCGCTGCTTCTCGCCGCCCAGGGAGAAGGCCCAAACCGGACGCAGCTGCTGGACGTTCTCGGTGTTGAGGGTGCTCAGCGGGCTGTAGCGCTGGCCCTGCAGCCCCAGGCCGTTGGTGACGATCTGGTTGGTAGTTTTGGCGTCGTCGAGGATTTCCTGGTCGGTGACGGCCCAGGCCGACAGGCTGGACATCGCCATTGCAGCGCATAGCGCCGTCAGGGCGAAGGGCTTGCGAAGACCGGTGTGCTTCATTGCGGCTACCTCTGCGGGTTCATTGTTATGCCGGGAAATTTTCCCGGTCTGTTGCAGATTCTTGGTTCGCCTTGCCCGTGCAACAATTGCCCGCAGTGTCGATTTTCCTCCTCCCTTGGTAGCAATACCGCCCTGCAGGCCGCGCCACATCTGGGCTGGCGCCGCGCGATGGCAACGCGCCTGCAGCGGGTCGGCACCGAAGTCGCATGCGTTCGGCCGCAAAAGACTATTTCGACGAGGCGCCGCGCCGCCTACAACCTGCAGTTTCCCGCTCACAAGGAAACGAGCCATGTTCCGTCACGCCCTGGTTGCCCTGTTACTGATCTGTACCGTCGCGCCACTGCAGGCCGCCGAGCCGCTGCGGCTGGGTCTGAACTACCCGAGTACCGGCAACTACAAGTCCGAAGGACTGGAGCTGCGTCGCGGCGCCCTGCTCGCCATCGACCAGATCAACAGCCAGGGTGGCGTGCTCGGCCGGCCACTGCAGCTGATCAGCCTCAACTCCGCCGCCCGCGCCGAGAAGGCCACGGCCAACGTCGAGCGGTTCGCCGCGCAGAACGCGCACATGATCTTCGGCGGCGCCAACAGCGAAGAAGCCCTTGCCGCCGGCCAGCGCGCCCGCGAGCTGGGCCTGCTGTATTTCCCGACGCTGGCCTACGCCAACGAGATCACCGGCCATGACGGCCATCGCCACCTGTTCCGCGAATCGAACAGCGCCTGGATGAGCGCCAAGGTGCTGGGCCAGTACCTGAGCTGGCACATGCCCAACCGCCGCTATCACTACATCAGCCTCGACGACGCCTGGGGCGCCAGCATGGAGCAGGCGCTGCGCGAAGCGACCAAGAGCCGCGACCGCGCCCGCCACGGCTACTCGAAGATCGCCGCGCACGGCGCGCGCCGCAGCGACTATCTGGCTGCTCTGAAGAAGGCAGCCGCCAGCGAGGCGGACATGCTGGTGATCGTGCTGCTGGGCCAGGATCTGGTGCAGACCATGCGCCTGGCCCACAGCCTGGAGCTGGGCAAGCGCATGCAGATCATCGTGCCCAACCTGACCCAGAGCATCGTCGAGCAGGCCGGGCCGCTGGTGATGGAGCATGTGATCGGCACCGAGGCGTGGAACTGGCAAGTGCCCAAACTGGAGAACAGCATCGAGGGCCAGGCCTTCGTTGACGAGTTCATCCGCCAGCACCAGGCCTACCCCGGCAGCACCGCGGCCACGGCCTACGGCATCGTGCGTCAGTGGGCCGCCGCCGTGCAGCGCGCCGGCAGCGCCGATAGCGAAGCGGTGATCGCCGCGCTGGAAAACCATCGCTATCGCCTGCTCAAGGACGAGCAGTACTGGCGCGATTTCGATCACCAGAACGTGCAGACCATCTATGCCGTGCGGGTGAAGGATCGCCGCGAGATCATGCAGGACCGCTTCAAGCAGGATTACTTCACCATCATCCACCGCATGGCGGGTGAAGAAGCCGCGCCCGGGCTGGACGACTGGCAGCAGGAGCGCGGCGACGAGTTGACGCTGCAATGAAACGCGCTGGCGGTTGTGGACGGCAAAAACGCAGAAGGCCGCTCGCGGCGGCCTTCCCCTGATAGCGGTGTTTCAACCGCCGATGGCGACCATGCCCACCGGCGGCAGCAGCGATGCATCCCACTGCGGCGCCGACTCGACCGGCGCGCGGCGTTGCTCCAGCACGATATCCAGCGCACGACTGGGCAGGATGTCGATGTCGTCGAAGGTGATGATCTGCCCCGGTTCCACCGCCCGCCGCAGCGCGGTCTTGCGCAACAGACCGATGGGTACGTGGTCGGGATGCTGGTCGAGCTTGATCGCCTCGCCACGGAACTGGAAACCACCGATGCCGCGCTCGATCAGCTCGCCCGGCTTCATCGCGCGCTTGGCGATGGCCGCCACACCCAGTGTCGGCGTGGTCGAGTTGTTCAGCAGTACCCCGCCGCCGGCGAGTACCCGTCGTACCGTCTTGCCCACTTCCAGCGAACACAGGTGGAACGGCCGCACCAGCGTGTAATACGGGCCACGGCCGAGCTTGAAGTACTCGATCGCCGGCGCCTGTTCGGCGTCGTGCCGGCAAACCAGGAACACGCCGCCGGCGGCATAACCGGACGGCACCACGTAATCGACGATCGGCTGGCCGAGGCGCTCGGCCATCATGCCGAGCAGGCTGGCGCTGTCGTCCAGATTGGTCGAAGCCAGCCCCTCCAGCCCCTGACGGGTGATGGTGGCGCCCAGGCCGTTGCCGACGATCACCTGTTCGATCTGCACCTTGGTGCCGTCGGTGAAGGAGGTCGTCTGGTCGATGCTGATGCCCTGGCGATTGGCCCAGTAAGCCATGTCCTCGGGCGACGGGTCATGGTTCAGATAGCCCTTCATGTTGCCGTAGACCAGCGGCTGGAAACCCATCTGCAGCGCATCTTCATGCAGCGCCGCAAGCGAGCCGGGCTGGTCGCCTTCGGCCTCGGTGAGAAAGCCCTTGCCGGCCAGGTAGGAACCCGTGGTGACCTGCAGTTCCGCGTTCACCGTGACCACCGGCAGCCCGGCCTGGAATGCCCGTTCGATCACCTCGGTGCCGTGGAACACGTCACCGCTGCACTCGACCAGCAGGTCGCAATGGTCGATGAGTTCATCGAGCGAGTTGGTCAGTCGTTCGGCGAGAGGAAAGTCGGTCAGCGTGGCGAGCGGTCGTCGCGTGAGGACACGCGAGATTTCCATGTCTTGATAGTGCTGCTTGATCAGCCGAATGAAACCCCTGGCGATCATCCCGGTACCACTGACACCAATCTTTTTTACGTGCAAGGTGGGCATAAAGTGAGTCCATTCTTCTTGACAATCAGCTCTATGACCGCGTTTGGGCAAAAAAATTTTGCCGGCTGACGAATTAGCCATTTTTTGCCGCTGCGCGGGCCGTATGCGCCATCCGCGGGGAACGGCAGCACAGAAACGCTAGTCCCTGGCGCAACGGTGGACCAATTGAGCGCGACGGACGGCGAAGGCCGGGTCGCTGGTTTTATGCCGTCAGAAACAGGACGGAGGCCGCGTTGCACGGCCCCCGCTCATGGGTGGACTGTCAGCCCAGCACCGCCAGCGCCGCGTTGTAATCCGGCTCCTGGCCGATCTCGCTGACCAGCTCGCTGTGCAGCACGCGATTCTGTTCATCGAGCACGACCACCGCACGTGCCGCGACGCCTGCCAACGGGCCGCTGGCGATGGCCACGCCGTAATCGGCGAGGAAGCCGGCGCCGCGCATGGTCGACAGGTTCACCACGTTCTCCAGCCCCTCGGCACCACAGAAGCGGCTCTGCGCGAACGGCAGATCCGCCGAAATGCACAGCACCACGGTGTTGCTCAGGGCGCTGGCCTTGGCATTGAAGGTGCGCACCGAGGTTGCGCAGGTCGGTGTGTCGATGCTGGGGAAGATGTTCAGCACCTTGCGCTTGCCGGCGAAACTGCTCAGCTCGACATCGGCCAGATCACCGCCGACCAGGCTGAATGCCCTGGCCTGCTGACCGACCTGCGGAAAGTCGCCGATCACCTGGATGGGGGTACCACGCAGGGTTACTTCACTCATGAATTATTTCCTTTTTTATGAACACGCATGGATGCAACGGAACCGCGCAGGCACGCCGCGCGGCAGGACAGACAACGACAGCGCACGCCTCAGCGGCGCGCGAAATATTCGCGGGTCAGCTTGACCACTACCGGGCTAAGCAGCAATAGGGAAATCAGGTTGGGAATGGCCATCAGCCCGTTGAGGGTATCGGCGACCAGCCAGGCGAAGTCGAGCTGGGCGACGGCGCCAAAGGGGATGGCCACGACCCAGAGCAGGCGGAACGGCAGGATCGACTTGGTGCCGACCAGGTATTCCCAGCAGCGCTCGCCGTAGTAGCTCCAGCCGAGGATGGTGGTGTAGCTGAACACCACCAGCGACAGCGCCAGCACATACTGGCCGACGCCCGGCAGTGCGGCCTCGAAGGCGGCGCTGGACAGCTCCGCGCCGCTGACGCCGCTGGTCCAGACGCCGGTGGTGAGGATCACCAGGGCGGTCATCGAGCAGACGATGAGGGTGTCGATGAAGGTGCCGAGCATGCCGATCAGCCCCGAGCGCACCGAGCTGGTGGTCGT
The DNA here is from genome assembly GCA_000263395.1 of Stutzerimonas stutzeri TS44. Lineage (GTDB taxonomy): Bacteria > Pseudomonadota > Gammaproteobacteria > Pseudomonadales > Pseudomonadaceae > Stutzerimonas > Stutzerimonas stutzeri_C. Next base: position 58,609 of record AJXE01000016.1, read on the forward strand.
GCCCGCGGCCTGGGCGATGCCGGCGGTGCCCAGACCCGCCTCGTTGGAGAAGATGCCGCGCGCCACGCCGAAGCGGATCGCCGCCATCACCGCCGCACCAGCGAAACCACCGGTGGCTGCCGCCGGGCTGAAGGCGTGCTCGAAGATCAGCGCGAAGGCGCCGGGGATGGCCTGATAGTTGATCACCAGCACGATCAGCGAGGCGACGACGTAGCCCACGCACATGAACGGCACCAGCATCTCGGCGACCTGGCCGATGCGCCTGATGCCGCCGAGGATCACCAGCCCGGTGACGACCATCGTTGCCACGCCGGTCACCCAATCCGGGATGCCGAACGAGCCGTGCAGCGCGTCGGCCATGCTGTTGACCTGCACCATGTTGCCGATGCCGAAGCCCGCCAGGCCGCCGAACAGCGCGAAGGCGCCACCCATCCAGACCCAGCGGCTACCCAGGCCGTTCTTGATCGCGTACATCGGTCCGCCGACATGCTCGCCGCGATCATCCTTCTCACGGTAATGCACGGCCAGCACCACTTCGCAGTACTTGGTGGCCATGCCCACCAGCGCGGTGCACCACATCCAGAACACCGCGCCGGGGCCGCCGAGGAAGATCGCGGTGGCGACGCCGGCGATGTTGCCGGTGCCGACGGTGGCGGCCAGACAGGTCATCAGCGCCTGGAACGGGCTGATCTCGCCGGATTCGTCATCACCCTTGTGGCGACCCTTCCAGAGCAGCGCGAAGCCGGTTGGGATGTTCAGCCAGGGCATGAACTTGAGGTAGATCATCAGGAACAGACCGGTGCCGAGGATCAGCACCAGCATTGGCACGCCCCAGACAAGGGCGTTGGTGTCGTTGACCAGGGTTTGCAGGAATTCCAATTGATATGCCTTTTTCTTTGAAGAGGAGTCCTGGTCTACGCCAGGCGTCGGTCATCGGCGTTGCAATGCCCATTCCAGAACGTGTTGAGCACTTGGGAGTTTAGTCGCCGGGCGCTACAAATCATGCTGCTTCGATTATTTTTCAACAGTCCGATCCAGACCCGCTGCATGCCTCGCGAGACCCCGATCTGGAGCCGGATCGAAGGCGGGTTGCACCGACGCTCAGAAATCGCGCCGGTAGAACAGATCGAGCGAGCTGGCCAGGCCGCTCGCCGCCTCGAGGAACAGTCTCTTGGTCAGCTGGTAGCGCAGCGCGATGGTGTTGGAGGGCTCGAACACCCCGACCCCGTAGCGCAGCATCAGGCGCTCGGACAACCGGCCGCTGGCGACCACGCTGGTGGCGGCGCCGCTGCCTTCGGTATCGAGCTGGAATTCCTCGATTCCCAGGCGCTGCGCCAGCCCGCCGGTGATCGAGGCACTGCCGGCCAGCCCGAGTCCCAGCGCGGCCTGGGCCAGCAGGTTGCTGTCGCCGCTGTCGGCACCCAGCGGCCGGCCGAGCACGAGGTAGGACAACGCCTGTTCCTGGCTCATCGCCGGCTCGGAGAAGACATCCACCCGCGGCTGCTCGGCGCTGCCGGTGATGCGCAGGCCGGCCACCACATCGTGCGCCCGGATGCTGCGGATCGCCTCGATATCCAGATACGGCTGCGTGAGCACGCCGGTGAACAGCAGCTGCGCGCGGCGAATGGTCAGGCGCTGGCCGTAGGCGCGATAGCGACCGTTGTTCAGGTTCAGCTCGCCGCGCGCATCGAGGTTGTCGCCGATGTGCAGATGGCCGGCCAGGTCCGCGGTGAGGCCGAAGCCGGAGAAGCGCAGGCGCTCCTGGCCGACCTCGACGTCGATGTCCATCTTCACCGCCAGCGGCGTCTGCGCCGGTGCCTGCTCGGCGCCGACGATGCGCGCGTCCTCGGAGACCCTGACCGTTGCCGGCGGCAGCTCGCGCACCGTGATGGTGCCGCGCGGCACCCGTACCTTGCCATCGATCGACAACTGCTCGCCGGCCAGGCTGATGTGCAGCGCGGGATCGACTTCCAGATCGGCATAGGGCTCGACCACCATCGGCAGGCGTTCGCCGGTAAGGCGCAGGTCGAGGTCCGGCGCGGCGTGCCAGTCCAGCGTGCCGCTCAAGGCCCCACGGCCCTGCTCGCCGCTGCGCCAGTCGCTGTCGATCCGCAGTTGCTGGCCATCGATTAGCAGGCGCGCCTGCAGTTGTTCCAGCGTCACCGGCAGTTCGTTACCGGCAACCTCACCGCCGCTCAGGCGCAGCTCCCCCTGCAACTCGGGTTCCTGCAGGCTTCCTGCCAGCCGGCCGCTGCCGTTCAGCTCGCCCTGCAGGCGTTCGACCATCGGCGCGAACGGCCGCGCCACCGCCAGATCGAGTCCGCGCAGGTGGAACTCGCCGTCCAGCGGCTTGATCGCGCGGCGCGGATCGATGCGCGCGCTGACGTCCACCTCACCCAGCTCGCCGCCGTCGAAGCGCAGCTGGCTGTCGATGCGTTCGGGGCGCAGGCGGCTGTCGAGCGTCAGCGTGCGGTACGGGAAATCGTGCCAGGCCTCGCCCTGGCGCAGGCGCAGCACGCCGGCACCGGCGTCGAGGCGCAGCTCGCCGTTCGGTCCGGCCTCCGGCAGGTCCAGGCGCAGATCGGCGTTCAGCTCGCCCTGCCAGGCGAAATCCTCGGGAAAGAAGCCAGCGAGACTGTCCAGCGGGAAATCGCGCAGCCGGTAACGCAGTTGCGGCTCCGGCAACAGCCGCTGCTCTTCGGCGCAGAGCGATGCCGGGGCGGCCAGCCAGCAGTGCGCGCCCAGCTCCACGCGACCATCGGCGCGCCGACGGATCGCCGCCGGGCTCTGCAAGGCCCAGCGCTGTTCATGCGCCTGGAGCGTCGCGCGCAGCAGGCGGCCTTGCCAGTCGGCGCCTTGCAGGCTGCCGTCGAGCGCGGTCGCGAGGTCCAGCGTCGGTCCGTCGAGGCGCAGCTCGGCCTGATGACGCGCGCGCGTGCCGCTGGCCTCGAGCTGCAAGGTGCCCATGTCGTTGTCGCCCAGTTGCAGCGCGTCGGCGACCAGCCGCAGCGTCGCGCGCTCGCCTTCGCCGAGCGCCGCATCGAGGCGCAGGCGTTCCACGCGATTGGTCTGGTAGGCCAGCGCCTGGCCGTTCAGGCGCGCCGAACCCTGCGGCGCGCCTGCGCTGCCGGCCAGTTGCACGAGGCCGTCGAGCTGGCCCGCGAGCCCCGGCCAGAGCTGCGCCAGACGCGGCAATTGCACACGCAGTTCGCCGTCCAGCGTCTCGCTCCAGCGCCCGGCGCCGTGAATGCGATTGGCCCCGACGCGCAGGTCGAGGCGCGGAACGTCCCAAGTCGCGCCCTGCCCGGCCGCCGTCAGTTGCAGCTGGCTCGGCTGGCCGCGCAGCTGACCGGCCAGGTCCAGTTCGGCCTCGGCCTGCAGTGTTTCGTCGCGCAGCGCGCCACGGCTCCTGAGCGTACCGCCGAGCTGACCGGGCAGTTGTGCCAGCCAGTACGCCGGGTCCAGCTCGCTCAGTTGCAGGTTGGTCTTCCAGTCGAGGCCATCGGCAAAACCGACGCTCAGGCTGCCGGTGGCGGCGCCCTGCCCGGCGCGTAGTTGCAGCTGCGGCAGGTGCACCACTTCAAGATTGCCGCTGAGCGGGCTGTCCAGACTGAAATCGCCGGCCGGGCCGCTCAGCGCCGACTCGAAGTGGCCGAGGTAGGCGCCATCGTCATACTGCAGCTGGGCGTTCAGCTCGCGCAGGCTGACCGGCGGCGGCTCTGCCAGCGAATAAAGGCGCTGCCAGGGGAAGTTGTGCCAAGCCAGATTCGCCTCGCCGGCCAGCGCCTGCTGCCAGTCGAGCTGGCCGTGCAGGCGCACGTACTGCCCGTCGCCGGCGTCCAGTTCGAGCACATCGAGTGTCGCGCCGCTGGCCTTGAGCAGACCGTCCAGCGCCAGCCGCACCAGCCCTCCCTCGCCCGGCAATTCGGCGGTACCGAGCAGCCGATAGCCGTCCTGCAGATCGCCACTGGCGGTCAGCTCGACGGCGTTCAGGCGCAGGCTGTCGGGCAGTTCCGGCGTGGCGCGAAAGCCCTCGGCCTGCAGGCGCAGGGTCGCCGGCAGGTGCTCGGCCAGCGGTTGCAGCTGGCCGCTGAGCGTGCCGTCCAGATAGCCACGGCTGTCGACGGTGAGCGCCAGGCGGTCGCGCAGCTCGCCATCGAGGCGCAGCGCCAGCGCCCACGGCTGCCCTTCGATCAGGCCGAGCTGCGCCTCGCCGACCAGCTTGAGCGGCCAGGCGCCGCTCGGTTGCAGGCGCCCGCTCAGGTTCAGCTCGCCATCGGCGCGGCGCACGTGCAGCGCCTGGATCTGCAGCCCTTCGCGGCGCCAGTCGGCGCGCAGCTGCAGGCCCTGCAGTTGCTCGACCTCGTTCAGCCGCAGGCGCCCGAGCTCGATGCGCTCCACGCGCAACGCCAGCGGCAGTTGGATGTCCGGCAGGCTGAACGGCGCGCTGTCGGGCTCTTCGGCACCCGGCGGGAAATGCAGCTGCACGTCTTCGGCGACCAGTTCGTCGATGCACAGCGCCAGTTGCAGCAGGCAGCCCGGCGACCAGGCGAAGCGCGGCGCCAGCAGTTCGACGCGCTGTTCACCCTGCTGCCAGAGCAGACGCTCGGCCTGCCAGCGCCCCGCGAGATGCCCGGCGAAACCCTCGACCTGCACCCCCGGCACGCGCTGAAGCAGCCAGCGGCTACCCGCACTGGTGCCGAGCAGCCCGCCCAGCGCCACACCCAGCAGGAGCGGCAGTGCGACCAGCGACCAGCCGAGGCGCCTCACAGCTCCGGCCCCATGGAGAAATGCAGGCGCAGGCCGGTATCGCCGTCCAGCGGATGGGCCAGGTCGACGCGGATCGGCCCGACCGGCGACACCCAGCGCAGGCCGACACCGACGCTGCTCTTGAGCGTCGGGAAATCCAGTGAGTTGAAGGCGTTGCCCTGGTCGACGAAGGTCGCCACGCGCCAGCGCTCGGCGACCGAGTACTGGTATTCGACACTGGCGGCGAACTGGTAGCGACCGCCGATGCGCTCGCCGTCGGAGTTGGTCGGCGACAGGCTCTGGTAGTCGTAGCCGCGCACGCTCTGGTCGCCACCGGCGAAATAGCGCAGCGACGGCGGCACGTTGACGTACTCGTCGGTCCAGTTGCCGCCGAGCTGCACGCGGCCGAGGAAACGATGGCGCTTGCCGAGCGTGGTCAGGCCGCGCAGCTGGGCGTTGGCGTGCACCAGGTTGGCATCCGACAGCACGCCGTCCTTGGCCGCCGCCAGCTCGAACTGCAGGCGATAACCTTCGCTGGGGTCGATGCGGCTGTCGCTGCGCAGGTAGCTGTAGGCCACGCCGGGCATCAACAGGGTGCTCAGGCCCGAGTCATCGCCGAGGCGGTATTCCTCGTGCTGCCACTTCAGCGACAGCACCCGCTGCCAGCCGCTGGGCAGCTCGCTGTGCCATTCCGGGCCGAGCTTGAGCAGGCGGCTCAGGCTGTCGGTGTCGGCCAGCTCCTCGTACTGGTAGCCGGCGACGTAGCGCAGTTTGTCGGTCAGCGGCGGGTCCAGCGGCACGTCGTAGTACAGGCCGATGTTCTGCCGCGGTGCCGACAGCTCGGTTTCCGCACCGTAGCTGTGGCCCTGCGGGTTGACCCAGTGGCGTGTCCAGTTCAAGCGCACGCGCGGCCCGACGTCGGTGGAAAAGCCCAGGCCGATGCCCATCGTGCGCGGCTTGCGTGTGGTCAGCTGGACGGCGACGGGAATCCGCTGCGCGTGCGCGCTGGTCGGGTTGGCATCCACCCGCACGCCCTCGAAATAGCCGCTCGATTGCAGCGCGCGGTTCAGCTCGGCGATCAGTTCGGAATCGTAGGGCGTATCGGCGGCGAACGGCACCATGCGCGACAGCAGCTCCTCGTCGAACGGCGTATCGCCGGCGAACGTCACCTCGCCGAGGCGATAGCGCGGGCCGCTGTCGAACACCAGATCGATATCGGCATACCCCTGCCGGGGGTCGATGTCCAGGCGCTGGCGCGTGAAGCGACCAGCGAAATAGCCATAGCGCGAGGCCTGGTTCAGCAGTTGCTGCTTGGCATCCTCGTAGCGCCCGTGATCAAGCACCTCGCCGCTGCGCAGCCGTTGCGGCACACGGAACGTCGCCTGCTGCGCCGCCGGGCCTTCGACCTGCACGCGCACGTTGCGCAGACGCACCGGCTCACCGGGCTGGATACGCAGGATCAGCCGCGGCGTCTCACCGCCCTGCACCTGGCTGTCGATCTGCGCCTGGTAATAGCCGAGCGCCTGCAAGGCCTGCTCCGCCTGGCGCTGGGCGATGCGGCTGTAGTGCAGCAGCTCGCGCTCGTCACGCTCGCCCAGCGCACCGATGTAGTTCTCGACGTTCTGGCGCAACGCGCGGTTGTCCGGTTCCAGCTGCACGTCCAGTTCCGCTGCCCAGGCGCTGGCGCAGGTCAGGCAGAGAAGGACGGCGCAGGCGATGCTGCGTCTGATCGAGATTGGCATGGGCAGGAATGCTAGCACCGCAGGCTCTCGCATGCGGCATATGGCGGGACGGCGGACATGGACGGCAGTGTGGTGGTTTCGCCGGATGAGACCGGCGAAACCGGGCGACAATTCACTCGGCGACGGGATTGGCGACAGCGACGCGCTGCGGCGCCGGGTGGAAGAATACGTGCGCGACCACCGGGCCGATCGCGACCTGGCCGATTTCCTCGTAGCCCTGGCGCTCGTAGAAATTGAGGTAGCGCGCGTTGCCGGTGTCGATGACCAGCCCTTCGGAGGCCGGATCGTCGGCGCACCAGTTGTGCAGCGCTTCGAGCAGCCGCTCGCCGTAGCGCCGGCCCTGGAACTGCGGATGCACGCCCAGCAGCGGCAGCACATGGAACGCGCCGGGCGGCAGGCAGCTCAGCACCGTGGCGTGGTAGTCAAGATAGCGTCGGGTGCTGCGCAGGCCGGTGGTCGCCAGCATGCGCAGGCGCCAGGCCCAGCTTTCGGTGATGTCCAGGCGGCGCTGCGGCGGTGCGATCAAGGCCACGCCGATCAGCCGGTCGTCGAGGAACAGGCCCAGCGCCGGTTGGTCCTGCAGGAAGTGCTGGTTGACCAGCTCGCGCACCGTGGCGCGCACACGCTGGTCGTAGCCGGGGCGATCGACGTCGAACAGGTAGGCGAACGTGGGATCGTGGCGGTAGGCGTGGTACAGCAGGGAACGGGCTTCGCGGGCATAGCCGCTGTCCAGCGTCCTGATTTCCAACGTATCCGTCATGGTCGGCTCTCTTGTCGTGCGGTTGGAATGCACGTTAGCACTGGCGTCGGGCCAGTGCAGGGTTTCCGGTCGGTTGCGACTGGCCGGCGCACGCTCGCTGCAGGGCGCGGCGAGGCCTGACAGCTTTCAGGCGCCTGTTAAACTCTGCGTTTTTTCGCTGGAACCGTCCTGCCCATGAAAATCGTCTCGTTCAACATCAATGGTCTTCGCGCGCGCCCGCACCAGCTGGCGGCACTGATCGAGCGTCACCAGCCGGACGTCATCGGCCTGCAGGAAACCAAGGTCGCCGACGAGCAGTTCCCCCAGGCGGACATCGAGGCACGCGGCTACCACGTGCATTTTCATGGACAGAAGGGCCACTACGGCGTCGCCCTGCTCTCGCGCCAGGCGCCGCTGGAAATCCACAAGGGCTTTCCCGACGACGGTGAGGATTCGCAGAAGCGCTTCATCTGGGGCCGCTTCGCCGACGCCAGCGGCCAGCCGGTGACGGTCATGAACGGCTACTTCCCGCAGGGCGAGAGCCGCGCGCATCCGGTCAAGTTCCCGGCCAAGAGCAAGTTCTACGCGGACCTGCTGGCGCTGCTCGAACAGCGCTTCACGCCCGGCGAGGCGCTGGCGCTGATGGGCGACTTCAATATCTCGCCGGAAGACTGCGACATCGGCATCGGCGAGGTGAACGCCAAGCGCTGGCTGCGTACGGGCAAGTGCAGCTTCCTGCCCGAGGAGCGCGAGTGGCTCGGTCGTCTCAAGGCCTGGGGCTTGCAAGACAGCTTCCGCACGCTCAACCCGGCCGTCACCGACCGCTTCAGCTGGTTCGACTACCGCAGCCGCGGCTTCGAGGACGATCCGCGGCGCGGCCTGCGCATCGACTACATCCTCACCACCGCGCCGCTGCACGCGCGGGTCCGCGACTGCGGCGTGGATTACGACATCCGCGCGATGGACAAGCCATCCGACCACTGCCCGGTGTGGATCGACTGCGCCTGACGCGGCGTTCTGCTACTCCGTCAACCCGCTCCGAGCGTAACTGCTACACAGCTCACAACCCGCGTTGCAGGGCGCGCGCTGTCATATTCGAGTCATCCGGCGGACTTACTCTCGCGGCCTTCACAGGGGGGTAGCGAGATGACATCAAGCGTGGTGCTGAACAGGTTGTGCAGACGGGCCTTGCCGCTGCTGTTGCTCGGCCTGGCGTGCAGCGCTCCGCTGCCGGCGTTCGGCGAACTGCCGGTGACCAGGGACGGCGGCGCGGTGCTGCGCATCCACGGCTCCAACACCGTGGGCGCCAAACTCGCGCCCATGCTGATCGCCGGCCTGTTCGAGGCCCAGGGCCTGAAAGATGTGCGCATCGAGCCAACCGGCGTCGAGAACGAACAGCGCATCGTGGCCAGCACTTCGACGGGCAAGCCGGTGAGCGCCACGGTGGCGGCGCATGGCACCGGCACCGGCTTCGCCGGCCTGAAGGACGGCAGCGGCGACCTGGCGGCAGCCTCGCGGCCGATCAAGACCAGCGAGCGCGACGAGCTTGCCGCGCTGGGCGACATGCGCAGCGCCCAGGCCGAACAGGTGATCGCCATCGACGGCCTGGCCATCGTGGTGCACCCGGACAACCCCGTGCAGTCATTGACCACCGCGCAGCTGGCCAGCCTGTTCGCCGGTGAGATCGACAACTGGCGCGAGCTCGGCGGCGCGGACCAGCCGGTACAGCTGCACGCCCGCGACAACCGCTCCGGCACCTGGGACACCTTCAACGAGCTGGTACTGGCGCGCCAGGGCAAGAGCCTCGCCGCCAGCGCACGGCGCTACGAATCCAATGACGAACTGTCGCAGGCGGTGAGCATGAGCCGCGGCGCGATTGGCTTCACCGGCCTCGCCTCACGGGGCCAGGCCAAGGCGCTGGCCATCGCCGACGGCCAGTCGCAGCCGATGCTGCCGCACAACGCCCTGGTCGCCACCGAGGATTACCCGCTGTCGCGGCGCCTGTTCCTCTATGCCCGCCCCAGCGGCCAGACACCCTGGACGCAGGCCTACATCGAGTTCATCCACAGCATTGCCGGCCAGCGCATCGTCGAGCAATCCGGCTACGTCGCGCAGCATGTCACGGCGGTCAAGCAACAGCCGCAGGCCGACATGCCGGCGTTCTATCAGCAACTGGCCAACGATGCCCAGCGGCTGACGGTCAACTTCCGCTTCGAGGCTGGCAGCGCGCAGCTGGATAACAAGGCGCAGCGCGATCTCGCGCGCGTGGCCGACTACCTGCGCCAGCACGGCAAGCTCACCGGCAGCGCCGTGCTGGTCGGCTTCGGCGACGAGAAGAGCGATCCGGCGCGCGCCGCCCTGCTGTCCAAGCTGCGCGCCATGACGGTACGCCGCGAGCTGAATCGGCTCGATGTCTACTTCAGGGAAATCAACGGGATGGGCTCCGAACTTCCCGTCGCTTCCAACGAAGGCGGCGGTCGGGTGAAGAATCGCCGGGTCGAACTCTGGGTCTACTGAATAATTTGGCGTTCTGTGAAGTGGTAGCCGCGGGCGCCTTGTCCCTCTAACCGAATCGCCCTAGCCTCGCGCCCCTTTTCCACAGGGGTTGCGAGATGTCGTTACGCATTGCAGTAAAAACGTTCTGGAGCCGGGGGCTGGCCCTGGTGTGGCTCGGCGTGGGCAGCTGCATTCATCCCGGGCAGGCGCTTGCCGCGCTGCCGCTCCCGGTCGATGCCTCCGCGGTACTGCGCATCCAGGGCTCCAATACCCTCGGCGCCAAGCTGGTGCCGCAGCTGGTTGCCGGGCTGTTCGAGGCCCAGGGCCTGAAGGACGTGCGCATCGAGCCGACCGGGGTGGAGAACGAACAGCGCATCGTCGCCAGCACTTCGGCGGGCAAGCCGGTGCTGGCCACGGTGGCGGCACACAGCACCGGCAGCGGTTTCGTCGGGCTGCGGGACGGTTCCGCCGACCTGGCCGCCGCCTCGCGGCCGATCAAGACCAGCGAGGCCACCGAGCTTGCCGCGCTGGGCGACATGCGCAGCGCCGAGGCCGAGCAGGTGGTCGCCATCGACGGCCTGGCCATCGTGGTGCACCCGGACAATCCCGTGCAGTCATTGACCACCGCGCAGCTGGCCGGCCTGTTCGCCGGCGAGATCGGCAACTGGCGCGAGCTCGGCGGCGTGGACCAGCCGGTGCAACTGCACGCCCGCGACAACCGCTCCGGCACCTGGGACACCTTCAACGAGCTGGTACTGGCGCGCCAGGGCAAGAGCCTCGCCGCCAGCGCACGGCGCTACGAATCCAACGACGAGCTGTCGCGCGCAGTGAGCATGAGCGCCGGCGCGATCGGCTTCACCGGCCTCGCTTCGTTGGGCCAGGCCAAGGCGCTGGCCATCGCCGACGGCCAGTCGCAGCCGATGTTGCCACACAACGCCCTGGTTGCCACCGAGGATTACCCGCTGTCGCGGCGCCTGTTCCTCTATACCCGCCCCAGCGGCCAGACGCCCTGGACGCAGGCGTTCATCGAATTCGCGCACAGCACCGCCGGCCAGCGCATCGTCGAACAGTCCGGCTACGTCGCGCAGCATGTCACGGCAGTCAAGCAACAGCCGCAGGCCGACATGCCGGCGTTCTACCAGCAGCTGGCCAACGAGGCCCAGCGGCTGACGGTCAATTTCCGCTTCGAGGCCGGTAGCGCCAAGCTGGACAACAAGGCGCAACGCGATCTCGCGCGTGTGGCCGATTACCTGCGCCGCCACGGCAAGCTCACCGACAGCGCCGTGCTGGTCGGCTTCGGCGACGAGCAGAGCGACCCGACCCGTGCCGCCCTGCTGTCCAAGCTGCGCGCCATGGCGGTGCGTCGCGAGCTGAACCGGCTCGATGTCTACTTCAGAGAAATCAATGGGATAGGCACCGAACTTCCTGTAGCTTCCAATCAAGGCAGCGGCCAGGTGAAGAATCGCCGGGTGGAAATCTGGGTCTATTGAGCGCGAACGGGCCCGGCACGCCAGTGCAAGGCCCGCTCGACAGGTTGCCTACTCGATCAATGGCCGCGCAGCAGTTCCCGCGGCACGTATTTACCCAGCTCGTGCTTGCCGATCGAAGCGCGATGCACTTCGTCCGGACCGTCGGCCAGGCGTAGCGTGCGTTGTCCGGCGTACCAGTAGGCCAGCGGGAAATCGTCGGAGACCCCCGCACCGCCGTGCAGCTGGATCGCGCGGTCGATCACCTTCAGCGCCACGTTCGGCGCCACTACCTTGATCTGGGCGATTTCGCTGGCGGCGACCTTGTTGCCGACCGTATCCATCATGTGCGCGGCGTTGAGCGTCAGCAGCCGCGCCATGTTGATCTCGATACGCGAATCGGCGATGTGGTCGAGGTTGCCGCCCAGCCGCGCCAGCGGCTTGCCGAACGCGGTGCGCGCCACCGAGCGCTCGCACATCAGCTTCAGCGCCCGTTCGGCGACGCCGATCGAGCGCATGCAGTGGTGGATGCGTCCCGGTCCGAGACGGCCCTGGGCAATCTCGAAGCCGCGCCCCTCGCCGAGCAGCACGTTGTCATAAGGCACCCGCACGTTCTCCAGCAGCACTTCGGCGTGGCCATGCGGCGCGTCGTCGTAGCCGAACACCGGCAGGTGGCGCAGCACGCTGAGGCCCGGCGCGTCCATCGGCACCAGAATCATCGAATGCTGCGCGTGGCGCGGCGCTTCCGGGTTGGTCAGGCCCATGAAGATCATGACCTTGCAGCGCGGGTCGTTGGCGCCCGAGGTCCACCACTTGCGACCGTTGATGACCCACTCGTCACCCTCGCGCACCGCGCAGGCCTGCATGTTGGTGGCGTCCGAGGAGGCCACGCCCGGCTCGGTCATGCCGAAGCAGGAGCGGATCTCGCCGGCGAGCAGCGGTTGCAGCCACTGGCGCTTCTGCGCCTCGCTGCCGTAGCGCACCAGCACCTCCATGTTGCCGGTGTCCGGTGCCGAGCAGTTGAAGGCCTCCGGGCCGAGCCCCGAGCTGCCCATGATCTCGGCGAGCGGCGCGTATTCCAGGTTGCTCAGGCCGAAGCCCAGCTCCGAATCCGGCAGGAACAGGTTCCACAAGCCTTCCGTCCGGGCCTTGGCCTTGAGTTCCTCGACGATGGCGGTCGGTTGCCAGCGATCACCCTCGGCGACCTGCCGGTAGAAGACCTTCTCGGCCGGATAGACATGCTCGTCCATGAACGCCTGCACGCGCGCTCTGAGCTCTTGAACCTTGGGGGAATAGGCGAAATCCATGAGGCGACCTTCTGTGAAGTGGGTACATGCAATCGATGCTAGTGGACAGCTCTGGATTTATCGAAGCTATTTTCCTAGTGTATAAACATTCATCACCGATATATGATCGCCGCACCCGCTATCCCTGCCGGAGCACAACAATGAACCTGAACAAGGTCGACCTGAATCTGTTCATCGTCTTCGATGCCATCTACACCGAGGCCAATCTGACCCGCGCCGGGCAGATCGTCGGCATCACCCAGCCCGCCGTGTCCAACGCCCTCGCCCGCCTGCGCGAGACCTTCAACGATCCGCTGTTCGTGCGCACCGCGCAGGGCATGGTGCCGACGCCGATGGCGCAGAACATCATCGGTTCGGTGCGCAATGCGCTGCAGCTGTTGCGGGTATCGGTGCAGGAGAGCCGCATCTTCGATCCGGCGCAGGCGAACAAGGTGTTTCGCGTCAGCATGACCGACCTCAGCGAGGCCGTGATGCTGCCGCCGCTGTTCCAGCGCCTGCGCCGCCTGGCGCCGAACGTGAAGATCGAGAGCATGCTCGCCAAGCGCCGCGAGACGACCAAGGAACTGGCCGCCGGGCGCCTGGATTTCGCCATGGACGCCCCGCTCAACACCGATCCGCAGGTGCGCCACGTCAAGCTGCTGGAAGACCGCTACATCTGCGCCATGCGCCGCGGCCACCCGCAGGCCCGCGAACGGTTAAGCATGGAGCAGTATCTGGCGCTGTCGCACGTGCATATCTCCAGCCGCCGCAGCGGTCTGGGCCAGGTCGACCTGGCGCTGGGCAAGATGGGCCTGCAGCGCAAGATCGCCCTGCGCTCGCAGCACTACCTGATGGCGACCCAGGTGATCGAACAGACCGACATGGTGGTCACCGTGCCGGAGCGCTTCGCCCGCCGCCACAACCTGCATCAGGCCGAACTGCCGGTGGAAATCGCGCCGCTGGAAACCCACATCTACTGGCACGAAAGCACCGACCAGGACCCGGCCAACCGCTGGATGCGCGAGCAGATGATCGAGATCGCCCAGCAGATCAGCGCGCGTCAGGACGTGCCGGCCTAACCGCCAGCATCGAGCCTTCGCCGCGCAGCCAATCGATGATCCGCCGGCGTACCACCTCGCGCGGCTGGCGCGCGTCCACGCTCAGCACGCCGGGTTCGTCAGCGGGCGATTCGAGCGTGGCGAACTGGCTGTCGACCAGGCTGCCCGGCATGAAATGTCCGACCCGAGCGCCAATCCGCTGACGTGCCGTTTGCGGGTCGACGACCAGATGGACGAAGTTCAATCCGGGCACCGCATCGCGCAGCACCTGGCGATAGGCGCGCCTGAGCGCCGAGCAGGCCAGCACGAAGCCGCAGCCATCATCGACGGCCCGCCGCATTTCATCGCCCAGCGCCTGCAGCCAGCCGATACGCTGGGCATCGGTCAGCGGCAGGCCGGCGCGCATCTGCGCAAGGTTTTCCGCCGGGTGGAAGTCGTCCGCCTCGATATAGCGCACGCCCAGCTCAGCGGCGAGCGCCCGGCTGGTCTGCGTCTTGCCGCAGCCGCTGACGCCCATCACCACCAGGGTCGGTTCGCGGGCGCTCGCCGTCATGTGTTCACCCCTAATGCACTGGACAGGGTGATGGTGGCGGTATCCGCGGCGCGGGCGAAACCACCGCCCATCGTTCATGCAGCCAACGCGCCGGTCGACATCCGCGGCCAGCGCACTACAATCGCCAGCCCCGCAACCCGAGGACCCTCGCAATGCCCAAAGCCATGGCGCGCCACATTCTGGTCAAGACCGAAGCGGAAGCTGCGCAGCTGAAGAAGCGCATCGCCAATGGCGAGGCGTTCGACGTGCTGGCGCGCAAGTACTCCACCTGCCCGTCCGGCAAGAAAGGCGGCGACCTCGGCGAGGTGCGCCCGGGGCAGATGGTGCGCAGCATCGACCAGGTGATCTTCAAGAAGCCGCTGCGCGAGGTGCACGGGCCGGTGAAAAGCCAGTTCGGCTATCACCTGGTGCAGGTGTTCTACCGCGACTGATTCAACCGAAGCGGCGCAACTGCATCTCGCGCAAGCGGCTGAGCGTGCGGCGGAAGGCGAAGGCCAGGTAGCCCTCGACGTACAGTTCCTCCAGCGCCACCTGCGCCTCGATGTACAGCGGCACGCGCCGGTCGTAGCACTCATCCACCAGCGCGATGAAGCGCCGCACCGCATCGTCATGCGCGGCCAGCCGCGGCAGCTGGCGGTCGCCGGCCTTGACCTGCGTGACCGCGTCCTCGGTGCCGCGGGCGATGCGTCCCTCGCGCTGCACGCCGCCCAGCTGCGGCACGCCATCGAGCAGGATCGCCTCGTAGCGGTCGCACAGCTCGATGAAATCCAGCGCCGAGAACGGCTGCTCGCACAGTTCGGCGAAACGACACCAGAGCACCCTGTCGCTGCGGCGCACCACCTGCAGCAGGCGATGGCCGAGTTCCAGCGGCGCGGCGCTGCCCTCCTCGTCGGCCAGGCCCGCGAAGGCCTGCGGCAGCGCATCCGGTGCGGCGACCCAGTAGCGCTGCAACGCCGCGCCGGGACGCAGGCGATGGTCCGCACCGCCATCCACGTCGACGACATGCATGTGGCGCTCGATGGCCTCGATCGCCGGCACAAAGCGCTCACGGTTGTAGCCATCGGCGTACAGCTGGTCCGGTGGCTGGTTGGACGTCGCGACGATGACCACGCCTTCCTCGAACATCACCCGGAACAGTCGCCCGAGAATGATCGCATCGCCGATGTCGCCGACGAACAGCTCGTCGAAGCACAGCACCCGCACCTCGCCGGCCAGCTCGCGGGCCAGCGCCTGCAGTGGATCGGCCGTGCCGTTGAGCTGGAACAGGCGCATGTGCACCCAGCGCATGAAGTGATGAAAATGCTGGCGCCGCGCCGGTACGCACAGGCTGGCGTGGAACATGTCCATCAGCCAGGTCTTGCCGCGCCCTACCGGCCCCCACAGGTAGACACCGCCTGGCACCTCACCCGCGTGCACCTGCTCATGGCAGTGCTGCAGCAGATCGACGGCGCGCAACTGCGCGGCATCACTGACGAAACCCTCACGGGCGATGGCTTGCCGGTACCGGGCAAGTGGCGACGACTGATCCATGACTACGGACCGCAACCTGAGAAGGCGGCGATGTTACCCCAGCCCTGCAACCGACTGCAGCCGCGCGAGCACAGACGCGGCCTGCGGACCCCTCAGGCTTCCAGTGCCAGCAGCACGCCGCTGACCACCAGAAAGCCGCTGAACAGCACGCGCAGCAGGCGCTCCGGCAAGGCGTGCGCCAGCCGCACGCCGAGACTGATGCTGAGCAGACCGCCGACCGCCAGCGGCAGCCCGAGTCTCCAGTCGACCTGCCCGTGCAGCGCATAGGTCACCAGCGTGACCCCGGTACTCGGCGCGGCCAGCGACAGCGACAGCCCCTGGGCGATGACCTGGCTGGTGCCGAACACGCTGGTCAGCACCGGCGTCGCCAGCACCGCACCACCGACACCGAACAGCCCGCCGAGCGCGCCGGCACCTGCGCCCAGCACACTGAGCCACGGCCAGGAATGACGCAATTGTCCGTTACCCGGCGCGGTACGGCGAAACGCCCGCAGCAGCGTGTGGGCCGCCAAGGCGAAGAGGAAGCCGACGAAGGCCAGGCGCATGCGACTGGCATCCAGCGACACGGCCAGCGCCGCGCCCAGGATGGCGAAGCAGAAGCTCGGCAGCGCCAGCGCCGCCGCGTGGCGGAAATCGATGCGGTTGCGCTGGTGGTAACGCCAGATCGCCAGCAGCACGTTCGGCACCACCATCACCAATGCCGTGCCCTGCGCGAGTTGCTGATCCAGGCCGAACAGCACGCCGAGCACCGGGATTGCGATCAGCCCGCCGCCGATGCCGAACAAACCGCCGAGCGCACCCAGCGCCAGCCCAAGCAGTACGTTCAAGCCGATATCGATTAAAGGCACGGCGTCGCTCCCTCGAAAAAAACGCAATGGTAAGGCGCCTTGCCTGCTCTCGATACGCATAGCCGTGCACAATGGCTTTGCGCACACCGCAAAACAGAGAACCATCAATGCAGCCACACTCCTTCGCCGATCAATTGCGTCTGTTCCTCGACGTGCTGGAAGCCGGCAATTTCTCCGCCGCCGCGCGCCTGCACGGCTTGACGCCCTCCTCCGTCGCGCGGCGTATCGATGCACTGGAGCACTCGCTGGGCTGCAAGCTGTTCAGCCGCAGCACCCACGGCATCCGCAGTACGCCCGCAGCCCAGGCCTTCGCCGAGCGCGCCCGGCGCATCGTTCGCGAACTGCAACTGGCCCGCGCCGAGGCCAGCGCACTGGACGCCACGCCCGAAGGGCTGATCCGCATCGACGCACCGACGCCGTTCGGCCGTCGCCATCTGGCGCCGGCGCTCGCCGACTTTCTCTGCGCCTATCCCGGCGTGGACGTGCAGTTGCGCCTGATCGACAGCTTCATCGACCTGCATGGCGAGCACCTGGGCAAGGTCGATCTGGTGCTGCGCATCGGCCCGCTGGCCGACACCCGCCTGGTGGCCACGCCGCTGGCGCCGATGGTGCGCATCGCCTGCGCCAGCCCGGAGTACCTGCAGCGGCGCGGCACGCCCACGCAACCGCACGAGTTGCTTGGCCACGACGGCCTCGACTGGGATGCGCTGGCGCCACCGCACGCCTGGCGTTTCGAGCAGGATGGCGAGCTCCGGCTGTTCCGCCCGCGACGCCTGCGCATGGTCGCCAACAACGCCGAGGCGCTGCTGTCCGGGGTGCTCGCGGGGCTGGGCATCGCCCACTTGCCGACCTGGCTGATCAGCGAATACCTGCTGCGGGGCGAGTTGTTGCCGCTGTTCTGCACGCACGGGCTGCCGCGTCCGGAAGCCAGTGGCATCTATGCGCTGCGCCTGACCCGCGAAGCGGATTCGCGCACGCGCCTGCTGCTGGAGTTTCTCAAGGAGCGCTTCGGCCCGGTCCCACCGTGGGACCAGGCGCTGCAGAGCGGATTGCTGCGTAGCTGAGTGCTGGCGGCGTGCTTAGAAACCGTCGCCGCCGAGTTCCTGGGTCACGCCCCAGCCGTCGAGCACACCGCCGAGTGGCTCGACCAGCTCCTCCAGGTCCTGCTCGAAGTTGCCGATGCTGTCGAAGGTGGCGTACATGACCTTGCTGACCTGCAGATTCCAGCTGCCGTCCTCGCGCGGCAGGATCTGCGCATTGATGGATTCGCCGCGAAAGTTGCGCGCGGCCGCGTGGGCACGATCGCGGTCCTCGAAGACCGCATAGAACTCGATGGGATGGACCCGGGTGAAATCGAACCCGCCGTCTTTCATCTGGCGAAGAACGTTGCTGCTGACATCTTCGTGGAAGGTGGTACCCATGATGCAACCTCCTCTCGATCGATGGACGGAACACGCTTCGGCCGGTGAGTACCTTTCAGTTGCCCTCACCTGATCCGAGTATGGGATGTCGGGAGTGTTCATGCCATGTGCTTTTTTTCGGTTTATCGCGGTTTTTCGGGGGCAGAGGTTGATCTTGAGCTGGCAGGTTTTTGGGAGGCTTGAATGGGTGTTTTGCTACTTCCAGTTGCCGGTTAACCGTGTCATCGAGTTCGGTGCGCAGGTCAGGATTTGAACCGTTGCGATGGCTGAATCGCCCAAGGCCCGATCTGCGTCTGTCCGCAGCAACGCTTGACCTTGGTCATGGCGGCGACATTCGTTAGGCGCGATCGACGTGATATGTTCCGGCGCTCATTTGATCGGGAGTCTTTCCATGCTGCTTCGCCTATTGACCGCGAGCTGTCTGAGTGCGTTTTGCCTGGCCGCCAACGCCCAGGAGCACCATCATTCATCGTCTGAGCCAGCGCCGGCCGCCACCCTTGCGGTAAGCCAGGCCTGGTCGCGCGCCATGCCGCCCAGCGCACCGACCGGCGCGGTGTATTTCGTGCTGGACAATGTGGGCCAGCAGGATGACCGGCTGGTCGCGGCGCGAACACCGCGCGCGGAAAAAGCCGAGCTGCACACCCATGTGCACGAAGGCGACATGATGCGCATGCGGCAGGTGGATTCCGTAGCCGTTCCGGCTGGCGAGTCGGTCCGCTTTCAACCCAGCGGCAATCACGTGATGCTGTTCGGCCTGAAACAGCCGCTGGTCGCTGGCGAGCGTTTCGAGCTGATGCTCGAGTTCGAACATGCCGGCGAGATCACCACCGATGTCGACATACTCGACGAAGCGCCGGCCGCGCCGCCGGCTGCCAATCCGCACATGCACCACTGATCGGCACGCGTCGGGCGCCACCTCGGCGCCCGCCTGTCAGGACGCTTCGCCCGCTCAGATCGAGGCGGGCGTGCGCATGGTGACGAACTCTTCCGCCGCCGTGGGATGAATGCCCAGGGTTTCGTCGAACACCCGCTTCGTCGCGCCGGCCTTCAGGGCAACGCCCAACCCCTGCATGATTTCGCCGGCATCGGGGCCGGCCATGTGGCAACCCAGCACGCGATCGGTTTCGGCATCGACCACCAGCTTCATCAGGCTGCGTTCCGGGCTGTCGGTCATGGTCAGCTTCATCGGGCGGAAGCGGCTCTCGAAGACGCTGACCTTACGGCCCTGCTTGCGCGCCTCCTCCTCGGTCAGGCCGACGGTTGCCATGTTCGGCAGGCTGAACACGGCAGTCGGGATGCAGGCGTAATCCACCGGCCGGTAATCCTCCGGCTTGAACAGGCGACGCGCCACCGCCATGCCTTCGGCAAGCGCGACCGGCGTCAGTTGCACGCGGCCAATGACGTCGCCGATGGCGAGGATCGATGGAATCGAAGTGCGGAACTCGTCGTCGACGGCGATGAAGCCGCGCTCGTCCAGCGCCACCTCGAGCGTGTCGAGCCCCAGCCCGTCGAGCATCGGCCGGCGGCCGGTCGCGTAGAAGATGCAGTCGGCTTCCAGCGTGCGACCGTCCTTGAGCGTCGCCAGCAGACTGCCGTCCGCTTGC
This sequence comes from Stutzerimonas stutzeri TS44, assembly GCA_000263395.1. GTDB lineage: Bacteria > Pseudomonadota > Gammaproteobacteria > Pseudomonadales > Pseudomonadaceae > Stutzerimonas > Stutzerimonas stutzeri_C. Next base: position 78,101 of record AJXE01000016.1, read on the forward strand.
CGGTCGATGCGTGCGATATCCGCATTGAACTGCAGATCGACGCCCTTCTTGCTCAGTTCGTCCTTCAGATGGTCGCGCAGCGAGCCGTCGAAGCCGCGCAGGAACAGTTCGCCGCGATACAGCAGCGAGGTCTGCGCGCCGCAGCCGTGGAAGATCGAGGCGAATTCCACCGCGATGTAGCCGCCGCCGACGACCAGCACGCGCCGCGGCAGCGCCTCCAGATAGAACGCCTCGTTGGAGGTGATGGCGTGCTCGCGCCCGGGAATGTCCGGTACCTGCGGCCAGCCGCCGGTGGCGATCAGGATGTGTTCGGCACTGTAGTGTTTGCCGTCCACCTCGACGGTGTGCGCATCGACCAGCCGCGCATGGGCCTGCAACAGGGTCACGCCGCTGTCGACCAGCAGGTTGCGATAGATGCCGTTGAGGCGCTGAATCTCGCGGTTCTTGTTGGCGATCAGCGATGTCCAGTCGAAGCGCGCGCCCTCGACCGTCCAGCCGTAGCCCTGCGCCTGGGCGATGTCCTCGGCGTAGTGCGCGCCGTAGACCAGCAGTTTCTTCGGCACGCAGCCGACATTGACGCAGGTGCCCCCCAGGTAGCGACTCTCGGCCACCGCAACCCAGGCGCCGAAGCCCGCCGCGAAGCGCGCCGCGCGAACGCCGCCGGAACCGGCGCCGATGACGAATAGATCGAAGTCGTAAGCCATGAGATGTTGTCTCCTTCTAGAGCTCGACAGCATACCCCAGCCATCGCGCACCGATCAGCGCAGGAGTGACGCATGTCCCCCACCCTCACCCACATCGCCCTGCACGTGCCGGATCTCGAGGCCTGCATCGACTTCTACTCGCGCTTCTGCGGCATGCGCGTGTTCCACGAACGCGCCGGCAAGGGCTCGCGCATCGTCTGGATGGCCGAGCCTGGAAAGGAACGTGAGTTCATCTTCGTGATCATGCCGGGTGGACACGACCGCGCATTGGCTAGCGACGACTACAGCCATTTCGGCTTTGCCCTGGACAGCCGCGCCGCGGTCGATGCGATTGCCGACAAGGCGCGCGCAGCCGGTTGCCTGATCTGGGAACCGCGCGACGAGCCCTACCCGGTCGGCTACTACTGCGGCCTGCGCGACCCGGCCGGCAACTACGTCGAGTTCAGCTACGGCCAGCCGCTTGGCCCCGGCGCGCAGGAAATGCCGGCAGTCTGAAAAAAGAATGGGCCACCCGAGGGTGGCCCATTTCGTCCTGCGGCGCGTGGCGTTCCGTGCTCAGAACGCCTTGCCGGTCAGGTAGAAGTGCTCGTAGCAGAAGTTGGTCGCCGCGATGTAGCCCTCGGCGCTACCGCAATCGAAACGCTGGCCCTTGAACTTGTAGGCCAGCACGCAGCCGTCCTGCGCCTGCTTCATCAGCGCGTCGGTGATCTGGATCTCGCCGCCCTTGCCCGGCTCGGTCTGCTCGATCAGCGCGAAGATGTCCGGGGTCAGGATGTAGCGGCCGATGATCGCCAGGTTGGACGGCGCGTCCTCGGGCTTGGGCTTCTCGACCATGTGGCTGACGCGGAAGATGTCGTCGCGGATCATTTCGCCGGCGATCACGCCGTACTTGCTGGTTTCTTCCGGCGGCACTTCCTGGATCGCCACGATCGAGCAGCGGAACTGGTTGTACAGCTTGACCATCTGCGCCAGCACCGGGTCGCCGTCGAGGTTGATGCACAGGTCGTCGGCCAGCACCACGGCGAACGGCTCGTCACCGATCAACGGACGGCCGCTGAGGATGGCGTGGCCCAGGCCTTTCATTTCGATCTGGCGGGTGTAGGAGAACGTGCACTCGTCGATCAGGCGGCGAATGCCGACCAGGTACTTCTCCTTGTCGGTGTTGCGAATCTGGTGCTCGAGCTCATAGCTGATATCGAAGTGGTCTTCCAGCGAGCGCTTGCCGCGTCCGGTCACCATCGCGATTTCGCTCAGGCCCGCGGCCAGTGCCTCTTCGACCCCGTATTGAATCAGGGGCTTGTTCACCACCGGCAGCATTTCCTTGGGCATGGCTTTGGTTGCAGGTAGAAAACGCGTGCCATAGCCGGCAGCGGGAAAAAGGCATTTCTTGATCATGTGAGTCCTTGAAATAAAGGTTCCAGTTGATGCACTGCCTTGATAGATAGCAGCTGCCCTCGCGGGGTTCGCCGGAAGCCCGACGCAGAGGCTACGACCATGCAAATCACGGGGGGTTCGCCGGGGTACGGCAAATCCGGAGTGCGCCGACCATGCAACCGCCGGGACTACGAGCAAGCCAACAAACAGTCCCGTTCAGCGGGCGCCACGCTAATGGCTATTGGCCTGTCTGTAAATGCTCTGCGACGGTCCCGTGAAACAAAAAAACCGGCTTGCAAGCGCGCCGCCAAAACCTTCTTGAGCAGCCCGGCCCGGAATCGCACTTAACTGATCCAGATCAGCGAAGCAGATGATTTCACAGAACTTTGTCGTTTGGATGACGCCAACCGCGCGCGGCGTAAATATCATATTGCCATTACTTCTTTCGCCCGGTGTGCGCCCCGCATTCCCCCTTAAAGAACGCGGTTATCAAGCCGATAGCGAGTCTGCAGTCATTTGGCGCCTACCTTGCCGTTGAAATCCGGCATCACGCGCGCAGCAGTAGACCTAAGGACGACCATGACCAACTCCCCCGCCCCGCGACAACTGTCCGTACAGACCAAGATCAACCTGGCGCTGCTGCTGGTGCTGCTGCTGATCATGTCCGCCTCGCTCTACATTGCGGCCAGCACCGAAAAGAATCTGGTCCTGCACGTAGTCGAACAACAGACCAAGGACGCCGCCGACTCCTATTTCGACAGCATCAACACCATGATGCTGACCGGCACCATGGCCCAGCGCGACGTGCTGCGACAGAAAATCCTCGCCCGCCCCGGCGTGATCGATGCGCGCATCGTGCGCGGCGATGCGGTGATCAAGACCTTCGGCGCCGGTTTCGACCATCAGGCGCCGGCCGATGCGCTGGACCGCAGTGCCCTGGCCGGCAAGGCGATCATGGAGGTCACCAAGCAGGACGGTCGCCGGGTGCTGACCGTGATCAACCCGATCCTGGCGCATGCCGATTATCGCGGCACCAACTGCCTGACCTGTCACCAGGTGGCCGAGAACACCGTGATGGGCGCCGTGCGCATCAGTTATGACCTCAAGGCGCTGGACGCCGAGGTCGAGCGCAACATCTGGCTGCTCGGCGGCATCCAGCTGCTCCTGCTGCTGGCTGGCGTCGGCGTGATGATCTACACCGTGCGCCGCGTGATCATCAGCCGCATCCATGCCATGCGCCACACGATGGAAGCGATGACCCGCGACGAAGACCTGAGCCGCAGCGTGTCGATCGGCGCGCAGGACGAGATCGGCGCGATGGGCAACGCGTTCAACCGCATGATCGAGAAATTCCGCCACAGCCTCGAAGCCGTGGCTGGCGTGACGCGCCAGCTGGGCGACGTTTCCGACCGGGTATCGCACGTCGCCGAGCAGACCCTCGGCGCGGTGATGGAGCAGCGCAGCGAGACCGACATGGTCGCTTCGGCGATGAACGAAATGAGCGCCACCGTGCAGGAAGTGGCGCGCAACGCCAACCAGACCGCTACCGCCTCCAATGACGCCGACCGCGAATCCAAGTCCGGTGTGCACGTGGCCGGTGAGGCGCTGGACGGCATCGACAGCCTCATCCAGGACATCGAAAAAGCGGCCGTCGTCGTCCGCCAGCTGGAAGCGGACAGCGCCAGCATCGACACGGTGGTGGGGGTCATCAACGGCATCGCCGAGCAGACCAACCTGCTGGCCCTGAACGCGGCCATCGAGGCCGCGCGGGCCGGCGAGCAGGGTCGCGGCTTCGCCGTGGTCGCCGACGAAGTGCGCACCCTCGCCTCGCGCACGCAGAAGTCCACCGAAGAAATCCAGCGCATGATCGAGCAGCTGCAACAGGGCGTGGGCAATGCCGTGCAGGCGATGATCGCCGCCCAGTCGCGCGCCCGCTCGGGTTCCGATTGCGTGGCCCGCGCGGCGCAGAGCCTCGGCGCCATCGCCGACGAAGTCGGCACGATCAACGAGATGAACACCCAGATCGCCACCGCGGCCGAGCAGCAGAGCGCCGTCGCCGAGGAGATCAACCGCAACATCACCAACATCAGCCGGATCGCCGACACCACGTCGGCCGATGCCACCCAGACCTCGCAGATCAGCGAGGAACTGGTGCGCCTGGCCGCCGAACTGAACCGTCTGGTCGGTCAGTTCAAGCTCTGAGCGCCGAGGCGCGGGGCGCCCTGCCCCGCGCCGTTGCTGCGGTCCGAGCGTCGACCCGGCATCCGCCGCCATACTTCTTGATCGGAAACAGTCGGCTCGCGTGCGCGAATCGGCGATAATCCGCGCCAGCCTCTTGGCCGGACCGGCGTATGCCGCGGCCTTCCCCTCTTTCAACCCGCAAGGTGAAACCGAACATGGACCAAACGCCGAGCTTCAACCGCGCCCTGGTCGAGAAATATGACCGCCCGGGTCCGCGCTACACCTCGTATCCCACCGCGCCGCAGTTCCACCAGGCCTTCGCCGCCGATGACTACCGCAACGCCGCGCGCGCCAGCAACGAGGCGCCGACGCCCAAGCCGCTGTCGGTGTACATCCACATCCCGTTCTGCAAAAGCCTCTGCTACTACTGCGCCTGCAACAAGATCATCACCCACAAGACCGAGCGCGCCGTCGAGTACCTCGAATACCTCAAGCGCGAGATCGCCATGCAGGCCGCGCTGTTCGACCGCTCGCGCAAGCTCACCCAGCTGCACCTGGGCGGCGGCACGCCGACCTATTTCACCAGCGAGCAGCTGGCTGATCTGATGGCGACGCTGCATCAGGCGTTCAACATGGACGACAGCGACGATCACGAGTTTTCGCTGGAAGTCGACCCGCGCACCGTTACCCCGGCGCAGATCCACACGCTGCGCAAACTGGGCTTCAATCGCCTGAGCTTCGGCGTGCAGGACTTCGATGCCCGCGTGCAGGCCGCGGTCAACCGTATCCAGACCGAGGAGCAGACCCGCGAGCTGGTACAGGCCGCGCGCGACGCACAGTTCAAGTCGGTCAGCGTCGATCTGATCTACGGCCTGCCGCTGCAGACCGTGGAGAGTTTCAACACCACGCTGAACAAGATCATCGACATCCGCCCGGACCGCATCGCCGCCTACAGCTATGCGCACCTGCCGGACCTGGTACGCGCGCAGAAGCTGATCCGCCCGGAAGACATGCCGCCGCCCGAGCGCAAGCTGGAGCTGCTGGAGCTGACCATCCAGCGCCTGACCTCCGCCGGCTACGTCTACATCGGCATGGACCACTTCTCGCTGCCGGATGACGAACTGACCCTCGCGCGCGCCAACGGCACGCTGCAGCGCAACTTCCAGGGCTACTCGACCCACGCCGACTGCGACCTGATCGGCCTCGGCATTTCCTCGATCGGCAAGGTCGGCGACAGCTACAGCCAGAACGTCAAGGAGCTGTCGCAGTACTACGCGCGCCTCAACGAGGGCATCCTGCCGGTGCAGCGCGGCTACCAGCTCAGCGCCGATGACCGCCTGCGCCGCGACGTGATCATCTCGCTGATGTGCCACGGCCGCATCGATTACGCGGCGATCGAGCGCAAGCACGACATCAACTTCCGCGAGTACTTCGCCGACTCGCTGGCGCAGCTCGCCGAGCATGTCGCCGATGGGCTGGTGGAGCTGCGTGACGACGCGCTGATTCTGCTGCCGCAAGGGCAGTTGATGATGCGCAACGTCGCGATGGCCTTCGATGCCTATCTCGGCGGCGAGCAGCGCGGACGCTTCTCGCGCACCGTCTGATCGCAGCCTTGCACGGAGCGGGCATTTGCCCGCTTCGCCTCGACGCCAGCAGATGATGCCTTACATCAGAATTGCTTCATAACCGCATGAAATAACGGCAAATTCAGTTCCTGAAAATGCTTATGCGATTGCGCGATTCGGCGAGATCGCAAACGTATAGGACAGCGCGGTAGCGCTTCTATACTCGAAGCGAACCTACCGGGAGGATCCCGCCATGCGTCGCCTTCTCAGTTTTGCCGTTGCCGCTATCTTCAGTGCCCCGCTGTGGGCCATGCATTGTCCGATGGACATGGCCAAGATCGACGAACAGCTCACCGCCAATCCGCCCAGCGACGCCGCCACCCTCGAGCGCGTCAAGCAGCTGCGCGCCGAAGGTGAAGAGCTGCACAACGCCGGCGACCACGCCCAGTCGGTCAAGGTGCTGGGCGAGGCGCTCGACCTGCTCGGCGTCAAATCCTGAGCCGTAAACGCCCTGGCAATTGCTTGCCGGGGCGTTTCTCGTGCGCACTCAGCGATTGGGCTGCGGGGTCAGGCGCAGATACGGCTTCACCGCGCGGTAGCCCTTGGGGAACCGCTGCTTGAGTTCTTCCTCGTCCTTGAGCGACGTCACGATCACCACCTCATCGCCGTCCTGCCAGTTGGCTGGGGTGGCGACCTTGTAGTTGTCGGTCAGCTGCAGCGAATCGATCACCCGCAGGATTTCGTGGAAGTTGCGCCCGGTGCTCGCCGGGTAGGTGATGGTCAGGCGCACCTTCTTGTTCGGGTCGATGACGAACAGCGAGCGCACGGTCAGGGTGTCGTTGGCATTCGGGTGGATCAGGTCGTACAGCTCGGAGACCTTGCGGTCGGCATCGGCGAGGATCGGGAAGTTGACAGCAGTGTTCTGCGTCTCGTTGATGTCGTCGATCCAGCGGATGTGCGAGTCCACCGGGTCCACCGACAGGGCGATGGCCTTGACGTTGCGCTGGGCGAACTCGTCCTTCAGCTTGGCGGTAAAGCCCAGTTCCGTGGTGCACACCGGAGTGAAGTCGGCCGGGTGCGAGAACAGCACGCCCCAGCTGTCGCCAAGCCAGTCGTGGAAACGGATGCGGCCTGCGCTGGAGTCCTGTTCGAAATCGGGGGCGATGTCGCCGAGGCGGATGCTCATGGTTGTGCTCCTTCAGTGGTTCGTTGAGGTGGGCACCACTATGTGCACTGCCATTGCGAATTAAAAAGAATAAATAATGATTTATTTATAACAGAAACAATGTTTATGACTACACCCTCTCCAGCTGCAGCCCCGCTCTTCGAGCCGTAGTCGGTCGTCAGGAAAACTGGCGAATAAGCTGCCGGAGGCGCTCGCAAGCGGCGGGAAGCCGCTCCTCGCTGGCGTTGGCGACACCGAGAAGCAGCCCCGGGCGCCGGGGTTCGGCCGGACAGAACCATGCCGACAGCGGCGACGGCGCCAGTCCGAAGGCCTGCGCCTCACGGACGATGACGCCATCGCGCGCCCCTTCGGGCAGCCAGAGCAGCACGCCGAGGCCCGCCGGGCGCACGGGATAATCCATAGCCTGCAACGTCGCATGCAGCGCGGCGCTGCGATTCGCATATACGCGCTTCATGCGCCGCAGGTGCCGCATGTAGTGGCCGTCGTGCATGAACTCGGCGGTAGCCGTCTGCACCGCGGGGCCGGGGGCCGGCGCGAGGCACATCACCGCTTCGGCGAACGGCGCAACCAATGCCGCCGGGACGACGACGAAGCCCAGCCGCAGCGTGGGGCTGATGGTCTTGCTGAACGAGCCGATGTGGATGACGCGCCCGTTGCCGTCCAGTGATGCCAGCGCCGGCGCCGCGCGCCGCTTCAGCTGCAGCTCGCCGAGGTAGTCATCCTCGATGATCCACGCCCCGGAGCGCGTCGCCCAATCAAGCAGCTGAACCCGCCGGGCGAGCGACAGCGGAACACCGGTTGGCGCCTGCTGGCCGGGCGTCACCAAGGCCAGGGCGGCATCGGGCGCATGCTGCATGCCGTAGGCAACGTCAAGGCCATCGTCGTCGACCGGAATCGGGACCGGAGTGATTTGCGCGATTTCCAGCGCCCTGCGGCTGGGCGGAAACCCCGGATTTTCCACCCAGGCCGAGCGCCCTTGCGCCTTCAGCACCCTGAGCGCGACGCCGAGCGCGCCGGTGAAGCCCGCCGTGATGAACACCTGGGATGGACGACATTCGATGCCGCGTGAAAGCGCCAGGTGCGCGGCAATCTCGGCTCTCAGCGCCTGCTCGCCGCGCGGGTCCGGATAGATGAGCGGAGCGTTCACCTCGGCGCGGGCGGCATGGACTCGCAAGCGCGCAAAGAGCGTGACCGGAAAGCTATCCGAGGCGGGTACACCGTTCTGGAAGACGGCCGTTGTACTAAGAAAGTCCTGGTACAGCGGTGGCAACGCATCCACCGCTGCGGACGGCTCCGGCAAGGCGATCTTCGGTGGGTGCTCGGTCACCCGGGTGCCGCCGGACCCGCAGGAGACGACCAGTTGCTTATCCGCCAGGCGCTCGTAAGCTGTCTTGACGGTGCCTCTGGCGACGCCCAATTGTGCGGCGAGGTCCAGCCATGAGGGCAGTCTGGCGCCGGGCGCGAGCACGCCGCTGTCGATGGCCGCCGTGATGCCAATGCGGATCTGCTCGGCCAACGAGATCTCGGCGGTCCGGTCCAGCTTGAAATCGAGGATTTTCATGCCGCATGGTACATCCGAAACGAACGTTTTCGGTTCTTTTTCATGAACCTCGGCGGCTGCATACTGCCGCCAGCCCCTCACAGGAGATAGCGATTATGAAGCCCACGCGCTTGCTACTGCCCTTGCTGGCCGCCATCGGGATGACCTTCGCCGGCGCGGCCAGCGCCGACAATTCCGGCGACACGATCAAACCCAACTTTTCCCACGCCCTGCCGAACATTCCGGGCAAGTCGCTGATGGCCGTGGAGGTGACCTACGCTCCGGGAGGCGCATCGGCGCCGCATCGCCATGCGCAATCGGCGTTCATCTATGCCTATGTCGTTTCCGGTCGGATCGTCAGCCAGGTGGCCGGGGAGCCTGAGCGTACCTATGCCGCGGGCGAAACCTGGTACGAAATGCCGGGGGCGCATCACGTCGTCAGTCGCAACGCGAGCGACTCCGAGCCCGCCAAACTGCTTGCCGTGTTCGTCGTTGATTCCGACGACGACGTCCTCACCACTCTCGACGAACAGGAGTCTGAAAATGAGTGAAAGACTGGATTACGCAACAGTCTCGCCCGGTGCGGTGAAAGCCCTCGGCGACGTCTATGGCTATGTCACGCAGTGCGGTCTCGATGCGGTGCTGCTCGAACTGGTCTACCTGCGCGTCAGCCAGATCAATGGCTGTGCCTTCTGCCTGGACATGCACACGCGTGACCTCGCCAGGAAAGGTGTCGGGATCGAGAAGCTGGCGCTGGTGCAGGCCTGGCAGGAGGCCGGCGATCTGTTCAGCGCTCGCGAACGCGCGGCGCTGGCCTGGGCACAAAGCGTAACCTGCGTCGCGCAGACCGGCGTTCCGGATGCCGAGTTCGAGGCGGCCCGGCAAATCTTCGAGGAAAAGGAGCTGGCCGATCTGACCGTGGCCATCGGCCTGATGAATACCTACAACCGCCTCGCCATCAGCTTCCGCCGCACACCGCAAGCGGTTCTCGCCGCCAAGGACTGAAGCCGGGATGCCCTCCAGGGCGTAACCACCCGCAGGAAACCCAGGGAATTTCCGCTGCCGGACATTCCCGCCGCATCGATTACAGGATGAAACACATGGAACAACGATTCGACGTCGCCCAGCTTATTCCCGAAGGCTATAAAGCCATGTACGCCTTGCACACCTACGTGCAAGGCGCAGGCCTCGATCTTGGTCTGCTCGAACTGGTGCGTTTGCGCGTATCGCAGATCAACGGCTGCGGCTTCTGCGTCGCCATGCATATCCCGCTGGCGCGCAAGCACGGCGTCAGCGAACACCAGATCAATCTGGTCGCTACCTGGAAGGAATCGCCGGTATTCAGTGCTCGCGAGCGGGCGGCGCTGGCCTGGGCCGATGCGGTCACCAGCCTTGCCGGGCAGGAAGTACCGGAGGCGGTCTATGAACAGGTGAGAGCCGAATTCAGCCCCGAGGAGATTGCCAAACTCACGCTGTGCATCGGCGAGATCAATACCTGGAACCGCCTCATGATCGCCTCGCGCACGCCGCCCGCGCTGTAACCGTCATTCCAGCCGGATCAGCGTGCGGCATCCTCGAAGCGATCGACCTGGCGCAGGCTCTTGAAGCCCAGCGCCCAGCCCCCGGTCACCAGCAAGGTGCAGGCGCAGCCCAGCAGCGCCGCCGGCACGGCGCCGAGCCAGGCGGCGCTGAGGCCGGCGCGGAATTCGCCCAGCTCGTTGGACGAGCCGATGAACAGCATGTTCACCGCATTGACCCGCCCACGCATGGCATCCGGCGTGGAGAACTGGATCAGCGAGGAACGGATGTACACGCTGACCATGTCCGCCGCGCCCGCCACCACCAGCGCGGCGAACGACAGCCAGAACAGCGTGGACAGCGCGAACACCAGGTTGGCCAGGCCGAACAGCGCCACGGCGATGAACATCACCCGCCCGACATGCCGGTCGAACGGCCGCACGCTGAGGTACAACCCCACCGCCACCTCGCCGATCGCCATCGCGCTGCGCAGCAGGCCGAGACCGGTGGGGCCGACTTCGAGCACGTCCTGAGCGTAGATCGGCAGCAGCGCCACCACGCCGCCGAGCAGCACGGCGAACAGGTCCAGCGAGATCGTGCCGAGGATGATCGGCCGCGACCGGATGAAGCCAATGCCCGCGGTAAAGCGCGTCCAGGCGCCGGTTGTCAGCGCCTCGCGGCGTTCGGCGAAATGCACCGGGACGCGCCACAGCAGCAGCGTGCCGAGCATGAAACTGACCAGGCAGGTGCCGTAAGTCAGCGCGCCGCCGCCTAGTGCATAGAGCGCACCGCCCAGCACCGGACCACCGATGGTGGCCACGCGCATGATCATGCTGTTGGCGGCGATGGCCGCGGCCAGGCGCTTGCGCGGCACGATCTGCGGCAACAGGCTGGACAGTGCCGGCCCGGTGAAGGCCCGCGCGCAGCCATACAGCACCAGCACGGCGTAGTAGTAGCCCACCGCCTCGCCCGTAAGCGACAGCCAGAGCAGCGCCGCCGCGCAGGCGGCTTCGAGCAGCCAGCTCAGCGCCAGGATCAGCTTGCGGTCGTAGCGGTCGATCAGGTCACCCGCCGGTAGCAGCAGGAACAGCATCGGCACGAACTGCGCCAGGCCGACATAGGCCAGCGACAGCGGATCGCGGGTGATGTCGTAGACCTGCCAGGCGACAACCACCGCCTGGATTTGCATGGCGAACACCGCCAGCAAGCGGGCGGCGAGAAAGGCGGCGAAACCGGGAAGACGGTAGACGGATGCGGTGGTCAAGGCGGGAGTCCGAGCGGCAATTGCGGCGCCCGCGCCGCAACGGCCGGGCGAAAGCCGTTCAATCTACTGGAGCGCGCGGGCCGCAGGCAAACCGGACGGCCACTTCTGAACTCCAGCCAGCAGGCCTTTCCCTCCGCCTTCCCCGCTCCGGTTCAGGCGGCCTGGCGGCAGCCCTGGTCGATACGCTTCTGCAGGCGATACAGATAGGCAAAACCCTGCTCCCAGCGGTGGTGTCCGGATTTCACGTTGATGTGCCCGACACCCGGAAGGATCACCGTCTCGCTGCCCCAGCCGCGTCCCAGGATGCTGGCGCATTCGGCAGTGGCCGCGGTGTCGTTGTCGGAGCCGACCAATTGGCTGGGAAACGGCAGCACCTGGCGCGGAATCGGCGCGAAGTCACGCAGTGCCTCGGGGCAGCCGCTGCGCTCGACATCCGCCGGCGCCACCAGCAGCGCACCGCGTACCCGCCGCAGCAACGCCGGATCGGCCGTCTGCGCCCAATGTGCCACGGTCACGCAGCCCAGACTGTGGGCGATGAGGATGACCGGCTGGTCACTGGCTTCGATGCTCCGCTGCAACTCGGCGACCCAGGCGGCGCGACGGGGCTTGAGCCAATCCTGCTGCTCGATGCGCGCGCTGCCCGGCAGGCTGCGCTGCCAGTGGCTCTGCCAATGATCGTCCGGCGAGCCTTGCCAGCCCGGCACAATCAGATAACGGATGGATTCGCTGTACATGGCCTGCCCTCCTGTCGATGCGGCGCAGTCTAGGCCAGGCGAATCAAGATCAAAAAGAATAAAAAATGATTTACTTATTCCAATCTACCGATAAGCGGTGTGGGGTCGTACATGCCTGACGCAACCCGCCGGGCGCTCATCGCAACGGCCAGCCTCTCGCGCAATCGGTTAACCTGGCGCCCAGTCTCGCCCTAGTGCTCGCGGTGACGGGCTTGAATGCTTCATCGCCGCCGCAATCTTCTGCGATTGAAGCACTCTGATAGCTGGCGTTTACCCTTTGAGCATTGCATGAACGAACCCACCCCTTCCCCGAGCCCGGCGCTGCCGCCGGTGCTCGCCGGGCCGCTGTTGCGCCGCGTCGAAACCCGCCGGCTGGTGTTCTGGCTGGTTAGCAGCGAAGCGCTGACGCTGCGCCTGCATCTGACCATCGACGCGGAACCGGAGCGGATGCGGGACATCAGCGACGACGAATGCACGCGCATGCGCATCGGCACGTCGGCCTGGCTGCATCTGATCGAGATAAAGCTCGACCAGCCACTGCCCCACGACCGCCTGATCCGCTACGACCTGCGCCTGCTCGGCCACGCTGGCGAGCCCGGCATCGCGCAGTGGGCGCCGCATCTACTGCATGAAGGCGAACGTATGCCGCTGTTCGTGATTCGGCCGCGTTTCGACAACCTGCTGCACGGTTCCTGCCGCAAGCCGCATCACGCCTCGGCTGACGGACTCGTCTGCGTCGACCGCCTGCTCGATGAGGCGCGGCAGACACCCGCGCAATGGCCGGCGGCCTTGCTGATGACCGGCGACCAGATCTACGCCGACGACGTCGCCGGACCGATGCTGGTGGCGATCCACGCACTGATCCGTCGCCTGGGGCTCTACGGCGAATGCCTGGAGGGCGCGCTGGTGGCCGACAGCGCCGAGCTGCTCGCGCACCCTGCGACCTATTACCGACGCGAGCAGCTGTTGCCCGCGTTCAAGTCCAGCGAGGCGCTGCGCGAGCGCTTCTTCGGCGGCGCGGAAAAACCGGTGTTCACCACCGCCAATGCACACAATCATCTGGTGACGCTGTCCGAAGTGCTGGCGATGTACCTGCTGGTGTGGTCGCCGGTGCCCTGGCAGCTGATCGATCCGGCCGCACCGCCGCTCGACGGTGAGCTGGCGCAGCGCTATGCGCGTGAAGCCGAACAGATCGATGCGTTTCGCCGCACGCTGCCGCGCGCCGCACGGGCGTTGGCGCATGTGCCGACGCTGATGATCTTCGATGACCACGACATCACCGACGACTGGAATCTATCCGCACGCTGGGAGGAAACCGCCTACGGCCACCCCTTCTCACGGCGCATCATCGGCAATGCGCTGGCCGCCTATCTGCTCTGCCAGGGCTGGGGCAACCAGCCCGAAGCGTTCACCACGACGCTCGCACCGCTGCAGCGGTTACTGAATAGCGCGCGTGACGGCGCGCTCGATTGTCAGGCCCAGAACGATGCGGTCGACGCCCTGCTCGCCTTCGCCAACTGGGGCTATGTGCTGCGCGGCGAGCCGGCGCTGGTGGTGCTCGACACCCGCACCCGGCGCTGGCGCAGCGAACGCAATCTGAGCCGGCCATCCGGCCTGATGGACTGGGAAGCGCTCACCGACTTCCAGCACGCGCTGCTCGATCATCAGTCGGCGGTGATCGTCTCGCCGGCGCCGATGTTCGGCGTCAAACTGATCGAGACGGTGCAGCGGGTATTCAGCTGGCTCGGTCACTCGCTGCTGGTCGATGCGGAAAACTGGATGGCCCATCGCGGTGCGGCGCAGGTGATGCTCAATATCTTTCGCCACACGCGCACACCGGGCAACTACGTGATTCTCTCCGGCGACGTGCATTATTCGTTCGCCTACGAAATCCGCATCCGTGGCCGGCGCAGCCGTCCGCAGCTGTGGCAGATCACCAGCAGCGGCGTGAAAAACGAGTTCCCGCGCCGCCTGCTGGATATCTTCGACCGCCTGAATCGCTGGCTCTACTCGCCGCGCTCGCCGCTGAACTGGCTGACCAAGCGCCGAAGGGTCAAGGTGCAGCCCTGGTTGCCCAGCCGCAGCAGAGCCGGCGAGCGTCTGTGGAATGCCGCCGGGATCGGCCATGTGCGACTGGATGCCGAGGGCCGTCCGGTGCTGGTGGAGCAGATCAACGCCGACGGTTCGCCGACGGTTCAGTTCCGAGCGCAAGTCTGATGGTCGGTCACTTGGCCGCATGCGACGCTGCGCGCCACGCGGTGTAACGATTTAACGGCGCGGCGGCCGGAACCGGCCACGCGCGGCAGGTTCAAACCGCGAGCCATAGGCCGGCGACCAGCTGAGCGGTGGCGTTTTCCCTTTCGGTTACAAGGATTTTTACGTGTTCGATTCGATTACCGGGCTGATCAGCCAGGGCGGCTACTTCGGCATTCTCGCGCTGATGCTGTTGGAAAATCTGTTCCCGCCGATTCCCTCGGAAGTGATCATGCCGCTGGCCGGGTTTCTCGCCGCACGTGGCGAGCTGAACATCGTCGGCGTGGTGATCGCCGGGACGCTCGGTTCGTTCCTCGGCGCGCTGCCCTGGTACTACGCCGGCGCCCTGCTCGGCGAGAAGCGCATGCGGCGCCTGGCCCAGCGCTATGGACGCTGGCTGACGATCTCGGGCGACGATGTCACCGAGGCCGGCCTGTGGTTTCGCGCACACGGGCGCAAGGCGGTGTTCTTCGGCCGCCTGGTGCCGGCGATCCGCACGCTGATCTCGGTGCCGGCCGGCATCGCGCGCATGCCGCTGCGTTCGTTCGTCTTCTATACGCTGGCAGGCTCGTCGATCTGGACCTTCTTGCTGGCGCTGGCCGGTTACCTGCTGCACGCCGAATACGAGCGCGTCGCCGAGTACCTGGATCCGGGCTCGAAGATCGTGCTCGGCGTGATCGTGCTGATCTACCTGTATCGCCTGGTGCGCAACGGCCATGCGCTGCGCCAGCGGCAAGGCGAATGAGGCCGCATCGGCTCAGCCTCGCGGCTGGCCACGGCCGCTGAGCAGAATCGCCCGGCTGCGCTTGCCCTTCATCAGGGTCTTCATGAGGCTGCGCCGAGCCTGCTCGTCCAGGTAGAACGCATCCGGATCGGGCAAGTCGCCTTCGCGCAGAAACTGCCCGTCTGGCTCGGCCGGCTCCACCACTTCCACCACCGTCGCGACGCCGACGTCGTGAATCGCATCCCAGCCATTCTCGTGGCCCTCGACCAGCACCGGAGTGTTGCCGGGGCAGCTCTGCAGGATCGCTATCAGTTCAGCCGCTGTCATCTTTCGTACCATCGTCGGTGAGCGCGCAGGCGCAATGAGCGGCATCTTATCCGCTTCGTCATTGGTAGACGGGGGCGAGACGCAACGGCAACGAGGGGCTGGTCGACGTCTGCCAGTCTGGCCTGCGTGTTTTCCAGCAACGGGAAGATACCCTCCAGCACGGCCACCAGCTGCGGGTCGAAATGCACGCCCGCCTGCTCGCGCACGTAGCGCTGGGCACGCTCGGCTGGCCACGGCTGCTTGTAGGGGCGCGGCGAGCGCAGTGCGTCGTACACATCGCACAGGGCGACGATGCGCGCCGACAGCGGGATTTCTTCGCCCTTGAGTCCCTGGGGATAGCCCGTGCCATCCCATTTCTCATGGTGGGAAAAGGCAATCTGCGCCGCCATTTCGAGCAGGCGCGACTCTTTCTCGCCGTCGCACAGGATCGCGTGGCCGATCTGCGTGTGCCGCTGCATGACGCCACGCTCCTCGGCGGTGAGCGCCGCCGGCTTGAGCAGGATGCAATCGGGGATGCCAATCTTGCCGACATCATGCATCGGTGCGGCTAGGCGGATCAGCTCCACCCACTCCGGTGCCTGTCCCAGGGCCGCCGCGATCAGCGCGGCTGACTCGCCGATCCGCAGAACATGCTGACCGGTCTCCTCGTCCTTGTGCTGCGCGGCACGCAGCAGGCTGCGCACCACCGACTGGTAACTGGCATTCAGCTGCGCGGTACGTTCGCGCACCGTCTGTTCGAGACTCTCGCGCTCCTGGCTGAGCTGTCTGGCGGCCTGGCTCATCTGCAGCTGATTGCGCACGCGCAGCAGCAGCTCCGGCAGGTCTAGCGGCTTGCTGATGAAGTCGTTGGCTCCCAGCGCCAGACTGCGCTGGCGACTGGCGCGGTCGGTCAATGCACTGACCATCACGATCATCGAACGAGCGCGGTCGCGTCCGGACAACTGCGCGAGAATGTCGAAGCCGTTCGGCCGTGGCATGTCCACATCGAGCAGCAGCAAATCCCAATCGTGCTGCTGCAACCAGGCCAGTCCGGCAGCCGGGTCGCTGAAAGCCATGACCTGTCGCACGCCCAGGGTGCGCATCGTCGATTCGAGCAGAAGCAGGTTCGAGGCGATATCGTCGATGACGACGATGGTCGCCTGGCATGCTGCATCAACCGACATTCTTCGGTTCCTCAGCCAGCAAGACTTCCACCAGACTACGCAGCTTCTGCATGTCCAGCGGTTTGCTCAGCAGACCCTGGCAATCCAGCGCGGCGGCACGCAGCACGTCGGCGCCGGCCACCGCGCTGAGAATCACGACGGGCAACTTCAGCAGGCGTGGATCGCTGCGCAGACGCGCCAGCAGTTCTTCGCCATCCATGCCGGGCAGCTTCAGATCGAGCAGCACCAGATCCGGCGGCGCGGCCAATATCTGCTGCAAGGCACACAGTCCGTTGCTGGCCACCTCCACCTCGGCGATATCGCTCAGCACCGCACGCACTAGGAACTGGCTGGCCGGGTTGTCCTCGGCATAGAAGATGCGCGGACGCGGCCGGCCCTGCTCGGCCGAGGTCGCGCTGCCGTGCAGCGCCAGTTCGATCCAGAAGCTGCTGCCGATCTCCGGTTCGCTGTGCAGGCCCATGCGCCCGTGCATGAGCGAGGCCAGTTCGTGACAGAGCGGCAGACCGATGCCGGTGCCCTGGATCATGCTGTTCTCGCGACCCAGCCGCTGGAACGGCTCGAAGACCTTGTGCTGCAGCTCGCTGGGGATACCCAGCCCGGTATCCTCGACCAGCAGCCGGATGTGGCCGGCGGCGACCTGGTAGCTGAGCGTCACCTGCCCGCCCGGCTTGTTGTACTTGATGGCGTTGGACAGCAGGTTGAGCAGCACCTGACGCAGCCGGCGCGGCTCGGCCCGTACCTGCAGGCTCGTCTCGGGCAGATCGACGTTCAGCCGCAGGCCGCGCTCGTCCACCTCGGCCCGCACCAGTTCGGCGCTCTCGCGCATCAGCTCGCCGACATCGACCAGCCGCAGCTCGAGGGGAGCGAACTGCAACTGCGTTCCCGACCATTCGAGAATGTCGCCCACCAGCTGGTTGAGATGGCGGCTGGCACGCAGGATCTCAGTGAGGAAATCGCCCTGCTGCTGTTCCCGCCCGTCCGCGCGCGCCTGCATCTGCATCAGCTGGGCAAAACCGTGAATGGCATTGAGCGGCGTGCGCAGTTCGTGGCTCATGCTGGAAATGAACCGCGACTTGGCCTGGTTGGCGACCTGCGCATCGAGCATCGCCTGGCGCAGCTCGCCCTCGATACGCTTGATCTCGGCGATATCCACATGCGTGCCGGCCGCCAAGATGGCCTTGCCGGATGCCGGGTCCTGCTCCAGCACCCTGCCCCGGCTGAGCAGCCAGTGATACTGGCCCTGCGCATCGGCGAAGCGGAACTCGCTCGAATAGCACTGACGCGCGCCTTGCGTCAGTTGCAGATGCGCCTGCCGAATATGCGGCTCGTCGTCCGGGTGAATGCGCTGGAAGAACTCCTCGAGCGGCAGCTCGCTGGCCAGGCCGAAGCGCTCGCAGAAGCGCCCGCGCAGCTTGACCAGACCGGCTTCATAGCGGATTTCCCAAAGGCTCTCGGTCGCGCCTTCCAGTACCAGCTCCAGGCGCCGATGGGTTTGCAGGCGTTGCACTTCGCTGTATTCGAGTTGGGCGCCCACGCCGCAGATGTGCTCGGCCATCTGGTCGAGCTCGCGAATTTCCGACCTGATCTGCTGCGGCAAGCGGCTGCCCTGGCCGATCTGGTCGATCATCCGCGAGATGCCGGCGATGGGGCTCAGCAATTGCTGACTGAGCCGCCGCGCACGCAGCCACATGAAGGCGAAGAACAGCAGATAGAACAGCACCAGGCCGGCAATCAGCAGATAGCCGATCTGCTGGTAGCGGCTGGCCAGCGCGTTGGTCTGGCTGAAAACGTCGGCCTCGTCTACCACCGTCAGCAGGCGCCAGCCGGTCGGCTCGATGGTTTCCCAGGCCACCAGGTGGGGTCGCCCGCCGAGCGTCACCGGCTGTACGCCACGTGACTTCGCATTGATGGCTTGCGCCAGGAGTTCGGTCTGCGGATTGCGATCGAGCTTGAACGTATCCGGTTTGAGTATTTCGCGGTGCACGGCCTCCTCATAGGAGTAGTCGGTCAGCTCGTGCAGCCCGAAGGCCTGCTCGCCCGGTTTTGGCAGCGCGAGGATGTTCAGATCGGCGCCAACCAGCATCGCGTAGCCGTTCCACGGAACCTGCAGGCGGCTGATCTGCTCAAGAATGCCGCTCACCGTGATATCGACGCCAACCACGCCCTCGAGAAAATCGCCGCGATAAACCGGGGCGACGGCCGACATCATCCAGCCGAGCCCCGCCGGATCGACATAGACATCGGTCCAGACCACCTTGCGCCCCGGGTTGTGCAACGCATCGGCCAGGTAATAGAAGTTGTATTCAGGGATGACCATATCGTGCGGATACTGGTCCGGCGTCAGGAACCAGGGATAGATATGGTTAAGGCTGTCCCAGCTGTTGAAATACAGGCTGTCGATCAGTGGAGTGTTGTTCTCGATCTGCTGCATCAGCGGGTCGAGCCGCGTCAGCTTGCCGATCTTCTGCAGGTCCTGGCGTTCGGCCGGGGTCGAGTTGGCGTAGAACACCGCGGCACCACCGCCGTTCCGCGGTGTGTAGCGAACGCCGTCGTCCGTCAGCGCCAGCGTGGTCGGCATCACCTCCTCGTCCATCAGAACGCGTGTGGTGAGGTTGCGATAGGTTTCAGTCTGAGCGCGAACCTGCCTGAGCTGCTCATCAATGATGCGCGCTTCCTGAATGGCGGTGGCTTCGAGATCGATCACCGCATTGCTGCGCAGATGTTCGATCTGGGCATCGCGAATGGCGCTGTTGGTCAGCAGATAAACCGCAATCAGCACGGTTTCCACCAGGACGAGCGGGATGAGTGCGCTGTGCACGAAAGCGCGCCAGATCCACTGACGCAGACCGACCGTACGGTTCGACCACATGAATCGGTACTCCGAAACTAAGCATGTGCCTGATGAAGGGGGAATATGCGAGAGGCAGTCGAGTGTTTTCTATCTGTCGAAAGATATACGCCGAACTTTATGCGAAAGCTGATCCCGCAACGTTCAACGCCTGACGCGAAAAGCCCGACAATCGGAATACAGAGCAATCATGGAGGGGAAAAAGCGCGGTCTGCAATTACGTGGCGAGTCTGCAATCCGGGCCGTTGCGTTTCAAGGCAATACCAGCAAATAAGAAATTTCCTACAGCGGCGTAGGACGTTTCTGCGTTATTGCTTCCAGCAACTCTGCGAGCATGTCTGCATAGATAAAGATGCGCAGGAAAGCGACAAATCATCCGGCCTGGGAGTTTTACGCTGTGGCGAAGACGTTCCGCTCGGCGATGAGCATGTCCGCCACCCTCAAGGAGAAGCCAGATGAATCCCGTGCAGGTCATCGCCCTCGCTGGCGCCAGGGGCGGAAGCGGTAAAACCAACGTTGCGGTCAACCTCGCGCTCGCCCTGGCTGGCCTCGGACGCAGGACGATGATCCTGGACGCCGATCTGGCGATGGCCAACGTCCACCAGTTGCTGGGGCTATTGCCCCGGCAGACCCTGGCCGACGTGTTGCGCGGCCACTGCTCGATCGAGCAGGTGGTCATGCAGTTGAGCGGCGGCATAAGCATCCTGCCGGGCAGTTGCGGCGACGTCGGCATGTCGCGGCTGAGCCTGGCTCAGCAGGCCGGCCTGATCCATGCCGTCAGCGATATGCAAGCGGCTCCGGACGTCCTGATCGTCGATACGGCCTCGGGCATCGCCGAGTCGACGCTGAATTTCATTCATGCCTCTCGCCATGTGCTGGTCGTCGTTCGCGATGAACCCGCTTCCATCAAGGGCGCATACAGCCTGATCAAGTTGCTGAATTGTAATTACGGAATATCCCGATTTCATATCCTGGCGAGCATGACCAACAATTATCACGAAGGACGTGCGTTATTCACCAAGCTCTTGAAAATCACCGATTCCGCGCTCAACGTGGTACTGGAATATCTCGGCGACATCCCCTTTGATGAAAACGTTCGATATGCCACGCAAAAGTGTCGCACCGTCCTTGACGCTTACCCAACTTCAAAGAGCAGTAACGCTTACAAGAAGATTGCAAACAGGATCGACAACTGGCCGCTGCCGGAAAATCCAACGTCCCATATTGAGTTCTTTGGCGAGCGCTTGTTCTACCCCCGCAGCACGCGCCTGGCGTCCTGACAGCACTATTATTCAGAAGACTGTCAGCATGGCGGTCGTCAGGTTCTACTGCAGGCGATCCAGATCGGCCGACAACGCCTGCACTTCACGCAGCAGGATCTCGGCCCGGCGCCACAGCGCATCCGCTGATTCCCCCGTGGCGCATGCCTGCTCCAGCGCCAGGCAACAGCCCGTCAGCGACTCCGCACCGATCAGACCGGCCGCACCTCTGATGCGGTGCGCGAAATCCGCCAGGCCTTCGGTATCCTGCGCTGCCAGCAGCTCCTGCAGACGCTCGCAATCGGCCTGATTGTTACTGCGCAGCGCGCTGACGAGTGTTTGCCGGGCATCCTTCTGCTGCCCGGCCAGCGCCCACAATCGCGCGTCGAGCGTATCCAGCGGGGTGGTTTCGGTGCTGATCTGCACCGGTGCGCCAGCGGCATACTGGTTCAGGTAGCGTTCGAGTTCGACAAGGTCTATCGGCTTGAAAAAGCACTCATCCATGCCCGCCGCCAGACAGCGCTCGCGCTCCTCGGGTACTGCATTCGCGGTGATACCGATGATCAGACAGGGCGATCGTCCGCTGGCCTGTTCGTGCCGGCGAATCGCCCCGGCCAGCTGGCAACCGTCCATCACCGGCATCCGCGAATCGGTGAGCACGGCGTCGAAATCATCGGCGAGCCACTCGTCGAATGCGGCCTTTCCGTCCGTGGCCGCAACCACCCGGTGGCCAAAGAAGCTGAACTGTTGCTTGAGCAGCATCAGGCCGGGCGGGTAATCATCCACCACCAGCAGGGCCAGCGCCCCGCTGCGCCGGTCGCCGGCAGTCGGTGCGGGAAAAGGATCGAGGACCATCGGATTTCTTTGCCTGTGAATGATTGCGGCCATCAGGTGACGGCATTGCGCCTGGCGATCTCGATCAGATCGACCAGCGTTGCAACCTGCAGCTTCTCCATGATGCGGGTCTTGTAGCAGCTGATCGTCTTGTTGCTGAGCGCCAGGTCATCGCCGATCTGTTTGTTGCTGCGTCCCTGAGCCAACTGGCGCAGCACCGTGATTTCGCGATCCGACAGCTTGTTGAGCAGTTCCGCTTCGCAGGCTTGACTGCCCGCCTGGCTCACCGAAGCAGCGCTGAGGCTGGGAAAGTAATCGTAGCCGGACCTGATGGCCTGGACCGCATTGGTCAGCTCGCTCATGTCTCCACTCTTGCACACATACCCGGCCGCCCCCGCCTGCCGGCAACGCGTGGAAAAAAGGCTCGCCGGCTGGGAACTGAGCACCAGAACCTTCAGCGAGTCACTCAGCAGTCGCAAACGCATGATGACCGACAGGCCATCGAGCTTCGGAATGCCGATATCGACTATCACCAGGTCCGGATGGTGCACCTTGGCATGCTGAATCGCATCGATTCCGTTATCGGCCTCCGCCACCACTCGATACCCATCGCGCTCGAGCAGCATGCGGACCGCCAGACAAATGAACGGGTGATCATCGACAATCAGAACTGTTCTCATAAACGCACCAAGCAGGCCGATAACACTATGGCGAGGTTATCAGTCACAAATTTCAACCACATCCTGTGACGAAGTTGGCAATTTAATCATTACAACTTAATCCAATCGCCACTACCAGTTCCAGACACATAAAAAGCAACCCGCGAAGTCGCAATTGGGTTTGTTTCTCAATTGCTTATGCAGTAACGCCAAGATGAGTGCAGTTTTCGAACAGCTCGAAAAATCGTTCGTTATTGAATCAGCCCCAAGACGTCATTATTCCGCTCGACATGCACGAATGCAGTACACCGGGCGGAATACCTATTTCGATTGACGTGGAAGGAAAAAGGGAGTCGCAGTCGCCGCAAGGCCCGCGGCCGTGTGAAAGGTCAGCGAGCCCGGGCATGGCAATGAGTGTGGAGTGCGCCGGGCTCAGCGCGGCCGCCTCGACGGACAGAGCCAGCGCGTCGAAGCCCAGTGGAGTCCTCCTTATGTGCGCGAGGGTCCCTGCGTCACGGATACCAGCGTGGCGTATACACCCAGTCGCCGCCGCCCGCGCGCGGGAAGCTGCGGGTGGTCGATGAGCCGACGATCACCAGGGTGCGCATGTCGACCAGCTCTGGGGGCAGCTCGCTGAGGGGCAGGCTGGTCAAGCACTCGGCCGGGCGGTCGATGTCGCGGCCGAGCAGCACGCGGGTCTCGGGAGCGCGGTGACCCCTGACGATCTCCAGGGCGCGGCCGAGCTGCCGGGGCCGGGCGCGCGAGATCGGGTTGTAGAAGGCCATCACCAGATCGGCGGCACCGGGACCGAGGCCGACCACGCTGAGCCGCCCGCTGTTCACCCTCGACCGCGAACCGCTGGAACACCCCCACGAAATCCCCCCAACTAGCACTGGACGGTGCGCTGCCTCACCGCCCAGCCACCCGCACCGCACGCCGAAATCCTCGGTGCCCGCGGCCCTTTCGCCCTCGATGACGAACGCGCGCTGCTGGCGCACATCGACTGCGACGTGCTGATCAGCAAAAACAGCGGCAGCCAGGCCGCCGAACACAAACTGCAGGCAGCCCGTGAACGAAGGATTCCAGTGTTAGTGCTGAAACGGCCGGAGTTGCGGGGGTGGAGCGGGAGTTTGCCAGCAGCGAAGCATTGCTGGTGGGGTTGGCCGAGGGAGGCTGGCTGGCGTAGCCGGCTCGCCTCGCCGCGTAGGGTGGAAAACGACCGCAGGTCTTTTCCACTGAGTTCTGCGAGGGGGAAAGACGGGGAGAAAACGACCTAGGCTATGTAAAAACAGCGAAGCGCTGTCCTCCTGAAAGGCACGCTCGGTGAGTCCGCAATCGGCAGAGATCGGCCAAGAACTGCCAGTCATGGAAGGCCACTTTCCACCCTTAGCTACCGGTGGAAAAAACCTATCACATAAATAGATCCGTCCCCCCGTCCCTTTTTCCTCCCAGCGCTGCTCATAACCGGCGCCGTCAAGCGACGTGTAACGGTGTCCGTGTTGATGGACTTGTTGGGCATTACGGCAGTAGCGAGATATTACTGCCATATCTATCTTCAAGCATCCAATGTCGTTGGTAAGTTCTTGACCTGTTGTTGATATTCCCGGGCAGGTGGTCCTGTACCCATTCGCTGTTGGGAAATGGGACTTCCTTAACAGCTCCAGTTGTGTCGTTAACGTATCGGTCGCGATCGACGTACTGCTGAACATGCGTCTCATCACTGAAGAACCGTGCCCTCGTATCCGGATACTTTGCATAAAATTCTTTAGCCATTTTTATGAGCGTTCCCTGCCTGACACCAGGTGGGACAATAACTACGAAGAACTGCCACTCCTCTGACGGAAAAAGGGAATGCCGAATGGTGTAGCTGCCCCACACCTCCGTGTTGACTCCACTCAATAGAAGTGGACCTTTATTGGGCTGCGATGCCGCTATGGACGATGGCCCGTAAGAAAGCATGAACAGGAAGCATGAAACGAGCAACAGTCGCGCAATATTCATAGCCAATCCTTCGTAAGTAGCCTGCAATTCCGAATTGCCATTAGGCGACATGCCATGTTGCGTTTTTCTGTCGCTATGGCGTGTCGTATAACGTTCCTTGTCATCCTGTAATCCTTGTTCTGCCTGAAAATGGCCCTGCGAGCACGACACTACTCAAGAAGAAACACGACATGGATGGCAAGCCCAGGCTGCTCTACCAGTTTAGACGCCAGACCAAAAGGTGCTATTCATTTGCCAGCATTCTGCCCAGCAGCCGTTTCTGGCCGACAGCAGTCATGTTGACCGTTCCCGCGCTCTGCGTGGGAGCGCAGTAAGTGATGCTCTGCGTCACAGAAGCGGACGCCGAGCATCCAGTGAGGACCTACCACACAGAGCGCGGGGGCTATCACGCTCACCTCTCAGCGCTCTCCCCCACCCCACCACCCTGCGCGCCGGTCAGCACCACCATCCTCCGCGCCGAATCGATCATCTCCTGCGAAACACCCCCAACCTGACAGGTGACGATCAACCCCTCGCCAATCAGGAACAGCTGTCGGGCAGCCGCCGTCGGCTGACGGAATCCGGCGCGCGCACAGACCTCCTGCAGATAGGCGAGCACCTGTTCCTTATGCTGTCTGGCCAGTACATGCGGCGGCTCGTCTGGCCCGGCGTACTCGGCCGTAGCGTTTATGAAGGCGCAGCCGTGGAAGTCCGGCTCGTGCGCCCAAGAGGCGATGAAGTCGATATAGGCCTGTGGCCGCTGCGCGTCGGGGACCGGCTCCATCGCCGCTTTCATCTTCGCCATGAACTCCGCATCGCGCAGGCGCAGGGCCGCTTCGACCAGATGCTCCTTGCTGGGGAAATGCCGGTAGAGGGTCTTCTTGGTGACGCCGGCCACCTGGCTTAGCTGCTCCACCCCGGAGGCGTGGAAGCCCTGGCGATAGAACAGACGCAGCGCCGCCTCGGTGATGCTGTCGGATGTACTCATGTCTGGGCCCTCGCGGTGTTTCGGTAATTGTATACCGATCGGTTGACTTGCGGATATACCGATCGGTATCTTCGCGCTCACCTCAAGCCATCCAGAGTTCCCGCTATGCCCATCGACAGCCTGCTCAAGTCGAACGCCCCGCCGGCCCCTTCACTGCGGTTCACCCTGATGTCGTTCGCCGGCACGGTCATCGTCATCGCCCTCACCGGCTGGCTCAGCCTGGCCTCCAGCACGCCCTGGCTTACGGCCTCGTTCGGCGCCAGCTGCGTGCTGGCCTTCGGGCTGCCCGACTCGCCGCTGGCCCAGCCGCGCAATATCGTCGGCGGTCATCTGCTGTCCGCACTGATCGGTCTACTGGTACTGCACACCCTCGGCAATTCGTGGTGGTCGTGCGCATTGGCCGTGGGTCTGGCGCTGGCCGCCATGCAACAGACCCGCACCCTGCACGCCCCGGCAGGCGCCAATCCTCTGGTGGTGATCGCCTCAGGGGCGTCGTTCGGTTTCCTGCTCACCCCGGTGCTGGCCGGCTCGCTGGTGGTGGTCGCGGTCGCCTGGTGCGTGAACAACGCACGCAGTCGCAGCAGCTATCCGAAGTACTGGCTGTAGGTGAGCTGCTGGCAGGGCTGCGAGAGGGTCAAGTGGCTTTTACTGCCCAGACCTCGGCATACCGACCCACGCCTGCACGCTCGGGCGTTGCCATTGCGTGCGGGCAAACCGGGCCAGGCGTTCCGGCACGGCGTCGCCGGCCAGCACGAGACGGTTGAGCATCAGGGCCAGATCGGTATCGGCAATGGACCATTGCCCGAACAGTGCCAGACTGTCTGCCGACAGCCATTGCTCGGCCGCCGCGAAGAGTTTGGCGGCAGCGGCCTGCCCGGCACTCGTCAGCGGTGGCGGCGAATGCCTGAGAAACACCACGTCCGTGCCGCGCTCCTCACGGATCGGCATCAGGTCGCTGCGCAGCCAGGCCTGGATTTCACGCGCCTTGGCCCTGGAACGCGGGGCCGCAGGATAGATCGCCGCACCGGGGTACACCTCCTCCAGGTACTCGCAGATCGCCGAAGATTCCGAGAGATGGAAGCCGTCGTCGCTGAGCGTGGGTATGCGTCGGGTGGCTGACACCTGGCCATACGCAGACTGCAGATGTTCGGCGCCTTGCAGGTCGACCGGAACGACGGTGAATGGCAGCGATTTTTCTCGCAGCGCGACAAACGCGGACAACGCATAGGGAGACAGATAGTTCGAGTCGACGAAGAGCTTCATGACGCACACCCCCGATCAGCCAGCTGCAGATGCAGAGCAGGCGCTGTATAGCACATGCACCACACGGGCGTGCCGGATCTACGCCCTTGCGCATGAACGCTGTGGGAGCGAATTCATTCGCGACCCAGCACCGGGCGTCTAGGTCGACGGCGCTACACGGCATCGCGATGCTTTTGCTGAAGGTCCACGGCTACTCGGGTGAAACCCCCTTATGCGCCTTCGCTCAGAACCAGGCCCAGCTAGTGCTGCCGGGTGTCGACCAGGTCGCTGTGCTGGCGCCACTGGCGGGGGCTTACGCCGAACCAGCGACGGAACGCACGGGAAAAGGCACTGGTTTCGGAATAGCCCAGCAAGGGTGCCAGCTCCGAAATGGGCAGCTGCTGCTGGCGCATGTAGTAGGTCGCCAGCTCCTGGCGCTGCTTGTCCACCAGCGCGGAGAAGCTCAGCCCCTGCTCGCGCAAGCGGCGCTGTAGCGACCAGCTGCTCATGCCCATCTGCTCGGCGATATCCTCCAGCCCCGGCTCGCCCAGCACCAGGCGCTGGCGAATCTGGGCGCGCGCATCATCGACGACGTCCGGCTCTTCGCCGCCCGCCAGGCTGAGCTGGCGCAGGGAATCCTGCATGACCATCAGCAGGATCGGGTCGCTGCCAGGCATGGGACGGTTCAGGCCGACCTTGGGGATCAGCAGCGAGTTGTACGGTTGCTCGAAGTACACCGGCGCATCGAACACCTTGCTGTGCTCGTGCCAATCCGCCGGACGCGGATGTTCGAAGTGCACCGCGCGTGGCGCCCACTGGTTGCCGAGTACGTGACGGATCAGATTGCGGGCCATGCCCAGGGTCAGCTCGGCGTCCTGCCGCCGGCAGAGGATGGCGCCGTGACGGACCTGATAGTCGAAGCGATAGCACTCCCCGTCATCGACCAGGCGGATCAGGCTGTTGCGCTGATGCAGCGGGAAGGCGCGGGCGAAGTTGATCAGCGCCTGCTCGACCGTGGCCGAACACAGGCCGATATAGCCCAGCAACCCCAGCGCCTGTGGCTTGAATTGCTGGCCATAGTACAGACCGAAGTTGTCGCAGCCCGATTGCCGCGCTGCTTCCTCCAGCACCTGGCAGTAGTTCGGCAGCGCGAGGCTCAGGGTCGGATGCTGCAGCAATTGCGCATCGATGCCCGACACACCGAGCACCCGCTCGGCATCCCCGCCCTGCCGCTCGATGAAGCTGCACAGGCCGCTGGCGGCTGCGGCCAGCACGCCGGTATGTCTTTGCCCGCTGGTGACAAGCGCCAGGCCGGCCGACGCGTCCGTCTGCTCGAATAAGGAACTCATCGAAATCTCCACACCGTAACGTTGCGCAACATGCGGCAAGCAACCGGGCGCACCAAGGCGCTCGTGCTCATGAGAAGCACAGATTCCCGCTCCGCAGCATCACGTCAAAACACGCAGCAAAACAAAGCACCCGTCTGAGACCTGCGACATTTCGTCACGAAGTTGACTGTAGATGACAGCAGAGCTCTGTTCGGGTCAAGTCGCACGCATGAAACTGACTCAAGATCAATATGAGCCGTGCTGAGATTCAGCCAGTGCATCACTTATTACAAGAGTTATCCATCGGAGGATTCCCATGATCTACGCCCAACCCGGCACTCCAGGCGCCGTCATTTCCTTCAAGCCGCGCTACGGCAACTACATCGGTGGCGAGTTCGTGCCGTCGGTCAAGGGCGAGTATTTCGTCAACACCTCGCCGGTGAACGGTGAAGTCATCGCCGAGTTTCCGCGTTCGGGTGCCGAAGACGTGGAGAAGGCGCTGGACGCCGCCCACGCCGCCGCTGACGCCTGGGGCAAGACCTCGGTGCAGGACCGCGCACTGGTCCTGCTGAAGATCGCCGACCGCATCGAAGCCAACCTGGAAAAGCTCGCCGTCGCCGAAACCTGGGACAACGGCAAGGCCGTGCGCGAAACCCTGAACGCCGACGTGCCGCTGGCTGCCGACCACTTCCGCTACTTCGCCGGGTGCATCCGCGCGCAGGAAGGCAGCGCCGCCGAGATCAACGAACACACCGCCGCCTACCACTTCCACGAGCCGCTGGGTGTGGTCGGGCAGATCATCCCGTGGAACTTCCCGCTGCTGATGGCCGCCTGGAAACTCGCGCCGGCGCTGGCTGCCGGTAACTGCATCGTGCTCAAGCCGGCCGAGCAGACGCCGCTGTCGATCATGGTGTTCGCCGAGGTGG
>AJXE01000017.1 GCA_000263395.1 Stutzerimonas stutzeri TS44
CGCTTTTTTTATTGCTGCAATGAATCCCGCGGACAACGCCGCGGGCTGAAAGTTCAAAAAACTTGCTCTTCATGACTGGCTATGGATACCGATTGCTGATCGGCAATCTCGATCGGCAGGCCGTCTTCGCCGGCAACGATATCGCGGATCATCTCCCAGTCCAGATGCAGCGTGCGGATCTGTTCGTCGCGCTTGAGCAGCGTATTGACGACCACCGCGTGCTTGTCCATCAGTGTCAGTTTCTTCTCTTCGTCTTCCAGCGGCGCATGGGCCTCCAGGTAAACCTTGCCGTCGCTCACGCCAAACTTGTACGGCTCATCGATGATGCGCACCGGTGTTCCCACCTTGACCATGCGCGACAACTCGAGGACGTTGTTGTTGAGCATGCGGAAACAGCCGTGGCTGACGCGCATGCCGATACCGAACTTCTTGTTCGAGCCATGAATCAGGTAGCCCGGCATGGCCAGACTCATCTTGTACGGGCCCAGCGGGTTATCCGGTCCTGGCGGCACCACCGTCGGCAACGGATCGCCATCCGCCGCGTGTTCTTCGCGAATGGACTTGGGCGGATACCATGCCGGGTTGGCCGTCATGGCGGAAATCCGTGTGCTGCCTACCGGCGAGCCCCAGCCTTCGCGGCCGATGCCCAGCGGATAGGTATGCACTACGCCGGCGCCCGCCGGGTAGTAGTACAGGCGGTACTCGGCGATGTTGATCACGATGCCTTCGCGCGGCCCCGGCGGCAGGATGAAGCGCGTCGGCAGGATGATGTCGGTCCCCTCGCCCGGCAGCCACGCATCGACGCCAGGGTTGGCGGCCACCAGTTCGGAGAAGCCCAGATCGTTGGTTTCGGCGATTGCGGCGAAGGTGTCTTCGTATTTCGCTTTGATGACCCGGATCTGCCCGACGACATCCTCGCCTTCAGGCGGCAAGGGCAGCTCCAGCGCGGCACTCTGGCCGGCCGCCAGCAAAGCCGCGAGGGACAAACAGGAGGCGACAGCAGACGCGCGCGAAAGCATTGCGGAAAACCCTTGGATGATTGATCGAATTGACGGCAATTGTACTCGAAACCGCCGCCTACCAGGCACTCACTGCGGACGGAAGGCCCTTGCTGCGCGCATCCAGCAACTGCAGGCAGGCCGGGCACAGGCGTCGGTCCTTCAGCGTCCCGCGCTGCAGGTCCTGCCAGCGCGGCTGCGCCGGCAACAGGCCGCCGCACAGCGTGCGATCCGCGTGGCCGCTCAGTTCCAGCTGGCGCAGCGCCAGATGCAGACGATTCTCGCGGCAGGCGAACAGGTCGAACTGCTCGTCCGGCACGATGAGTCGATAGGCATACAGGGTCTTGGCTGAGCGCGGCATCGAGTGCTCCCGTTCGAGGGGCGCGACAGTAGCTGCGCGCTCGCGCCAGCGCAAGGGTCTCGCGGGGCCTCGGGCAGACCGGCGTTCAACGCTGCGGGGCGAGTAACGGCGCGAGCGCCGGCCAGACGTTTTCGAGAAGTTGCGCTTGCGCCGAGGCGGTCGGATGCACACCGTCGCCCTGCATCATGCCGGGCTCTCCGGCGACCCCTTCGAGCACGAACGGAACCAGCGCCACGTCGCGCTCATCCGCCAGCTCGTGGTACACCCGGGCGAAGGCCTCGGTGTAGCGGCGCCCGTAGTTCGGCGGCAGGCGCATGCCCAACAGCAACACCCTGGCGTCGGCCTGCTGCGACTGCTCAATCATCGCCGCAAGATTCTGTTTCAATTGCGCCGGCGACTGGCCACGCAAGCCATCGTTGCCGCCCAGCTCGAGAATCACCACCTCCGGCCGATGCTCCGCGAGCAGCACCGGCAGCCTGGCGCGCCCGCCAGCACTGGTGTCGCCGCTGATCGAGGCGTTCACCACGGGGCGTGGCAACGCCTGCTCGGCGAGGCGCCGTTGCAGCAGATGCACCCAGCCCTGGCTGGTTTCCAGGCCGAAAGCGGCGCTGATACTATCGCCGACCACCAAGACGGTTCCCGCCAGCGCGCCCTGCGCCCACAGCACCAGCAGCAGGACCCCGCCTTTCAGCCACCTTCGCATCGGATTCTCCATGAGCGCCAGCATTCTCATCGCCCGGCACCTTAACAAAGTGGTTCCTAGCGCGGAAGGCGAGCTGCATATCCTCAGCGACCTCTCTCTGGAGCTGGCCAAGGGCGACAGTCTGGCCATCGTCGGCACCTCCGGCTCGGGCAAATCCACCCTGCTCGGCCTGCTCGCCGGGCTCGACCTGCCCAGCGCTGGCGACGTGCAGCTGGCCAGCCACTTGCTCGGCACGCTGGACGAGGATCAGCGCGCGCGGGTGCGGGCCGAGCATGTCGGTTTCGTCTTCCAGTCCTTCCAGTTGCTCGACAGCCTCGATGCGCTGGAGAACGTCATGCTGCCGCTGGAACTCGAAGGCCGTCGCGACGCCGCCCAACGCGCCCAGCGGTTGCTGGAGCGCGTCGGCCTCGGCGCGCGCCTGCATCACTATCCGCGCCAGCTGTCCGGTGGCGAGCAGCAGCGTGTGGCGCTGGCACGTGCCTTCGCCGCGGAGCCTGACGTACTGTTCGCCGACGAACCGACCGGCAACCTCGACAGCCAGACCGGCGCGCACATCAGCGACCTGCTGTTCGAGCTCAATCGCGAGCGCGGCACCACCCTGGTACTGGTGACGCACGATGAGCGCCTGGCCCGCCGCTGTCGCCACCTGCTGCGTCTGGAAGGCGGTCGCCGCGTCGACAACGGGCCTGCCGCATGAGGCGTGTGCCGACCCGCCGTCTCGCGGCGCTGGCGTTCCGACAGCTGCTGCGTGACGCCCGCGCCGGTGAGCTGCGCGTGCTGTTCTTCGCCCTGCTGATCGCCGTCGCGGCGAGCACCGCGATCGGCTATTTCGGTGCGCGCCTGAACGACGCCATGCAACTGCGCGCCAGCGAGTTCCTCGGCGCCGATCTGGTGCTGCAGGGCAGCGCCGAAGCCCAGCCCCAGCAGATCGAGGCTGGCCGGCAACTGGGGCTGGCGCACGCACGGGTGGTCGAGTTCTCCAGCGTGGTCGCCACCGACGACAAGCTGCAACTCACCAGCGTCAAGGCCGCCGACAGCGCCTACCCGTTGCGCGGCGAGCTGCGCAGTGCCGCCGCGCCCTACGAACAGGAACAACCGGGGCTAGGACCGCGACCGGGCGAAGCCTGGGTCGAAGCCCGCCTGCTCACCGCCCTGGAGCTGGAAATCGGCGACCTGATCGAGGTCGGCGACAAGTCGCTGCGCCTGACCCGCGTGCTGACCTACGAGCCGGATCGCGTCGGCGACTTCTACAGCCTGACCCCGCGCGTGCTGATGCACATGGACGACCTGGCCGCCACCGGCGTGGTGCAACCGGGCAGTCGAGTGCGTTACCGCGAGCTGTGGCGTGGGCCGGCCGAAACGCTCGCCACCTACCGGCAACAGCTCGAACCGGGGCTGCTGGCCCATCAGCGCATCGAGACGGCCGGCGACAGCAACCGGCAGATCGGCGGCGCGCTGGGGCGCGCCGAGCGTTATCTGAATCTGGCGAGCCTTGCCGCGATCCTGCTGGCCGGCGTTGCCGTGGCATTGTCGGCCGCGCGCTTCGCCGCGCGCCGCTTCGATGCCAGCGCGCTGTTGCGATGCCTAGGGCTTTCGCGACGGGAAACGCTGCTGCTGTACGCCCTGCAACTCGGGCTGCTCGGCGCGCTGGCCAGCGTCGTCGGCGCCCTGCTCGGCTGGGGCGCCCAACATGGGCTGTTCTATCTGCTGCGCGACGTGCTGGCGCAGGAAATTCCGCCCGCCACCCTGTGGCCGGCGCTGGCCGGCATCGCCACCGGTCTGGTCGCCCTAGCCGGCTTCGCCCTGCCGCCGCTGGCGGCGCTCGGCCGTGTCCCGCCGCTGCGGGTACTGCGGCGCGATCTGCTGCCAGTGCCGCCGAGCAGCTGGCTGGTGTACGGCACGGCGATTCTCGCGCTCGGCCTGATCATGTGGCGACTGAGCCTGGACCTGAAGATCACCCTCGCCCTGCTTGGCGGCGGGCTGCTGGCCACGCTGCTGCTGGGCGGCCTGCTGCTGCTCGGCCTGCGCGGCCTGCGCCGGTTGCTGGCAGGCGCGGCGCTGTCCTGGCGGCTGGGCCTGGGTCAGTTGTTGCGACACCCGTTGGCAGCGGCCGGGCAATCCCTGGCGTTCGGCCTGATCCTGCTGGCGATGGCGCTGATCGCTCTGTTGCGCGGTGAGCTGCTCGACACCTGGCAGGATCAGCTACCGCAGGACGCCCCCAACCATTTCGCACTCAACGTGCTGCCGGCGGAAAAGGATGCCTTCGCCGCGCGCATCGCCAGCCTGTCGACGGTGGCGGCACCGCTGTATCCGGTCGTTCCCGGGCGGCTGGTGGCGATCAATGACGAACCGGTGCGCCAGCTGGTGAGCAAGGATTCGCAGGGCGACCGCGCCGTGCGCCGTGACCTCAGCCTGACCTGGTCGGCCGAACTGCCGGCCGACAACCACCTGACCGCCGGAACCTGGTGGCAATCCCAGGCCGCACAGCAACTCCCCGGCGTGTCGGTCGAAGCCGAATTGGCCGAGAGCCTCGGCGTGCAACTGGGTGATCGCTTGACCTTCAGCGTCGGCGGCCTCAGCCGCGAGGCCCAGGTAACCAGCCTGCGCGAGGTCAACTGGGACAGCTTTCAGCCCAACTTCTACATGATCTTCGAGCCCGGCACCCTGCAGGACATGCCCGTCACCTACATGACCAGCTTCTACCTGCCGCCCGGCAAGGAGCGCGAGCTGGTCGAGCTGGCGCGCGCCTTCCCCGCCACCACGCTGCTGCAGGTCGAAGCGCTGCTCGCACAGTTGCGCAGCATCCTCACCCAGGTGTCGCTGGCGGTGGAGTACGTGCTGCTGTTTGTCCTCGCGGCTGGGCTCGCCGTGCTGTTCGCCGGCCTGCAGGCCACGCTGGACGAGCGCATCCGCCAGGGTGCGCTGCTGCGCGCGCTGGGTGCCGAGCGCAGTCTGCTGCTCAGGGTGCGTCGCGCCGAATTCGGCATGCTCGGCGCGGCCAGCGGCGTGCTCGCCGCGCTGGGTTGCGAGCTGGTCAGCGCGCTGCTCTATCGCTTCGCCTTCGAGCTGCCCTGGCAGCCGCATCCCTGGCTGTTGTTGCTGCCGCTTCTTGGCGCGCTGCTGGTCGGTGGTGCGGGTGTGCTCGGCACCCGCCGCGCGCTCGATGCCAGCCCGCTCGGCGTGCTGCGCGAGGGCTGACGACTCGCCCTCGGCGCCCGGTTCGTCCTACACTTTGCGGCCCTTTCGCCACACGGATCGACCATGAGCCGCTATCGTCCGCCACGTCCCGCCGGAACCCCGCTGATCACCCCGGAAGGCGAAGCGCGCCTGCGCGCCGAGCTGCACGAACTGTGGCATGTCAAACGCCCGCAGGTGACGCAATCGGTGAGCGAAGCGGCTGCCCAGGGCGATCGCTCCGAGAATGCCGAGTACACCTACGGCAAGAAGATGCTGCGCGAGATCGACAGCCGGGTGCGCTTTCTCACCAAGCGCCTGGAAAAACTCAAGGTGGTCAGCGAACGACCGAGCGATCCGGACAAGGTGTACTTCGGCGCCTGGGTGACGCTGGAGGACGAAGACGGCAACGAAGCCCGCTACCGCATCGTCGGCCCCGACGAACTGGACCTCAAGCAGGGCCTGATCAGCATCGACTCGCCGCTGGCCCGCGCCCTGGTCGGCAAGGCGCTGGATGCCGAGGTGCAGGTGCAGACGCCGACCGGCCCCAAGTTGTGCTACGTGGTGGCAATCGAGTATCCGTGACCAAGCGGTTTCGGATCGACCAAACAGTCGCAAACTGCCGCGATCACGCGATTAAGTTCTGTCATCTTGCCGAGTAACAACTCAAAGCGGAAACAGCCGTTTCCCCCAGTAACAGCGCACATATCTCGATTGCAGCGGCCTTTGGCCAGCACCGCAGGGTAGCAGCCGCTCTAGGCTGCACTTTCGTGACAATTAACTGGCGCCTGGCACGATTGCTGCCATCGAAACGGCGCAGTACGCGCCCGGCGCGGTGAACGGCAATGGAATGCCCGCTTGCCCACCCCTTTTTCGAGAGTGCGTCATGAATAACAACAAGACACTGCTTGCCCTCTGTATCAGCGCACTGGCCCTAGCGAGCCAGGCCCATGCCTCCACGGGCTATACCCAGACCCGCTACCCCATCGTGCTCGGTCACGGCATGCTCGGTTTCGACAGCCTGCTGGGCGTCGATTACTGGTACGGCATTCCCGCAGCACTGCGCCGCGACGGCGCGCAGGTGTATGTCACCGAAGTGAGCCAGCTCAACACCTCCGAGCTGCGCGGCGAGGAACTGCTGGCACAGGTCGAGGAAATCGTCGCGCTCAGCGGCAAACCCAAGGTCAATCTGATCGGCCATAGCCACGGCGGGCCGACCGTGCGCTACGTCGCCGCCGTGCGACCGGACCTGGTGGCCTCGGTCACCAGCGTCGGCGCACCGCACAAGGGCTCGGACGTGGCCGATCTGATTCGCAACATTCCCGAAGGCTCCGCCGGCGAGGCCATCGTCGCCGGGCTGGTGAACACGATGGGTGCGCTGATCAACTTCCTCTCCGGCAGCAGCAGCTCCGCGCCGCAGAACTCGCTCGGCTCGCTCGAATCGCTCAACAGCGAGGGGGCGGCGCGCTTCAATGCGAAGTTTCCGCAGGGCATCCCGACGACCGCCTGCGGCGAAGGCGCCTATGTGGTCAACGGCGTGCGCTACTACTCGTGGAGCGGCACCAGCCCGCTGACCAATCCACTGGATATCAGCGACGCGATGATGGGTGCCGGCGCCCTCGCCTTCGATGAGCCGAACGACGGACTGGTGGGGCGCTGCAGCTCGCATCTGGGCATGGTCATCCGCGACGACTACCGGATGAACCACCTCGACGAGGTGAACCAGGTGCTCGGCCTCACCAGCCTGTTCGAGACCGATCCCATCACCGTCTACCGCCAGCACGCCAACCGGCTGAAGAACGCCGGCCTCTGAGCCATGGGGCGGGACGGCCGCGTCCCGCCTCCTCTTGCAAGGCAGAACCATGAAGACACTCCTCGGTCTTTTTCTCGCTTCGCTGGCATTCAGCCTGGTCGTGCTGCTGGCGCCGCCCACGCATGAACCGCCGCCCGCCTCCAGCGCGGCGACGGCACCGGCGCATGCAGCCCAACCGCCGGCGGCCGCGCCGATCACCGCCGTCAGCGTCTCGACCACGCAAAAACCGGCGAGGCTCGGCGAGTTGCCGCGCTCGTTCAACGGCACGCGGATTGACGGTCGTCTCCAGCAGGACGCCGCCGGCAACCTGATCATCGATGGCGACGTCCGCCGGCTGTTCGACTACTTCCTCAGCGCCAGCGGCGCCGAGTCGCTGACCCACAGTGTGCAGCGCCTGCGCCAGTACCTCGCCGCACAGCTGCCGGAGCCAGCGCAAACCCAGGCGCAGCACCTGCTGGATCAGTATCTGGACTACAAGCGCGAGCTGCTGGCGCTGGACTCGACTGCCCGCCCGCAAGACCTGTCGGCGCTGCGCGAGCGTCTTGCCGCGGTGCAGGCGTTACGCGCGCGAATCTTCAGCCAGTCCGCGCACCAGGCGTTTTTCGCCAGCGAAGAGGCCTATGACCGTTTCACCCTCGAACGCCTGGCCATCCAGCTGGAGCCGGGGCTCGATGCGAAAGCCAAGGGTGCCGCGCTCGACCAGCTACGCGCCACGCTGCCGCCCGAACTGCAGGACGCCCTGGTGCCGCAACTGCAGACCCAGCTGCGCCAGCAGACAGCCGCACTGCAGGCGCGTGGCGGCGATGCCGGGCAGCTGCGCCAGTTGCGCCAGCAACTGGTCGGCAACGCGGCGACCGAGCGCCTGGAGACACTGGATCGTCAGCGACAGGCCTGGCAGCAACGGCTGAGCGAGTTCGAGCAGGAGAAGCGCCGCATCGAGCGCAGCCCCGGTCTCGGCGAGGCCGACAAGCAGTCCGCCATCGAACGGCTCGCCGAGCAGCGCTTCGACAGCAGCGAACGCCTGCGCCTGCAAGCCCGTCACGAAAGCTAGCAGGTCGTTGAAAACGTAGGCGAGGCAGCCAGGACAAGGCGAGAACAGGCGAAAAAAGCGCAGTTTACGCGCTGTAAATGAGCATTTTTGAGCCTGTTCTTAACGCCGCAATGGCTACGCAGGTAGTTTTCAACGGCCTGCTAGCGCGAGGCGCTGCGATGTGCGGACCCACCTTCCAGCAGATAACGCTCGCGATGGAAGGCCAGGTAGTACTTGTTGACGCTGTTGACGTAGCTCACCACGCCCATGCCCACGGTTTCCAGGGCGATACGCTCGACCTGGAAGAACCACTGATCCGGATTCAGACCGCGCCGCCGCGCTTCGGCGCGCATGCTTTGCACCCGCTGTGGCCCGAGGTTGTAGGCCGCCAGCACGAAAGCCATGCGCTCGCGCTCGTTGAGCCGCGGGCTGGCGAAGAACTTGCGGCGGATACTGGCCAGGTATTTGGCGCTGGCCTGCACGTTGTTCTCCAGCTGGTGGATGTTGCCCACGCCCATGCTGCGCGCGGTCGCTGGCGTCACCTGCATCAGCCCGGTGGCACCACCGGCACCGCGCGCAGCCGGGTTGAGAGTGGACTCCTTGAAGGCCAGCGCGGCGAGGTTGAGCCAGTCCAGCTCGATCTGCTCGGCGTAGCGCTGCAGCACCGGGCGCACCTTCTCCAGGCGCTGCCGGCCGGTCCGGTCGAGCGGGTAATGCACCTTGTACAGGCGCCGGTAGACACGCTCGAAGGCCGCATCCTGATTCTGCGGCGCGCGGTAGTCCTTGAGGAAACCGTCGGCACTGGCGCGCAGCATGCTTGCCTCCTTGCGCACGAACCAGTGCATGTCGGCCGCCTCGGCCAGCGCCACCTGACGCTCGATGCGCAGCTTGGGCATCACCCGCGCCCAGCGTTCGGCGATGGTCTGCTCGACCGCCGTGACCGGATAGATGCCGGCCTGCACCATCTCCAGCACGTCCTCGACCGCCAGCGTCGGATCGACCCACTCGACCACCACCGGCGCACGCTTGCGTTGCATCAGCTGTTCGTTGAGCCGGGCGACTGCGACACCGGCGGCGCTGCCCGCCGGCAGCGCCAGGCTGCGCCCGGACAGACGCTCCAGGCTGGCATAGCGCGGCCCACCCTGGCGACCGACCAGCACCAGCGCGACATCGTTGACCACCGGGCGGGTACGGCTCACGCCGCGCATGCCCTTGAGATCGAGCAGCTCGCCGGGCGCCACCAGATCACCCTCGCCGCGCTGCAATGCGGCCAGCAGCTGGTCCTTGGCCCGGGGGATGATCTTCAGGCGGATGGCGCGCTCGGACTTTCGGTTCAGGTAACGCTCGAAGGCGCGCAGCCGTGCATACTCCACGCCGATGGCTTCGCCCTTGACCTCGCCGGAGCTGTTGCGGCTCTGGTTGACCAGCACCCGCAGCACACCGCTGCGGCGTATCTCGGCCAGATCGCGCACCGTGGCCGGCGCCTTCCACGCCTCCGGCCCCATCACCCGCGCAGCCGACGGCCAGGGCGCAAGCGCCAGCAGACAGAGGATCAGCAGCAGGCGAAACATGACTCGTACATACCGGGCTCGAACCGTAAAACGACAGCGAAAAAAGTAGCGAAGCCTCTCACAGCCGCGTCCGCTCTGCCAATTCAGGCATGATCAACGGTCTGCTGGTCACGCATATCGCGTTGATTTTCAAGTGAATAACCTTAGTAGGAGTCTCGATGGAGCTCGTCGATATCGGCGTCAACCTGACCCATCCCAGCCTGGCCAGACAGGCCGGCGAGGTACTCGAACGCGCCCGCGCGGCCGGCGTCGCGCAATGCGTGCTGACCGGCACCAGCCTCGCCGAAAGCGAAGCCGCACTGGGTCTGTGTCGTGCGCTCGACGACAGTCACCAGCGGCTGTTCTGCACCGCCGGCGTCCACCCGCACGATGCCAGCCAGTGGAATGCCGACAGCGCGGCGCAACTGCGCGATCTGCTACGCGAACCGCAGGTGCGCGCCGTGGGTGAATGCGGGCTGGACTTCAACCGCGATTTCTCACCGCGCCCCCAGCAGGAACGCGTGCTGGAAGAACAGCTGGAGCTGGCCGTGGCGCTGCAACTGCCAGTGTTCCTCCACGAACGCGAGGCCGACCAGCGTCTGGTGGAGATCCTGCGGCCGCTGCGCGACCGCCTCGGCGCCGCGGTGGTGCATTGCTTCACCGGCGAGAAACGCGCGCTGTACGCCTATCTCGACCTCGACCTGCACATCGGCATCACCGGCTGGATCTGCGACGAGCGCCGCGGCACTCATCTGCATCCGCTGGTGCGCGAGATACCGCGCGGCCGGCTGATGCTGGAAAGCGACGCGCCCTACCTGCTGCCGCGCACGCTGCGACCCAAGCCGAAATCCGGGCATAACGAACCAGCCTACCTGCCCGAGGTGCTGCGCGAGGTGGCGCGCCATCGCGGTGAAAGCGAAGCCGAGCTGGCTGCCCACACCACGCTCTGCGCCCGGCGTTTCTTCGACCTGCCGGTGCCGGACGCAAAGCCGTGAAAATGTGCTCAAGCTCACGCCTTAACGGCCGCTAAGCCGACAACGCATCGGAAGAGAGCCGTCATGTTCGTCTGGGTTCGCGATCTGTCACTGAAATACAAGTTCTGGGCGCTCAACATGGTCACCTTCGTGATCAGCCTGTTGCTGGTGCTCTATGCCGTGCATGTGGAACAGCAGGCGCGCAGCGCCGATGCCCAGCTCAGCGCACAGACCACCGCCGAACTGTTGGCGGCCTGGCCCGCCACCGCCGAGCTGCCTGACAGGCCGGAGGTAGTTCGCTTTGCCACCGGCGAGCGCACGCAGGTCCAGGGGCAGGCGCTTGCGCAGAACGCCGGCTGGACGGCGCTGGAGCATGATCGCCTGTTCGCCCGCGACCCGCTGATCGGCGCGCAGAGCGTCACCCGCGCCGACGGCCAGACGCTCGCCGTGCTGGCGCAAACGCCCAGCGTGCGTCAGGTCCTGGGCGAACACTTCTTCAGCTACGCCGGCGCCGTGGCGGTGCTCATGCTCGGCCTGCTCGGCGCCTCGCAGCTGCTGATCCGCTTTCTGCTGAGCCACTTGAATACGCTCAAGGACGTCATGCTGCACGTCGAGCGCTCCGGCGACCTCAGCGCGCGCGTGCCGCTCGAGAGTGGCGACGAGGTCGGCCAGATGGCCAGCGCCTTCAATGCGATGCAGGGCGGTTACCAGCGCATCGTCGGCACCGTGGCGCAGGCGGCCGCGCGCCTGGATGACGGCGCCGGGCGCCTCGCCGCCAGCATGAGCGACGTGCGTCAGGGCATGCTCGGTCAGCAGAGCGAGACCGACCAGGCCGCCACCGCGATCAACGAAATGAGCGCCACGGTGTTTCACATCGCCGAGCACGCCAGCGACACCCGCGACCGCTCGCAGCACGCCGACCAGCTGGCCAGCGACGGCCAGCGCGTGGTCGCACGGGTGGAACAGTCGATCGCCAATCTGTCGATCGGCGTGCAGCAGACCGCCGAAACCATCGGGCAGCTGGCCGCCGACAGCCAGAAGATCAACGGCGTGGTCAGCGTCATCCACAGCATTGCCGAGCAGACCAACCTGCTCGCGCTCAACGCCGCCATCGAAGCCGCGCGCGCCGGCGAGGCCGGCCGTGGCTTCGCGGTAGTCGCCGATGAGGTACGCAACCTGGCCAGGCGCGTGCAGGACTCCACCGACGAGATCACCGGCATGATCGGCAACCTGCAGGCGATGACGCGCGATGCTGTCGAGTTCATGCAGGAAAGCTCGTTCAAGGCCGACGACTGCGTGCGCGAGGCGCGCGAGGCGGCGCAGGCGCTGGAGTCGATCACCGCCGCGGTGGCGCAGATGCGCGACAGCAACACGCAGATCGCCGTCGCCGCCGCGCAGCAAAGTGAGGTGGCCGAGGAGCTCAACCGTTCGGTGACCGGCATCCGCGACGTCACCGAGCAGACCGTGCAGCAGACGGTCGACTCCGCCAGCACCAGCTCGCAGCTGGCCGCGCTGTCGGGCGAGCTGAGCCGGGCCATCGGCCAGCTCAAGCTCTAAAGTGCCGGGTTCGGCGCCCGGTAACGGCTAGCCGAACACCGTCACCGTCTGCCGACTCAGCGCCACCAGCTCGCCGGCCGGCGTCCACAGCGCCGCCGCGCAATGCCCGTAGCCGTCGCGCGCATGCTCGATCAGCGCGCGGTACTGGCACCAGTCGTGAGTATCCAGCGCGTGCAGCGGCTGCACGAACTCGACGGTCCAGGTCAGCGAACTGCCCGGCGCGAAGCCCTTGAGGTGCGAGAGCACCGCCGGCGGCCAGGCGTCGATCAGCGCCAGCAGGTGCGCCTCGCTCATCGGCTCACGCTCGACCTCGCCACGCAGGCGCACCCAGCCACCCATCTCGCGGGAGGTGTTGCCGGAGAACGGCAGACCGCCGATGCCCCAGCGCATCTCCAGATAACGGGTGAATTCGGGTGTAACGCCCGGCACGCAGGGCAGCGCCTGGCAGGCTTCGGCCGCAGGCATGGTCGGCGCCGCCTCGGCGGCTACCGTCACCGCGGACTCGCGGGCGGCGCCGAAGCTGCCCTGGACGATGGTCACGACCTGGCCGTCCTGCACGGCGCGGCCCAGCATCTGACTGACCGCCTTGCCCTCGCGCAGCACCTCGACCTCGAAGCTGGCCGGCTTGTCCAGCGCCAGCGGCGCGACGAAGGTGATCGCCAGCGAACGCAGCACGCGATCCTGCGGCACCTTGGCGCGCATCGCCTCGTACACCAGCGCCGCCACCAGTCCGCCGAAACCGGCCCGGCCCTGTCCCCAGGTGGCGGGGATGGTCAGTTGCTGCGGATGTTCGCGCACGCCGCGCAGCAATTCGGAAAGGGTCATGTGCACCTCTTTGCATTGTTTTGTGGAGGCCGATGGTACGGCCGGCGCTTGCCGGCACGCGAGGACGCAAGCGCCG
Source organism: Stutzerimonas stutzeri TS44 (assembly GCA_000263395.1). Lineage (GTDB taxonomy): Bacteria > Pseudomonadota > Gammaproteobacteria > Pseudomonadales > Pseudomonadaceae > Stutzerimonas > Stutzerimonas stutzeri_C. The sequence continues at coordinate 13,062 of AJXE01000017.1, forward strand.
TAGACGCCCCTGGAAATGCCACGCCATCGCAAACGGCAATCCTGGCCGAGCGGTTCAGCGCCGGACACGCCGCCAGGGCAACTGGCGGCGCAGCACGCGCAGCGCCTGGCGCAACTCGGTGGGCGCGGCATCCGCGGCCGCGTAGCGCTGCTGCTCGTAGCAGCGCAGGAAGGTCTGGATCGCTTCGGCCTGCGCCGGTAACTGGCGCGCCGCGCGCGTGGCGAAGGTCCGCGCGCCCTCACCCGGCTCGCGCCGTAGGCCGTGGCGCGCCAGCGTCCGCTCGAAGGCGAGGAACAACCGCTGCTGCACGTCGCGCTCGCGTCGCCAGGGCTTGAACAGCCACAGCGCGAGCAGGCCGAGCACCACGGCGAGCGCGATCACCAGGCCGATGCCGAGCGCAGTGGCGTCGGCCTTGCCGAACCAGCGCTGCAACAGCTGCAGCTGGCGCTCGCCCTGGTAACCGAGCACCCAGCGCTGCCAGCCGTAGTTGAGTTCGTCCCAGCGCAGGCGCAGCTGGTTCAGCCAGCCGATATCGCGATACCGCAGCAGCGACATCGGCGAGTCCTCGAGAAAGCCTTCCTGACCGGCCAGCGCCTGTTCCAGCCCCTGCTCGACCCGCTCCGGCGCCACCTGGAAGGTCGGATCGACGCTGACCCAGCCACGCTCGGCAGTCCAGTACTCCACCCAGGCGTGCGCATCCAGCTGGCGCACCGAGAGATAGTTGCCGGCCGGATTGACCTCACCACCCTGGTAACCGGCCACCACCCGCGCGGGGATGCCGGCGGCGCGCAGCACGAAGGTCATCGCCCCGGCGTAGTGCGCGCAGAAGCCGCTGCGGGTGCTGAAAAGGAAATCGTCGACGATGTCCGCGCCAACTTGCGGCGGCTTCAGCGTGTAGTGGTACGGCTCGCGGTTGAAGTGGCGCAGCAGCGCCTGCACCACCGCCTCGGGCTCCTGCAGCGTGCGGCGCAGCTCGCCGGCCCAGGCATGGCTGCGCGGATTGCCCTGCGCCGGCAGCTGCAGCGCACGGCCGAGGCTCGACGGCGCACGCTCGGCTTCGCGCCGCGCTTCAGGCCAGGAGGTCACGCGATAGAGCAGCGGCTGGTTCACCGGCTGGCGGCGCTGCAGGTGGAAGTCGGCCATCAGCTGCGCATCTTCGGCCGCCATGCGCGGCACGTCGAGGGCGAACAGCCAGGGCTGGCCGCTGGGCTGCATGACGATGCTGTAGCGCAGCGGCTTGCCGGTCGCCTGCCAGTGCGGCTCCTGCGGCACCTGCGCAGCGAAGGACTGCGACCAGCGCCGGCCATCGAACTGCTCGAAGGTCACGGCACGCCAGTACAGCTGGTCGCGCGGCGGAATCTCGCCCTCGAAGCTGACGCGAAACGCCAGCTCGGCGGACTGGCCGAGCCGGGCAATGTCGCCCGGCGCCATGTGGTCGGCCAGCCCGGTGAGGCCCCGTGGCCCCGGCTGTGGCAGCGTCCACAGCGGCGCCAGCCGCGGGAAGAACAGGAACAGCAGGATCATCAACGGCACCGCCTGCAACAGCAGGCTGCCGGCCAGCCGCAGCGTCGGCCACGGCTGCGTCATCCGCGCGCCCTGCTGCAGGCCGATCAGCGCCGCCAGCAGCGCCGTCACCGGCAACAGGCTGTACAGCCCGGCGAGCAGGCCGTCCTCGAACAGGTAGCTGGTCACCACCGCGAAGAAGCCGAGGAAGATCAGCACCAGCGCATCGCGCGCGGTGCGCATCTCCACCAGCTTGAGGATGAACGCTGCAATCAGCAGCACCACGCCGGCCTCCAGCCCGACCAGACTGCCGCGCGAGAAGTACACGCCGAAGCCGGCGCCGATCATCAGCGCCGCCTTGGCCCAGCTGTTGGGATAACGCAGGCGCATGCGGAAGATTTGAATCCGCCAGGCGGCACAGCCCAGCCAGAGGCCGGTGATCCACAGCGGCAGGTGCGTCAGATGCGGCAGGATCACCAGCACCTGAGCCACCAGCAGCCAGATCAGCGCATTGCGCGGGATACCGGGTTTCGCGCTCATGCACCCTGCTCCGTACCGATACCGTGCAGCGCTAGCGCACGCAGGCAGGCGTCACGGTGGGCCTGGCCGCTATCCGGGCCGAGTGTCACGGCCGGCAGGCGCAAGGCGAACGGCTGGTGCTCGGCACTGAGTTCCACGACCCAGTGGCACAGCCGCGACAGGCGCTCCTCGCTGTCGCCCGTCAGCGCATCGAAATCCAGCAGCGGTTCGTTGCCGAGCAGGCTGGCGAACTCCTTGACCAGCAGGCCCTGACCGCGCGAATAGGCCTTCCAGTGCAGGCGACGGCGCGAATCACCGGGTTGCCAGGCCTTCAGCCCCTGATAATCGTCGACGCCTGCCCCTTGCGCCCGCGCGCCGCCCTCCTCGTCCTGCGCCGCCTCGCCCTGCTGCGCCAGCTCACCCGCCAGGGGCTGAGGATAGATCAATGCCGCCAGCTCCAGGTCGATCCAGCTCCAGGCCACCAGCAATCCCAGCGGGAAGCGACTCTCCACCCGCACGCGGCCGGGGCGCAGCCAGCCACGGCGCTGCGCCAGCAGGTTCAGCTCGACTTCCACCACGCCGCCGGCCGGTACATCCACCAGCTGCAGACCGCTGGCCGGCCAGCCGACGGCCACGGCCTGGTAGGCGCGACCCTGGCTTTCCAGCCGCACACGCAACCGCGCCTGCTCGCCGACGAAAGCGGCACTGGCGCCGCCGCTGTGCAGCACCAGCCCGGCGAGATTGCGCCAGGTGTGCAGGATGGTGACCAGATACAGCGCGCCGAGCAGGAAGGTCAGGCCGTAGGCGAGGCTGTTCTGGTAGTTGATCGCCGTCAGCAGCATCAACCCCAGCGCCGCGAGGAAGGCCAGCCCGACGCGGGTAGGCATGATGAAGATGCCGCGCTGATCGAGCCGCATGCTTGGCGCCGGCGGAATCCGCCGCAGCAGCCAGCGCTCGCGCAGACGTGGCAGCAGCCTCACGCGCTGCGCCCGTCCAGCCGTGGCGTCATCGTCAGCGCCATCAGAGCGCCGGCACTTCGCGCAGCAGCCACTGCACCAGCGCGCCACCGCCGTGGCCGGAAGCATCGGCACGTTCGCGCAGGCGATGGCCGACCACCGTCGGCAGCACCGCCTGCACATCCTCGGGAATCGCGTAATCGCGCCCGTCGAGAAACGCCCAGGCGCGCGCCGCCGCCAGCAGCGCCAGGCTGCCGCGCGGCGACAGGCCCCAGGCGAACTGCGGCTGGGTACGGGTGGCTTCCACCAGACGCAGCACGTAGTCGACCAGCGCATCGCTGACCCGCACGCCGGCCACGGCATCCTGCAGCGCCAACAGCTCGGCGCGTTCGAGCAGCGGCGCAAGCCGCGCCAGCAGGTCGCGCCGCGACTCGCCGAGCAGCAGCGCCTTTTCCGCGGCGCGGGCCGGATATCCCAGCGAGACGCGCATGAGGAAACGATCGAGCTGGGATTCCGGCAGCGCGAAGGTGCCGCCGGAACTCACCGGGTTCTGTGTGGCAATGACGAAGAACGGTTCCGGCAGCGCACGGGTAGCCCCCTCGATGGTGACCTGGCCCTCCTCCATGGCCTCGAGCAGCGCGCTCTGGCTCTTGGGCGTGGCACGGTTGATCTCGTCGGCGAGGATCAGCTCGGCGAAGATCGGCCCGGGATGGAAGACGAACTGGCCGCTGTCCTTGTCGAACACCGACGTGCCGAGGATGTCGCCTGGCAGCAGATCGGAGGTGAACTGGATGCGCTGGAACTCCAGCCCGAGCACCTTGGCCAGCGCATGGCTGAGGGTGGTCTTGCCCATGCCGGGCATGTCCTCGACCAGCAGGTGACCCCGTGCCAGCAGGCAGGCCAGTGCCAGTCGCACCTGTGCTTCCTTGCCGAGCAGTACTTCATTGACCGCGCGCAGACAGGCGTCCAATCGGGTGCGCATGCGACTCTCCTCTGTAGATCGGGTCGATGCTACTGATCGACGACGGGCAGGCAAAGCGCTGGACATGCCGGGTAACGAGTTTGTGACCCGGCGCTTGATCCAGAGCCATGCAGCGGCTCGCTGGCCCGCCTAGGCTTGACGTCTCTCTAGTCGACCGGAGGCTCCGATGGCCGAACCAGACAACTGGCACGCGCAACCCGCCGAGCAGATCCTGCAGCAGCTGGACAGCACCGGCAGCGGCCTGAGCGCCGAACAGGCGCAGCAGCGCTTGCAGCAGTTCGGCCCCAACCGCCTGCCGCAGCGCCGCGGCAACGGCCCGCTCAAGCGCCTGTTGCTGCAGTTTCACAACCTGCTGATCTACGTGCTGCTGCTTTCGGCGCTGGTCACCCTGGCGCTCGGCGAATGGCTCGACAGCGCGGTGATCGTCGCCGTGGTGGTGATCAACGCAATCGTCGGCTTCGTTCAGGAAGGCAAGGCGGAACAGGCCATGCGCGCCATCCAGAAGCTGCTGACGCTCGACAGCCGCGTGCGCCGCGCCGGACACACGCTCAGCGTGCCGGCCGAGGAACTGGTGCCGGGCGATCTGGTGCTGCTGGAAGCCGGCGACCGCGTGCCGGCCGACCTGCGCCTGCTCGAATGCCGCGACCTGCGCATCGAGGAAGCCGCGCTGACTGGCGAATCGCTGCCCAGCAGCAAGCAGGCGGAGCCGGTCAGTCATGACGCCAGCCTCGGCGATCGCAGCAGCATGGCCTACTCCGGCACGCTGGTCAGCGCCGGCAACGGCTACGGCGTGGTGGTGGCAACCGCCGGGCAGACCGAGCTGGGCCGGATCAGCCACATGCTCGGCGAAGTGGTCAGCCTGCAGACGCCGCTGCTGGGCGACATCGCGCGCTTCGCCAAGGTCCTCACGGTGATCATCCTGGCGCTGGCGCTCGGCACCTACGTGTTTGGCGTCACGCTGCGCGACTATTCCTCCAGCGAGATGCTGCTGGCGGCGGTCGGCCTGGCGGTCGCGGCGATTCCCGAAGGCCTGCCCGCCGTGCTGACCATTACCCTGGCGCTCGGCGTGCAACGCATGGCACGGCGGCGGGCGATCATCCGCCGGCTGCCGGCGGTCGAGAGCCTCGGCGCGGTGACGGTGATCTGCTCGGACAAGACCGGCACCCTGACGCGCAACGAGATGACCGTGCAGCAGGTCTTCACCGCCGAGCACCACTATCGCATCCAGGGCGTCGGCTACACGCCGACTGGCGCGGTCTGCACCGGCGACGGCCAGCCCTGCGAGCCGGAACAGGCCAGCGACCTGCTGGCGCTGGCCCGTGCCGGGCTGCTGTGCAACAGCGCCAGCCTGCTGCGCGAAGGCGCTGGCTGGTGCATCACCGGCGACCCGACCGAGGCGGCGCTGCTCACCCTGGCCGGCAAGCTCGGATTGCAGACCACTCACGAGCACACGCATATGCCGCAGGTCGACGGTATTCCGTTCAGCTCGGAGCGGCGCTGCATGGCCAGCCTGCATCACGACCATGCCGGCCACGGGCTGATCTATCTGGTCGGCGCGCCGGAGCGACTGCTCGAGGTGTGCAACCACCAGTTCGCCGCCGGCAGCACCGAGCCGCTGGACCCGGTCCATTGGCACGTCGTGCTCGATGACGGCGCCCGCCAGGGCCTGCGCATGCTCGGCCTGGCGATGCGCGCACTGGGCGCGCCGCAGCATGAACTGGCCTACGAAGACCTCGAAGGCGACTTCGTGCTGCTCGGGCTGGTCGGCATGCTCGACCCGCCGCGCGAGGAGGCCATCGCAGCCATCGCCGAATGCCGGCGCGCCGGCATCGCGGTGAAGATGATCACCGGCGACCACGCCGCGACCGCCGCGGCCATCGCCCAGCGCCTCGGGCTCGGCGAGCAGCCGCCGCTCACCGGCGCAGAGCTGGATCGGCTCAGCGATGCGGAACTGGACGCGCGCCTGGCACAGACGGCGGTATTCGCCCGCACCAGCCCGGCGCACAAGCTGCGCCTGGTGCAGCGCCTGCAGGCCGGCGGCGCGCGGGTGGCGATGACCGGCGACGGCGTCAACGACGCGCCAGCACTCAAGCGTGCCGATATCGGTGTAGCGATGGGCATCAAGGGCACCGAGGCGGCCAAGGAGGCAGCACAGATGGTGCTGGCCGATGACAATTTCGCCACCATCGCCCATGCGGTGGAGGAAGGCCGCACGGTCTACGACAACCTGAAGAAGTCGATCCTGTTCATCCTGCCCACCAACGGCGGCGAGGCGCTGGTGCTGCTGGTCGCGATTGCACTGGGGCTGACGCTGCCGATCACCCCGCTGCAGATCCTCTGGGTGAACATGATCACCGCGGTCACCCTGGCCCTGGCGCTGGCCTTCGAACCGAGCGAGGCCGACCTGATGCGCCGCCCGCCACGCGACCCGAGCGCACCGCTGCTCAGCGCCCAGCTGCTGTGGCGGGTGCTGCTGGTCGCGGTGCTGATGACCGCCGCCTGCATGGGCGTCTTCATCTATGCACAGCAACAGGGCTGGAGCCTGGAGCTCAGCCGCACGCTGGCGGTGAACACGCTGGTGTTCTGCGAGATCACCTACCTGTTCGCCAGCCGCCAGATCAATGCGCCGGCGCGCTTCGGCGTGCGTGACAATCCGATGGTCTGGGGCATGGTCGCGCTGCTGCTGGTGCTGCAGGTGGCCTTCACCCACTGGCCGCCGCTGCAGCGGTTGTTCCAGACCGCCGCGCTGAGCCCGCCGGCCTGGGCCCTCTGCGCGCTGGCCGGAGGCGCGCTGCTGGCGGTGGTGGAACTGGACAAGTGGTGGCGCCGGCGCCGCGGGCGGCGACTATGAGCCGGCCGGGCGCCAGGGTCGTGCGGCTCAGCGCCTGTGGCGGGCTGGCAGCCGCCCGCCAGAAGTACGACTGAGCGCCCGGTCTTCAGCGACCGGCGCGCGATTCACGCAGGTAGAAGCGCGCCTTCTGCGCCTTTTCCACACAGCCCTGAAACGCCTCGAACTGCTGCTGGGTCTTGGCGCCGGTAAGCAGGGCCAGGGCTTTGGAGTAACTCACGGTGCCGGCGAAGCCTTCGGCCTCGGCCAGACTCTGCTCCTTCCAGGCGGCATTCAGCTCGGCGGCGCAGCTGTCACGGTAGGCGGTCTTGCCGGCGCAGCCGACCAGCAGCAGGGCCAGCAGGGGTACGGATAACCAGGTTTTCATCGTTCATCCCTCCGTTGCTTTCGGATCAGCGCGGCGTGGCCGTACGGGCGCGTTGCTGCAGGTACTCGACCACCGCCTGCTGCTCGCCGGCGAACTCGATGCGCTCGGCCTTGCTGTCGCGCTGGTAGGCGTACATCGGATCGTAGTACTCGGCGAGCAATCCTTCGATCCAGCCACGGTGCAGATCCACCGCGCCACTGCGCGCCTGCTCGGCCAGCGCCTGGTCCATCAGCAACGCCAGGCGCTGATAGCGCTCGCCGCCCAGGCGCTTCTGGATATTGGCCAGACTTTGTTGCAGACGCTCGGCGAACGCGGCGAAGCCGGGCTCGCCCTGCTCGGCGATGAACTCGGCGCAGAGGTCGATCACGTAGTCCTTGAGAATCCGTTCGACGCGACCCTCGAGGCTGTCTTGCAGCCACACCAGCGGGAACTGCTGCATGCCGTTGAACAGCGGCAGCGGAATCGAACAGCGGCCCACCAGCCGCGCCTCGTCTTCCAGCGCAAAGTGCTCGATGCCCGCGGCGCACAGTTTCAGCAGGCGGATCGCCAGCGCGTTCTCGAAGTCGATCTGCCCGGGCTGCGGCGTGGCGCGCTTGCCGAAGCTGGAGCCGCGATGGTTGGCCAGCCCTTCCAGATCCAGACTGTGGTCCAGGCGCGCCAGCACCTCGGTCTTGCCGGTGCCGGTCAGGCCGCCGACCAGCACGAAATCGCACTGCTGCACCGCCTGTTCGAGGGTTTCGAGCAGGAAATGGCGCAGCGCCTTGTAGCCGCCGACCACCCGCGGATAGTCGATGCCCGCCTCGTCGCGCAGCCACTGCTGGACGATCTGCGAGCGCAGCCCGCCGCGGAAGCAGTACAGGTAGCCATCGGGGTGCGCGCGGGCAAAATCGGCCCAGGCCTGCATCCGCTCGGCCTTGATCTTGCCCGAGACGAGTTGGTGGCCCAGCTCGAGCGCGGCCTTCTGGCCACGCTGCTTGTAGCAGGTGCCGACCCTCTGCCGCTCGCTGTCATCCATCAGCGGCAGGTTGACCACGCCTGGAAACGCGCCCTTGGCAAACTCCACCGGCGCCCGGGCGTCCATCATCGGGATGTCGTTGAGGAACAGCTCGCGATAGTTAGCAGTGTCACCACGCATCAACGCACCTCGACCGCATGGCGGCGTGCTTCGACCAGCCGGCCGATCGGCTCCAGCGCCAGGCCCAGCTCGGCGGCAACGGCCAGGAACTCTGCCTCGCCTTCCGGCGCCACGGCCACCAGCAGCCCGCCGCTGGTCTGCGGATCACAGAGCAGCTGCTTGTGCGCCTCGTCGAGCGCGGCGAGGCGCTCGCCGTAGCTGTCGAAATTGCGCTGGGTGCCACCGGGCACGCAGCCCTGTTCGAGGTAGTACTCCACGCCCGGCAGACGCGGCACGCGCGCGTACTCGATCTCGGCCGTCACGCCGCTGCCGTCGGCCATCTCCACCAGGTGGCCGAGCAGGCCGAAGCCGGTGACATCGGTCATCGCCCGTACGCCTTCGAGCTTGCCGAAGCGGCTGCCGGGAGTGTTGAGTGTGCACATCCAGTCGCGCGCCAGGCCCACGTCCTCGGCGCGCAGCTTGGCCTTCTTCTCGGCGGTGGTGAGGATGCCGATGCCCAGCGGCTTGGTCAGGTACAGCTGGCAACCGACGCTGGCGGTGTCGTTGCGCTTCATCTGGCGCTTGTTCACCAGGCCGGTGACGGCGAGGCCGAAGATCGGCTCGGGCGCGTCGATCGAATGCCCGCCGGCCAGCGGAATGCCGGCGGCGTCGCACACCGCACGGCCACCGGCGATCACTTCGCGCGCCACTTCCGGCGGCAGCACGTTGACCGGCCAGCCGAGGATGGCGATGGCCATCAGCGGGTCGCCGCCCATCGCGTAGATGTCGCTGATCGCGTTGGTCGCGGCGATACGACCGAAATCGAAGGGATCGTCGACGATGGGCATGAAGAAGTCGGTGGTCGAGACCACGCCACGCTCTTCGTCGATGCCGTACACCGCCGCATCGTCGCGCGAGGCGTTGCCGACCCACAGCCGCGGATCGAGGTTCTGCGCGCCGCTGCCGGCAAGAATCACGTCCAGCACCCTGGGCGAGATCTTGCAGCCGCAACCGGCGCCGTGGCTGTACTGGGTGAGGCGGATCGGTTCGCTCATCGGACTCTCTCGTGCTGGCTGCAAACGGGCGGCGATTGTAGCAAACCTGCCAGCGGCGACGGCTGGCGGTTGGCCGGCGGCCTGCTTTGGTCTAGCGCCCCTTGCGGCCGACCCATGCGCGGCGAGAAGCTAACGACATAGAACGGGGGGAAGCCACATGAGCAAGAAAGTAGCGCTGGTACTGGGCTCGGGAGGTGCGCGCGGGTATGCGCACATCGGCGTCATCGATGAAATCCTCGCGCGTGGCTACACCATCGACTGCATCGCCGGCTGCTCGATGGGCGCCGTGGTCGGCGGCATCTATGCCGCCGGCAAGCTTCGCGAATACCGCGCCTGGATCGAGGGGCTGGATTATCTCGACCTGCTGCGCCTGGTCGATCCGAGCTTCAGTCTGGGCGCGATTCGCGGCGAGAAGGTCTTCGGCCGGGTGCGCGAAATGCTCGGCGAGGTGAACATCGAGGATCTGCCGATCCCCTTCACGGCGGTGGCCACCGACCTCACCAACCAGCAGGAGATCTGGTTCCAGGAGGGCAGCCTGGAGCTGGCGATGCGCGCGTCGGCGGCGATTCCCAGCCTGTTCACGCCGGTGGTGCAGGACAACCGAGTGCTGGTCGACGGCGGCCTGCTCAATCCGCTGCCGATCGTGCCGGTGGTGTCGAGCCACTGCGATCTGATCGTCGCGGTCAACCTCAACGCCAACAACCACAAGCAATATTCGCTGCCGGAAATCGAACGGCCGGGACGCTTCGACTCGATGCTGACCTCGATCAGCTCGCACCTCCCGTTCTGGCGCAAGGAAGGCGGCGACCTCTCGCCGCAGGGCATCGCCGACATCCGTGCCAGCGAGCTGCTGCGCGGCGACCAGCCACCTGCGGCGCCGTCCAGCCAGACCGCGCCGAAGTCCGCCGCGGGCTCGGCCGTCATCGATGTCGGCGGTCCCGCTTCGCTGCTGGAGCTGATCAACCAGAGCTTCGACGTCATGCAGTCATCCCTGGCGCAGTACAAGATCGCCGGCTATCCGCCGAACGTACTGGTGAACATTCCCAAGCGCGCCTGCCGCTTCTACGAATTCGACAAGGCGCCGGAGCTGATCGAGCTGGGCCGCATCGTCGCCCACGACGCCCTGATGCGCTACGAGCAGGAGCTGTAGGGCACCCTGCGCCAGGCCACTAGCACTGCGGCTTGTCGATCGGCTCGCGGGGGCTGGCCGCCTCGACGGTTGGCGGCACTTCCTTGATCAGCCAGTCGCCCAGCAGGCTGTAGGCCACGGCCAGCAGCGTCGGCCCGAGGAACAACCCCATGAAACCGAACGCCAGCACCCCGCCGAACACGCCGAGCAGCACCACCACCAGCGGCAGGTTGCCGCCGCGGCTGATCAGATAGGGTTTGAGGATGTTGTCCACGCCGCTGATGATGAACATGCCCCAGATACCGAGAAACACCGCCATGCCGTAGTCGCCCTTCCACACCAGCCAGGCGACTGCCGGCCCCCAGACCAGCGGCGGCACCATCAGGAAGCTGAAGGCGAAGGTGAGCAGACCGAGCACCAGCGCCGCCGGCACCCCGGCGATGCTGAAGCCGGCATAGGCCAGCACCGCCTGCGCCGCGGCGGTGCCGATGACACCGTTGACCACGCGCTGCACCGTGCCGGCGACCAGCTCCAGGTAGTGATCGGCGCGCTCGCCGATCAGCCGGTCCAGCAGGCTGTGGACGAAGGCCGCCAGGCGCGGCCCGTCGCGATAGAAGAAGAACACCAGCACCAGGCTCAGCGCCAGCTCGAGTATGCCGCCACCGATGCGCGCGCTGCGCACCAGCAGCCAGTTGCCGACCTGACCGATGTACGGACGGGCGCTGGCCAGCAGCGCCGTGCCCTGTTCGTGAACCGTGCCCCACAGCGTGACCAGGCTGTCACCGATCAGCGGCAACTCACCCAGCCACGCCGGCGGCGCCGGCAGGCCGTCGACCTGCAGGTCGTGCAGCAGGGCATTGGCCTCGCGAATCTGGTCGGCGATGTTGAAGCCGAGCCAGATCAGCGGTACGGCCACCAGCACCATCCAGCAAAAGGCCAGCAGCCCGGCCGCCAGGCTGGCGTTGCCGTTCAGCTTGCGGGTCAGCAGGCGCATCAACGGCCAGCTGGCGAACGCCAGCACCGCCGCCCAGAACAGCGCCGAAACGAACGGCGCCAGCACCCAGAGACAGGCGCCGAGCAGGGCCAGAAGCAGGATCTGCACCAGCAGACGGTCATTGTTGAGCATTGCGCAGTGAACCTATGTAGAGGGCGATGAGCGGTGCGCCCGGCTGGTCGGCCAGCCGGGATGCGCCAAGCATGCCGGATTTTCATCCGCCCGGCCTGTTTCCCGCGCGCCAGCCGCCTTCGCTCCGCTGCCGGCGAACGGTCGGAAAGGCCGCAGAGCCTGCTGCGCCGCAGTCTCCCACGATCGGCGACTCTGGACATCTTTACGTCGAGCCTGGACAGTTTTGCGCCGTGGCGATCCGTGACAATCGGCCGCACAGCGCCCTGCGCGTATCGAAAAAAGGGAGCCACAGCATGGCCTTAAGCGTATTCGACCTCTTCAAAATCGGTATCGGCCCATCGAGCTCGCACACCGTGGGACCGATGCGCGCCGCGGCGCTGTTCGTCGAAGCCCTGCGCGAGCGCGACCTGCTCTCCGGCGTGCGGCGTATCGAGGCGCGCCTGTATGGCTCGCTGGCGGCCACCGGGGTCGGCCACGGCAGCGACCGCGCGGTGATCATGGGGCTGATGGGCGAATGGCCGGAGAGCATCGATCCCGCGCAGATCGCTCCACGCATGGCCAGGCTGCGCGAATGCAACGAGCTGCTGCTCGACAATCAGTTGCCGATCGCCTTCGACTGGCGCCGCGACATGCGCCTGCTCGACGACAACCTGCCCTACCACCCCAACGCCATGACCCTGCTGGCCGAGGGTGACGCCGGCGCGCTGTTCGAGGAAACCTACTACTCCATCGGCGGCGGCTTCGTCGTCGACGCCGCGCAGGCGGCCAGCGGTCGCCTGGACCAGGACCAGACGGAACTGCCCTACGACTTCAACAGCGCGGCTGAGATGCTGCGCCAGTGCGCCCGGCACGGGCTGCGCGTGTCGCAGCTGATGATGGAGAACGAAAAGGTCTGGCGCAGCGAGGCAGAGATTCGTAGCGGCCTGCTGCAGCTCTGGCGCACCATGCAGGAGTGCATCGCCAACGGCCTGCGCGAAGAGGGCATCCTGCCCGGCGGGCTGGACGTGCGCCGCCGCGCCGCCAGACTGCATCGCAGCCTGCAGGAGCTGGGCAAGCCGAACGTGATCCAGAGCACCATCAGTGCAATGGAGTGGGTCAACCTCTACGCCCTGGCGGTCAACGAGGAAAACGCCGCCGGCGGACGCATGGTGACCGCCCCCACCAACGGCGCGGCCGGCATCATCCCGGCGGTGCTGCACTACTACATGCGCTTCAACCCGGACGCCCGCGACGAGGACGTCGTCGACTTCCTGCTCGCCGCCGCCGCCGTGGGCATCCTGTGCAAGAAGAACGCCTCGATCTCCGGCGCCGAGGTCGGCTGCCAGGGCGAGGTGGGTTCGGCCTGCGCGATGGCCGCCGCGGGCCTGGCCGAAGTCCTCGGCGCGACGCCCGAGCAGCTGGAGAATGCCGCGGAAATCGGCCTGGAACACAACCTGGGCCTGACCTGCGACCCGGTCGGCGGGCTGGTGCAGGTGCCGTGCATCGAACGCAACGCCATCGCGGCGGTGAAGGCGATCAACGCCACCCAGATGGCCCTGCGCGGCGATGGCCAGCACCATATCTCGCTCGATCGCGTGATCCGCACCATGCGCGACACCGGTGCCGACATGCATGACAAGTACAAGGAAACCTCGCGCGGTGGCCTCGCCGTGAGCGGCATCGAATGCTGACGCTGCCAACCGTCGGCCTTGCTGAGGAGTGCCAGGATGACTCGTTTCGAGAAGATGAGCGGCGCTAGCGGCGGACCTGTCGCTGGCGTCCCGAGCGGGCGGCCGCGTAGCCAGGAAGAGGTCAGTCCCAGGCTGCACGAAGCCGTCGACCTGATGGAAGCGAACCTGCAGGCGCCGCTGCGGCTCGTCGACCTGGCCGACCAGATCGGCCTGTCGCGCCGCCAGCTGGAGCGGCTGTTCGAACGCCACCTGAGCTGTCCGCCGGCGCGCTATTACCTGCGTCTGCGCCTGCTACGGGCCCGCCAGCTGTTACGCCGGACTCGCCTGCCCGTCACCTCGGTGGCCACCGGCTGTGGTTTCCGTTCGGCGCAGAGTTTTTCGCGCAGCTATCGAGAACACTTCGGCATCGCGCCGGGCGGCGAACGCATGGCACGCCCGCTGGCCACGCCGCCCTGAAGCCCCCTCACCCTGATTCTGTCGGCTTGAGCCCGATCGTGCAGCAGCACATCGGGCTCTTTTTTTGGCTCTTCACCGCTCACGGGGGACATGGTTGTTTTGAGACTGGACTGGCAGGATTTTTTTGGAGGGGGGTGCTGGTGGTTCTGGTTTCGCCCCCCGGCCGAGTAATTTGACTCGCTTCGCGCGCCCTTCGGGCCAGCCTTCGGCTGTTACTCCGCTACGCTGCGTTTCTCGTTGCTTGCAGAGAAAACAACCAAAGAGAAAGCGCGCCCGACATCCAAGTCTGACCTGCGGCCAGACTTCCCTTGCTCCAGCGCCGCTCCGCGGGGCACGTCACGAAATGCGACGCCTCTACTCAGCCTCCTGACGGGGAGTTGGGTCCGAGTCGCCAGGAAGATCGAGAAGCTGGCTTTGCTGCGCTTTGGCTTTTCCAGCACGGCCTGCCAGGCAGCACCAACCGCCCCTTTCAGGAGGGTGAGCGCAATCGCTGCGCAGAGGGGCGAGCCGCATGGATGCGGTGAGAGTCGTAAAGGGCCAGGGATGGCCCTTGTACGACGACCCTCGGAGCAGCGATGGAGCGAGCGAACCCTGCGCGCAGCGCAGGGCCGGATGCAGGAGCAAGCGTTTTTGCTTACTTTTTTCGCGACTGAAAAAAGTGAGTCGCCCAGCAGGGCGAAACCAGCCGCTCAAGCAACTCACAACTTGCCACTCGCCACTCGCCACTCGCCACTCGCCATGAGAGCAAAACCTTCAGTCACCCCTCCCCAAAAAAACCACCAGCCCAAGCCCAATCCCACCTCCCCGACAAAGCACGCTGAGCTTTTCCCACCCACACCCCGATAGCACTTTGACAACAGAGCGGTTCTGGCCAATTCCAGGTCGCAAACACACAAAAAGTGTGAGGTGGCTTCTGTTGCAATCCTGTTCAACGACCCGCCAGTCGGCCGGTCGCAACAACGGCAAATACAACAAGGATTCAACGCCATGCAGATGCCCAAAACGCTCCGGATCCAGAACGGCCAGAAAGTGAAGTCAACCTTCTCCGCCGAGGAATACGCCAACCGCCAGGCCAAGCTGCGCGCCCATCTGGCGGCAGAGAACATCGACGCGGCGGTCTTCACCTCGTACCACAACATCAACTACTACAGCGACTTCCTCTACTGCTCGTTCGGCCGCCCCTACGCTCTGGTGGTGACCCAGGATGACGTGGTGAGCATCAGCGCCAACATCGACGGCGGTCAGCCGTGGCGCCGCACCCAGGGCACCAACAACATCGTCTACACCGACTGGCAGCGCGACAACTACTTCGTCGCCATCCAGCAGGCGCTGCCCAAGGCCCGCCGCATCGGCATCGAGTTCGACCACCTGAACCTGCAGAACCGCGACAAGCTGGCCGCCCGCTATCCGGACGCCGAGCTGGTCGACGTCGCCGCCCCGTGCATGCGCATGCGCATGATCAAGTCCGCCGAAGAGCACGTGATGATCCGCCACGGCGCGCGCATCGCCGACATCGGCGGCGCGGCAGTGGTCGAGGCGCTGCGCGACCAGGTGCCGGAGTACGAGGTGGCCCTGCACGCCACCCAGGCTATGGTCCGCGCCATCGCCAACACCTTCGAGGACGTCGAGCTGATGGACACCTGGACCTGGTTCCAGTCCGGCATCAACACCGACGGCGCGCACAACCCGGTCACCACCCGCAAGGTGAACAAGGGCGACATCCTCAGCCTGAACTGCTTCCCGATGATCGCCGGCTACTACACCGCGCTGGAACGCACCCTGTTCCTCGACCACTGCTCCGACGACCACCTGCGCCTGTGGCAGGTCAACGTCGAGGTGCACGAGGCCGGCCTGAAGCTGATCAAGCCGGGCGCACGCTGCAGCGACATCGCCAAGGAACTCAACGAGATCTTCCTCCGCCACGATCTGCTGCAGTACCGCACCTTCGGCTACGGCCACTCCTTCGGCACCCTCAGCCACTACTACGGTCGCGAAGCTGGCCTGGAATTGCGCGAGGACATCGACACCGTACTGGAGCCCGGCATGGTGGTGTCCATCGAGCCGATGATCATGCTGCCCGAAGGCATGCCGGGTGCTGGCGGCTACCGCGAGCATGACATCCTGATCGTCAACGAGAACGGCGCCGAGAACATCACCAAGTTCCCCTACGGCCCCGAGAAAAACATCATCCGCAAGTAACCCGCAAAAGCGGCTGGCGCCAGGTTCGACCTGGCGCCAGCCGCCAGCAGGTTGTTGAAAAACGCAGGCGAGCAGCCAACGCAAGGCTACGCAGGCGGTTTTCAACAGTCTGTTAGGCAAACCCGAACCAGCAAGAGGATACGAAACGACACTTGACGGCGATCACCAGGGCCAGCCCCGGCGATCTTTGCAACACATGAACTACCAACTGCCGAACAATTCATTACAAAAACAGAGGTGCAGGCGATGGTCAGGTTAATCTGCAGCACTCTGCGTCATGCAGAGTGCCACGCGACATGTGCAGTGCACGAACGGAGTGACCGGAAGTGGTTATCCGCCGAGACGACAGGGATCGAAATGGGCCAGCCGCCCCACGGAGGCGCCCGATGAGCACGCTCAGCGATTCCCTGGCCTACGGCCAGCCCAGCCGTAGCGAGACCGCAGCCCAACGCAGCACCCTGCGCCGCGCCGCCACCGCCAGCTTCATGGGCAACTTCGTCGAATGGTTCGACTACGCCGCCTACGGCTATCTGGCGGCGGTGATCGCGGTGGTGTTCTTCCCCGCGACCGACAAGACCACCGGCCTGCTGGCCACCTTCGCAGTGTTCGCCCTCTCCTTCATCGTCCGCCCGATCGGCGGCATCGTCTGGGGTCACATCGGTGACCGCTACGGCCGGCGCAACGCCCTGTCGCTGTCGATCCTGATCATGTCCGGCGCAACCTTCTGCATCGCCTTTCTGCCGACCTACGCCCAGGTCGGCATGCTCGCCCCGCTGTTGCTCCTGCTGATCCGCCTGGTGCAGGGCTTCTCCGCCTCCGGCGAGTACGCCGGCGCGGCGGCCTTCCTCGCCGAGTACGCTCCGGACAGGAAACGCGGCTTCTACACCAGCCTGGTGCCGGCCAGCACCGCCGCCGGCCTGCTGTTCGGCTCGCTGTTCGCCGCCGGCCTGTACTCCCAGCTCGACAGCGAACAGCTGCACAGCTGGGGCTGGCGCCTGCCGTTCCTGCTCGCCGCACCGCTGGGGCTGATCGGCCGCTACATCCGCCTGCATCTGGAAGACACCCCGAAGTTCCAGGAGATGGAAAAGGCCCTGGAGCACAAGGCGACCCAGCATCGGCCACCGATCAGCGAACTGCTTGGCGTGCATCGCAAGCGCGTGCTGGTGGCCATCGGCGTCACCTGCCTCAACGCGGTGGCCTTCTACCTGATCCTCAGCTACATGCCCACCTACCTGTCCACCGAGCTGGGCATGAGCGAGACCGATTCGTTCCTCGCCTCCACGGTGTCACTGGCCACCTACATCGGCTTCATCTTCCTGATGGGCATACTGTCCGATCGCTTCGGCCGCAAGACCATGCTGATCGCCGCCTCCCTGCTGTTTCTCGCCGTCACCGTGCCGCTGTTCAGCGCGCTGGAGGGCCAGGCCTTCGCCTTCATCCTGCTGATCCAGATCGCCTTCGGCTTGATGCTGGCGATGAACGACGGCACCCTGCCGTGCTTTCTCGCCGAGGTGTTCCCCACCCGCGTGCGCTACAGCGGCTTCGCCTTCAGCTTCAACACCGCCAACGCGCTGTTCGGCGGAACCGCGCCGTTCATCGCCACCTGGCTGATCAGCCAGACCGGCAACAAGCTGGCCCCGGCCTGGATGCTGGTAGCCGCCGCTGGGGTGGCGCTGCTGGCGATGCTGTACATCCGCGAAACCGCTCACCAGGCGTTGAGCGACTGAAACATCGGATCCGGCCAACTTCAGGTCGGATTCGTGCAAAAAAACCTGACCGATATCTGCTATCAGGTGCCCATCCATGCAGCCGGGCTCCCCGGAACCTGCGCTGCCCTGTGAACAGAGGACCCGGCCTCGGCCGGTCCGCTCCACGGAGAACAACAATGAGCAAGAGTGTTTTCGTTGGCGAACTGACCTGGAAGGAATACGCAGCGCGGGTCGCCCAGGGTGACTGCGTGCTGATGCTGCCGGTCGGCGCGCTGGAACAGCACGGCCATCACATGTGCATGAACGTCGATGTGCTGCTGCCCACCGCGGTCTGCCAGCGGGTCGCCGAGCGCATCGGCGCCCTGGTGCTGCCCGGCCTGCAGTACGGCTACAAGTCGCAGCAGAAGTCCGGCGGCGGTAACCACTTCCCCGGCACCACCAGCCTGGACGGCGCCACCCTCACCGGCACGGTGCAGGACATCATCCGCGAGCTGGCCCGCCACGGCGCGCGGCGTCTGGTGATGATGAACGGCCACTACGAGAACTCCATGTTCATCGTCGAGGGCATCGACCTGGCGCTGCGCGAGCTGCGCTATGCCGGCATCGACGACTTCAAGGTGGTGGTGCTGTCCTACTGGGACTTCGTCAAGGACCCGGCGGTGATCGAACAGCTCTACCCCGAGGGTTTCCTCGGCTGGGACATCGAGCACGGCGGCGTCTTCGAGACCTCGCTGATGCTCGCCCTGCACCCCGGCCTGGTGAACCTGGACAAGGTGGTCGACCACCCGCCGGCCACCTTCCCGCCCTACGACGTGTTCCCGGTCGATCCGGCGCGCACGCCGGCGGCCGGCACCCTGTCGTCGGCCAAGACCGCCAGCCTGGCGAAGGGCGAGCTGATCCTCGAGGTCTGCGTCGCCGGCATCGCCGAGGCCATCGGCCAGGAGTTCCCGGCCACCTGACCCTGCAGCGCGTCACCCCGAACACCGAACACCGAACAAGCGACTTCACGACCTCAACAAATACAAAAAAGGCCGCCACGGCGGTCGCGAGGAAGTTTCAGCTATGTCGAATTCAGACGCACATAAAGAATACGGACTGGCCCAGATCAAACCCGAGGAGCGCAGCTACGGCTTCGTCGACACGGTATGGACCTGGTTCGGCTCCGGCATCAATACCGGCTCCTGGTTCTTCGGCGGCATGGCCGCCTCCCTGGGCATGGTCTTCGTCCTGCAGTACAGCGTGCTGTGGTTGCCGCTGATGATGATTCCCTGGGCGATGGTGGCCTATATCGGCTACCGCTACGGCGCCAGTACCGCGGTAGTGGCCCGGCCGTCACTGGGCACCAAGGGCTCGCAACTGACCGGCATCGCCCAATTCCTGGTGCTGATCGGCTGGCCCAGCGTGAACAGCTTCATCGCCGCCATCTCCCTGACCCACGTATTCGGCGCCGCCTTCGGCTGGCCGGCGTTCGGTCAGCCGGGATCGGCGGGACCGATGGTCATCGGCATCCTGCTGACCGCCGTCGCCCAGGGGGTGATCACCTTCCTCGGCCATGAGGCGATCCGTTATCTGGAGCGCATCGCCGGCGTCCTGCTGCTGGCACTCGGCGGCTGGGTCACCTACATCGTCCTGTCGAAGTGGAACCTTGAGCAGGTCATGGCCTTCCAGGTGCAGAATCCGACTCACAGCGTGGCCTTCTTCATTGATCTGGCCTTCGGCTTCTCCTGGACCTGGGCGCAGGTGGCGGACTTCTCGCGCTTCTCCAAGACCGGCCGGGCAGCCACGGTGGGCACCTGGCTGGGCCTGAACATCGGTCAGGGCTGGTTCATGCTGATCGGCGCCATCGGCACCATCGGCGTGGCGCTGCAGACCGGCAGCATCGATCCGAACAACTCCGACCCGAGCTCCACCCTGGCCACCCTGGGCCTGGGCCTGGTGTCCTTCCTGGTGCTGATCTTCGCCACCGTGAGCACCAACGTCACCGTGCTGTACGGTTCGGGGATGGGCCTGCTGGGTGCCTTCAAGCGCCTGACACCGAAGAAGGCGCTGGCGATCATCGTCGTGCTGCAGCTGGGACTGTGCTTCGTGCCGATGGCCTTCGACTCCTTCCTGCACTACTTCGAGACCTTCCTCGGCGTGATCGGCGGGCTGTTCATCCCGTTGTGGACCATCATCCTGGTGGACTACTTCTTCATCCGCGGCAAGCGCATCAGCGACCGGGACCTGTTCGCCGAAGCCGGCGGCGCCTACTACGGCGTCAACGGCTGGAACCTGGCGGGAATCGCCGCGCTGGTACTGGGCTTTGCCACGTACTTCATCCTCGCCCACGTGTTCAAGGACGTCGCCGCCCAGTACACCGCAAGCTTCCCGGCGATCCTGATCTCCGGCCTGGCCTACGCGGTGCTGGCGAAAAAGCCTGCGGTCGCCCTGCGCCCTAGCGCCCAGGGCGGCCTCTGAAACACACCGCCGCGCAATGAAAATGCCGCCCCCCGCAAGGAGGGCGGCATTTTTGTTTGCGGGACAGGCGGCGGCGGGCCGGGCGCCGCTCCTCAGCCGTGCAGCGGGCTCTGCTTGCGCTCGCCGCGCGGCGAGTGGCCGAACTGGCGGCTGTAGCACTTGGAGAAGTGCGCCGGCGAGGTGAAGCCGCAGGCCAGGGCGATGTCGCGCACCTGGGATTCGCTGCGCAGCAGCAGGTCGCGCGCGCGCTTGAGGCGCAGCTCCAGGTAGTACTGGCTGGGCGTGCGCTCCAGGTGCTTGTGGAACAGGCGCTCCAGCTGGCGCACCGACACCTCGTTGAGCTGGGCCAGTTCCTCCAGCTCCAGCGGCTCCTCGAGGTTGGCCTCCATGATCGCGACGATCTGGCTGAGCTTGGGCTGCGCGTGGCCGAGCTGCTGGCGCAGCGGCACACGCTGCGGCTCGCGGGCGCCACGCATGCGGTCGCAGAGCAGCAGCTCGGCCGCCTGGCTGGCCAGTTCCACGCCGCCCGGCTCGCGCCCGACCAGTTGCAGCACCATGTCCATCGAGGCCGTGCCGCCGGAGCAGGTGTAGCGATCGCGGTCCAGCTCGTACAGCTGGTTGGAGATGATGATGCCGGGGAATTTCTCCTTGACCTGCTCGATATCTTCCCAGTGCAGGGTGCAGCGGTAGCCCTTGAGCAGCCCGGCGCAGGCCAGCAGGTGGCTGCCGGTACAGATGCCGCCCAGCGGCACGCCCAGCTCGGACTGGCGCCGTAGCCAGTTGAGCAGCGGCCGGTCGTAGCTCGCCGGAATCGGGTTGGAGCCAACCACCAGCAGGGTGTCCAGCGGCGGCGCCTGCTCGATGCTGTAGTCGGGCAGCACGCGCATGCCGTTGCTGGCCTGGACCGCCTCCAGGGTGCTGGCGATCAGCGGCGTGCGATACAGCGGCCGTCGGGCCACCAGGCCGGCAATGCGCAACACCTCGATGGCCGAGGCGAAACCGATAGCGGAGAAGTTGGGGAGCAGCAGGAAGCCGAAGGTTCGCGGGTTCGCGGCAACGGGTGTCGGCGCCTGTGCAGCGGCTTTGTTGTTCATTGGTATCCCTGTCCGGTCAGCCCCGGGAAGTCGGGAAATCCCAGGCGCATGCCCCTGCGATGGGCACGCTCGGATACTACACCGGAACGTCAACAGGCAGGGGCCACCCACAGCGCGCCCAGGCATGCCGATTTGAGCATTTTCATGTCGCAATCAGGCAATTGGCAGGCCCGCGGAATCAGCACAATCGATCGCACGGGGCCCTGGCAGGTGCGTCACATCGCCGCGCCAGGCACTTCCTAAACGCAGACGCGGCCCGTGGCGGGTTGCCAGGAGAATAAGAAAAATGTTCAGCAAACAGGACCAGATCCAGGGCTACGACGATGAACTGTTCGCCGCCATCGAGCAGGAGGAACGTCGCCAGGAAGATCACATCGAACTGATCGCCTCGGAGAACTACACCAGCAAGCGCGTCATGCAGGCCCAGGGCAGCGGACTGACCAACAAGTACGCCGAAGGCTACCCGGGCAAGCGCTACTACGGCGGCTGCGAGCACGTCGACAAGGTCGAGGCACTGGCCATCGAGCGTGCCAAGGAACTGTTTGGCGCCGACTACGCCAACGTCCAGCCGCACTCCGGTTCCTCGGCCAACGGCGCCGTCTACCTGGCCCTGCTGCAGCCCGGCGACACCCTGCTGGGCATGAGCCTGGCCCACGGCGGCCACCTGACCCACGGCGCCAAGGTTTCCTCCTCGGGCAAGCTGTACAACGCCGTGCAGTACGGCATCGACACCGCTACCGGCCTGATCGACTACGACGAGGTCGAGCGCCTGGCGCTGGAGCACAAGCCGAAGATGATCGTCGCCGGCTTCTCCGCCTACTCCAAGACCCTCGACTTCCCGCGCTTTCGCGAGATCGCCGACAAGGTCGGCGCCTACCTGTTCGTCGACATGGCCCACGTCGCCGGGCTGGTCGCCGCCGGCCTGTACCCGAACCCCGTGCCGTTCGCCGACGTGGTCACCACCACCACCCACAAGACCCTGCGCGGCCCGCGTGGCGGCCTGATCCTCGCCAAACACAACGAGGAGATCGAGAAGAAGCTCAACGCTGCGGTATTCCCCGGCGCTCAGGGCGGCCCGCTGATGCACGTGATCGCGGCCAAGGCGGTGTGCTTCAAGGAAGCCCTGGAGCCTGGCTTCAAGGCCTACCAGCAGCAGGTCATCGACAACGCCCAGGCGATGGCCAAGGTGTTCATCGAGCGCGGCTACGACGTGGTTTCCGGTGGTACCGACAACCACCTGTTCCTGGTCAGCCTGATCAAGCAGGGCATCACCGGCAAGGATGCGGACGCGGCCCTGGGTTACGCCGGCATCACCGTCAACAAGAACGCGGTGCCCAACGACCCGCAGTCGCCCTTCGTCACTTCGGGCCTGCGCATCGGTACGCCGGCCATCACCACCCGCGGCTTCAAAGAGGCCCAGAGCATCGCGCTGGCTGGCTGGATCTGCGACATCCTCGACCACATGGACGATGCCGACGTCGCGGCTGAGGTGGCCCGCCAGGTCGCCGGTCTGTGCGCGGACTATCCGGTTTACCGCTAACGCATCGCTTAAGACATAGGAGCCGGCCGGCTGGCGAAGCGCGGCAGCACGGGCGAACCAATCGCCCGACTGCCACGGGTCAAGAAGCGTCCGGGACAGAATCGAGGAGCACCTTATGCAACGTTATTCCGGCTTCGGCCTGTTCAAGCACTCCCTGAGCCATCACGAGAACTGGCAGCGCATGTGGCGCAACCCCACGCCCAAGCAGGTGTACGACGTGATCATCGTCGGCGGCGGCGGCCACGGTCTGGCCACGGCCTACTACCTGGCCAAGGAATTCGGCGTGAAGAACGTCGCCGTGGTGGAAAAGGGCTGGCTGGGCGGCGGCAACACCGCGCGCAACACCACCATCGTGCGTTCCAACTACCTCTGGGACGAGTCGGCGCAGCTCTACGAGCATGCCATGAAGCTCTGGGAAGGCCTTTCCCAGGACATCAACTACAACGTCATGTACTCGCCACGCGGCGTCTACAACCTGTGCCACACCCTGCAGGACATGCGCGACTCGGAACGCCGGGTCAACGCCAACCGCCTCAACGGCATCGACGGCGAGCTGCTCGACACCCGCCAGGTCGCCGAGGAAATCCCCTACCTCGACTGCGGCAAGCACACCCGCTACCCGATCCTGGGTGCCACCGTGCAGCGGCGCGGCGGCGTCGCCCGCCACGACGCGGTGGCCTGGGGCTATGCGCGGGCCGCAGACGCCGCCGGCGTCGATCTGATCCAGCAGACCGAAGTGACCGGATTCCGCAAGCAGGACGGCGTGGTGATCGGTGTGGAAACCAACCGCGGCTTCATCGGCGCCCGCCGCGTGGGCGTGGTTACCGCCGGCAACTCGGGGCACATGGCCAAGCTCGCCGGCTTCCGCCTGCCGATCGAGTCGCACCCGCTGCAGGCGCTGGTTTCCGAACCGATCAAGCCCATCATCGACAGCGTGATCATGTCCAACGCCGTGCACGGCTACATCAGCCAGTCGGACAAGGGCGACCTGGTCATCGGTGCCGGCATCGACGGCTACAACGGCTACGGCCAGCGTGGCTCCTACCCGACCGTCGAGCACACCCTGCAGGCCATCGTCGAGATGTTCCCGGTGCTCTCGCGCGTGCGCATGAACCGTCAGTGGGGCGGCATCGTCGACACCAGCCCGGACGCCTGCCCGGTCATCTCCAAGACGCCGGTGAAGAACCTGTTCTTCAACTGCGGCTGGGGCACCGGTGGCTTCAAGGCCACTCCCGGCTCGGGCCACGTGTTCGCCGCCAGCCTGGCGCGCGGCGAAATGCATCCGCTGGCCCTGCCCTTCGCTATGGATCGCTTCCACACCGGCGCGCTCATCGACGAGCACGGCGCGGCGGCGGTGGCGCACTGATCCCGATGGAAGGTGGATAGCGGCTCCGCCGTATCCACCGAAGCCGCTTTGCGGTGGATGGCGCGGGCCATCCACCCCACGAGTCGTAGGAGACACATCATGCTGAACATTTTCTGCCCCCACTGCGGGGAATTGCGTAGCGAAGAGGAATTCCACGCCGCCGGCCAGGCGCACATCGCGCGGCCGCTGGACCCCGAGGCCTGCACCGACGCCGAGTGGGGCGAATACCTGTTCTTCCGCGACAACCCGCGCGGCCTGCACCACGAACTCTGGCTGCACGCGGCCGGTTGCCGCAAGTACTTCAATGCCACGCGGCACACCATCAGCTACGAAATCGTCGAGACCTACAAGATCGGCGAGCAGCCAAGCCACGGCGAACACGCCCACGTCGAAAAAAAACAACAAGCACAGGAAGCCACGGCATGAGCCAGATCAACCGCCTGTCCATCGGTGGCCGCGTCGACCGCAGCCAACCGCTGACCTTCGTTTTCAACGGCCAGAGCTATCAGGGTTATGCCGGCGACAGCCTGGCCTCGGCCCTGCTGGCCAACGGGGTCGATATCATCGGCCGCAGCTTCAAGTACTCGCGGCCGCGCGGCATTGTCGCCGCCGGCGCCGAGGAGCCCAATGCCGTGCTGCAGATCGGCTCGCGCGAAGAGACCCAGATCCCCAACGTGCGCGCCACCCAGCAGGCCCTCTACCCGGGCCTGGTGGCCAACAGCACCAACGGCTGGCCGAGCGTCGACAAGGACATGATGGGCATCCTCGGCAAGGTCGGCGGGAAGATGATGCCGCCCGGCTTCTACTACAAGACCTTCATGTACCCCTCCTCGCTGTGGATGACCTACGAGAAGTACATCCGCAAGGCCGCAGGCCTGGGGCGTGCACCGACGCAGAACGACCCGGACATCTACGACCACGTCAACCGCCATTGCGACGTGCTGGTGGTCGGTTCCGGCCCCGCGGGCCTGGCTGCCGCCCTGGCCGCCGGCCGCAGCGGTGCGCGAGTGATCCTCGCCGATGAGCAGGAGTCGTTCGGCGGCAGCCTGCTGGACACCCGCGAAACCCTGGACGGCAAGCCGGCCAGCGAATGGGTAGCCAGCGTCCTCGCCGAGCTGCAAGGCATGCCGGAAGTGACGCTGCTGCCGCGCGCCACGGTCAACGGCTACCACGACCACAACTTTCTGACCATCCACCAGCGCCTGACCGACCACCTGGGCGAAACCATGCCGCGCGGCGCCTTCGCCCAGCTGCAGCCACGCCAGCGCATGCACCGCGTGCGTGCCGGGCGGGTGGTGCTGGCCACCGGCGCCCACGAGCGTCCGCTGGTGTATGCCAACAACGACGTACCCGGCAACATGCTGGCCGGCGCCATCAGCACCTATGTGCGCCGCTATGGCGTGGCGCCGGGCCGCAAGCTGGTGCTGTCGACCAACAACGACTACGCCTACCGCGTGGTGCTCGACTGGCTCGACGCCGGCCTGGAAGTGGTCGCGGTCGCCGACGCGCGGCACAACCCGCGCGGCAGCTGGGTCAACGAAGTCCGCGCGCGTGGCGTGCGAGTGCTGACCGGCCGCGCGGTGATCGACGTGCGTGGCAGCAAGCGCGTGGAAGGGGCGCGGATCGCCCAGATCGATACCGTCAGCATGCGCGTGACCGGCTCCGGCGAGTGGTTCGATTGCGACCTGATCGCCAGCTCCGGCGGCTACAGCCCGGTGGTGCACCTGGCTTCGCACCTGGGCGGCAAGCCGACCTGGCGTGACGACATCCTCGCCTTCGTTCCCGGTGAGGGCTTCCAGAAGCGCATCTGCGCCGGCGCGGTGAACGGCGTGTTCAGCCTCGGCGATGCGCTCATCGACGGCTACGAAGCCGGCGTGCAGGCCGCGCTGGAAACCGGCTACAAGGCCGCCGGCGGCAAGCTGCCGCGTGCCGAGCAGCGCGTCGAGGAGGCGACCATCGCGCTCTTCCAGGTGCCGCACGACAAGCCCACGGCGCGCGCGCCCAAGCAGTTCGTCGACCTGCAGAACGACGTGACCGCCGCCGGCATCGAGCTGGCGGTGCGCGAAGGCTTCGAGTCGGTCGAGCACGTCAAGCGCTACACCGCGCTGGGCTTCGGTACCGACCAGGGTAAGCTGGGCAACATCAACGGCCTGGCCATCGCGGCGCGCGCACTGGGGGTGAGCATCACGCAGATGGGCACCACCATGTTCCGCCCCAACTACACGCCGGTGACCTTCGGCGCCGTCGCCGGGCGCCACTGCGGCCCGCTGTTCGAGCCCAAGCGTCATACCGCCATGCAGGCCTGGCACGTGAAGAACGGCGCCGAGTTCGAGGACGTCGGCCAGTGGAAGCGCCCCTGGTACTTCCCCCGCCAGGGCGAGGACATGCACGCCGCGGTGGCCCGCGAGTGTATGGCGGTGCGCAACAGCGTCGGCATCCTGGATGCCTCGACGCTGGGCAAGATCGACATCCAGGGTCCGGACGCGCGCGAGTTCCTCAACCGCATCTACACCAACGCCTGGACCAAGCTGGACGTGGGCAAGGCGCGCTACGGTCTGATGTGCAAGGAAGACGGCATGGTCTTCGATGACGGTGTGACCGCCTGCCTGGCCGACAACCACTTCGTCATGACCACCACCACCGGTGGCGCGGCGCGGGTGCTGCAGTGGCTGGACCTGTACCACCAGACCGAGTGGCCGGACCTGAAGGTGTACTTCACCTCGGTGACCGACCACTGGGCGACCATGACCCTCTCGGGCCCCAACAGCCGCAAGCTGCTGGCCGAGGTGACCGACATCAATCTGGACAAGGAAGCCTTCCCCTTCATGGCCTGGAAGGAAGGCAAGGTCGGGGGCGTGCCGGCGCGGGTGTTCCGCATCTCCTTCACCGGCGAGCTGTCCTACGAGGTCAACGTGCAGGCCGACTACGCCCTGGGCGTCTGGGAGCAGATCATCGAGGCCGGCAAGAAGTACGACCTGACGCCCTATGGCACCGAGACCATGCACGTGCTGCGCGCCGAGAAGGGCTTCATCATCGTCGGCCAGGACACCGACGGCTCGGTGACCCCGGACGACCTGAACATGGGCTGGGCGGTATCGCGCAACAAGGCCTTCTCCTTCGTCGGCTGGCGCGGCATGAACCGTGCCGACAGCCTGCGCGAGGACCGCAAGCAGCTGGTCGGCCTGCGGCCGGTCGATCCGCGCAAGGTGCTGCCGGAAGGCGCACAGCTGGTCTTCGACCCCAAGCAGAGCATCCCGATGAAGATGGTCGGCCACGTGACCTCCAGCTACATGAGCGCGGCCATGGGCCACAGCTTCGCGATGGGCGTGGTCAAGGGCGGCCTGAAGCGCATGGGCGAGCGGGTCTACGCGCCGCTGTCCGACGGCAGCGTGGTGGAGGCGGAGATCGTCAACGCGGTGTTCTACGACCCCAAAGGCGAGCGGCAGAACGTCGCCTGAGCCAACCCCGAACCAGCCCCGGCGGCTCGCGACCGGCAGAACGCCGCGAGTCGCCGCTACAGAATGCAGGTGAAACCATGACTACGAGCAATATCTACCAGCAACGCCCCGAGCAAGGCCGTGCCGAATCGCCGCTGCACCACGCCGGCCTGGCCGAACTGGTCGGCCGCGGCCACCCCAACGCCGGCATCCGCCTGCGCGAGAAGAAGCTGCGCGGCCATCTGACCCTGCGCGGCGATGCCCGCAACCCGGCATTCGTCCGCGGCGTGAAGGCGGCCACCGGCATGGAGCTGCCGGTCGCCCTGACCCTAGTCGCCGACGGCGAGACCTCGCTGCAGTGGATGGGTCCGGATGAATGGCTGCTGATCGTTCCGCAGGGCGAGGAGTTCGCCACCGAGCAACGCCTGCGCGAGGCGCTGGTCGGCCAGCACATCCAGGTCGTCAACGTCAGCGGCGGGCAGACCCTGCTCGAACTGTCGGGTGAGCAGGTCCGCGACGTACTGATGAAGTCGACCTCCTACGACGTGCATCCGAGCAGCTTCCCGGTGGGCAAGGCAGTGGGCACTAATTTCGCCAAGACCCAACTGGTGATTCGCCACACCGCCGAGGATGTCTGGGAGCTGCTGGTGCGGCGCAGCTTCGCCGACTACATCTGGCTCTGGCTGCAGGACGCCTGTGCCGAGTACGGCCTGGCGATCGAGGCCTGATTCACCCACTCTCTCCGGGAGAGCGCGAGACGAGGGCGGCAACGGTTGCCGCCCTCGCCCCTGCACCATCCATGCGCCCCGCTCCCGGGCAGAGGGCTGAATCGCAACGGAGTCCATCATGAGCCGCACCCCCGATACCTGGATCCTGACCGCCCACTGCCCGAGCATGCTCGGTACCGTGGATGCGGTGACGCGCTACCTGTGTGAACGCAGCTGCTACGTCACCGAACACCACAGCTTCGATGACCGCATAGCCAACCGCTTCTTCATCCGCGTCGAGTTCCGTGCGCCGCCCGGTTTCGACGAGAGCGACTTTCACGCCGGCCTGGCCGAGCGTATCGCGCCCTTCCAGATGAAGGCCGAGCTGACTCCGCCGGGCTATCGCGCCAAGGTGGTGATCATGGTCTCCAAGGCCGACCACTGCCTGCACGACCTGCTCTATCGCCAGCGCATCGGCCAGCTGCCGATGGACGTGGTGGCGATCGTCTCCAACCACCCGGACCTGGAACCCTTGGCGCGCTGGCACTCGATCGCCTACCACCACTTCCCGCTGGACCCGCAGGACAAGCCGGCGCAGGAGCGCCAGGTGTTGCAGGTCATCGAGGACAGCGGTGCCGAACTGGTGGTGCTGGCGCGCTACATGCAGGTGCTCTCGCCGGAGCTGTGCCGCATCCTCGACGGCCGCGCGATCAACATTCACCACTCGCTGCTGCCCGGCTTCAAGGGCGCCAAGCCCTACCACCAGGCCTACCAGAAGGGCGTCAAGCTGGTCGGCGCCACCGCCCACTTCATCAACAACGATCTCGACGAGGGCCCAATCATCGCCCAGGGGGTCGAGGCGGTGGACCACACCCACTACCCCGAGGACCTGATCGCCAAGGGCCGCGACATCGAATGTCTGACCCTCGCCAAGGCCGTCGGTTACGTCCTCGATCGCCGGGTGTTCCTGCACACCAACCGCACGGTGGTGCTGTAACCCGCGCGCCATACCGCTCACCCAGGCCCGGGCATCCTGCCGCGGGCACGCACCCAGGAGGATATCGCCACCGAAACCAGGCCCAACTGCTCCTCCGTCTGCGCGCAGCTCAGGGCTGCGTGAATGCCCGCCTCCCGTTCACGTTGCACGGCCAACACCCGGTGTCGACGGCGACCCCGTACGGGTCGCAACGCGACGCGAGGCATCGATCCGACAACAACAAAAAGAAGGACAAGCATCGTGCAGTTATCCCCGTTCAGCGTCATCGCACTGGCCGTGGCCAGTGTCGCCGCCGCCCCGCTGGCCACGGCCAGCCAGCAGTCCGAAGCGGCCGGCTTCATCGAAGACAGCAACCTGACGTTGCTGAACAAGAACTACCTCTTCTACCGCGATTTCCGTAACGACCCGGACACGCAGAACTACCGCCGCGAGTGGGCGCACGCGCTGCGGGCTTCGTTCAGTTCCGGCTATACCCGGGGCTGGATCGGCCTGGGCATCGATGCCCACGCCGCGCTGGCGGTCAAGCTGGACAGTGTGCGCGGCAACGGCAGCGCCGGCACCGGCATCCTGCCGACGGGCTCGGACGGCCAAGCGCCGGACGACTACAGCTATGCCGGCGCAGCGCTCAAGGCGCGGATATCCAACACCGAACTCAAGATCGGCGACGTGATTCCCACCGCTCCGGTGTTCGCCACCGGCACCTCGCGCATGCTGCCCGGCACCGCGCGCGGCATCCAGCTGCTGAGCAACGAGATCGAGGGCCTGAACCTGGACGCCGCGCACTTCACGGCGATCCGCGACGGCAGCGCCAGCACCAACCGCGACGGCATGATCACCCTCTCCTACGGCGGCGCGGTCGATGCCAGTAGCGTTGACTACCTGGGCGGCAGCTACCTGGTCGGCGGCGGCCTGAGCGCCAAGCTCTACGGCGCAAAGCTGGACGATGTCTGGAACCAGTACTACGCCAACCTCAACCAGGTCGTGCCGCTGAGCGACAGCCAGGCACTGACCTTCGACTTCAACCTCTACGAGACCCGCGACACCGGACGGGCGCTGGCCGGCAACATCGACAACACCGCCTGGTCGCTGTCGGCAGCCTATGCCTTCTCCGCGCACAAGCTCACCTTCGTCTACCAGCAGGTCGACGGTGACGAGCCGATGGACTACATCTCGATGGATGGCGGCAATATCGGCGACTCGATCTGGCTCGGCAACTCGGTCCAGTATTCGGACTTCAACGGACCGAACGAGAAGTCCTACCAGCTGCGCTACGACCTGGACATGGCCAACTACGGCGTGCCCGGGCTGACCCTGATAGCACGCTACATCACTGGTCGGGACGTCGATGCCAGCCATTACGACGGCGGGCCGAACGGCGCCTACGGCTGGTACAGCGCGGGGCTCGATGGTCAGAAGGGTGAGCACTGGGAGCGCGATCTCGAGGCCAACTACGTGGTGCAGTCCGGCCCGGCCAAGGACCTGTCCGTACGCGTCCGCTATGCCACCCACCGCGCCAACGGCTTCGACTCCGACGTCGACGAGTTGCGGGTGATCACCCAGTATCCGCTCGATATCTTCTGACGCTGGCGACCGCAGCCGGGGCCGCCAGCGGTCCCGCTGCACGCCCGAACATTCGAGGCCTCTGCATGCGAGGGCGGCGCGTCTGGCGTTCCGCCCTCTCTTGCGTTGCCTCGGCTCAGCGCAGCAGCCGCACGCGCAGGCCCGGCTGGTCGTCCTCGTCGAGCTCGATGCGCCGGGCGCCGATCCGCTCGGCGATCAGCGCCTCGCGCCAGGCGGCGCCGGCGTGCCCGCCCAGGCTGACGCGGATGGTGATGTCCTGTCGCATGAGGTCGGCGAGCAGCGCGCTCCACTCGGCCGACGGTTCATCCGGCAGGCGTGGCAGGCGCAGCTCACCGCTGTCGCGCAACTGACGCAGCAGGGTCGCCGCGTTCGGCAGCAGCTCACCGAGCGGCGCGCTGGGCTCCAGCTGTTCGACATGCAGATAGGAACGGCCGTTGCCGCGCGTCACGCCGTAGAGCGCGAGCAGGCTGTCGCCGGCCTGCGGCAGCCGCGCCAGCAGGTAGGCCTGCTGACCTTCCGGTCCATAGAGCTTGGACTTGCCGAATACCGCATTGGCCCACAGGCTGCTCGAACCGCATTCGCGGCCCTCGCACCAGAACAGCAGCTCCCCGCCGCCATCGAGAACGGCGCGCCGGGACTGGGTGAAGGCTTCGATGCCGCTGTGGCTGTCGGGGAGTCGATAGGTAACGGCGGTCAGCTGGCCGGCGCTGGTGATCTGGCTGGCCATGCGCAACTTGCCGCTGATGCGGCGGATCGAGTCCTGCGGGTAGATTCGCTCATCCACCGGCGCCTGCCGGTAATCGACGATCTGCGCCTGCGGATAGCGCGGCAGCACCGCGAGATCGGCGCTGCCGGCAACATCCGCCGCCAGCAACGGCGCACCGGCCAGCAACAACCCCAGCATGCCCGCCCATCGCATCGCTCTGTTCAACACATCACCCTTGCCTGCATGAATTCATCCGGCACCTGCGCGCTCCGGGCGGAGACGTCAGCGGGCCGACTGACGGTCAGCCTCGCCAGTTGCCAAAAGCAAGTCAAGCAGGCAATTGCCACGGCATCTTGCGTGACGGCGTGCTAGCGAAAGAAGGGCTCGAAGCACGCGGCGACCGCAGCGGCGCCGGCCTCGTCGTCCAGATGCAGGTGATGACCACCGGGCAGGTAGTGCTTGTCGAACGGCAGTTGCGCGGTCAGTTCACGCAGTTGCGGTTCGGTCATCAGCCCCTGCTCGGCCAGCACCAGGCTGGTTGGGCAGGTAACCTGCGCGGCGAACGCCAGTGCCTGGGCGCGGGTCAGGCGCACCGGCGACGGCAGCATCAGTCGTGCATCGGTACGCCAGGTGTAGCCACCCGGCACAGGCATCAGGCCACGTTCGGCCAGGCGTTCGGCGGCTTCGCGGCTGACCGCGCCGACACCTTTCATGCGCGCGGCGACGGCCCGCTCGAACGTCGCATAGACCGGCTTGCGCTTGTTGCCGATCGCCAGCAGCGCATCGAGCGCGGTGCCCAGCCGCTGCGGCGCCTCGTCCGCCTCGCCGGTATAGGGAATCACCCCATCGATCAGCGCCAGCCGCTCGACCCGCTGCGGCAGCGCGGCGGCCAGCAGCACCGCGACGATCGCGCCCATCGAGTGCCCGAGCAGCGAAAAGCTCTGCCAGCCGAACTGTTCGGCCACCTGCAGTACATCGAGCACGTAATCCCAGATGTTGTAGCCCGCGCCCAGCGGACGATGCGCCGAATGGCCGTGCCCCGGCAGATCCAGTGCAACGATGCGCAGTCCCGGCAGCCGCGGTGCCAGCCGGCTGAAGCTGGCCGCGTTGTCCAGCCAGCCGTGCAGCGCGATCACCGGGCGGCCGTCCTGCGGCCCGTAGAGGTGCGCCGCCACCTCGGTATGCGGCAGGCTCAGCCGGACTTCCTCGAACGCCACGCTCATGCGGCACCCTGGCTTGCCGCCGCCGGGCTCCAGCGAGTCAGCAGGCGGCGCAGCAGATCGGCGGTTTCCGTCGGACGCTCCAGCGGGAACATGTGCCCGCCGGGCAGTCGATGTGCCTCGCCGCGCGCCATCAGGCGCAGCAGATAGGCGTGATGCGGCAGCACCACGCGGCTGTTGCGGCCGCGCACCATCGCCAGCGGCAGCTTCAGCGCCGGCGGCCAGCCGGGCGTGACATGCGGCACGCTGCGGTAGATGTCGATCTCGGTCTGCGGGTCGAAACGCAGGCGCATGCCCTGCCCCGCCGGTTCGAGACCGTGCTCGATATAGGCGGCCAGGCAGTCAGGGTCGAAGCTGCGAAACAGCGTCTTGCCGGCGAAGTAGGCATGCGCTTCCGCGGCGCTGGCGAACTGTTCGCGGCGGCCCAGGGTACGCCCGGCGGGGGTCAGCCGATCGATGAAGCCGAGCCGCTTGGCGGCCCAGATCAGCGTCTGGTCGAACCAGGTCGGCAGCGGCGAATCGAGCATCACCACACCGTGATACAGCTCCGGGCGCAGCAGCGCCGCACGGTAATGCAGCATGCCACCCAGGGAGTGGCCAACGCCCCAGACCGGTTCGCCCAGCCGCTCCAGCTGCTCGAACAGCTCCTGCAGCAGGTTGTGCCAGTTGTCGTCCACCGGAAAGCGCGGGTCGTGGCCATGCCGGTCCATGTGTACCACACGGTATTGCGGCGCCAGCGCGGCGAACAACTTGCGGTAGGTGGCCGACGGGAAGCCGTTGGCGTGGGCGAAGAAGATGCGTTGCGACATGGGCTCGGCCGACGAGGAAGGTCAGGCCATTGTAGGCGGCCACCCCTGCCGGACAATCGCCCCGGCGCGCCCGCGTGAGCGGCATTCATGCCAAACAACGGACCGCCGCGGGGCGCTTGCCGTTATTCCGGCAGCGGCACCACTGCTACCGTCAGCCGCGAGATGCAGCTGGGCTTGCCGTCCTCGCCATGCAGGCGGATGTCCCAGACATGCGTCGAGCGCCCCAGGTGCACCGGCCGGCACACGCCGGTCACGCGGCCGCTGCGCAGCGCGCGCAGGTGATTGGCGTTGACTTCGAGGCCGACGCAATAGAAGCGGCTGGTGTCGATGCAGTGGTAGCTGGCCATCGAGCCGAGGGTTTCGGCCAGCACCACCGACGCCCCGCCGTGCAGCAGTCCATATGGCTGATGGGTGCGCGCATCGACCGGCATGCTCGCGGTGATGGACTCGTCGTCGAAGGACTCGAAGCGAATATCCAGCAGTTCGCTGATGGTGTTCTTGCCGCTGCCGTGCAGGCTGTCCAGGTCGGGCTGATGTTTCCAGATGCTCAAGGGCACACTCCGTTTCCATGCTTGTTGTTATCGAATGGCGCATCCGCCGGCCGCACGCCGGGCATTCCCCCTGTGCTCAGCGCGCGTGATGCAGCGAGACCAGGCGCATCAGTCCGGCGGCCAGCGCCTCGCCTTCCAGTTCAGCGAGGCTGGAAGTCGCCATCGGCAACGACTCGTCGCGCTGACCGTGCACCAACCAGCCGCCGAGCGTACCGACGAACGGCTGATGCGTCACCAGCAGCAGGTGCTGCTCGGGGCGCCGGTCCAGATACAGCATGGCTTCGCGCAGGTCCGAATCGGGCGTCGCCCAGGGCACGGTCTCGAACGTGCCGCTGAAACCCAGCTCCTGGCGGACGATCTCGGCCGTCTGCTGGGCGCGCTGGTAGGGGCTTGCCAGAATCGTCTGCAGCGGCCGGTTGCGCAGATGCGCGGCGATCTCGCGAACATCGAGCCGGCCCTGCTCGGTCAGATTGCGCTCGGCGTCGGTGCGCGCCCGCGGCTCGGCCTGGCCGTGACGCAATAGCCAGAGTTTCATGGCGTTGGCTCTTGTGGTGTGGGAGGAGTCGGCGTGGAGGGAGTCGACGGTGTCGCTGGCGCACTCGGCAGGTCGGCGGCACGCGGTGCCGGCCAGTCCGACAGCGGCCAGGGCTTGTGCTCGGTATTGAAGGTTCCGAAACGGCCGATCTGCGCGAGGTACTGGCTCAGGCTGTCGCCGAACCCCTGCAGGCTCGGGTCCGGCTGGCCCTTGAGCACACGCAGGACCAGCTGCAGCAGCACGACGACCAGCAGCACCAGCTCGGCCAGTTGCCAGACGAGAAAGAACAGCAGCATCCAGACGATCCGCAGAATCAGCGACTCACGCTCGGCGCCGCGATTGGATTGGTTCATGGTTTTCTCTTGTCCTGTTCAGAAGCCGTCGGTGGAAATGAAGTCGATATCGGTCTTCGGCTCGCCACGCATCAGCGCGCCGATCACCTGCTCGAGCGTACGCCCCTCGAAAAGCACCGCATGCAGCCCCGCGACCAGCGGCATGTAGACCTGCATCTCTTCGGCCTTGGTCTTGAGCACCTTGATGGTGTTGACGCCCTCGGCGACTTCGCCCAGGCGCGACACCGCTTCCTCGAGGCTCAGGCCCTCGCCCAGCGCGTGGCCGACCTGGAAGTTGCGACTCTTGGGCGAGGTGCAGGTCACGATCAGGTCGCCGACGCCGGCCAGGCCGAGGAAGGTCATGGGATTGGCGCCGAGCTTGACCGCGAAGCGCGTCATCTCGGCGAGCGCGCGGGTGATCAGCATGCTGCGGGTGTTCTCGCCCATGCCCAGCGCCGCCGCCATACCCGCCATGATTGCGTAGACGTTCTTCAGCGCGCCGCCCAACTCGACGCCGAAACGGTCGGCGCTGGCGTAGACACGGAAGGTGCGGCCATGCAGGACCGCCTGCACATTGCGGCATAGCGCCTCATCGTCGCTGGCCACCACGGTGGCGGTGAGCGCATGCTCGGCGACCTCGCGCGCCAGGTTCGGCCCCGACAGCACACCGATGCGTGCCTGGGGGGCGATTTCCTCGAGGATCTGGCTCATCAGCTTGAAGCCGTGCGCCTCGATACCCTTGGTCGTGCTGACCAGCTGCTTGCCCGCCAGTTGCGCGGCAAACGGCTGCAACGCCTGGCGCAACGCGCTGGAGGGCAGCGCGACGAAGATCAGCTCGCACGCATCCAGAGTCTGCGCCAGATCGGTGGTCGGCTGCACCTGCGCCAGGATGGTCACGCCCTTGAGGTAGCGTGGGTTCTGCCGCTGACTGCGAATGCTTTCAGCCTGCTCGGCGTCGCGCATCCAGAGCCGGACGTCGTGCCCGTTCTCCGCCAGCAGATTGGCGATCGCAGTGCCGAAACTGCCGCCGCCGAGCACGGCGATGGGTTGCTTAGCTGTCATGTGGTTACCGTAGTAGGCCATTCGCGATGGCAGTGCCGGGCATTATACGTCGCACATCGCACGCAGCCAGCGCCAAGCGGGCCGGCGCGGCCGCGCATTGCGGCCGTGGCATTCCTGCCTCGGACATTGGTCTATGACACGCGACCGCCGCAAAATCCTCGTGACGCGCCAAGGAGTGTTAAAGTAGCCCGCCAACTCCGTCCTCACTTTTGCTGCAGCGGCGGGCTGGGTAAGTGATGACCGACTGTCCACACTGTGACTTTAGCCACAACACGGCAGTCTATGACTAGTCTTTATAACCAGGTCCCGTGCGCACGGGGCCGGTCAGTAAGCAGCACAAAGCCCTGCATATAAAAGGGACCATTGAGGAATACGCATGACCAAACAACACGCCTTTACTCGGGAAGACCTGCTTCGTTGCAGCCGCGGCGAGCTCTTCGGTCCCGGTAATGCGCAACTGCCCGCACCGAACATGCTGATGGTCGACCGTATCGTTCACATCAGCGAAGTCGGCGGCAAGTATGGCAAGGGCGAGCTGGTCGCCGAGCTGGATATCAACCCTGATCTCTGGTTCTTTGCCTGCCATTTCGAAGGCGATCCGGTCATGCCCGGCTGCCTGGGCCTGGACGCCATGTGGCAACTGGTCGGCTTCTACCTTGGCTGGCAGGGCAACCCCGGCCGCGGCCGCGCGCTCGGCTCGGGCGAAGTGAAATTCTTCGGCCAGGTCCTGCCGACCGCCAAGAAGATCACCTATAACATCCATATCAAGCGCACCATCAACCGTTCGTTGATCCTCGGCATCGCCGATGGCACCGTCAGCGTTGATGGCCGCGAGATCTACAGTGCCGAAGGCTTGCGCGTCGGCCTGTTCACCTCTACCGACAGCTTCTGAAGGACATCCGCATGCGTCGCGTCGTGATCACTGGCCTGGGTATCGTTTCCTGCCTGGGCAATGACAAAGAGACCGTCTCCGGCAACCTGCGCGCCGGTCGCCCCGGTATCCGCTTCAATCAGTCCTATGCGGACATGGGGCTGCGCAGCCAGGTTTCCGGCTCCGTCAATCTGAACCTCGAAGAGCTGATCGATCGCAAGGTCCTGCGTTTCATGGGCGACGCTGCCGCCTATGCCTACCTGGCGATGGAGCAGGCGGTGAAGGACGCCGGCTTCAGCCTCGATGACATTTCCAATCCGCGCATCGGCCTGGTGGCCGGTTCGGGTGGCGCTTCGACCATCAACCAGATGGAAGCCATCGACATCCTGCGCGACAAGGGCGTCAAGCGCATCGGCCCATACCGCGTGCCGCGCACCATGAGCAGCACCGTGTCGGCCTGCCTGGCCACGCCGTTCCGCATCAAGGGCATCAACTACTCCATCGCCTCGGCCTGCGCCACCAGCGCGCATTGCATCGGCCATGCGATGGAGCAGATCCAGATGGGCAAGCAGGACGTGGTCTTCGCCGGTGGCGGTGAAGAGGAACACTGGAGCCAGAGCTGCCTGTTCGACGCCATGGGCGCCCTGTCCAGCCAGTACAACGAGACGCCGGAAAAGGCCTCGCGCGCCTACGACGCCAAGCGTGACGGCTTCGTCATTGCCGGCGGCGGCGGCATGGTGGTGGTCGAGGAACTGGAGCACGCGCTCAAGCGCGGCGCGCACATCTACGCCGAGATCGTCGGCTACGGCGCAACCTCCGATGGCTACGACATGGTCGCGCCGAGCGGTGAAGGCGCGCTGCGTTGCATGCAGCAAGCGATGTCCACCGTCGAAGGCCCAATCGATTACCTCAACACCCACGGCACTTCCACTCCGGTGGGCGACGTGGCCGAGGCCAAGGCCGTACGCAACATGTTCGGCGACAAGCTCCCGACCATCAGCTCGACCAAGAGCCTGTCCGGTCACTCGCTGGGCGCCGCCGGCGTGCACGAGGCGATCTACTCGATGCTGATGATGGAAGGCAACTTCATCGCCGGCTCGGTGAACATCGACGAACTGGACCCGGAAGTCGCCGATATGCCGATCCTGCGCGAAACCCGCGAGAACGTGCAGCTCGACACCGTGATGAGCAACAGCTTCGGCTTCGGTGGCACCAACGCCACGCTGGTACTCAAGCGCTGGAAAGGCTGATTCGGCCAGCGTCTGCAGCACATGAAAACGCCCCGGTCTTCGGGGCGTTTTCGTTTCTACGGGGTATCGCCTGGTGTCGGCGGAGCGCTCCGCCGACAGCGGGCATGGCCGGTCAGCTCAATGGCTGCTCATCCGCCTCGATGCTGTCGCCGTGGGCAATGCAGGATGCCGCGGTGAACAGCACGTCGGTGGAGGAATTCAGCGCGGTCTCGGCCGAATCCTGTACCACGCCGATGATGAACCCGATTGCCACCACCTGCATCGCCAGGTCGTTGGAAATGCCGAACAGACCGCACGCCAACGGAATCAGCAGCAGCGAGCCTCCAGCCACGCCCGACGCACCGCAGGCACAGACCGACGCCAGCAGGCTCAGCAGCACCGCCGTTGGCAGGTCGACCGGGATACCCAGCGTATGTACCGCCGCCAGCGTCAGCACGCTGATGGTGATCGCCGCGCCGCCCATGTTGATGGTGGCACCCAGCGGGATCGACACCGAGTAGGTGTCCTTGTGCAGCCCCAGGCGCTGGCAGATCTGCAGGTTGACCGGGATGTTCGCCGCCGAACTGCGCGTGAAGAAGGCGGTGATGCCGCTCTCACGCAGGCAGGTGAGCACCAGCGGATACGGGTTGCGACGAATCTGCCAGAACACGATCAGCGGATTAACCACCAGCGCAGTGAACAGCATGCTGCCAATCAGCACCAGCAGCAGCCGCAGATAGCCCAGCAGCGTTTCGAAGCCGGAGGCGGCCAGCGTGTTGGCGACCAGCCCGAACACCCCCAGCGGGGCCAGCCGGATCACCACCTTGACGATCAGCGAGACACCACTCGACAGATCGTTGACCAGTTGGCGGGTGCTCTCTCCCGCATGGCGGAAGGCGAAGCCCAGGCCGATAGCCCAGGCCAGGATGCCGATGAAGTTGCCTGCGATCAGTGCCTTCACCGGGTTGTCCACCACATTGAACAGCAGCGTGCGCAGCACCTCGCCCACCCCGGATGGCGGCGTCACGTCGGCCGCCTGGCGCACCAGCACCAGCTCCGTGGGAAACAGGAAGCTCGCACTCACGCCCACCACCGCCGCAGCCAGCGTACCCAGCGCGTAGAGCATGATGATCGGCCGAATATGCGTCGGCTGGCCGTGCCGATGGTTGGCCAGCGAAGCGATGACCAGGACGAACACCAGTACCGGCGCCACTGCCTTCAGCGCGGCCACGAACAGATCGCCTAGCAGCCCCGCCGATTGCGCCGCCGATGGCCACAGCACGGCCAGCAGGCAGCCCAGCACGAGGCCGACGACGATCTGAGCGACCAGACTGGTACGGTTGATGAATCGGAAGAAACGGTTTGGCAGGTCGGACATGATACTGCTCTCGAAATTGACGGAGCCGGGCAGCTCGCACCGGCCCTCATCGGCCGCTGCGATCCGCAGGTCGAAAGCCGCTTGCCACCCGGAAAGCGCCGGATACTACGCCGCTCGCACGCGCAAGCCCAGCCTTGCCATTGCCTACTGAGGGTGCAGCGCGCAGCCGCCGCCGGCCGGGCCCCCGTCTTCAGATCCGGAAGCGCGCCACCAGAACCTGCTCTTCCGAGGCGCTGGCAATCACCAGATTGCGCTCGCTGATCCGGCCGAGCGCCTGGACGATAGCGTCCAGCGCGGTGCCGGCGGCCTGCGCACTTCCAGCGTGGTGCAGGTACGTGGGTTGCTCGCCGGCACGGCCTGGCTCAGCGGCCGCACGATGCTGCGGATGAAGACCCAGGCGAGGAACCAGCTCAGCAGGCCGGCCACCATCAGCATTGCGATCATCCAGATGCGCGTCGCGATGAAGTGGGCACGCGCGTTTTCGACGACAGCCCCAGCAGCACGATAAGCCCGATCAGGCCACCCCCCCCAGAGCCGAACGCCTGGAGATATGCATAGTGCGGACAGACCTGGGACAACCTCGCTCCATGACGAATGTTCTGGCAGGCAGGCTGCCAACTCAGGCACGTTATCGGAGCGAGTGTCAGATATCTTGAACACTGACGCCAAACAAATAGCGGCTTTATGGCCGCATGGTCACGAGCGTCACCGCACCTCGAAACGCTGCTCCGCGAGCTTGCGGTCGCCCTGGAACACCATGAAATGCCATTCGCCACGTACCAGTTCATGGTGCTCGGTGAACTCGAACGCCATGACATCGTCCGCCGCCCCCGGAACCAGCGCCTGCACCACTTCCAGCTTGTCGTGGCGTTCGCCGTCCGGCGTGACCAGCCCCGGGGTGAAATACAGCAGCGTCAGCGGCGTATCACCTTCGCGCTTGCCGGCCAGGCTGTAGCGCAGGCCGAACTTGGTGCCCAGCTTCGCTGGCACGACCGTGGTGCGCTCGATCGGCTGCTTGCCGACGCGCAGGATGCGCTGCCCCGCCTCGAGCTCTTTCTGCGGGCTTTCGAACACGCCGTATTCGACATTGCCCTCCAGACGCACCCCAGCCAGGGCGTCACCGCCAAACAGCAGTGCTGCGCCCAGGCAGATCAAAGATTTCAGTCGCATAGCCAGCCTCTGGTTCGTTTGAAAAGGCTGGAGAATATGACGTGATCATTTCAACGACGTGACACTCCCTCGTCACCCGCCCCCGTGCGCGGCAGCAATGCGAGAAAATTGTCCCGCGCCACCCGCCGCGCGGTCTTCTCCTTCAACGCATCGAGAAACGGTGCGAACGCCGCCATCCCCGAGCCCAGGTTGTCGAAGTGCCCGACCACATCCGAACCCAGCACGAAGCGCGTCGGATGCCGCTCGACCAGCGCGACCCATTGCGCGTCCGGCTTGCCGTCGCCATCGAGCAGATAGGGCTCGAGCATGGTCCAGGACAGGTCGATGTAGAGATTGGGATAGTCGTCGAGCAGCCGCTTCACCGTCGGCAAGAGGAACTCCAGTTTCTCCTGATGGCGATGCAGCTCCATGCTGGTGCCGGCATGCGCCCAGATGAAACGCGTATGCGGATGGTTGCGCAACGGCTCTTCCAGCTCCTGCAGATACAGCGGGTTGCGCTCGCGCTTGGAAGTGATGTTGGAATGCAGCAGCACCGGCAGGTCGAACTCGGCCGCCAGGTGATAGACCCGCGCCAGCGCCTCGTTGTTGGCGCGCGGCGTGTCGCCCTCGGTCAGCGCGGTGACGTCGTCGTGGCGGGTAAATATTTCGCCGATGCCCTGCCAGAGGCCCGGATGCAGCTCGAGCATGCGGCGGATGTGTGCATCGGCATTCTTGTCGTTGGGGTTGAACCCCGAAAGGAATGGATGAAAACGCTTGCGCTGCGCGGGATCCAGCTCCTCCAGAGCCGCGGCGACCAGCACGTCGGTGGCGCTGTACCAGTACACCGGCGCATCGTCGCCGGCATAGTAGCGTGGGCGCTTCGGCTCGTTCTCGTGCCACTTCTTCGCCACCGGGATGCCGCTGATCATCACGTGATCGATGGCCCCGGCATTCATCGCCGCGAGCAGCTTGGGCATGCCATCGCTTTCCTGGAAGAAGTCGACGTAGTGCAGATGGGCGTCGCTGTAGCGATAGTCGCGCGCCTGGACGGTGCAGCTCAGGCTGAACAGACAGCAGGTGATGAAGCAGAAACGTGCAATCGACAACTCGGGTCCTCCGGGCAACCAGCCTGGTAGACCATGACACTGCCCGGCCGTTCGGCTGATCGTCTGGCGTGCCGGACGTTCGAGCGCTAATTTGCGGCCTTCGCCATACCCCCACCGGTATTTGACCGACATCAAACCCGTCGATTAGCGCGCCCGCTAGCATGCGGGCGTCGCTGTCCGGCAATGCTGCCGCCCAGCATTCAGCAACCTCACTGCGAAGGAATCCAGGCATGGCCATGAAAACCATCAACGCACGCGGGCAGATGCAGGCGGGCATGAGCATCGAAGTGGAATGCGGCAACCACCGCCTGGTGATGGATCAGCCCAAGCACGCCGCCGGAAAGGACCTCGGGCCGACGCCGCTGGAAGCCATCCTCGCCGCCGTGGCGGGCTGCTTCGGCACCATCGGCCGCTTCGTCGCCCATCAACAGAAGATCGAGCTGCGCGGCATGCGTTTCGAACTCGAAGCCGACTACGATCCGGCCGGGCTGCTGGGCCGCGATCCCGATGTGCGTCCGGGCTTTCAGGAACTACGGGTGAAGGTCGATATCGATGCCGATCTGAGTCGCGCAGACAAGCAGGCGCTGCTCAAGCAGATCGAACAGCGCTGCCCGGTGGCCGACAACCTGACTCACGGCACGCGGCTGGTCAGTCAGCTGCTCTAGCGCGCAGAGCGATGCACGCGCACCGCCCAGCCACTTCCTTGCGAAGTGGCTGTTGTTGTATTGGCCTGCACTCAGGCCTGTCGCGGCTCAGTGATTGCAGTCGGGACCGTGGACGTGATCCTCGCCGCCCTCCTCGTCACCTTCCTCGATCGGCTCCATCTCCAGCTCCAGGCTGACCAGATTGGTCGCCAGCGGGCGCAGCAGCAGATTGGCGTACTCGGTATCGCCCTCCTCCACGTCCACGCCGATCATCAGCTGGTCGTTACCAACCTGCTGAATCCACACCTCGCGGCCCTGCCAGATCACCGCAAAGCGGGTGCAGGACGTTTCCAGCTGGGTTCCGTCGACATCTTCCAGAACCAGTCGCAGGCTATCGCTCATTTTGCAAATACTCTCGTTCGTTGAAAAAATCGCCGGCAGCGCTGCCGGCGTTCAGCTGATGATGGCATGACCCGATCCAGCGGACCGGCCGTGAAAAGCGCCAGGCGCCTTTCACTCTGCCTGCATTCGGGAATCGCTCAGGCCTGGACCAGCGCGGCGATCGCGCGCTCGAACCGCTCCAGCCCTTCGTCGATATCGGCATCCTCGATCACCAGGCTCGGCGCCAGGCGTACCACGTCCGGGCCGGCCTGCAGCACCATCAGGGCCTGCTTTTCCGCCGCCGCGCAGAAGGCGCCGGCCTTGCCCTTCCACGCCTCGCTCAGCACGCAGCCGATCAGCAGGCCGCGGCCGCGTACCTGGCTGAACACGCCGTAGCGCTCGCCGAGCTGCAGCAGCCGGGCCTTGAAGCGCTCGTGCCGCGCCTTGACCCCATCGAGCACTTCTGGCGTGTTGACGATGTCCACCACCGTCTCCGCCACGGCGCAGGCCAGCGGGTTGCCGCCGTAGGTGGTGCCGTGGGTGCCGACGCTCAGGTGCGCCGCCGCCTCGTTGGTGGTCAGCATGACGCCGATCGGGAAGCCGCCGCCCAGGCTCTTGGCATTGGTCAGCACGTCCGGCGTGACGCCGTAGTGCATGTAATCGAACAGTTTGCCGGTGCGACCCATGCCGGTCTGCACCTCGTCGAAGATCAGCAGCGCGTTGTGCTCGTCGCACAGCTGACGCGCGCCTTCCAGATAGGCCTGCTCGGCCGGCAGAATGCCGCTCTCGCCCTGGATCGGCTCCAGCACCACGGCGCAGGTCTTGGCGGAAATCGCTGCTTTCAGCGCGGCGAGGTCGTTGTAGGGCACATGGGTGATGCCCTCGATCTTCGGTCCGAAGCCGTCGGAATATTTCGTCTGGCCGCC
This sequence comes from Stutzerimonas stutzeri TS44, assembly GCA_000263395.1. Lineage (GTDB taxonomy): Bacteria > Pseudomonadota > Gammaproteobacteria > Pseudomonadales > Pseudomonadaceae > Stutzerimonas > Stutzerimonas stutzeri_C. The sequence goes on from AJXE01000017.1 coordinate 56,773, forward strand.
CACGGTGACGGTGAACAGCGTACGCCCGTGGAAACTGTTGACCGCCGAGATGATTTCGAACTTCTGCGGACCGTAAACATCATGGGCGTAGCGGCGCGCCAGCTTGAACGCGGCCTCGTTGGCCTCGGCGCCGGAATTACAGAAAAACGCGCGGTCGGCGAAGGTCGCGGCGACCAGCTTCTTGGCCAGGCGCAGCGCCGGCTCGTTGGTATAGATGTTGGAGACATGCCAGAGCTTGCCGGCCTGCTCGGTCAGCGCCGCCACCAGGGCCGGATGCGCATGGCCCAGCGCGTTGACCGCGATGCCGCCGGCGAAGTCCACCAGTTCTCGACCGTTCTGATCCCATACTCGCGAACCCAGGCCGCGCACCGGCACGAAGGCCGCGGGGGCGAAGGTGGGGACAATGACCTGGTCGAAATCGGCGCGTTCTACCGGGGTATGCGGGGCGGACATCGGGGCTCTCCTGCGAGGCGACACGGATAGGAAATGAAAACGCCCCGCCAGCGGCGGGGCGTCACAGGCGCAGTGTAAACGCAGGATCACCGTGATTGCGCGGTCGCAAGAAAATTTCTGCGCCGCAACGCGACCGGTTACAAGGCGAAAGACTGCTGGTCCAGCTCGATCGCCTGATCGAGCGCTTCGAGCAGCGCCTTGCGGACCTTCAGCTTGGTATTGCGGTGCGCAACCATGTTGATGTTTTTCAGTTGCAGCGCAGCCGCCCTGGCTACTGCCATGACTTCGCCGACCGGCACCACGCGGTCGAGGAAACCCGCCTGCACGGCGCCCTGCGGGTCGAACAGCTCGGCGTTGATCACCGAGCGCTGGAACGCCGCCTTGTCCAGCCGGTCGCGCGCCAGCTCGATGCCGGCTTGGTGCATGGTCATGCCGATCTGCACCTCGTTGAGACCGATATGAAAGGCGCCCTCGGCGCCGATGCGGTAATCGGCCGCCAGCAGCAGAAAGGCCCCCTTGGCGATCGCGTGTCCCGGGCAGGCGACGATGATCGGGAACGGGTGGGCCAGCATCCGGCGGGTGAAGCGCGATCCGGTCGCGACCAGGGCCATCGCGTGCTGCGGCCCGGAGGTCATCACCTTGAGGTCGTAGCCACCGGAAAGGATGCCCGGCTGCCCGGTGAGGATCACCACGGCGCGGTCCTGCTCGGCGCGATCCAGTGCAGTATTCAGCTCATCGAACATGGCGGGCGACAGTGCATTGACCTTGCCGTTGGCGAGGGTCAGCGTCGCGATGCCGTCTTCGATCTGGTACGAAATCAGCTCACTCATGGCGAACTCCTTGTTCTTGAAGTGCGCAGACGTTACCCACCGTCACCGCCCCGGTAAAGCACCAAGGCTGACCGTACAGTCACCGATCCGCGGCTAGCCGACCTCGAGTTCGGCCAGCGCTTCGGGATGCAGGAGGGCCTGCACCTGGGCATCGGCGATGAACACCCCGTGCGCACCGTCGGCCAGGCCATTGCCGATCCGGTAGGGCGTGCCCTCGGCATCCACGGTGATACGCGCCAGGTCCAGATAGCGGGGCGCGCAGGGTTTCTTCCGCGCGTCGCGCAGCACCACGACCTTCGGTCGCAGTTGCAATTGCACATGCCGCTCCAGCACCAGCGCGACCTCGCCCGTGTGCAGCTCCACCAGCGAGCCGACCGGAAACACGCCCAGCCAGCGAATGAATTCATCCACCAGGCGGTCATCGAAATGCCGGTCGCTGCCGCCGCGCAGAACATCGTAGGCAGCCTGGATCGGCCGGGCGTCGTCATAGACCCGGTGGCTGGTGATCGCATCGAAGGTGTCGACGATGGTCACCACGCGGGTAATGAAGGGAATCTGGCTGCGATCGAGCCCCCGCGGGTAGCCACCACCATCCAGCCGCTCGTGATGGCCGTAGGCCGCCTGCATCGCCGGGCCCGGGATGTCCGACTGGGCACTCAGCGCCTGATAACCGAATGACGGGTGCTGCTTGATGTGCTCGAATTCCTCGGCCGTGAGCTTCCCCGGCTTGTTCAGCACCTGCGGATCAATCTTCATCTTGCCGACATCGTGCAGCAACCCGGCCATGCCGAGCAGCTCGATCTTGTCATCCGGCAGCCCCAGGTGCTTGCCAAACCCCATTGCCAGGATCGAGACCGACAGGCAATGCAGGCTCGTGTACAGGTCCTGCGTCTTCAAGCGGACCAGCCAGAGCATCGCGCTTTCGTTGCGCAGCATGCTTTCCAGGTTGCGCTGGACTATTGCATGGCACGCCCGCGTATCGATCGGCCGCCCCAGCTGGACGTTGGCGAGCACCTGATCGACCAGTTGCGCACCGGCATGGAAGGTCTCGTGGGCGCGCTCGACCTCCTGCGAAAGCGGTGTGTTCGCAGCGCTGCGTGCGACCCGCCCGGGCGCGGCGGACGGCTTGGCCCTGTCGCTCTCGCCCAGCGGCACGTAGCGGGTATCGTCGACATAGACATGCTCGCAGCGCTCGCGCAGCAGGCGGATCTGCTCGGCCTCACGCAAGGCGAAACCCTGGAACAGGAAATCCGTCTCGCGCCACGGACGGTCCAGCTCGCAGACATACATGCCCAACTCCAGCTGGCTGACCGACAGCCGCCGCCGGGTCGGCACATGGACGGTATCGCCATGCCTGCGCTTGCTATCGAAAAACTTCACCTGACACTCCTTGCTCCCTCGCCGCCTACCCTGACATAGCTGAAACGCGGCAAGTGCGACAGTAAACCAGACGGCCGGCACCTCTCCAACGCAACTTCTTCGACACCGAAGCTGCCGCTTAAACACATGAAAAAACTGAAAAAAGTTTTTGCCATATGAATACCGTTCGGCTAAATTAGCGCGCCTCGACGGACAGCATGCCGTCGAGATCCGGTGAGGTGTCCGAGCGGTTGAAGGAGCACGCCTGGAAAGTGTGTATACGAGAAATCGTATCGAGGGTTCGAATCCCTCCCTCACCGCCAGATAGCAACACACGCAAGCCCCTGAAATCTAAACGATTTCAGGGGCTTCGTCGTTTCTAGGGGCTGCGTTTAGGACAAATTCAGAGCAAAAGTGCCGGTTATCACGCCACGGCACACCGCCCTGTATGCCCGCCGGGTCGCTCTGCCCTTCCCGTTCAGGCTTTGATACGCCCAGGATGGAACGGCGAACCCAGCTCGGCTCACGTAGACGCCTCGAATTTCACAATCCTTATAGATTTCGTTTTCGTCGGACGGTGAGCGTGCGACTCAATGATCCCGGCCAGGTAGGTGGTTGCGTATCGAGCTCCGACGGACGGTGGATACCGGGAGATATGCGCAGCATGGCAATCCTGGTGTCGCACCAAGCTCGGATTCGATAGCGAAGGTGCGGAAGTGGCTCGCTGTGGTGCATCTTATGAGGGTAGTCACGGCAGCAGTTTGCTATCAGACACTCAATAACGCTAATGCAAGTCATTGTCATTTACACTTAGCTTACAGATCGCTATCTTCGCCTCCTTTTCCTAAGGAGGTGACACAATGACATTACACAAACCCCGCCTGGCTTTGCCTTTGATGGCTGTGCTGGCGGCTCCTGGAGCTCTTGCACAGACCGACTTGCTTGAGCTTCCAGCAACCGACGTTACCGGTGTGCGCGAGCAAGCCAGCTACAAGCCAGAACAGAGCGAAAGCGCGCTCAAGATCGACGCAGCGCTGCGCGACATACCTCAATCCGTCAACGTGGTGCCTCAGTCGGTCCTCAGGGATCAAGGCGCGGATTCGCTTGAAGATGCGCTCAAGAACGTACCCGGCATCGGATTGAGCAACGGCGATGGCCAGCGAGATCAGGTGACCATTCGCGGGTTCAACGCAATCGGCGATCAATACATCGATGGCATTCGAGACGACGCCCTGTACTACCGGGACATGTCCAACATCGAGCGCGTTGAAGTCATCAAAGGCCCCGCCGCTGTCCTCTATGGACGTGGTTCCTCTGGCGGACTGATCAACAGCGTCACCAAGAAGCCTTCCTTTGCCCCTGAGCAGGAAGTCGGCATCAGCTTCGACAGTGAAGGCAAACGCCGCACCGAATTCGACGCCGGCTGGGCGGATATGGAGCAGAAAGACAAGGCCTTCCGTGTCACCGGAGCCTTCGAGGACAGCGACACCTTCCGTGAAGGCGGCTTTCTTGAACGCAAAGCCATCGCCCCATCTGCTTATTTCCGGCTTTCCGATGATCTCGAAGTGAACCTCGGCGCCTCCTACCTGTACGACGAGCGCCTGATTGATTTTGGTATCCCCGCACTCAACGGTCGCCCGGTGAAGGTTGATCCGGACAAGCGCTTCGGTTCCGCCGATGCCGATCAAGATTACACACGCAGTGAAGTGTTCTCGCTGACCGCCGGCATCGATTACCGCATCAACGATGTCTTCACCCTCAGCAACACCACGCGCTACTACCACTACGATCTGGATCGCAACAACACGCTCGCCCACACCGACGCCAATCGATTCGTGACCGCAGCGGACGGCACGCTGCTGGTGAAGCTCAAGCGCGGTAACGTGCAGCGCAAGGAGGACGGCCTGTTCAACCAGACCGAACTCAAGCAGAAGATTCAGCTGGCCGGCATGAACCACCAGTTGCTGTATGGCGTGGAAATCGGTCGACAGGAGAAGGACCAGCAATTCTTCAATCTGGACGACGTCGCCCGGGTGCCTGTGTATGGCGACGGGTTGGTGTCGGTTCCCTTCCAGGCGACCGGAAAGACCGGCGACGGCCTCAATACCCAGGACACCTTCGGTCTTTACGCCCAGGACCTCATCGAGCTGACGCCGCATTGGAAAGCGCTCGTAGGCCTGCGCTACGACAAATTCGAACAGAGCTACCGCGACGACCTCAAGAACGCCGAGCTGGAGCGCACCGACTACACGCTCAGCCCGCGCGCGGGTCTTGTCTGGCAGCCCGATGACGTGCAGTCCTACTACCTGTCCGTGAGCCGTTCTTACCAACCCTCCGGCGAGATGTTCCAGATCAACTCCGGCAACGCCGAGCTGGATCCGGAAGAAACCACCAATTACGAAATTGGCGCCAAGTGGAACCTGCTCAATGACAACCTACTGTTGACGGCTGCGCTCTTCCGTCTTGAGCGAACCCAGATCAAGACAACCGATCCGGTGAATCCCAGCAAGCTGGTACTCGCTGGCGAACAGCGCACCGACGGTTTCGAAACCACCTTCACAGGGCAGATCGCCGACAACTGGCAGCTCTACGGTGGCTATGCCTATCTGGACGCAGAAATCACCAAGTCCAACAGCAAGACCAACGGGGTCCCCAACGAAGGCCAGGTACCGACCCTCACCCCGCGGCACAGCGCCAACCTTTGGGCCGTCCACACGCTGGCGCCAGGATGGCGCGTCGGCATGGGTGCCAACTACGTTGGCCGCCGCTACACCTCGCTGGATAACGAAACCGAGATGCCCAGCTACACCACGGTAGACGCCGCTCTGTTCTATGAGCAGCCCAAGTGGGACGCAGCGCTTCGGCTGTTCAACGTATTCGACAAGGAATACTACGCATCCGCCCACGGATCGGTGGATCTCATCACCCCCGGTGCGCCAAGAACGCTTGAGCTGAGCGCCCACTATCGGTTCTGAAGCAATTCCTCAGCCTGCGGCGGCTTCATTAGCGCCGCCGCAACTGGCTGGATAGCGGCTCCGGTCAGCATTGGACTTACGGCTACTGCCGGCCCAGACCGTGTAAAAACGCAGCAAGCGATGGCAATCAACTGCCGAGGGCTTTTCTCAGCGTCCAGGAGGACGCCGGACGCCCTCCCTGCAAAACTGTGGGGTAATCCAAAATCATCGATCCGGCAGCCAATGAGTAAGTCACTCATAACCGGCACACACCCGGCTTCGTCAGAATTTCGGATCGCCTCACCGTTTCATTCTTACTTGCCAGCCAGAGGCACAGGAGTAGCGTTCGAATTCCGCCCTCACCGCCAGACCACAAAACTAAAGCCATGAAAAATAAGCATTTTTCAGGGCTTTTTACTTTTCACCCTGCGCTGCAGGCGCTAAACCGCGCCAACTCAGAATTGTCTGACCAGCGCCGCGACCAGAATGCCGACGGCGATTGCCGGCAGCGGTTTCTTCACTACCAGCATGACCGCCGCGGTCGCCAGCAAGGCCAGCCGCGCGCCGAGATCCCCTTCCAGCGCCAGCGGTGCCAGCAACGCCACCAGCACCGAGCCGGACATGGCGCTGATGAAGCGCCGAACCCGCGCGCCGAAGGGTACGAACGACATCACGTACACGCCGCCCCAGCGGGTCGCCAGGGTCACCCCGGCCATGACCAGCACCAGGGCCAGTGCGCCGAGGCCCGCGGTTTCAACGCTCATTGGCTGTCTCCGTCCAGAACAGCCCGGCCACGCCGCCGGCCAGTGCCCCTACGACGACATGCGTGTTCTCCGGCAGGTAGCGGTAGGCCAGCAGGGAGGCGCCGGCGGCGACGCTCCAGATCGCCAGGGTGCGCAGGTTCTTCTCGCCGCCGACCACCATCGCCAGCAGGAAGCAGCCCATCACCATGTCCAGCCCCAGCCGCCTGGGCTCCTCGATGGCGCCGCCGAAGTGCACGCCCAGCCAGGTGCCCACCACCCAGAACAACCACAGCGCGATGCCGCCGCCAAGCAGCAGGCCGAGGCCAGGCTTGCCGCGGTTGAAGGCCTGCAGCGCCATTGCCCAGTTGGCATCGGACGCCACCAGCATGACCGCATAGCGCTTGCCCGGTGGCAGATGGCGCAGCCACGGGTAAAGCGTCGCGCCCATCAGCAGGTGGCGGGCATTGATCGCGAACACCGTGATCACCAGCGTGAACAGCGGCACCTGCGGCCCCCACAGCTCCAGCGTGGCGAACTGCGAGGCGCCGGCGAACACCAGGGTGCTCATGGCGACGATGATCGAATCCTCCAGCCCCGCCTGGACCGCCGCCAGCCCGAAGGCCGCCCCGAACAGCGTGACGAACAGCGCCAGCGGCACGAGCTCGCGGAAACCGGCCCAGACCATTCGGCGGTCGAATGCATGCAGATTGGTATCGGTTCCCGACATCGCGCAGCCTCCTGTGACTCTCCGATGCTCGCGCCCGGATGTGCCGAGCACTATGCATTCGGCCGATCAGCAAAAAAATCGCATACTTTCGCTACAAGCCATTCGCTTTTCAAATAGATGGGTGCGCGCGATGAATCATCAGGACCTGCAGATCGACTGGCTGAAGTGCTTCGTGGCCGTAGTGGATGCCGGCTCGCTATCGGCTGCCGCGCCGCAGGTGCACCGTTCCCAGTCGGCGATCAGCATGCAGCTCAAGAAGCTGGAAGCGGCGCTGGATTGCCAACTGCTGCTGCGCGGGCCGCGGCAGCACCAGCTCACGCCGCAGGGGCAACTGCTGCTGGGCTACGCGCGCCGCATGCTCGATGTGCACAACCAGGCGCAGGCGGCCTTTCATGGCGCGGAGCTGAGCGGACGCATCCGCCTGGGCGTGCCGGATGACTATGCCGCGCGCTACCTCACTCCCGTGCTCAGGCGCTTCGCGCCGCAGCATGGCGCGGTGGAAATCGAGCTGATCTGCGAGCAGTCGACCGCGCTGATTCCGCGCGTCGAGCGCGGCGACCTCGATCTGGCGCCGGTCTCGCGGGATCATCCGCGGCACGGCACGCTGCTGTTTCACGAACCGATGGTGTGGGTCGGCGCCGACTCGTTCCAGCTCTGGCGACGCGACCCGCTGCCCATCGCCGTCTACGAAGACGCCAGCCTGGCCAGACGCAGCGCCATTCACTCCCTGGCGCAGCAGGGCCGCCGTTACAAGGTCGTGTACAACAGCTCCAGCCTGGCCGGACAGATCGCCGCCGTCGAGAGCGGACTGGCCGTCGCGGTACTGACCCAGTGCAGCGCGCCGGCACACCTGCGGATACTCGGCAGCGACGAGGGCCTGGGGCCGCTGGAGCCGATGGAAGTTGCGGTTTATCGCAGCTGGGCCTCACACGGCGCTCAGGCCGTGGACAGCCTGCACGACCTGCTGATCAGGACGCTGCGGCTGTCACCGTGAACGGCACGCCGCACGCCGGCACCTACGAAACCATCGCCGCCGTGCCAGCGGTCTGCACGATCTGCGCGACAGCGAGGCGATACAGGCTGTAGCCGGCCTGCTTCTTCGCCGCGCGCTTGGCATCCGAGGCCAGCGCGGCCAGGCTGCTGGCATCCAGTCCGGGCGGATGCTCGCCCTCCAGCGGCACCACGCCGACCGACAGCGACAGCAGCGGATAGCGCTCCGGCTGGCCGGCCCGGTCCTCGGCGACGAAGCAGCCTTCGGCCAGGTGATCGGCGCGGTAGAACTGCCGCACCCGCCGCTCGAAGTGAACGAACATGCGCTCGATCCGGGTGCGCCAGTTACCGCCGCGCAGCACCAGCATGAAGTCGTCGCCGCCGATATGGCCGATGAACTCGCTGGCCGGATCGATCGCATCGTTGAGGCATTGCGCCAGGCACAGCAGCACCTCGTCGCCCTTGGCGTAGCCGTAGAGGTCGTTGAAAGGCTTGAAGTTGTCGACATCCACGTAGCAGATCGCCGCTTCGCTGTGCTGCTGCAACAGGCGCGACAGACTCTGCTGGATCGGCACGTTGCCCGGCAGCAGCGTCAGTGGATTGGCATGCCGGGCCTGCTGCACCTTCATTTCGGTGATCAGCTTGAGCAGGTCCATCACCCGCCCGAGACCCTGGTAGCGGCCATCCAGGGTGATGATGAAATCCTCGTCGACGCGCTGTCGCGCACGGCTGGTCAGCAGGCGGCTGACCTGCTGCAGGGACTGGCTGATCTCCACCGACAGGTAGTCGGTGCTCATCAGGCGGCTGACCGGTTTGCGCGCCAGCAGCTCGGTGGCGAACGGCTTGAGCAGCGCATCGGAAATCAGATGCCGGTGCACGATGCCGACCGGGCGCTGCGCCTCGTCCAGCACCGCGAGGGAGCCGAGGCTCGGCTGCAGGCGGAAGTTCTCCAGCAGCTCGGCGATCTGCCGTTCGGCACCGATCGCTTGCTGCTCGATCAGCAGCGGCGCCAGCGGCGACGCGTTCTCCTGCGACTCGGCAGCCGCCGCGATCGCCGCCGGCAGCACCTCGTCGACATCGAGCAGCGGCCGCTCCTGCGGGCGTCCCAGCAGGTAGCCCTGCACCAGATCGACGCCCATTTCCGACAGCACGGCCAGCTCCTCGGGCAGCTCGATGCCCTCGGCGATGACCTCGGCTTTCGAGGTGCGGGCGATCTTCAGGATCGATTCGACGAACTCGCGCTTGAGCCGATCCTGATGGATGCCGTCGATGAAATAGCGATCGATCTTGACGTAATCGGGGCGCAGTTCCGACCACAGGCGCAGGCTCGAATAGCCCGCGCCGAGATCGTCCAGCGCGATCAAGAAACCCATCGCCCGGTAATGATGCAGGGCGGCATGCAGAACGTCGAAGTCCTCGGTGGGCGTCTGCTCGGTGAGCTCGATGACCACCTGGCTGGCAGGAATGCCGTAGGTATGCAGCATATCCAGCGTGCGCCCGGCACGGTGGTGGTGGTCGAGCAGCGAGTCCGGCGAGGCGTTGAGGAACAGCTTGCCCGGCAGCTCGCCTTCGCGGAAACGCCGGCAGGCGTTCTGTCGGAAACGCACCTCCAGCGCGTCCAGGCGCCCGGCGTGGCGGGCCGCGGCCAGCAGGTTGATCGGCGAATGCAGGGCGCTGTTGGACGGGCCGCGACTCAGGGCTTCGTAGCCCAGCACGCGACGCTCGGACAGCGACACGATGGGCTGAAACAGCGTGGTGATGTCGCCGTGGGCAAGGATGCGCTCGAGTATGCCCAGTTGCTCGGTGACGGTCATGAAAGTGTCCGATGGCTTGAAAGATGCCGCGCGTGACGGCGTAGCGTATTCCATGCCTCGTACGTTGCAGCTTGATGACAAGATGGCAAATTGCGATCACAAATCAAGGCGAATGGCCATCATCGCTCACACTTCTGCCGTACCGCGGCGCCGCCGTTACCGCTCGCTGTTCCCATTCCACCCGCGGCACCGCCGGCGCGCGGAATCGGCATCGGCGTGGCGGTCGGCCGGCCTGGCGCGGGCGACCGTTCGTCGCACGCAGCGCGGCTGACGATATCGCCACGGCGCCCGACAATCCTCACGAAAGGCGATGAATCTTCATAATCTGCCGCCACAATCGCGCCGCCATCACCCAATGGACAACGCACGGACGGCGGACACCGTAGCGTTCGGCCGCCACGGCGCGGTACGGAACTTGCTGCGTTACCGTCGACTCGGAGTTGATGTTGCGAACCGTGACGTTCGCACAATGCTGACCGTGCATCGCAGAGGAAATGACGCCGCAACGCCTCGAAAGATCTGCCAGCCACCCGCACTGCGTGCCGGCTGGCGCATGTCGAGGGCAACGCAGCGCATTCAGAACAAGAAGAAGGCCACACGATGTTCAAGCAGAAAAAGTTCCGGCAGGCCACACTGATCGTTATCGCCACTGCGGTGATATTGATCCTGCCCAACCTCACCCGGCTGTTCGGCTGAGGCACGCGGCGGGAGGTCAGCACGAGGATTCCGCCATGCGTCTGTTACCCCTCTTTCTCACTCTTTCGCTGAGCCTTACCGCCGTGGCCGGCGAAATCGACCAGCCGGCTGCGCTCCAGGCCCTGCAGAAGCCGGACACGCTGCTGATCGACGTGCGCAGCAGCGAGGAATTCGCCGAAGGCTCGATCCCCGGCGCCATCAACATCGAGGAATCCGCGCTGGCCGGCAGCATCGCCGAGGTGGCGCCCGACAAGGACACCACCGTGGTGCTCTACTGCCGTAGCGGACGACGCTCGTCGATTGCGCAGGACGAACTGCAGGCGCTGGGCTATCGCAACGTCATCAATGGCGGCGGCTACGAGCAACTGCTACCGCAGCTGCCGATGGACTGATTCGCCACGCGGCGCCCGTCCGCCGCACCCCGCCTCCCACGTCACGGGGAACTTCTCGGCGGCAGGGGCTACTGAAAACCGTAGCCCTTTGCCCGCGCGCCACCCGGCGCGCGCCGCCGTCGTGGAGGATTCGAATCAATGAATTGGGACGTTCTGCTGGACGAAACCCTGTGGATCAACATCGCCATAGTCGCTGCCATCACCGTGGTCAGCTACGTGCTGCTGCGCGCCGTGCTGAAACTGGTCACCAGCCGCCTGAAGCGCCTGCTCAGCGGTTCGCGCAGCGGCTTTGCCGGGATCGCCGCACAGATGCTGGAGAACACCAGCAACCTGCTGATTCTCGCCTTCTCGCTGCTGATCGGCCTGAAGGTAGTGGAGCTGCCCGAGCGCTGGGAAGCGACCATGTCCCACGGCTGGTTCGTCGCCCTCGCGTTCCAGATCGCGCTGTGGCTGGACACCGCAGTGCGCCTGTGGATGGACAGCCTGACCCGCGACGGCAAGGCGCGCAATCCGGTAACCACCACCATCATCGGCATCATGCTGCGCATGGTGGTGTGGACGATGATGCTGCTGTCGGTGCTGGCCAACCTGGGCGTCGATATCACGGCGATGGTCGCCAGCCTCGGCGTCGGCGGCATCGCCATCGCGCTGGCGGTGCAGACGCTGCTCAGCGACATCTTCGCCTCGCTGTCGATCGGCATCGACAAGCCGTTCGAGATCGGTGATTTCGTGGTGTTCGGCGAGGTGGCCGGCACCATCGAGCACATCGGCCTGAAGACCACGCGCATCCGCAGCCTCAGCGGCGAGCAGGTGGTGTGCGCCAACGCCGACCTGCTCAAGCAGATTCTGCACAACTACAAGCGCATGAACACCCGGCGCATCGTCTTCAAGTTCGGCATTTCCTACCGCACGCCGTCGGCCAAGGTGCGCGAGGTGAGCGCACTGGTGCGGCGCATCATCGAAGGGCTGGAGGCGGTGAAATTCGACCGTGCGCACTTCCTCTCATTCGACGAAAGCCGGCTGACGTTCGAGGTCGTCTACATCATGCAGACCGCCGACTACAACAAGTACATGGACGTGCAGCAGGAGATCAACCTGGCGCTGATGGAAGAACTGCGCAAGATCGACGTGCAGTTCGCCTTCCCCACCCGCAAGGTCGAATTCATCGGCGGCAGCTTCCCGGAGCTGACCGTCGCCGGGCTCGCGGTCGGGCAGGCGGACGCCGACCCGGCGCGCGGCCAGGCCGGCTAGCAGCTGGCGCCTGCTGCCTCAGCCGCGGTGCTTCAGCCGCGGTGCATCGCGCGGTGCGCATCCACCAGTTGCTGCACCACCGACGGATCGGCCAGCGTCGAGATGTCGCCCAGGCCGTCGTAGTCCTGCGTGGCGATCTTGCGCAGCAACCGGCGCATGATCTTGCCCGAGCGCGTCTTCGGCAGCCCGGGCGCCCACTGGATGGCATCCGGCACGGCGATCGGGCCGATCTGCCGGCGCACCCACTGCTGCAGCTCCTGGCGCAGCCGGTCGCTCGGCTCGACGCCCGCCAGCAAGGTCACGTAGACGTAGATGCCCTGCCCCTTGAGCGGATGCGGCACGCCCACCACCGCGGCCTCGGCGACGTTCGGGTGGGCGACCAGCGCGCTCTCGATCTCGGCGGTGCCCATGCGGTGACCGGAGACGTTGAGCACGTCGTCCACCCGCCCGGTGATCCAGTAGTAGCCATCCTCGTCGCGCCGCGCGCCGTCGCCGGTGAAGTACATACCGCGGAAGGTCTTGAAGTAGGTGTCGACGAAACGGTCGTGGTCCTTGAAGAGGGTGCGCATCTGCCCCGGCCACGAATCGAGGATCACCAGATTGCCCTCCGCCGGGCCTTCCAGCAGGTTGCCGAGGTTATCCACCAGCCCCGCCACCACGCCGAAGAACGGTCGCGTCGCCGAACCCGGCTTGAGCGCGGTGGCGCCCGGCAACGGGCTGATGAGGATGCCGCCGGTCTCGGTCTGCCACCAGGTATCGACGATCGGGCAGCGCGACTGGCCGACCGTCTCGTAATACCAGTGCCAGGCCTCGGGGTTGATCGGCTCGCCGACGCTGCCGAGCAGACGCAGGCTGGAACCGTCGGCGCCCTGCACCGCCGCGTCGCCCTCGGCCATCATCGCGCGGATCGCGGTCGGCGCCGTGTAGAGGATGTTGACCTTGTGCTTGTCGATGATCTGGGCGATGCGGGTGACGTCCGGATAGTTCGGCACGCCTTCGTACATCAGCGTGGTCGCGCCGTTGGCCAGCGGGCCGTAGATCAGGTAGCTGTGCCCGGTGATCCAGCCGATGTCGGCGGTGCACCAGTAGACCTCGCCGGGGCGGTAGTCGAACACCCGTTCGTGGGTCAGCGCGGCGTACAGCAGGTAGCCGCCGCAGGTGTGCAGCACGCCCTTGGGTTTGCCGGTGGAACCGGAGGTGTAGAGGATGAACAGCGGCTCCTCGGCGCCCATCTCCTTCGGCGCGCAAACCTCGCCGGCCACCCGCATCAGGTCGTCGTAGCTGATGTCGCGGTGCTTGTGCCAGCGGATGCCGGCACCGGTGCGGCGCACGACGATGATCTTCTGCACGCAGCCGGTCTGCGGGTGGGTCAGCGCCTCGTCGACGTTCTCCTTCAGCGGCACGGCCTTGCCGCCGCGCAAACCTTCGTCGGCAGTGATCACCACCTTCGACTGGCCGTCGATGATGCGCCCGGCCAGCGCCTCCGGGGAGAAGCCGCCGAACACCACCGAATGGATCGCGCCGATCCGCGCGCAGGCCAGCATCGCCACGGCCGCCTCGGGAATCATCGGCATGTAGATCGTCACCACGTCGCCGCGATGCACGTCCTGGCCACGCAGCGCATTGGCGAACTTGCAGACTTCCTGATGCAGCTCGCGGTAGGTGATCGAGCGGTGCTCGGAGGGATCGTCGCCCTCCCAGATGATCGCCACCTGGTCGCCCCGCTCGTCCAGATGACGATCCAGGCAGTTGGCCGAGACGTTGAGCGTGCCGTCGGCGAACCACTTGATATCCACATGGTGATCGTCGAAGGAGGTGCGTTTGACCTCGCTGAACGGCTTGATCCAGTCCAGCCGCTCGGCCTGCTCGCGCCAGAAGCCGTCGGGATTGATGACCGATTGCTGGTACAGCGCCTTGTAGGTGGCCTCGTCGGTCAATGATCGCGCGGCCACCTCGGGCCGAACGGGGTAGAGAGACACAGCATTCATGGGCATAACCTCATGTCTGTCCGGTGATGATTGCATCACTGAAGTCGTGCAACCCTGTCCTGCAGGCGAAGCCAACAACCCGAGTGGCCCACGGCATCAGCCGCAGGCCGCCAACCAGACGCCTGACGACACGTTTCACGCAGCCCGCCCACCGACCTTGCGCGGTGGCGACTGTTACAGCATAGACAGCGGATCACCGCCGCATTCCCACCCGCCCGCCACATTCACACCGCAACACCCCGTCGGCACCGCCGCAAACGCACGCGGATGAAACTCAGCAGCCAGTCCTCGGACAACAACGCCGGCGCCGCGACGATCATGTTTTCCAGCTGCTGCTCGCTGCCTTGAGCGCTACGGGCTGCGCGCCGACGGTCCAGACTTGTGTGCGAATGGGCATCGACCTGACCCCCCGTACCACTGCGGTCGTGGAACAGGAAGCCATCGCCGTTACTGGAGAACACGAACGGCACGTCCAGCGCCTGCTGCATCCCCGAGCCCAGGGAGTGCTTGTTGTCCTTGGCCTCAATAACGGCAATCGGAAGGTTCGGCTGGTGATAGAGAATGTAGTCCGCTCGGCGTGACTCGCCGCGGCTGTGCAGCTTGCCGCGCACGATGATGCGCCCTTTGGTGAAGCTGACTTCCTCACGGACCTGCTTCCGAAAAACGCACGGCGGAAACAGAGGGAATCATGAGCGTACTTCGAAGCCTACTGCACCTATTTCACATCCCAGGCTGGACGGCGCGGCGCAGTGTGCAGCCGGCAAAGGAGCAGGCCCGAGGTCACTTCGTCCACGGAATGGAGAGGGAACTCTATTACGTGCGCTTCGACAAACCGTACCAAGCCGATGATCTGTCAGCGTCCCTCACCGGCCCGGATTCACTCGATAAGGCTCCCGAAACGTAATCCTGGTGTAACCCCGCCCCAGAAACGAAAAAGGCCCGCATCGCTGCGGGCCTTGATTTCATTGGTGCGGAGACAGGAGTCGAACCTGCGACCTTCGCATTACGAAAGATCGGCACCTGTCATCGCAAAAGCTGGAAGCCAGTAAACTCGGGGCTTCCAGCGCACCTAACATGCCGTCCAGTGTGGCTAATGCCAGACCTCGGGCGTTTTAGGGACACCACGTTGTTGCGTGTTGCGCAACATGCTAGGCTCAGCAAATGATCAAAACGTTCCAGCACAAAGGGCTTCGCAAGCTCTTCGAAACGGGCAGCACGGCCGGCGTACAGCCAGCCCATGCCAAGCGGCTACGGATGCAACTGGCGGCCCTGGATACGGCCATGACAATAGACGACATGGATATCCCCGGCTTCCGACTGCACCCGCTCAAGGGCGAAATGCGGGGGCGCTGGTCGATCATGGTGAACGGCAACTGGCGGATGACGTTCGAGTTTCGCGACGGAAACGCTTATGTCCTGGACTATGAGGATTACCACTGATGAGCATGCACAACCCTCCCCATCCCGGTGAGTTCATCACCGATATCTACCTGGAACCGAACGGCATCAGCGGCCGTGAGCTGGCGGAAAAGCTTGGCGTTGCGCCCTCGACTCTGAGCCGCGTCTTGAAGGGCACCAGTCGCGTTACGCCGGAAATGGCCCTGCGTCTGTCCATAGCGCTTGGCCGCTCGCCTGAGAGCTGGCTCGCTATGCAGGATGCCTACGATCTTTGGGTTGCCAGGCAGCATGTGGATCTGCAGCATGTTGGCAAACTGGCTTTTGCCTGAAAGGCTTGAACAATGGCATTTGAGTTACTGGCGGATGTTGCGGCATCAACAACCGAACTGAAAAGAAACCCGATGCGTGTTATCCGCGAGGGTGGTGGCGAAACGGTGATGATCCTCCACCAGAACAAGCCCGCCTTCTATGCTGTTCCGCCCGCGCTGTACGAAGCGATGCTCGATATGATCGACGATGCCCACTTAACCGAAGTTGTACGTGTGCGACGCGGTGAGTTCACTTTACAACTAGATATCAACAGCGTTATCGCGCAAACACAACAACGCTTGGAATAATTTAGCCTTTTGGGGAGAAGTCGGCAATGGATGATGTCTTTGAGCAAATGTTCAACTCATTTTTCAGTCCGGAAATCCAAGGTTGCTTATCGGTTGTTGAGTCAGTTGCCGGCTACAAACTTAGCGCGGCAGACCGCCAACCATTTCTATACTTCTATAACTATCTTACAAACCCGCAGCCAGACTTCATTACTGAATGGCGAGAAGACCCCGCATTAGAAAAGTGGTATCACAGATTTACAAATGGGATTCTTGGCGATGTTCAAAATACATTCGCATGCGTTCTTTATCACCATGATCGCCTCGCAGCCATTGAACGCAAAGTCATGGAGGGCATTGAGCAGTATAACTACAGGCAAGCTCTTGGAAACTCTACGATTGGGCTTGGAAACACCCTAATTTGGGATTTTGAATATCAGGCTTTTATATTGGCTTTCCGGCGCTGCCTTGATTATCTGGCCAGAGCCATATCAACATATTTTAAAAACGACTTTCATTCTTTCAGAAGACTTGGCAGCTTTCTTGAAAAACAAAACAAGCCACTGCTAACCAACCACCTAGTCGAACTACATAAAAAGTACAGTGTTGAGTTTGACTTTGTATTATCTGAAGGAAATAGAAAATCAATTCGAGACAAAATATCTCATTACGAATACGTCCCAGTTGGCTGCATCAATCTTAGCCAAAGAGGATTTATGCTTGCTGGTGGCGGGGAAGACCTTGGCATAGGCGGCAAGAACGGCTCTGCTCTCCTGTCTGAGGTCATTCAAGGGCATGTAACAAATCTTCGCGGTTGTGTTCGGGATATTATTGGCGCATATGTTGATGGGATACGAATGGACCAACATCCCAAAAACGTCTAATAAAATATTCAGCCACGCTCGCCGGACATCAAAAAGCTACACTTTTTACTATCGGCCAGCTTATCTTCTAGCGAACCATCGCCGGGCCGCTTCGGCTGTTATTTGCTGCCCGCGTTTTGTTCTGCCAACTTTAGATCCGCTTCGGCGTATGCCGGGCTGATCTGGCCTTTGCTGAGATCTATTTCGCCTGTTCTCAGCCACAAGCTGTACTGCTGATACGCGTGCGCGATCACGTCCAGCTCGATCGTCCGGACGTTGGCATCTGCTTTGTACCTGATGGTCTTTAGCCGTTCTTCTTTGATCCCAGTCGCCTGGGAGACGGCCTTATGCCCCAACATATGCACAAGCGCTCTAACTCTGTCTTGAGTTAGCTCCATTTCTTCTAAAAACTCACTGTGGAATTATTCCACGACTATCGTCGCAGTGTTATAGTTCCTCTGCCAGTGGAATATTTCCACAGCTCGAAACCCCCATTAACCACAGTTTATGAGCATTTCAGAGGCAGGGATAGGCGATGAGTACACAGCATCTGGACCAACCACCTTTCGACGTGAGCTTCGATCTGGACGGCAAGCGAGTGATCTACCTCGACTGCCGTAACGCCCTCACCTGCAGCAAGGAAACCTTTGCTGCCATGAACGGTGTTTCAGTCGACACCGTGATTGCCTGGATGCATAGCGGCACGGTGCCGAGTATCAAGATGGGCCGCCCTCGCCTCGTCAACCTCGCACAGCTCCGCGCCGATCTGGCAAAAGGCAAAACCATCTTCGCCCAGGGGGACTACACCGATGAGTAAGCCGAACGCAGACCAAACCGGCAGCAACGTAGTGCCCCTGGGCGCGGCCATCAGCAACCTGTGCAGCATCGTCACCTTCGCCTCGGCCAGCGGCATTCCGGTGGATGAAGTCGTTGAGTGGGTGGAGAACGGCACGCTCCCCAGCGTCACCTTCTCGGACTTCCGCATGGTGAACGTAGGCAAGCTGCGGGCGGACCTGCTGAGCGGCAAGGAGAGCTTCGCCGCGGGGGATTACAGCCATGACTAGCCAGCACGCCGTTGTGGATGCGTCCACCGCCCAGGACTACCTCGGCCAGACCGTACTCGTTGAGCTGCATTGGGACGATGAGCCGGATTCTTTCTGGTACTGCCTTCATATCGTCGGTGTGATGCTGCCCGTTGAAGGCGTGTATGAGCATGGCTGTTTCATGACCCTGGAGCTGAACAGCCAGGGCGAATTTCCCAACGAAGTGTTCTTCTCGAACATTCGCACGATCAGGGTGATGCGGCACCGCGACCGGCACAGTTCCGGCAACGTACTGGGCCGTATCGCCCTGCCCAACTCTGCAAGGTCAAGGGCCGCGCTCCCGGCTCGTCGGAACAGCTTCATCGTTCCGGCGAACGGAAGCACGGGCGCAGCGCATCCTTGACCCTGCACGACCATGAACAGCCTATCGCTCGGAGTGTGGGGTAGCTTCACCGCCCCACACTCCCGAGCCCTCGGCGGCAAGAGCGGGATGACAAGGGCGGCGCCCTTGGTGTTGTTCGTCCTCGCGCGCCGCGCCTATCCCTGCCTTCCGCACCTGCTCCTTGGGCTGGCCTGCCTCGCGCTCTGCATCGCCCTGGACGGCACGCCGCCGCCCGATCATCCATACCTTCCCGTCTTCACTCTGGATCAACCCTGCCCGGCCGATCCAACCCAAGCCTTCGCCGACGCCGTTACCGCATGGCAGCTCATAAGCGCGCGCACGCCTGCACAGCTCTACGCGGAGCGTAGCGGGCGCGTGGCCTGTGCCGGCGTGCGCGCGCCGCCCGGCTGACGTCCCTGTAACACGTCAGATAACCAGTTGTGGGTTCAGTGGCAAAAGCTCAATAAAGGTAAAACCGATGCAAGTTAAAGATTTCATCCGCGTTGATCGGACCACCGGCGAGGAAAGCAGTAACGGCCGACTGTTTCTGGACATTGGCTATACGGGCTTCAAGGACCTGTCAGGCGTTCGCCTGCTGCGCTGCGGCGTCGATACGGTCCGCCAGCTGTACCGTGGGCTGATCCGCCCGGAAATCATGGCGCTGTTCGAGAAGCCGGGCGCGATGGTCGAGTTCGCCGGGCAAATCTGGCACTCGGGCCGGGTGGGTCGGGACTCGGGATACCAGTACAAGCTGCAGAACGCCGACCTGGGCTTCATCCTGCTCATCAAGAACTTCAACGCCAAGCTGGAGCACATCGGACCGCACCTGAAAATCGAGGTGTCACCGCACGCCATCGACGCGCTGTCGCCGGAACGGCTGCAAGAGCGGATGGACTACTACGCCGCTGCGGTGATGACCAACCGGGAGCGCAACCAGTGTGCCGTCCACCTCGCCCTGGACCTGCAAGGCTGGAAGCCTCCGGTCGATCTGGTGGCACGTCTGCACTGCCGGGCCAGGACGCACCGGGATATCTCGGGCATCAGCCAGGTCGAGTGGGCCACCAAGTCCAGCGTTTACGGTCGTGGCGAAACGTCGATGTTCGGCTCGGCTGGTGGGGTACAGCTCTGCATCTACAACAAGACCGAACAGGCCCGCGCAACGGACAAGCTCGACTTCTGGGAAAGCGTCTGGCGGCGTCGGGACTCGTTCGATGCGGCGGACCCGGACAACTACGATCCGGCCCAGGACGTGTGGCGGGTCGAGCTGCGCTACCACCATTCGGTTATCCAGCAATTCGCCAGCGGCTCGGTAGACATGAAGACGGGCCAAGCGATCGACACGGACTCCTTCGCCGCCTTCTCGGCCCATCTGGACGGCCTGTGGCGCTACGGCCTGCGCCAGTTCAAGCTCATTGCTCGCCCTGGGTACTACGAGCCGATCTGGACGCTGATGCGCGATGACGTGCGGGTGGATGTGGCCGTGGATTCGCTGGTCGATGACACCGAATACAAGCGGTACTACAAGACCTCTCGAGGCTTCTCAGGCAAGAACGTGGAGCTGTTCCTGGGAAACTTCGTAAGCCTGCTGGCAAGGGAGCGGGTGGGCGCAAAAAAGGCGTTTGAGACGCTGCAGCAATGGGACTGCTGGCCGGTGATCCGCGATCACTACGCCGCCAAAGAAATGACCGAGCGTGACCTGTACAAGCACATCAAGGCACTGCTCGAGGAGCGTCACGTTCGCTGGGGGCGTGCTGTTTGATCACCAAGGGAACAACCGGCTGGGACGTGGATTTCTGGCTGGATAAGGCAGCCGGCATTCGCAAGCGCAAGCGTGGCTTCCGCACCAAGAGCGAGGCTGAACGCTGGGTAGTCGATATGCGCCGGGAGTACAGCCATCGGGGCCGCGACCCGGGCGAACGCCTCGCCGATCTGGTGCAGGTCTGGTACGAGCTGCATGGCGCCACGCTCAAGGATCAGAAGCGCTACGGGCGCACCCTGGCGATAGTCGATGCCTTGGGCAACCCGATTGCCTCCAGCTTCACCGCCCTGGATTTCAGCCGCTACCGGGCCGAACGCCTCAAGAGCTGCACCCCGGCGACGGTGAACCATGAACACCGCTACCTGAAAGCCGTGTTCAACGAGCTGATTCGCCTCGGCGTCTGGCACGAAGCCAATCCTGTCGCCAAGCTGCGGCAACTGCGCGTCGATGAAACCGAGCTGACCTATCTCACCCTGGATGAATGCCGGTTGGTGCTGGATGAATGCGCCGCGTCGACCAACAGCCACACTCTGCCCGTCGCCAAGCTCTGTCTGGCTACTGGTGCACGATGGGATGAAGCGGAGTCGATCACCCGTAACCAGCTGCTGAACGGGCAGGTTCGCTTCGCCAGGACGAAGAATGGCCGGGTGCGGTCCATCCCCGTGCCGGATGATCTGGTGAAGTTGATGCTGGAGCGTGGCTACCCTGGATCGGGCCGGCTGTTTAGCTCCTGCCGATCGGCGTTCCGCAAAGCGTACGAACGCACCGGCCTACACACACCCGGCCAGCTGACCCACATCCTGCGGCACACCTTCGCCAGCCACTACATGATGCAGGGCGGCAACATCCTCACGCTGCAACGAATCCTGGGCCACGGCGATATCAAGATGACGATGCGGTACTCGCATCTGGCGCCGGATCACTTCGCGACTGTGCTCAGTCACTCGCCGTTGGCGTTGCTCGACCAGAAGGACCGGCAAGACGCTGCGAATTAGCATCCGCTATAATGACCCGCACACCGCGAATGAGGTTTTTGAGCTATGTCCGATCTGACGTTGGAAGAGAAAAAGGCTTACTACGCCAAGGTCCGCCAATCGAACTACGCCGCCAGCCTGCGCCTGGAAGGCTTCAATACCACACCGGCTGACGCTAAGCGCAAGCTCCCAACGCGCGAAGCTGCCCTGAGAGCCTTGCGCGCTCGGCAGGCCTGATGCTCGATAAGTACGGTGTCGGTCAGGATCCTCTCTGCTATCCAGGCACCACGGTTCTACGCAACCGTCTGGATCTGACCGATGACCAAGCGCTTTACGATGCTGAGCGCACCCTCTCTGAAATCGCCGCGGCCACCATCGACTTCGCCCTTCCTCCTTACGATCTCTCCTACCTGCAGCGGATCCATCGCACCCTCTTCGATGATGTTTACGATTGGGCGGGAGAGCTGCGTGCGGTGGACATATCGAAGGGCGATACACACTTCTGCAACGTTACTCGAATCGAACCCGAGGCTACGAAGCTCTTCAGGCAATTGGCGGCGGCCAACTGGTATGAGGGGATGTCACGGCAACAGTTGGTTTCCGCTGTAGCAGAGCTCTATGGCGACCTGAACATGGTCCACCCTTTTCGGGAAGGAAACGGGCGTGCGCAGCGGATCCTGTTTGATCACATCATTGTGAACGCCGGCTATGAGATCAGCTGGTGGCAGGTCGATGAGCGCGAGTGGATCCAAGCCAATATCGACGCGGTGACCTGTGACTATCAGGCCATGACCAACATCTTCCAGCGCTGTATCGGTCAAGCCATTCGCTAGCGGGACAAGGTAGGGACACTTCGGGGACACCGCCGGAAAACAAAAAGGGCTAGCCGAAGCTAGCCCTTTGATTTCATTGGTGCGGAGACAGGAATGAAACCTAAAGCCTGCAGACCTTTCAAATAAGGACGCGAGCTTGTTGCGAAACGTCAAAGGGCACTCAATTAGATACTTACCTATTTCACTTAGCCCCGCCAGCGCCACCACCAATGCTCTCGAGCAAGAAACGGTTGTCGCTACGGTTCAACGGTGATTGGGCGCACCACCGTCGGCACCTTCGACCAGAGGATCCGCTGACCTTCAGGGTCACTCCCGAGGCGAGGCAGCATGTCCTGAAAGCCCCGCGCAGGCAGCGAAGATTGCCTGAGCCTCGCTACGCTGGCATGTAGCCCAGTCCATTTCGCAGTGCAAAATGGGGCTTAAGGGGCTTCGTCGCCGAGAACGATGCCAGCCTAATGCTTCCCATGTGAAGCTCCCAGTTCTTGGTTTATGATCATCCGATTGGCCCAGAACACCATGCGGCCGCCCTACAAATGCAGCTATGGCTCTTTCTCAAGCGAAAGATTCCGGAGGCCGTGGACTAGTAGAAGCAGGCCTCCCAGTTAATAACAATTTGGATCTACAGCCTGAGCTGGTGATTACGTGAGCTGTCTTTCGTGCGAAGAGCTAACGATTTTGCAGACGGCAGGGTACAGAGTCAGGCTGAAGCTATAATTTTTATTGAAACCATAACGAACTAAATTCGAAAACGGAATTGAAAAATGGCAGTAGCTCAAAGCGCAGCATTTCCCGCCTCTAATGATGGCAATCAAACATCTAGCACTCTGTTGAGCGATTTAGTATCCAAGGAGCTAATTTTTGCGGTGGTTGGGCCAGCTGGTTCTGGCACAAGCTGGATAGCCAAGGCATTGAAAGAAAGCCTGAGCAATACCATTCCAAACTCAGAAGTTGTAGTACTGAAAGCCAGCGAGGCAATAGCCAACTGGGCAGACTCTACGAAGTTCGGAATTGACAATAGCTCCAAGCTATCTCGCGCAAAGTCACTTCAGGATGCAGGGGATGCAATTCGATCGCGAGATACAGCCGGGGTCGCAGTGAGCTTAATCTCTGAGATAATCAGAATAAGAGACACACCCGCAACCGATGTAGCCAGCACGAAAGAATCTCCATTCAGAGTCTACATACTTGACTCTTTAAAAAACCCCGCAGAAGTATCTTTGCTTAGAAGTGTTTATCAAGAGGCATTTTGCCTTATTGGCGTGGTTTGTGAAAATCAGAAACGGCGCTCGAGATTAAGAGACGGGAAGTGCAACTCCTCCTCCGGCGAGGAAATCGATATATTTATTGAGCGCGACCAAGACTCCGGAATTAGTAACGGGCAGAAGGTAAGTGATACATTCCATCTTTCAGATTATTTCATTGACAACACCCAAGATCGCTTCTCTGACACAGAAAGTCGAGTTGAGAACCCAGCGTGGGATGTTAATGACCAACTAGGACGCCTTATAGACATCCTGACGTTCAAAAAGGTTGTGCGCCCCACAGCCAGCGAAACTGGAATGTTTCATGCCTATGGCGCGAAAATGACAAGCGCTTGTTTGTCCCGACAGGTTGGAGCTGCCCTGATGGACAAAGCAGGAAATCTGCTTGCCACAGGAAAAAATGAAGTTCCTGCTGCTGGAGGCGGCGTCTATGGCGGGGGCTTTCAAAGCGACCCCCGAAACGATCACCGCTGCGCGTACTCGACAGAATATTGCAGTAGCAATAAGCATCAAGACCAGATAATCGGCGAACTGATTAGCGTGGTTCCAGAGTTGCAAGGTGCCGATCCATCAAAATTAAAAAGCACCTTAAAAAAGACAGGAATAGGGCGACTACTAGAATTCAGCCGGGCCGTGCACGCTGAAATGGATGCACTTCTAACAGCTGCTAGGCAGAGCATCTCTCCGGTGGGTAGCAGGTTGTTTGTGACAACGTTTCCTTGCCACTACTGCGCGCGACATATCGTTTCAGCAGGCGTAGATGAAGTTCAGTATATTGAGCCGTACCCCAAGAGCTTAGCATTTGATCTGCATGGCGATGCTATCGAGAAATCTAAAGCTGCATGGGTCTCTCCCAGTGATGCAACGATTGTGCACAACGAACTAATTGTAAAGTCCTCCGACCACCAGGCCGCTCCAAAAGTTCTTTTCCGAGCATTCACCGGTGTGGCGCCGCGACTATATCGACAAGCCTTTATGAAAGATAGAAAGCTGAAGGATGAGCAAGGCCAAATGAGCTTTGGCAAACCTGAGTGGTCGTCAGGCCTGTTGAGCGAAAACTATCAAGCAATTGAAAAGCGGCTTGTTAAGAATATGATGGAGGGGTGACATGCACAGATCTAATACCCCTCTGAAATTGTTTGATCTTAATTCAGGTAAGCTTTGCCATAGTTACGAGCTCGCAAATATGCATACTCAAAGCAAAAGCTTCAATGGCAATACCTTAATCTTCATGAGAGAAAGTGAAACCTCCAAGAAAAATTCATTCTTGCAGTTTTCGAGAAGCTATGATCCGGGCTGCATTCTTGATTTGAGAATAGCCCCTCGCCTTGATGTTTTTTACGGGTCGCGAAAAATAAGCTTCAGCACATTTGAAGAGTTAAATATTGAATACTTTGACTTCTTCGGCCGAATTGGAATTAACTCAAAAAACCAGCTATCAAAAATAGAGCTCTACTTTGTTGAGGCCTGCATCTATTTACTTTCCTCAGAGCGCTACAAGTCACGCCCCACTGTATTGTTTTTTGATGACGATGAAATCCTGCAGGAATGCTTGAAACATATTAGCAGCTCGTTCTATTTGCACTTACTACCAACAAGGATACTTAACATAGCAGAATTCAAGTCAGGACTTTTGAAGGTTATAACATTAACGGAGTAGCTTCTCGAAGCTATTTTCTAAACAAGCTCCACCCAGCTCTTGGACGCGACTGAGTGCCCAGCATTCAAAAAATGCGATTCGCTACTCAATGGTCGCGAGCAGCGCTATCTAGCAGCGCTAGCCGCCTTCGCCTATTTAGTACGTTTACTCAGCGCTTAGGCCAAGGGAGATTGCCGTCCAGTTCCTGCAGTAATCCTTCATCACGTGATGACTCATACGCCTTCACAGCAGGTCGGATGCTGAATTTCTCAAACACCAGGATCGACTGAGTTTGCTTCCACGGGGCGTAGTAGATTGCCTCTTCGAAGCAGGAAAAATTGAGCGCGGCATCGCTACTACTCCAGTCGGTACCGTCCAGTTCTGCATCAGCAATTCCTCCGTCATCATTACGTATCGCGTTGGCAGCGGCAGAGTTCCGGGGAAGTTCAATCCCTTTCTGAATCCAGATTTTGGCTTCCCTCAATGCCTTGGAGACCACTGAGTACTGGATGACACCATCCTCAGCCACGACGAATGCCAAGCAATCTTCCGAGGCTTGAACCAAGCGCGATGCCACGCATGCTCGGGAGGCTTGGAACTGATCTGACACTTTCGCGAGGTTAGTGAGGTTGAACTCCAACTCATCCGCTATTGGTTGAACCAGATTCCAAGGAACAAGGCACTCTGCGGCGAAAAGGTCGCACAGCGTCTCTTCTGGAGGTCGTCCTTTGAAGCGCTCTAATTCGTCGGCTGGCACGATCTCACCATGCACGGATGGCAAGTTCAGTACGTGATGCGCGATTTCATGCACGATGGTAAAGCGCTGCCTCTTGAGAGGGTCCTTCTCGTTGACACAGATATGCTTCTGACCGCGCTTCTCAAACGTGATTCCTGCTTCGCCTTCTTCGAGCTCTTTGCGGGAAACCTTGAAACCAAGGGTGGATGCAAGAGCCTCTACATCCACAGGAGCGTTGGTAATGCCTGCATCTTTCAACAACTTCCTTGCTCGGCCAATTGTGGTTAATTCGTCCATGATATTTCCACGTCACATTTGTTGAATCAGTTTCAAGCGCTTTAGCCAGGCTTCCTGAGTATTCGGGCGTTCGCCTCTAAAACTCATCGTCGCAAGATCTTCAAAGTCTTCCCATGGTTCATCGAGGCGAGAGAGCATCAGCTCATAAAGTGAATCCTCGATGCTGACTGACTTGGCGAGAAGTCGGAAAACATCACGTTCCCTTTGGTCGAGCTCGAGTGCCTCTGCGAGACGCTCGACAGCATCAGCCGATGGGGCTGCTCGGTCACCCTTCTCCAAGCGCCAAATATAGGCGTGATCGAGATCGCCTGCGCGTCGCTCCAGGTCCCTGAAACTCAGCTCCTTGCGTTCACGCATGATCGCGATGAACTCACCCAGATTCATTTCGTTCCTCAGCCTATTGCAGAGCCCCGGTTGGGGGGAGTAGCCTGTTGTCTAGCCAGGCAACAGCCGATAAGTCATGAGGTCATGATAAGCGGCTTTTTTTTGAAGTCCATCGTTGTCTGGCGGAACAACGGCCTTGTGGCCGTTTTTTAGAAGTGCCTTGTTGTCTGACCAGGCAACAGGCACCGAAACCTAGCTCTCTCGCAGGCCGATGCTGCCTAGGATGATGATATGGAACAGACGAATGAAGTAGACATTGAAGGTGTAGGTTCGGCCATTGCTAGCGGCCGAGAGGTGCATGAGCACGGGCCCTATCGGGTACAGATTGGAGACGACACGCTCCACTACCGTGCTGTGATTCTGGATGATCCGGTGCCCACGGGTGACCAGATTCTCGAGACTGCGGGCTTGCGCCCGGTTGCGAACTACCTGCTCTATCAGGTCTTGGGCAACGGCTTGCTTGAGGAAATTCGTCCCACCGAGACCACGGATCTGCGCAAGGCTAGGGCCGAGAAGTTCTTGGCCTTTTTGAGTGATCGCTCCTACCGGCTCACCGTTGACGGTGCCCGTCTGGACTGGCCGTGTCGCCTAATCACCGGGCATGTCGTGCGAAAGCTGGGCGGTGTCGCTGAGGACAAAAAGCTTCTGCTGGAACGGGAGAATGAGGCCGACCTGGAAATCCAGGACGACCAGTTTGTGGATCTCGATCAGCCCCAGATCGAGAACTTCATTTCTCGCAGCCACATGTGGAAGCTGAACGTACAAGGCGACAACTATGAGTTCGATACTCCGGATGTCCCCGTGCGTGACGCCATCGTCAAGGCTGGCATGAACCCCAATCAGCCGTGGCACATCTACCTCAAGGTCGTGGGCCAGCCGAAGCAGGAGCTAAGCATCAACGATGTCATCAACCTGCGTACGCCGGGCATCGAGAAACTCCGCCTTACCACTCGTGATGTAGGCAACGGCGAGGCGCCTCAGGCGCCCCGTCGGGTCTTCAGCTTGCTGCCCGGTGATGAGCAGTATCTGGACACTCGCAGCTACCGCTGGGAAACGGTCCTGAATGGTGAGAGCCGCTGGCTTCTCATACACGACTACGAACTGCCCGATGGGTACAACCACCACAAGGTGAAGATGGCGCTGCTGGTTCCCCCGGACTACCCCATGGCTCAAGTGGACATGTTCTACGTTTATCCGCCGCTGAGCCTCGCCAACGGGGCAGGCATTCCGTCCACCCAAGTTACGGCTGACGTCGACAGCGTCACCTTCCAGGGGTGGTCCCGTCATCGCCCCTGGAATCCTACGACCGATACCATCATCTCGCAGTTGGCCATGGTCGATGGCTGCCTCCTCAAAGAGGTAGGTCAGTGATGGCCAGCTCACGCTTGGTGCTGACAGAGGAAGTCCATGCCACGCTCCGGGAGCATTTGTTTCCGGGCGACGGCAAGGAGGCGGCGGCGATCCTGCTTTGCAATTGCGCTGGAGGCTCGCGCATGAAGCTGTTGGTGAAGGAGCTGATCCTCGTTCCGCACGACGACTGCAAATCACGCACCGTCAACTCCATTACCTGGCCCGGCAGCTACTTGGAAAAGGCTATCGATCTGGCTGAAGTGGACTCGATGTCGATCATCCTCGTGCATTCGCATCCCGGAGGCTTCCTGGCCTTCTCTGACTTGGATGACGAAAGCGATGAGCTGACCATGTTGTCGCTGTACCTGGGCGTCGAAGCCATCCACGGCTCGGCCATCATGATTTCGACGGGTGAGATGCGGGCTCGGCTCTACGAGGAGGGCAAGCACTGTATACCGATCGAGCTGGTGACTGTCGCCGGCGATGACATCCACTACTGGTGGGGTGACACGGCGGAACCTCGGCAACCCGCCATGGCCTTCACTTCCGGGATGACCGAAACCTTCAGTCGCCTCACGGTGGCCGTGATTGGCGTCTCTGGAACAGGCTCGATTGTGGCAGAGCAACTCACCAGGCTTGGCTTTGGCGAGATTCTGTTGGTCGACCACGACCATGTGGAGGAGAAAAACCTCAATAGAATTCTCAACTCGACACTCGAGGACGCCCTGGCTGCCAGATCAAAAGTCGAGATGTTCTCTGCCGCCGTCGAGCGCATCCGCGGTGGCCAAGTTGCACGCCCCATTCACAATACCATTCGATCGCGAGAAGCCATTCTTGCAGTAGCCGAGGCCGATCTGATCTTCTCCTGCGTCGACACCCATCGGGGACGACTGCTGGCCGACCTCATCTCCTCTGTATTCCTAATACCACTCTTTGATGTCGGTGTAAGGATTCCCACGCACATCAGGGGTAGTGAGGGACGGGTGATTACCGACGTAGTGGGACGCGTTGACTACGTGAAGCCAGGTGGCTCGACCCTCGGCGACCGGGGCATTTACACGCCCGAGTCCCTGCAGCAAGAAAGTCTGTATGAATCGGACCCTGAGGCGTATGCCGAACAACAGGAGCGGGGCTACATCCCTGGCATCCAGGACGAAGCGCCCTCAGTGATCACCCTGAACATGCGTGCAGCTTCGGCCTGTGTTTCGGAACTCATCGCCCGGGCCTTTCCGTTCCGCGAGGACGACAATAGCCGCTACGCCCAAACGATCTTCAGCCTCGCCGGTTGCGAGGAGGATTATTTCGCCGAAAGCATCTTCACGAGGGCCCCAAACAAAAGGATCGCGACTGGCTGCAAGGAGCCTCTCTTGGGGATCCCCGACTTGGGAGCAAGATAAATGGCGATGCTCGAGAAGCTCTACCGGTATCTCCAGCGCAAAGCCGAGCCGCTACTCCCCCCGCGGAGATTGATTGTCATCAAGGGTGATTCATTACCAGCAGAAATTCCGATGCGCACCATTGTCTTGGCCAAGGATGGCCAAGAAGACTGGTGCGTCGGTTTCAAATGCCCCTGTGGCTGCGACCGCACGATCGAGCTCCTCCTGATCAAGGAAGCCAGACCTCGCTGGGACTATCGTGTCGATGACAAAGGACTGCCTTCACTGCATCCATCGGTATGGCTCAAGACCGGCTGCAAATCCCATTTCTGGCTGAGAAAAGGCAGGATCTACTGGGTCTGAAAACCGGCTACGGCTTCTCGCCAACACCAGCGACCTCTTATGACAGCAGCCTGCCAGCCCCCGGAAGTCGTAAGACAGTGTGGATGAATGATCTAGCTCGCCGCCGGTCTCTAAAACGGTTGTTTTACGGTCACGCACAGCAACCTTTCTCACCGCCCAATAGTCAGCACTCACGATTGATTTAAACTCATCTTTAAATCAAAATACGTAAACCATCCATTATGACGAGAATTCGGACAATGAAGATTGGGTACGCGCGAGTATCACGGGATGATCAGCAGCTCGATCTTCAGCATGACGCGCTGAGCGCTGCCGGTTGCGAACGGATCTTCAGCGACAAGATGAGTGGTGCCAAAGCATCGCGCCCCGGTCTTGATGAAGCGCTGGCATTTGCACGACCTAGCGATGTTCTGGTTGTCTGGCGGCTTGACCGCCTCGGCCGTTCGATGTCCGAGTTGCTGCGTCTCACAGCCAACCTCGAATCTACTGGCGTGGGCCTTGAAAGCCTGAAGGAACAGATCGATACCACCAGCGCTGCCGGCCGCCTGGTTTTCCATGTTTTCGCTGCGATGGCGGAGTTCGAGAGAAACCTGATTCGAGAACGCACCTTTGCCGGCCTCGAAGCGGCACGTGCCAGGGGGCGGCAAGGCGGTCGGCCTGGCGTGCCGCCAGAAACGATTGCTGCGATACAAGCCCTGGCAGGTGATCAGAATCGTGCGCCCGACGAGATATGCAAGGCGCTGAAGATCAGCCGAAGCACCCTCTATAAGTATCGCCAACAGGCCAACAAGTCGTGATCGAAACCGAACTTGAAGTGCTCTACCTCGGCGCACTTCTGCTGTTGGTTGACTGCATTTGTTGCCTCATCGCTGCGTACCGAAGAGCCCCTGTGCTTGGAGCGGTCGCTGGCGGCGGCACTGCCGGGGCGCTTGCTCTTGTGCTGATTACCAGAGTGATGCCGTTTGCTCTAGCCGCAGTGGCCAGCATCGTCATCGGAGGAGTGATTGCCTGGATGAAAGCGAAATCTCTTGAAACCGGTCACAGCGAGGCAGCCCATGGATAAGAACCTGAGTACGACCGAGGAAGCAGCGCTGCTCTTGTCTGATGGCATGTCCAAGGCGGAGATTGAGGTGAACCTGGCCATCGCCAGCTATCTGATCCCCAGAATCGCCGGAACCCCGGCTGCGCGGGAAGCATTCAACGCATTGGTCGGCAGGTTTCAGGGCCGCTATCCGCACCACAAGCTGCTCACTCACCTGCTGATCGCGCCTGAATACCTGGAGCACGCCCCTGACACCCAGCAGTGATCGTGTAGCAACGCAACCACGGCCCATAAGCGAGGGACTCATGCGAAACCGAGAGCGGACCTATAGCGGATGCCCTGTGCTGACCCTGGTGACAGAGACTGCCCCCTACCTAGATCACGGGGCCGTCCCGTGCAACACGGAATTCTTGGAGGTTCCGCCTGGCAAGGTAGTGCGCAAGCGTGGATTTTGGCTTAACCCCGTCTATCGCATGCACCACACGGCGATGCTGTTCTTGATCAGCACCGATGTGTACGCGATGAACGTCGACGACTTCTACGAGCGGCGGGATCAGATCCATTGCTACCTCAGCCACAAGGCTGGCACAGCCTATATCGGCAGGGTCGAGCATGCGGGTGAGTCTCAGCAGCTACTGCACCCGCTACTGCCCGACTTGCACGAGCCTCTTGAGATCCAGCTCAACGAGCTTGCTTACGCAGGACGCGTGATTTCTGCCATCTGAGGTGCTCCATGCTTTTAGGAATCCAGGCGGATGATTACCGCCAACGCAGGGCGAGGCTGCTAGGCCTACCCGAGCACGCAACTGATGTAGACGTGCATTCGCACATCATCAAAGGCATCCCTGTCGCTCACTTGGCAACGTTGCTCAGTAACGGTGACATCAATGCCCATGCGTGTGAGCAAATCACGCCAGCCCTTAGGCAAAAGCAACGCCCAACAGACAGAATTACCGCTCCGGACGCCTCATCAGATAATCGACTGTCTGCAGATGAGAGCGACCGACTCTTTCGCGTCGTGCATGCGATCGTGGTGGCTGAGATCCTTTTTGGCTCTCGTGATAAGGCGCAGCGCTGGCTCTCGAAGCCCAAAGACAGGTTCTCCGGTAACTCGCCAATGCAGATGCTGACATCTACGGCAGGGGCCTGGCTCGTCGAGGAACTGCTGACACAGCTGGCCGAGGGTTTCGTTTTGTAGTCAGTGCGGTCGGGCAGTGGGTCGATGGATGCGCGGATTTCGCTTCACTGCCGACAACACAAACTCTACAGCTGGGATCGACACGTAAACCCGATCTCATTACTACGCTGAGCGGCCATTTTCAGGCCTCGGTGTATCACCCTATTTGTCTACCCGTAATAGTCTCGAACTGATTTTTGAGCGTGCAGCGTGTGATACAGGGACCGCGTGCAACGTGTGATACACCAATAGCGTTCAGCCTGTGATACAGCGACATTTATGCCGCCTGAACACGGCAATTCGGCGAGCCTCGAAGACATTTATCGGCAGATCAGCCCTGGTAAGCGAAGAGCCGCGCTCAGGCGCGAGCAAGACAGCTGCTGGCAGTCGAATGGATGGCAATCATTGGCAATGAAAGCCAATCATTGCCAATGATTGCCATCTAATTACTTCCTGAAGATCGACTTCAGC
>AJXE01000018.1 GCA_000263395.1 Stutzerimonas stutzeri TS44
TTTTTTTTGCCATCACTCGCTCTTCTTGCGAATCCAGTACAGGTAGATGTCGGCATCCTGTTGCTGATCGACCAGCTCATGGCCGAGAAAGACGCAGAACTTGGGAATATCGCGCTGGGTCGAGGGATCGGTGGCGATTACCTTGAGCACCGCACCGCCAGCCAGGTCGCGGACCTTGTTGTGCAGCATCATCACCGGCTCGGGGCAATTCAGACCGCTGGCGTCGAGGACGGCATCGGCAGTCATTTCAACAGATTGGCTCATCACGAACTCCTGAAACAGGCCGGCATTGTGGCGCAAGCGCGCTGCCGGGTCATCCTCGGTCGATCGCCACGCAGCCGAAGCCGTCTTGCATCGGGGGGAACCCCGGCTCGGCGCGGCGGGTCCAGTGATTGGCGAAACCCGTTGCGCGGGTCTAGCTTCAACAATCTGCCCTCAACGCCATGCCGGCGGGACTAAGGAGACCTGAATGCCTTCCCTGGATAGCCTGCAATGCCGTCGCAGCCTCGAGGCAGCGGGCAAAACCTATCAATATTTCAGCCTGCCGGCGGCCGCCGCAACGCTAGGCGAGATCGACCGCCTGCCGGTATCGCTCAAGGTGCTGCTGGAAAACCTCCTGCGCTGGGAGGATGGCGTCACGGTTCGTCGCGATGACTTCGTGGCGCTGGCGCAGTGGCTGAATACACGCAGTTCCGAACAGGAAATCCAGTATCGCCCCGCGCGGGTGCTGATGCAGGACTTCACCGGCGTACCCGCGGTGGTCGACCTGGCAGCCATGCGCGACGCCGTGGCCCGGGCTGGCGGCGATCCGCAGCGGATCAACCCGCTGTCACCGGTGGATCTGGTGATCGACCACTCGGTGATGGTCGACCGCTTCGGCAACGATCAGGCCTTCGCGCAGAACGTTGCCATCGAGATGCAACGCAATGGCGAGCGCTATGAGTTCCTGCGCTGGGGTCAGCAGGCCTTCGACAACTTCCGCGTGGTGCCGCCGGGCACCGGCATCTGCCACCAGGTCAATCTGGAATACCTGGGCCAGGTGGTCTGGACCCGCGACGAGGATGGCGACACCTACGCCTATCCCGACACGCTGGTCGGCACCGATTCGCACACCACCATGATCAACGGCCTCGGCGTGCTCGGCTGGGGCGTTGGCGGTATCGAGGCCGAAGCGGCGATGCTCGGCCAGCCGGTGTCGATGCTGATTCCGGAGGTCATCGGATTCCGCCTGACCGGCCGACTCAATGAGGGCGTCACCGCCACCGACCTGGTGCTGACCGTGACGCAGATGCTGCGCAAGCACGGCGTGGTGGGCAAGTTCGTCGAGTTCTTCGGGCCGGGGCTGGACAACCTGCCGCTGGCTGACCGCGCCACCATCGGCAACATGGCCCCCGAATATGGCGCGACCTGCGGCTTCTTCCCGGTCGATCGGATCACCCTCGACTATCTGCGCCTGACGGGCCGCAGCGAAGAACGCATTGCACTGGTCGAGGCCTACGCCAAGGCGCAGGGCATGTGGCGCGAGCACGACTCGCCCGACCCGCTGTTCACCGCCACGCTGGAGCTGGATCTGAGCCAGGTGCGCCCCTCCGTCGCCGGCCCCAAGCGCCCGCAGGATCGCGTCGCACTCGGCGACATCGGCGCCAGCTTCGACCTGTTGCTGGAAACCAGCGGCCGCAAGCAGCAGACCGATGCCCCGTTCGCCGTCGCCGGCGAAAGCTTCTCGCTCAAGCACGGCGCCGTAGTGATTGCGGCCATCACTTCCTGCACCAACACCTCCAACCCGAGCGTGCTGATGGCCGCCGGGCTGCTGGCGAAGAAGGCCATCGAACGCGGCCTCAAGCGCCAGCCCTGGGTGAAATCATCGCTGGCGCCGGGCTCGAAGGTGGTGACCGATTATCTGGAGCGCGCTGGACTGACACCGTATCTGGATCAGCTCGGCTTCAATCTGGTGGGCTACGGCTGCACCACCTGCATCGGCAACTCCGGACCGCTGCCGGACGCGATCGGCCAGGCCATTGCCGACAATGACCTGATCGTCTCGTCGGTGCTTTCGGGCAACCGCAACTTCGAGGGCCGCGTGCACCCGCTGGTCAAGGCCAACTGGCTGGCCTCGCCGCCGCTGGTGGTGGCCTTCGCCCTGGCCGGCACCACGCGTATCGACATGGAACGAGACCCACTGGGCTACGACGCGCAGAATCAGCCGGTATACCTGAGGGACATCTGGCCGAGCAGCGCCGAGATCGCCGAAGCCGTCGGCCGTATCGACGGCGAGATGTTCCGCAGCCGTTATGCCGACGTGTTCACCGGCGACGAACACTGGCAAAGGATCACCGTCAGCGCCGGCGATACCTATCAATGGAATGCCGGCTCCAGCTATGTGCAGAATCCACCGTTCTTCGCGGACATCGGCCAGCCGCCCGCGCCGGCTGCGGATATCGAGCACGCGCGGGTACTCGCCGTATTCGGCGACTCGATCACTACCGACCACATCTCTCCGGCCGGCAACATCAAGGCCAGCTCGCCGGCTGGCCTTTACCTGCAGTCGCTCGGCGTGCCGCCGGAGGATTTCAACTCCTACGGATCGCGCCGCGGCAACCATGAGGTGATGATGCGCGGCACCTTCGCCAACATCCGCATCAAGAACGAGATGCTCGGTGGCGAAGAAGGCGGCAACACGCTGCACCAGCCCAGCGGAGAGCGCCTGTCGATTTACGATGCAGCCATGCGTTATCAGGCCGAGGGCGTACCGCTGGTGGTGATTGCCGGTAAGGAGTACGGCACCGGCTCCAGCCGCGACTGGGCCGCCAAGGGCACCAACCTGTTGGGCGTGAAGGCGGTCATCGCCGAGAGTTTCGAGCGCATTCACCGCTCGAACCTGATCGGCATGGGTGTGCTGGCGCTGCAATTCGTTGGCGAGCAGACACGCCAGTCGCTGGGTCTGAACGGTACCGAACGGCTGTCGATTCGCGGCCTGGGTGCCGACATCCGACCGCACCAGCTGCTGACCGTGGAAGTTGTGCGCAGCGATGGCTCGCACGGCAACTTCCAGGTTCTGTGCCGCATCGATACGCTCAATGAAGTGGAGTACTTCAAGGCGGGCGGCATCCTGCACTACGTGCTGCGCCAGCTGATCGGCAGCTGAGGCTACAAAAAAACGCCGAGGTGATCCTTCACCTCGGCGCCCCGCCGTCCGTGACTGTTTCCCTGCTGGCTGCCGTGCCGATATTCGGCCGTTTCCATACGGCCCGATCCACATCCTTGAATCCGTCGCGATGATCCCACCCGCACCGGTGAGCCCCGACGTGAGGCCAAGTTAATCATCCGAGGATTGCAGGAATATGACCCTCTCGGAGGGTTTGCGTATTTTTTGCTCAAGAACCCGCGCCCCCCGCCGATCCCCTGACACAGCCTGAAAGCGAAAAACTCATATAAATCAAAAAGTCAGGCGAGCGTTTTCTTTGATTTCTGCCGACGTGAGACCCCATGCGTAACAACCAGCCTGTCACCCAGCGTGAATACGCCTTTCCGGACCAGCAGCGTCTGGTTTCCACGACCGACCTCAAAGGCCGGATCACCTATTGCAACGATATCTTCGCCGAGGTCAGCGGTTTTGTGCGTGAGGAGCTGATTCGCGCGCCGCATAACCTGATTCGTCACCCCGACGTGCCGCCAGCCGTATTCGCCCACATGTGGGCCACCCTGCAGCAGGGCAAGCCGTGGATGGGCATCGTCAAAAATCGCCGCAAGAACGGCGATCATTACTGGGTCGACGCTTATGTAACGCCCGTTCTGGACAGCCAGCGCAGCGTTATCGGTTACGAATCGGTGCGCACCAAACCGAGTCGTGAACAGATTCAGCGCGCCGAAGCGCTCTATGCGCGCATCAATGCCGGCAAGAGCGGCGTGCCGCGGCGCGATCACTGGCTGTCGGTTGCGACCAAATGGCTGCCGTTCATTCTGGTCAGCCAGATCGGTTTCATGATCGGCGCCTGGCTCGATCATTCGCTCGGCTTCGCCCTGGCAGCACTTCTTTCGATACCGCTCGGCCTGGCTGGTCTGCACTGGCAGCAGCGTGGCCTGATGCGCCTGTTGCGTCTGGCCGCGCAGACCACCAGCGACCCGCTGATCGCCCAGATGTATACCGACAGCCGCGGCGTCGAAGCGCAGCTGGAGATGGCGATACTGAGCCAGCAGGCGCACCTCAGGACGTGCCTGACCCGCCTGCAGGACAGCGCAGTACAGTTGCAGGAACAGGCGAAAAAGGCTGATTCGCTGGCACACAGCTGTTCGAACGGCCTGGCGCAACAGCATCAGGAAACCGAACAGGTCGCTACCGCGATCAACCAGATGGCGGCGACCACCCAGGAAGTCGCCGCCAATGTCGCCCTCGCAGCCGAAGCCACCCGTCAGGCCAGCCAGCTCACCGTGCAAGGTCGGGATGTCGCCGCCGAAACCCGCGCGGCGATCCAGCAATTGTCCGCGTCGGTGGCACGCACCGGCGAGGCGGTTGACCGTCTCGCGCTCGACAGCAACGAGATCGGCACCGTGGTCGGTGTGATCAAGAGCATCACCGATCAGACCAACCTGCTCGCGCTCAACGCCGCCATCGAGGCAGCCCGGGCTGGCGAGAGCGGGCGCGGTTTCGCTGTGGTCGCCGATGAGGTCCGGCAACTGGCGCGACGCACGGCCGACGCCACCGGCGAGATCCATCAGCTGATCGAGAAACTGCAGCAGCAGGCCCGCCATGCGGTCGAGACTACCGAGGAAGGTCGCATCCAGGCCACCCGGGGCGTCGAACAGGTTGCCCAGGCCGATCAGGCACTCAGCGGCATCAGCGAGGCGATGAACAACATCATCGACATGACCACGCAAATCGCCTCGGCGACCGAGCAGCAGAGTGCCGTGGCCGACGAGATCAGCCAGAACGTCAGCACTATTGCCAGGCTGGCCGACCAGACGTCGGGGGATGCGCGCGACACGGCTCTGCTCAGCGAGGAATTGAGTTCGACCGCCGAAGGCCAGTACTCGCTGGTCGAGCGCTTCAACCGCTAGGGTTCCTCCGCTCGCCGAATCTTCCGAAGGTCGGCCGGACGCTGCGCGACGGCGGCTAGAAAGCTGGCGATCGCCTGCGCTGCGCTATCCAGATGCTGCGCATGGCTCAGCCCGGAGCGTTTCAGGGGTTTGAGATCGTGGTCGGCAGCTGCCAGCCAGCGCAGCTGGATCATCGGCGAAAGCCGATAGCTTTCGACCGTGGCGCGATTGCCCAGTGCATCGCGCTCGCCCTGGAGAATGAGCGCAGGCGCGTGCAGCTCGGCCAGATGTTCGACGCGCGACTTTTCCGGCCTGCCCGCGGGGTGGAACGGATAGCCCAGGCACACCAGCGCGTCGGCGCCCAGTTCATCGGCCAGCAAACTGGCCATCCGCCCGCCCATCGACTTGCCACCAATGGCCAGCGGCCCTGTGGCCTGCTGTCGCACCAGCGCATGCTGTTCCCGCCATTGCTGCAGCAACTGCGGCTGCCGCTCGGGCGGGCGCTTGCGTCCCGCCGTGCGTCGTTCGGCCATGTAGGCGAATTCGAACCGATACACCGCAACCCCGCGCGCAGCAAGGCGTTCAGCCATCTGCTGCATGAACGGACTGTCCATCGGCGCACCGGCGCCGTGCGCCAGAATCAATGTCGCGAACGCTTCGTCGGACGGCCTCGTCCAGAGCCCGGAATGCCCCTGCGCGGCCTGCGTGTATTGACCAGCGTCAATACCGGCAAATTGCCCTTTCCCCATCCTTGCCCCCGCTTTCCTAGGAAAGAAAAAACTGCTCATTACCCGTGGATGGAAGCCCATACATGAACACAGCAACCAGTACCGCCTACCATTACAAGGTGGTCCGCCAATTTGCCATCATGACGGTGGTGTGGGGAATCGTCGGGATGGGGCTCGGCGTTTTCATCGCAGCGCAATTGGCCTGGCCATTCCTGAACCTTGACCTACCGTGGACCAGCTTCGGTCGTCTGCGTCCTTTGCACACCAACGCGGTGATCTTCGCCTTCGGCGGCTGTGCTCTGTTCGCAACTTCCTACTATTCGGTCCAGCGCACCTGCCAGACCACCCTGTTCGCGCCGAAACTGGCAGCGTTCACCTTCTGGGGCTGGCAACTGGTCATCCTGCTCGCCGCGATCTCCCTGCCGCTGGGCTTCACCAGCTCCAAGGAATACGCCGAACTGGAATGGCCGATCGACCTGCTGATCACCATCGTCTGGGTTGCCTACGCGATCGTGTTCTTCGGCACTCTGGCCACGCGCAAGGTCAAGCACATCTATGTCGGTAACTGGTTCTTCGGTGCCTTCATCCTGACCGTGGCGATTCTGCACATCGTCAACAACCTGGAAATCCCGGTCAGCGCGATGAAGTCCTACTCGCTGTACGCCGGTGCGACCGACGCGATGGTGCAGTGGTGGTACGGCCACAACGCCGTGGGCTTCTTCCTCACCGCCGGCTTCCTCGGGATCATGTACTACTTCGTGCCCAAGCAGGCCGAGCGTCCGGTGTATTCCTATCGTCTGTCGATCGTCCACTTCTGGGCACTGATCACCGTCTATATCTGGGCCGGCCCCCACCACCTGCACTACACCGCACTGCCAGACTGGGCGCAGAGCCTGGGTATGGTGATGTCGCTGATCCTGCTCGCACCGAGCTGGGGCGGCATGATCAACGGCATGATGACCCTGTCGGGTGCCTGGCACAAACTGCGTAGCGACCCGATCCTGCGCTTCCTGGTGGTCTCCCTGGCGTTCTACGGCATGTCGACCTTCGAAGGTCCGATGATGGCGATCAAGACCGTCAACGCCCTCTCCCACTACACCGACTGGACCATCGGCCACGTACACGCCGGCGCCCTCGGCTGGGTTGCGATGGTGTCGATCGGTGCGCTGTACCACCTGATTCCGAAGGTCTTCGGTCGCGAGCAGATGCACAGCATCGGCCTGATCAACAGCCACTTCTGGCTGGCCACCATCGGCACCGTGCTCTACATCGCCTCGATGTGGGTCAACGGCATCGCCCAAGGCCTGATGTGGCGCGCGATCAACGAAGACGGCACGCTCACCTACTCCTTCGTCGAGGCACTGGAAGCCAGTCACCCCGGCTTCGTAGTCCGCATGATCGGTGGTGCGATCTTCTTCACCGGCATGCTGGTGATGGCCTACAACACCTGGCGCACCGTGCAGGCTGCCAAGCCGGCCGAGTACGACGCTGCCGCGCAGATCGCCTGAGGAGCTAGGGAATGAAATCGCACGAAAAACTCGAGAAGAACGTCGGTCTGCTGACCCTGTTCATGATCCTGGCCGTGAGCATCGGCGGTCTGACCCAGATCGTTCCGCTGTTCTTCCAGGATGCGGTCAACGAGCCGGTCGAGGGCATGAAGCCTTACACCGCGCTGCAACTGGAAGGACGTGACATCTATATCAAGGAAGGTTGTGTCGGCTGCCACTCGCAGATGATCCGTCCGTTCCGCGCCGAGACCGAGCGCTACGGCCACTACTCCGTTGCGGGTGAAAGCGTCTACGACCATCCGTTCCTGTGGGGCTCCAAGCGCACCGGCCCGGACCTGGCCCGCGTCGGCGGCCGCTACTCCGACGACTGGCACCGTGCCCACCTGTTCAACCCGCGCAACGTGGTACCGGAATCGAAGATGCCGTCCTACCCGTGGCTGGTCGAGAACACCCTCGACGGCAAGGACACCGCCAAGAAAATGCAGGCGCTGCGCACTCTCGGCGTGCCTTACACCGACGAAGACATCGCCGGCGCTCGGGAAGCCGTCAAGGGCAAGACCGAGATGGACGCCATGGTGGCCTATCTGCAGGTCCTCGGCACCGCGCTCACCAACAAGCGTTGAACCGTTACGCCTAAGAGAGACGACGGTTGCGTGGCAACCGTCAGGGACTTAAATCGCGGACAGCCAGAGTGCCTCGGGCTGTCCAGGAGTAGCACATGAGCACATTCTGGAGTGGATACATCGCCCTGCTGACGCTGGGCACCATCGTCGCTCTGTTCTGGCTGATCTTCGCCACCCGCAAGGGTGAATCGGCCGGTACGACCGACAAGACCATGGGTCACTCTTTCGACGGCATCGAGGAGTACGACAACCCGCTGCCCAAGTGGTGGTTCATGCTGTTCATCGGCACGCTGCTGTTCGGCATTCTCTACCTGG
The DNA here is from genome assembly GCA_000263395.1 of Stutzerimonas stutzeri TS44. Taxonomy (GTDB): domain Bacteria; phylum Pseudomonadota; class Gammaproteobacteria; order Pseudomonadales; family Pseudomonadaceae; genus Stutzerimonas; species Stutzerimonas stutzeri_C. Next base: position 8,209 of record AJXE01000018.1, read on the forward strand.
TGCTCTACCCCGGTCTCGGTAACTGGAAGGGCGTGCTGCCGGGCTACGAGAACGGCTGGACTCAGGAAAAGGAGTGGCAGCGTGAAATGGACCAGGCCGAGCAGAAATATGGCCCGATCTTCGCCAAGTATGCATCCATGAGCGTCGAGCAGCTGGCTCAGGATGAACAGGCGCTGAAAATGGGCAGCCGCCTTTTTGCCAACTATTGCGCCATCTGCCACGGCTCCGATGCCAAAGGCTCGATGGGCTTCCCCAACCTGGCCGACCACGAGTGGCGCTGGGGCGGCGAGCCTGACGCGATCAAGGCCAGCATCCTCAATGGCCGCATCGGTGCCATGCCGGCCTGGGGTCAGGTCATCGGCGAAGAAGGCGTGGCGAACGTGGCAGCCTATGTGCGCGCCGAACTCGCCGGTCTGCCGTTGCCTGAAGGTACGCAAGCCGATCTGGCCGCTGGCAAGGCTGTCTTCGCGCAGAACTGCGTGGCTTGCCACGGTGCAGCTGGCGAGGGAATGGCAATGCTCGGCGCGCCCAAGCTGACCAACCCGGCTGGCTGGATCTACGGTTCGAGCCTGGGGCAGCTGCAACAGACCATCCGCCACGGTCGTAACGGGCAGATGCCGGCGCAGCAGCAGTACCTGGGCAATGACAAGGTGCACCTGCTCGCCGCTTACGTTTACAGCCTGTCACAAAAACCGGAACAACTCGCCCGCCAGTGAGTCTCAAGGGGCGGTACACTCGGACCGCCCGCTTGACCTTGTCCCGGCACAAGTTTTTCTGCCCTGCGACGTTCTGTCGCAGGCGCTTCAGCTGACCGCACTACCCCCTTCCATGCTCACGTCCTAAGCTTTGCCGATTGGTCCGCCGATCACCGCGCAACTGCGCGCAAATGCCGGAGATCAGCGCACCGGAGCGGCGCAAAAACGACCTTGTAAAACCTCTGGAAAACGCTTGGATTCTGGGTTTTGACGCGTTGCGAGCGCCCCGCAGCCGTTTGCATTGCCCCCCTGCTTTATCCATACTCGCCGCCGTTTTTGCCTTTGAAAATGCCATTAGCGTGGAAGCCTTTGCATGAGCACAGCAATAAGTGAGTCTGCTTATAACTATAAGGTGGTCCGCCAATTCGCCGTCATGACGGTGATCTGGGGGATCGTGGGGATGGGTCTGGGTGTGCTGATTGCCGCACAATTGGTGTGGCCTTCGCTCAACTTCGATCTGCCGTGGACAAGCTTCGGTCGCCTACGACCGTTACACACAAGTCTCGTAATTTTCGGTTTCGCTGGCTGCGCGCAATTTGCCGCTAGCTACTACGCGGTACAGCGCACCTGTCAGGTACGGTTGTTCTCCGACGCATTGGCAACATTTACCTTCTGGGGATGGCAGATCGTCATTGGCATCTTGTTGGTCACCCTGCCAATGGGGCTCACCACAACGAAGGAATATGCCGAGATTGAGTTCGCAGGCGCCGTCTGGATGGCAATTGTATGGGTGGCCTATGCCGTTGTCTTTTTCGGCACGCTGATCAAGCGCAAGGTTAATCACTTGTATGTCGGTAACTGGTTTTTTGCCGCGTTCATACTAGTCATTACCATGCTGCATATCGTCAACCATATATCGATCCCGGTCAGCTGGTTCAAATCCTATTCTGTATATGCGGGCGCGACAGACGCCATGGTCCAGTGGTGGTACGGCCACAACGCCGTGGGCTTCTTCCTGACCACCGGCTTCCTCGGCATGATGTACTACTTCGTGCCGAAGCAGGCCGAGCGTCCGGTGTATTCCTATCGCTTGTCGATCGTGCACTTCTGGGCGCTGATCACCCTTTATATCTGGGCCGGCCCGCACCACCTGCACTACACCGCGCTGCCGGACTGGGCACAGAGCCTGGGCATGGTGATGTCGATCATCCTGCTGGCACCGAGCTGGGGCGGCATGATCAACGGCATGATGACCCTGTCGGGCGCCTGGCATAAGCTGCGCACCGACCCGATCCTGCGCTTCCTGGTGGTCTCCCTGGCGTTCTACGGCATGTCGACCTTCGAAGGCCCGATGATGGCGATCAAGACCGTCAACGCCCTGTCCCACTACACCGACTGGACCATCGGCCACGTACACGCCGGCGCCCTCGGCTGGGTGGCGATGATCACCATCGGTTCGATGTATCACCTGATCCCGAAGGTCTTCGGTCGTGAGCAGATGCACAGCATCGGTCTGATCAACGCGCACTTCTGGCTGGCCACCATCGGCACCGTGCTCTACATCGCCTCGATGTGGGTCAACGGCATTACCCAGGGTCTGATGTGGCGCGCGGTCAACGAAGACGGCACGCTCACCTACTCCTTCGTCGAAGCACTGGAAGCCAGCCACCCCGGGTTCATCGTCCGCGCTCTGGGCGGTGCGTTCTTCCTCGCCGGCATGCTGCTGATGGCTTACAACTCCTGGCGCACCATTCGTGCCGCCAAGCCAGCCCAGTACGACGCTGCCGCGCAGATCGCTTGAGGAATCGAATCTAAATGAAACAGCACGAGAAACTAGAGAAGAACATTGGTCTGCTGACCCTGTTCATGATCCTGGCAGTGAGCATCGGCGGTCTGACCCAGATCGTTCCGCTGTTCTTCCAGGATGCGGTCAACGAGCCAGTCGAGGGTATGAAGCCCTACACGGCGCTGCAGCTCGAAGGCCGTGACCTGTATATCCGCGAAGGCTGCGTTGGCTGCCACTCGCAGATGGTCCGTCCGTTCCGCGCCGAGACCGAGCGCTACGGCCACTACTCTGTCGCCGGTGAGAGCGTCTACGACCATCCGTTCCTGTGGGGCTCCAAGCGTACCGGTCCGGACCTGGCTCGCGTCGGCGGCCGCTACTCCGACGACTGGCACCGTGCCCACCTGTTCAACCCGCGCAACGTGGTACCGGAATCGAAGATGCCGTCCTACCCTTGGCTGGTCGAGAACACCCTCGACGGCAAGGACACCGCCAAGAAGATGACCGCACTGCGTTCGCTCGGCGTGCCCTACACCGAAGAAGACATCACCGGTGCCCGGGATGCCGTCAAGGGCAAGACCGAAATGGACGCCCTGGTGGCCTACCTGCAAGTGCTCGGCACTGCACTCACGAACAAACGGTAACGCATGATGGATATCGGGACTCTTCGCGGCCTGGGCACTGTGTTGGTTTTCGTCGCTTTCGTCGGCGTCGTGCTCTGGGCCTACAGCAGCAAACGCAAGAAAAGCTTTGACGAAGCCGCCAACCTGCCCTTCGCAGACGACGAGACCGACGCCAAGAAGCGTGATGAAGAAGCTTCCAGGAGTAAGAAATAAATGACTTCGTTTTGGAGTGGGTACATCACCCTGCTGACCCTCGGCACCATTGCCGCTCTGGTCTGGCTACTGCTGGCCACGCGCAAGGGACAACGCCGCGACAGCACCGAAGAAACCCTCGGTCATTCCTATGACGGTATCGAGGAATACGACAACCCGCTGCCACGCTGGTGGTTCATGCTGTTCGTCGGCACCGTCATCTTTGCCCTCGCCTATCTGGTTCTCTACCCGGGACTGGGCAACTGGAAAGGTGTACTGCCCGGTTACGAGGGCGGCTGGACCCAGGTGAAGGAATGGCAGCGCGAGATGGACAAGGCCAGTGAGCAGTACGGCCCGCTGTATGCCAAGTACGCTGCCATGCCGGTCGAAGAAGTCGCCCAGGACGCGCAGGCGCTGCGGATGGGCGGACGCCTGTTCGCCTCCAACTGCTCGGTCTGCCACGGCTCCGACGCCAAGGGCGCGTACGGCTTCCCGAACCTGACCGACAGCGACTGGCTGTACGGCGGCGAGCCCGACACCATCAAGACCACCATCCTGCACGGCCGCCAGGCCGTCATGCCGGCCTGGAAGGACGTGATCGGTGAAGAAGGCATCCGCAACGTGGCTGGCTATGTTCGCAGCCTGAGCGGTCGTGATACCCCAGAGGGTATCAGCGTGAACGTTGAGCAGGGTCAAAAGATCTTCGCCACCAATTGCGTAGTCTGTCATGGACCTGATGCCAAGGGCACCGCTGCGATGGGCGCACCGAACCTGACCGACAATGTCTGGTTGTACGGTTCCAGCTTCGCCCAGATCCAGCAGACCCTGCGCTACGGTCGTAACGGCCGTATGCCGGCGCAGGAAGCCATCCTTGGCAACGACAAGGTGCACCTGCTGGCCGCCTACGTTTACAGCCTGTCCCAGCAACCGGAGAAATGATCCCGGCGGGGTCGGAAGCGACCACCTGTCGCATCTGCCCCCCTACCTCCGGGCGTACCATTCGCAGCTGAACAGAAAAATGATCCCGATCGGCATGCATCGGTCGGGACACCCACCTTCCGCCGCGGTATGCACTTGATGACTGAGCAGATCCCCGTTCGCGATGTAACTCCTCCGGCCAAGGTCGCAGCCTCCAATGACCTTTACGCCGCCCGTGAAAAAATCTACACCCGTGCCTTCAGCGGCCTGTTCCGCAACCTCCGACGCGTCGGTGGCGCCGCACTGTTCATCCTGTTCTTCGGCACCGTCTGGCTCAACTGGGATGGCCGCCAGGCCGTCTGGTGGGACCTACCGGACCGCAAGTTCCACATCTTCGGGGCAACCTTCTGGCCTCAGGACTTCATGCTGCTGTCGTGGCTGCTGATCATCTGCGCCTTCGGCCTGTTCTTCATCACGGTCTTCGCCGGTCGCGTCTGGTGTGGCTATACCTGCCCGCAGAGCGTGTTCACCTGGGTATACATGTGGGCCGAGAAGATCACCGAGGGTGATCGCAACCAGCGCATGAAGCTGGACAAGGCACCGATGAGCGCCAACAAATTCCTGCGCAAGCTCGCCAAGCATGCGATCTGGATTGCCGTCGGCATTCTCGTTGCCATCACTTTCGTCGGCTACTTCACCCCGATTCGTCAGCTGGTTCCCGACCTGATCACCCTCCAGGTCAATGGCTGGACGGCTTTCTGGATCGGTTTCTTCACCCTCGCCACCTACGGCAGCGCCGGTTTCCTGCGCGAGCAGGTGTGCATCTACATGTGCCCTTACGCACGCTTCCAGAGCGTGATGTTCGACAAGGACACCCTGATCGTTTCCTACGACCCGCGCCGCGGCGAGAAGCGCGGCCCGCGCAAGAAGGAAGCGGACTACAAGGCCATGGGGCTGGGCGACTGCATCGACTGCACCATGTGCGTGCAGGTCTGCCCGACCGGTATCGACATCCGCGACGGCCTGCAGATCGAATGCATCGGCTGCGCGGCCTGCATCGACGCCTGCGACGCGATCATGGACAAGATGAACTACCCACGCGGGCTGATCAGCTACACCACCGAGCACAATCTCTCCGGCCAGCAGACCCACCTGCTGCGCCCGCGCCTGATCGGCTACGCCGCGGCACTGAGCGTGATGATCGGATTGTTCGCCTACGCGGTATACGACCGCCCGCTGGTCAAGCTGGACGTCCTCAAGGACCGCGTACTGTATCGCGAGAACGAGCAGGGCCGGATCGAGAACGTCTATACCCTCAAGGTGATGAACAAGGCCCAGCGCGCGCAGAGCTTCGTCATCACGACCTCCGGGCTGGACGACCTGGCCTACGAAGGCCGCAGTGAAGTCCGCGCGCAAGCTGGCGAACTGGTCACCATTCCGGTCGAGTTGTCCATTGCGCCAGAGAAGCTGCCGTCCAGCACCAACGAGATCGTCTTCCACATCAAATCGATGGACGACGACTCGATCAGTGATGAGGCCGACAGCCGCTTCATCGGCCCAAGCATCCGTTAAGCAAGGTTCTGCATGCGCTCCAATAACGAACAGACGCGTTGGTACACCCAGTTCTGGGCCTGGTTCGTCATCGGCATCCTGTTGATCTCGGTGATCCTCGGGGTGGCGATGCTGACCATCGCGATCCGCAACGCCGACAGCCTGGTCGCCGACAACTACTACGATGCCGGCAAGGGCATCAACCAGTCGCTGGAGCGCGAGAAACTCGCCGAAAACTTGGGAATGCATGCGCAACTGGTGCTCAATGAGCAACGCGGGCTGGTCGAGATCCAGCTCAGCGGTGCCAGCAAGCCCCAGCAACTGGTGCTGAACCTGCTTTCGCCCACGCAGCCGGAACGGGATCGGCGCTTCATCCTGCAGCCGCAGGGCGATGGTTTCTACCAGGGCCAGATGCAGGAGCCGGTTAGCGGCCGGCGCTTCATCGAACTGCTCGGCCGCGAGGGCGAGCAGGACTGGCGCCTGTACGGAGAGCGGACCATCGAGCCCGGCCAGCCGCTGGAACTGATGCCTTGAGCCGCTGATGGCCCAGCCCACCCCCTGTTACCACTGCGGCCTGCCGGTTCCCGCCGGCAGCCACTACCAGGCGCTCGTGCTCGGTCAGATCCGACCGATGTGCTGTCCGGGCTGCCAGGCCGTGGCGGAAACCATCGTCAAGAGCGGCCTGGAGAGCTACTACCAGCACCGCAGCGACGCGGCGGTCAACCCGCAAGCCCTGCCCGAAGCGCTCAGCGACGAGCTGGCGCTGTACGATCGCCAGGACGTGCAACAACCCTTCGTCAAGCATGACGGCGAACTGGCCACTACCTCCCTGCTGATCGAAGGCATCAGTTGCGCCGCCTGCGGCTGGCTGATCGAGCGCCATCTCAAAGGCATCGACGGCGTGGCCGAGGCCAGTCTCAACCTGTCCAATCACCGGCTGCAGGTACGCTGGAGCGATGCGCGACTGCCGCTCAGTGAGCTGCTGGCAGAACTGCGTCGCATCGGCTACGCCGCGCACCCCTATCGCCCCGATCAGGCCGCCGAACACCTGGCCAGGGAGAATCGCCGGGCCATGCGCCAGCTCGGCGCCGCCGGGTTGCTATGGATGCAGGTGATGATGGCGACGATGGCCACCTGGCCCGAATTCAATCTCGACCTGTCCGCCGGCATGGACAGCATCCTGCGCTGGACGGCGCTGCTGCTCACCACGCCGATCGTCTTCTACTGCTGCACCGACTTTTTCAAAGGGGCGCTACGCGACCTGCGCACCCGTCACCTGACGATGGATGTCTCTGTCTCGCTGGCCATCGGCGGCGCCTACGTCGCTGGCATCTGGTCGACACTGACCGGCCAGGGCGAGCTGTATTTCGATGCGGTCGGCATGTTCGCCCTGTTCCTGCTCGCCGGCCGCTATCTGGAAAGACGCGCCCGCGAGCGAACCGCCGCGGCCACCGCGCAACTGGTCAATCTGCTGCCCGCCTCCTGTCTGAAGCTGGACGCAGCCGGTCACAGCAGCCGGATCCTGCTCAGCGAACTGCAGCTCGGGGATCGGGTACTGGTACAGCCTGGCGCGCTGATTCCGGCCGACGGCATGATCGCCAGCGGCCAGTCGAGCGTCGACGAATCGGTGCTGACCGGCGAATACCTGCCGCTGGCACGCGGCGTCGGCGACACGGTGACCGCCGGCACGCTGAATGTCGAAGGCCCGCTGACCATCGAAGTCCAGGCACTGGGCGACGACACCCGCCTGTCGGCGATCGTCCGCCTGCTCGAACGCGCCCAGGCGGACAAGCCCAGACTGGCGGAACTGGCCGACCGTGTAGCGCAGTGGTTCCTGCTGATCGTGCTGGTAGTCGCCACGGTCGTGGGGCTGGTCTGGTGGCAGATCGACCCGGCGCGGGCATTCTGGATCGTCCTGGCGCTGCTCGTCGCGACCTGCCCTTGCGCGCTGTCGCTGGCGACGCCGACCGCCCTGACCACCGCGACTGGCACCCTGCACAAGCTCGGCCTGCTGCTGACCCGCGGCCATGTGCTGGAAGGCCTCAACCAGATCGACACGGTGATTTTCGACAAGACCGGCACCCTCACCGAAGGTCGCCTGACGCTTACCGCCGTGCATAGCCTCGGCGCACTGGATGGCGATGCGTGTCTGGCACTGGCCGCCGCGCTGGAAAACCGCTCGGAGCATCCGATTGCGCGAGCGTTCGGACGCGCGCCACAGCCGGCGGATACGGTGGACAGCGTGCCCGGGTTGGGCCTGCAAGGTAGCGTGGGCGGTCGCAACCTGCGCATCGGCCAGCCGGCCTTCGTCGCCGCCGGCTACGGTGCCGCGGCGCCGACAATCCCGGGTAATCAGGGCCAATGGCTGCTGCTCGGCGACGAACAGGGGCCGCTGGCCTGGCTGGTGCTGGACGATCGCCTGTGCGAGGACGCTCCCGCCCTGCTTGCCGCCTGCCGGCGCAAGGGCTGGAAGACCGTGTTGCTCTCCGGGGACAGCTCGCCGATGGTCGGACAGATCGCCGAACAGCTGGGCATCGATCAGGCCGAAGGCGGCCTGGCGCCAGCGGCCAAACTGGCACGTCTGCAGGAAATCCAGGCACAAGGACATCGCGTGCTGATGCTGGGCGATGGTGTCAACGATGTACCGATCCTGGCCGCCGCCGATATCAGTGTGGCGATGGGGTCGGCAACCGATCTGGCCAAAACCAGCGCCGACGCGGTTCTGCTGTCCAACCGTCTGCACAGCCTGGTCCAGGCCTTCGATGTTGCCCGCCGCAGTCGCCGCATCATCGTCGAGAACCTCGCTTGGGCCAGCCTCTACAACAGCCTCATCCTGCCGTTCGCCGCGATTGGCTGGGTCACGCCGCTGTGGGCCGCGCTGGGCATGTCCGCCAGCTCGCTACTGGTGGTCCTGAATGCCCTGCGCCTGGCGCGCCATTAGGACTGGACCTGCCACGCCCGGCTCCGCGACACTGAACTCTCCCTGGTAACCCGAGACTCGCCATGGCTGCTCTATACATTCTGATTCCGGTTGCCGTAGTCCTGGTCGCTGCGGCGATCTGGATATTCTTCTGGGCGGTGGATAGCGGCCAGTACGATGACCTCGACGGCCCGGCGCACAGTATCCTTTTCGATGACGACGAAGCGCCAAAGGCGCCCTCGCAACAGAAGCCCCTGCCCCCGCAAGTGAACGAGGAGAAAGCCGACCGTGACTGAGTTGGCACCGCTGCTGCTTTCGGCGCTGGTGCTCGGCCTGCTTGGCGGCGGGCACTGCCTGGGCATGTGCGGCGGACTGATGGGCGCGCTGACACTGGCGATTCCGCCCGAGCAGCGCGGCAAGCGGCTGCGCCTGCTGCTGGCCTACAACCTCGGCCGCATCCTGAGCTATGCCCTTGCAGGATTACTCATCGGGCTTGCCGGCTGGGCGGTGGCCAACAGCCCCGCGGCATTGGCGCTGCGCGTCGTCGCGGCGCTGCTGCTGATCGGCATGGGACTCTACCTGGCCGGCTGGTGGAGCGGCCTGACGCGGGTAGAAGCGCTGGGACGCGGCCTCTGGCGCCACATCCAGCCCTACGCCAGTCGCCTGATGCCGGTTACCAGCCTACCGCGCGCGCTGCTGCTCGGCGCGCTGTGGGGTTGGCTGCCGTGCGGTCTGGTCTACAGCACGTTGCTCTGGTCGGCCAGCCAGGGCGATGCACTCGACAGCGCGCTGCTGATGCTGGCATTCGGCGTCGGTACCTGGCCCGTACTGCTGGCCACCGGGCTGGCGGCCGAACGCCTGACGGCGCTGCTGCGCAGGCGCGGCATCCGCGTTATCGGCGGCGTGATGGTCATCCTGTTCGGCCTCTGGACCATGCCCGGCCCGCATCAGCAGTGGCTCATGGGACACGGCGGCGTCTCGGCGCATTCGGCGCACTGAGTGCACCACGCCTGGCACGCGCCGCCTCGTCAAGGCTCCTTTGGCATCTGCCGCTTGTGCGCCGTCTTGTCGAAGGTTTCGACAATGATGCGCGCGGCCTCTGCCGACACCGGCTGGCCGAGCAGGAAGGCATCGATGTCGCGATAGGCGACACCATGCGCCTCCTCGTCCGGCCGCCCCGGCATCAGCTCCTCCAGATCAGCGGTCGGCACCTTGTGTACCAGTTGCTCGGGCGCACCAAGGGCTGCCGCCAACTGACGCACCTGCCCTTTCACCAGGCCGGCCAGCGGCGTGAGATCGCACGCGCCATCGCCGAACTTGGTGTAGAACCCCATCACCGCCTCGGCCGCATGGTCGGTGCCGATCACCAGGCCCTGGCGCGCATTGGCGATGGTGTATTGCGCCACCATGCGCATCCGCGCCTTGGTGTTGCCGAGCACGAAGTCGCGCTTGCCGGCCGGCAGCGGCACCAGCGCCTCGGTGGCCTGGACTAGCCCTAGCACTGCGGCGGCGATGTTCACCGTGTGGCATTCATCGGGGCGAATGATGTCGATCGCCAGTTGTGCCTCGTGCTCGTCGTGCTGCGCCTGGTAGGGCAGACGCACCGCGATGAAACGGTAGTCATCGCCCTCGCCCGCCGCACGCAGCCCTTCCACCGCACGCTGTGCGAGCAGGCCGGCAGTGGTCGAGTCGACTCCGCCGCTGATGCCAAGCACCAGCGTCTTCATTCCCGACTCATGCAGACAGTTCTGGATGAAGCGGACCCTGCGCTCGATCTGCGCCTGGATCGCGGCGTCCCCGTCAAAGGGCGGCTGGACTCCGAGCGCGGCGGCGATTTCGGCTTGGCGACTGTGCATGTTTTCTCCTGGCCTGAGGCGCAAATGAACATGGAGGGTTGGGTAGTCATCCGACCACGATCGGCCGAGATTTCTCTGGTTCGCACCGCTGATCTGGATGGCGCGGCTAGCGTCAGGGCTAGTTTGATACAGGTCAAGTCGATTGACAGGCCCCCCCCCTAGAATCCGGCCACCGCTGCCAGAACCGGGAAGCCACATGCTCAATTCCATTCGTTGGGATACCGACCTGATCCGTCGTTACGATCAGGCAGGGCCGCGCTATACCTCCTATCCAACGGCGGTACAGTTCAACGGTGGTATCGGCTCGTTCGATCTGTTGCATGCGCTGCGCAGCAGCCGCCACGCCGCGTGCCCGCTCTCGCTCTATGTCCACCTGCCGTTCTGCGCCAACGTCTGCTACTACTGCGCCTGCAACAAGGTCATCACCAAGGACCACGGCCGCGTGTTGCCCTATCTGGAGCGGCTCGAGAAAGAAATCGAGTTGGTAGCACGCCACGTCGGACCGAATCAGGTAGTGGAGCAACTGCACTTCGGCGGCGGTACGCCGACATTTCTCAGCCATGACGAACTGCGCCGCCTGATGGCGCACCTGCGCAAGCACTTCAATCTGCAGGATGACGATCATGGCGATTTCAGCATCGAAATCGATCCGAGGGAGGCCGACTGGTCCACGATGGGACTGCTGCGCGAGCTGGGCTTCAACCGGATCAGCATCGGCGTCCAGGATCTGGATCCGGATGTCCAGCGTGCCGTCAACCGCATGCAGAGGCTGGAGCAGACCAGCACCCTCATCGAAGCGGCACACACCCTGCAATTCCATTCGGTGAACATCGACCTGATCTACGGCCTGCCGCTGCAGACGCCCGAACGCTTCGCCAAAACGGTGGATGCCGTCATTGCATTGCAACCGGATCGACTGTCGCTGTTCAACTACGCCCATCTGCCGGAACGCTTCATGCCGCAGCGGCGAATCGCCGCAGCCGACCTGCCGCCGCCCGCCGACAAACTCGCCATGCTCCAGCACAGCATCGAGCAACTGACAGATGCCGGCTATCGCCACATCGGCATGGATCACTTCGCGCTACCCGACGACGACCTGGCGATGGCTCAGGAAGACGGCACGCTGCAGCGCAACTTCCAGGGCTACACCACTCACGGTCATTGCGACCTCATCGGCCTGGGCGTCTCGGCAATCAGCCAGGTCGGCGACCTCTACAGCCAGAACAGCAGCGACATCACGGTCTATCAGCACAGCCTCGACCAGGACCAGTTGCCCACCGTGCGCGGCTTGCGCTGCAGCGAGGATGACCGAATCCGGCGGGCAGTGATCCAGAAACTGATCTGTGATTACGAGCTGAGCTTCGCCACCATCGAGCAGACCTTCGCCATTGATTTCAAGAGCTATTTCCGCGCTGTCTGGCCGCAAATCGAGCAGATGGCCGCCGATGGCCTGGTCGAGCTGAACGAGCATCATCTGATCGTTCAGCCCGCGGGACGGCTGCTGGTCCGAGCGATATGCATGCTGTTCGATCACTACCTCACCGATACTGCAGACCAGCGGTATTCGCGCATCATCTAGCCAACTGAAAAAGTTCCATCTTGTCGCATGCAACCTCGGGCCGATTGGATATTGCCGCCCGCTGGGGTAACCTTGCCTGCTATACACAGGCTCTCTGGAACCCCCCATGCCCGAGTCGATCAAGCTCCGTGCGCAGCGCCAAGCCCATTGCAAGGATTGCAGCCTTTCCGGTCTCTGTTTGCCGCTGTCCTTGAACATGCAGGACATGGACGCGCTCGATGACATCGTCAAGCGCGGACGCCCGCTGAAGAAAGGCGAAACCCTGTTCCGTCAAGGGGATGCCTTCAATTCGATATTCGCGGTGCGCTCCGGTGCACTGCGCACGTTCAGCGTCACCGACAGCGGCGAGGAGCAGATCACCGGTTTCCACCTGCCGAGCGAGATGGTCGGACTTTCCGGCATGGATACTGAAAGCTACCCGGTCTCGGCACAGGCGCTGGAAACCACCTCGGTTTGCGAGATTCCCTTCGAGCGGCTCGACGAATTGAGCGTGCTGCTGCCGCAACTGCGTCGCCAGCTCATGCGCATCATGAGCCGCGAGATTCGCGACGATCAGCAGATGATGCTGCTGCTGTCGAAGAAAACCGCCGACGAGCGCATTGCGACCTTCCTGATCAACCTGTCGGCGCGCTTCAGCGCCCGCGGCTTCTCGGCCAACCAGTTCCGCCTGCCCATGTCACGCAACGAAATCGGCAACTATCTGGGCCTGGCGGTCGAGACGGTTTCGCGCGTCTTCACTCGTTTCCAGCAGAACGGCCTGCTCGAGGCCGAAGGCAAGGAAGTTCGCATTCTCGACTCCATCGGCCTGTGCGCCCTGGCTGGCGGCAGCATGGACGCTCAGTAAACCGCAAGGGGGCACGCATGATCTTCGATGAATTCAGCATCAAGACCCTGATCCGCCCCGTACCGGACTTCCCTCGTCCCGGCGTGATCTTTCGCGACATCACGCCGCTGCTGCAGTCGCCCAAAGCCTTGCGCATGGTCGCCGACAGCCTGATCCAACGCTATGTGGAGGCGGATTTCAGCCATATCGGCGCGCTGGATGCGCGTGGCTTCCTGCTCGGCTCGATCCTCGCCTACGAACTGAACAAGCCGCTGGTGCTGTTTCGCAAGCAGGGCAAGCTGCCTGCGGACGTCCTGTCGCAGTCCTACTGCACGGAATACGGCGAAGCGCAGCTGGAAATCCATGCCGATAGCCTGTGCGAAGGTGATTCGGTCGTACTTTTCGATGACCTGATCGCAACCGGTGGCACGCTGATTGCCGCCGCGCAGCTCGTTCGCCGCATGCGTGCCACCGTCCACGAAGCGGCCGCAATCATCGACCTGCCGGAGCTTGGCGGCTCGCGTAAGCTGCAGGACATGGACATTCCCACCTTCACGCTCACGGCCTTCTCGCTCGGTGATCGCTGAGCAAGAGCATCGATGATGGCGTCCATGCGCGCACTACGCGGCTTCCTGTTCGTTCTGCTGGCGATGACCACGACGACCCATGCACTGGACCGCAATGTCCTGCTGGACGAGGCCAATCTGCTGTTGCTGCCGCGCGCGCGAGCAATACCGGTGCTGCAACTGGTCGATCAGGATGGCCAATCGTTCGATACCCGCAACCTGCGTGACCGCTGGCACCTGCTGTTCCTCGGCTTCACCGCCTGCCCTGACATCTGCCCGACCACGCTCAGCGACCTGCGCCGCCTGCTCGGCCGCCTGCAGCCCGAGGTACGTGAACGCATTCAAGTGGTACTCGTCAGCGTGGATCCGGCACGCGATACGCCGCAACGCCTGAAGCAGTATCTCGACTACTACCGCGCAGGATTCAAGGGACTGACCGGCGAGCTGCCCGAGCTGACGAGGCTGTCCAAGGCACTCGGCCTGCCCTTCGTGCCTGCGAACGAAACAGGCGGCGAGTACAGCGTAAGTCACAGCGGCAACATCGCACTCGTTGCACCGGACGGCAGCCTGCGCGGGCATGTGCGTGCGCCGCTCAAGCTCGAAGGCCTGGCAGAAGCGCTACCGGCGCTGGTGAAGAGCCGGTAACGCTGGTCATCAGTGGCAATCCAGCGTGTCGGCCAGGACATAGGCCTGAAAGGCGACGTCGTCGATGGCCTGCTGGACCAGTGCCTGCAATCGGCCATTGGCTCGCCATTGCTGGTGCAGCGCGGTGATCTGCGCCTGCTGCGCCGGCGTCCTCGCCTCTACCCATAGCTGCGTTTCGGCATCCGCCAGGCGTGGCAGGAGGCGGTTGAAGCGGCGCCATTCGGGCAGCTCGGCAAGATTCTCCAGCAGGCGCACATCCTCCACGACAACGCGGCATTCACCCAGCTTCAGGCCGATCAGCGCCTCGGCCGAGCTGGGATAGGCGCGCGGGATGGCGCCAAAGCGTGCTGCCACGATCGCCGCCTGCGGATTGCCAGCCGCCACGCAGAACGCTTCGCCGCGCAGCTGCGCCCATTCGCGCGGACCATCGGTGGTGGCGCCGAGCGCAGCGATTTCCGTCCGGTAGTAGAGCGAACCAGCCCCGGTCGCACCGACGCGCAGATCATCGACGGCAGATTGCAACGCTCCGGCCAGCGCCGCAGCGATTGCGCTGTCGAGGCTGCTCCAGGCATCGCTCGACAGCGCACGGTAGACTTCGACCGGCGCCGTCGGCTGCGACTCGCTCAGCGCCAGACCTGGCAGGCACAGGGCCGCCAGCAGAGCGATGCGCGAGAACGCAGTCACAGGCAGCCTCCTCAGACGTACTGGTAGCGCAGCATGCGCTGCTTGAACTTCTCCAGCACCACCTGATCGATCAGCGTCGCCAGGATGGCGATCACCAGGATGTTCATCATCACCCCGACCATGTCGGCGATCTCGCCGGAATAGGCCAGCGAGCGACCGAGCCCCTGGCCGAAACCGATCAGCATCTCGGCGGAAATCAGCGCGCGCCAGGCGTTGCCGAACGCCAGCTGGGCGCCGGTGATCAGCTCCGGCATCACCGCCGGCAGGTACACCCGACGCAGCAGCTGCCAGCGCGAAGCCCCCATCACGCGGGCGGCGGAGACATGCACCGGCTGAACGCTCTCGGTGGCATTCATCACCGACAGCGCCATCGGGAAGAACGCCGCCAAGGCCACCACCACGATGATCGGCAGATTGCCGAAGCCCATGACGATGAGGAACAGCGGCACCCAGGCAATCGACGGGATCGACTGCAGGATGACGATGGCCGAGCGCAGGATCTCGCGGAAGAAGAACAGCACCCCACCCACCAGGCCGAAGCCAATGCCGAACAGCAGCGCGAAGCTATAACCGCTACCGAGGCGGCTCATGCTGCCGTACAGCCCCTCGCGGAATTCAGGCTCCTGCACCGCACTGACCAACCGCTCGAACACCGTAGGTATTCCCGGCATCAGGAACGCCGGCAGGCTCCAGGCCGCGACCTGCCAGATCAACAGGATGAACAGGATCGCCAATACCACGGCGAGATATTTCTTTACTCCGGTCAAACGACGTCCCTGGCTCATGCGTGTTCGACCTCCGTCTTGATACCCAGCAACCGCAGAATCTCCCGGCGCTCGGCGGCGAATTCGGAAAGATCGTGACTCTTCTCGCAATGGGTGAAGTTGAAGGTCTTCAGCACACGGGCCGGACGTGCACTGAACACCAGCACATGGTCGGCCAGATAAAGCGCCTCATCGACATCATGAGTCACCAGCAGCACGGTCGGCTGATGCTCCTCGATCAGTTCGCGCAGGACATCCTGCAGAGCCATGCGGGTCAGCGCGTCGAGCGCGCCGAAGGGTTCGTCCAGTAGCAGCACCTCGGGCTTGGCGATGAATGCCCGTGCCAGGGCGGTACGCTGGCGCATGCCGCCCGACACCTGGTGAGGGTAATAATGCTCAAAGCCCTTGAGGTTGACGCGTGCCAACCAGGCCGCAGCCTGCTCGAATGCGTTGTCCTTGGCGACGCCCTGCAGTTCCAGCGCCATCGCCACGTTTGCCTGCAGGCTGAGCCAGGGGTACAGCGCATGCTCCTGGAAAACCAGGGTACGTTGCGGGCTCGGCCCGGTGATCGGTCGACCGTCAGCCAGCACCCGTCCCGCGCTGGGCTTTTCCAGTCCGGCCACCAGATGCAACAGGGTCGATTTGCCACAACCCGACGGACCGACCAGTGCCACCAGCTCGCCCTGGGCGAACTCGCCGCTGAAGCCCTTGATGACCTCCAACTGGCCAAAGCGTTTGTCTACTTCTTCAAACCTGAGCTGCATAAACACTCTTGAACAGAAAACGGCCCGCCAAAACGAGCCAGAACGAACGGGACCGGCCGCATGCCGGGCTGGTCCCTGCGTAGATTGATTGCGGATCAGAGCTGGCGGGCATCCTGCCAGGACAGATCGAGAATCGCGCTGGTATTGAACGCCTTACCGTCACGGGTCTTCAACGAACCCTGCTCCTGCAGGATATCGGCGAGCTCCTGAATGCGCGCCAGATCCTGGTCATCGAGCTTGGCGGTGAAGGTCTGGGTGGCGATGGCCTCCTCGATCACCGTCTCGCGCGGCAGCTCACCACGCTTGAGGGTCTTGAGCGTCGGCTCGGCGATGAAGTAGTCGGCGATCAGCTTGGCTGCTTCAGCCGGTTGCTGCTCGAGCAGGCTGATGGCGTCGCGCTGCGCATCGAGCGATTTCCACACCTCATCCTTGCGCTTGGCCAGCGTGTCACCGGAAGTGATCACCACCATGCAGGGGAAGGGCCAGACCTCGCCGATCTCGTAGACCTGCTTGACCGGCGCGACCAGTTGCGCGATGCGATCGTAGGGCTCGAACAGGAAAGCCGCGTCGACTCGCCCGGAAACCAGCGACTGCACCGCGACGGCCGGGCTGACGCCCATGATGTTCACATCGCTCGGCTTGAGCCCGGCGGCCTTCAGCGTCACACCGCGCAACACGGCATCGGCAGTACTGCCTTCACGCTGGGATGCCAGGCTGTGTCCCTTGAGACCGGCCACATCGGCGATACCGGTCTGCTCGCGCACCAGAATCGAGTGATAGCCCTGCTGCGCGCCGCCGACCACCTTCAGGTCCGCGCCCTTCGAAGCCCAGGCCACCGCATTGGTGAAGCCCAGCACGCCGGTATCCAGCTGGCCACCAATAATCGCCTTGATCAGATCGGTACCGGAGCTGAACTCGACCAGCTCGACATCGAGACCATGCTTGGCATACAGACCGGCCTCATGCGCCACCATCGCCTGCGCGTCATCCATTACCCGGATGTAGCCAACCTTGAATTTTTCCTGCGCCTGAGCGAAAGCGCTCACGAGCAACAGTGCCGAGAACAGCCAATGCTTTGCTTTCATTTACGACCTCGATTCGAGCTGCACGCAAAGAAATGCCATATAACCAAAAGCAAGTAGATTATTCGATTTGGTTATCTAGCAAGTTTGGCTTAGAACTTTACATGAATCCGAACAGAGACGGCACTGGCAAAGCGGTATAAGGTTAAAACGCTGCGGCATACCAGACCGTCACGAATCACAGATTGATCGGTTTGCGTCCGGCCAGCGCATGGGCCAGCGTACCGCCATCGACCAGATCCAGTTCGCCGCCCAGCGGCACGCCGTGGGCGATGCGACTGATGATCAGGCCCTTGGGCACCAGCATCTGCGCGATGTAGTGCGCCGTGGCCTCGCCTTCCACCGTCGGATTGGTCGCCAGGATCACTTCGGCGAACGCGCCATCGGCAACCCGCGCGAGCAGCTCGGGGATGCCGATGGCCTCCGGGCCGAGGCCGTCGAGTGGCGAGAGATGACCCTTGAGGACGAAGTAGCGTCCGCGAAAACCGGTCTGCTCGACGGCGAACACATCCACCGGGCTTTGCACCACGCACAGCAACGCATCGTCGCGGCGCGGATCGGCGCATTGCGGGCAGAGTTCATCCTCGCTCAACGTGCGGCACTGCCGGCAATAACCGACGCCTTCCATCGCCCGGGTCAAGGCCTGTGCCAGACGCAGACCGCCGCTGCGATCGCGCTCGAGCAACTGCAGGGCCATGCGCTGCGCGGTCTTCTGCCCGACACCGGGCAGAATCCGCAAGGCATCGATGAGCTGGCGAATCAGGGGGCTGAAACTCATGGAAATCTCGAAGCTGGAAGCTGGAAGCTGGAAGCTGGAAGCTGGAAGCTGGAAGCTGGAAGCTGGAAGCTGGAAGCTGGAAGCTAGTGTCCGGGGCAGCGGCTAACGCCGGTCAAGCTCTTGCTTCCAGCTTCAGGCTTCAAACTTCCAGCTGCTTTTAGAACGGCATCTTGAAGCCGGGCGGCAACTGCATGCCGGCGGTCATGCCGGACATCTTTTCCTGACTGTTCTGCTCGATCTTGCGCACGGCATCGTTGACCGCCGCGGCGATCAGGTCCTCGAGGATTTCCTTGTCTTCCTGCATCAGACTGTCGTCAAGGCTGACGCGCTTGACGTCATGGCGGCCGTTCATCACGACGCTGACCAGGCCGGCGCCGGACTGGCCGGTGACTTCGGCATTCGCCAGCTCTTCCTGCATTTTCTGCATCTTTTCCTGCATCTGCTGCGCCTGCTTCATCAGGCCGGCCATGCCACCTTTCATCATGGGAATCACCTCAAATGGGGTCAGGTTTCGGTGTGTTCTACAGGTTCGATCGTGCCGTCTCGAATCACCGCGGAGAATTGCTGCATCAATTGCTGCACCATCGGATCGGCCTGGATCGAGCGTTCCGCGGCGCGCTGACGCTCTTCGCGGCGACGCGCCGCCGCCTGCGCCGGCGTTTCCTGCTGCGGCTTCTCCAGCTTGATCTCCAGCTGCAGCTTGCGCCCGTGATACTGATCCAGCGCGTCGTTCAGGCGGCGCTGCTGGGTGGCATTGAACAGCGCGCTCTGCGCCGGGTCCAGGTGCATCAGCCAGCGGTCGCCGTCCACCTCGATCAGCGTGCAGTTGGCGGCGATGCTGCCAGTCAGCCCGGACAGGCCGAGCTTGAGATACAGCTCCAGCCAGTCGGCAGCCAGCCCGGTTGCCGGTTCGGCCGCCGGCAGCGGCTCGCTGGCAACGGCCGCCTTAGTCTCGACCAGATCGTCCAGATAGGCCTCGACCTGGTTTTCGACTTCGTAGTAATCCTCATCGCTCAGCGGCGGCTCGTCGTCATCCACGTCCTCGGCCGGAGCCAATGGTGCCGGCTGCTCGGTCGCGCGGCCGGGCGGCGGAAGCGGCTCGACTATAGCCGTCGCAGCCGCCTCGGACGGCGTCGGCGCAGCGCTCGGCGGTTCGGCCCAGGGCACGTCGATGACCGGCGGCGCAACGGGTTCGTTCGCCGGCAGCGCCGGAGCCTGAGCGGCGGGCGCTTCCTCGACCAGCGGCGCGACGTCGGCCACGGTGGCTACGGACGGCTCAGCGGCAACTGGAGCCACCACCGGAGGTACAGGCGCAGGCGCGGTGGCCGCTGCGGCCACCGGAGCCCTGTCGGAATCAGCCGTGGCCGGGCTGACTCCCAGGTGCTTTAGCTGTGTTCGCGGCGCGTCTTCGCGGTCGGCGGGACGGAACGCCAGCATGCGCAGCAGGACCATCTCGAAACCGCTGCGCGGATCGGGCGCCAGCGGCAGGTCACGGCGACCGATGAGCCCCATCTGGTAATAGAACTGCACATCCTCGGCCGGTAGCGCCTGGGCCAGCGCGAGGACGCGATCGCGGTCGCCCTGGCCGTTGTCCACCGCTTCCGGCAGCGCCTGAGCGATGGCCACACGGTGCAGCACATTGAGCATTTCGGCCAGCACGCCGGCCCAGTCCGGGCCTTGCTCGGCCAACTGGCACACGGCTTCGAGCAGCGCGCGCGCGTCGCCTTCGAGCAGTGCCTGCAACACGCCGTAGACCTGCCCGTGATCAAGCGTGCCGAGCATCGCCCGTACATCGGCGGCGAGCACCCGGCCCTCGCCGAAGGCGATTGCCTGGTCGGTCAGGCTCATCGCATCGCGCATCGAGCCATCGGCAGCGCGGCCGAGCAGCCACAGCGCATCTTCCTCGAACGGTACGTTCTCGGCGCCGAGCACGTGAGTCAGATGCTCGACCACCCGCTCCGGCGGCATGTTCTTCAGCGAGAACTGCAGGCAACGCGACAGGATGGTGACGGGAAGCTTCTGCGGGTCGGTGGTCGCCAGCAGGAACTTGACGTGCGGCGGCGGCTCTTCGAGCGTCTTGAGCAGCGCGTTGAACGAGTGCGACGAGAGCATGTGCACTTCGTCGATCAGGTAGACCTTGTAGCGGCCGCGGCTCGGCGCGTACTGCACGTTGTCCAGCAGTTCGCGGGTGTCCTCGACCTTGGTGCGGCTCGCGGCGTCGACCTCGATCAGGTCGACGAAGCGCCCCTCGTCGATCTCGCGGCACACCGAGCACTCGCCACAGGGGGTCGAGCTGACGCCGGTTTCGCAGTTCAGGCACTTGGCGATGATCCGCGCGATGGTGGTCTTGCCCACGCCACGGGTGCCAGTGAACAGGTAGGCATGGTGCAGACGCTGACTGTCCAGCGCGTTGATCAGGGCCTTGAGCACGTGCGTCTGCCCGACCATTTCGCGGAACGAGCGCGGGCGCCATTTGCGGGCTAGAACCTGATAACTCATAACACCATCGTGGGCTGAAGCGGAGGACGGGTAATGCTAGCGGAGCAGGCCGCAAATTGCATCCGACCAATCGGCCTAGCCCAACTGCGCACCCAGTCCGCGCGCGACGCGGGCCAGCTCGTCGTTGCCGCCCTGAATGTGCACCCGCACGCCGTCGATTTCGCGCCGTGGCGGATAGGCCTTGCGCAGCTGATCGAAGGCGGCGCGGCGCTGGGCCTCGTCACCGTGCAGGCTGCGGCGGAAGGCGGCATCGTCGCGGCGCGGGTCGTAGACCGCGCGACACAGCGTGGCCAGCAGGGTGCGCGGATCGGCAGAGCCGTCGAAACTCAGCGCCTGCAGTGCCGGTGCCGGCGTCAGCTCGTCCAGCGTTACCGTCGGCGCCAGCCCCTGGGCGGCACAGAAAGCCTGGTAGATTTGTGCGGTGCCGCGCAGCTTGCCGTCCAGGCTGTAGCCGGCGATATGCGGCGTGGCCAGCTGGCACAATTCGGCCAGGGCGACGTCGACCTGCGGCTCGCCTTCCCAGACGTCCAGCACTGCCTGCAGGTCCGGGCGGCGCAGCAGCAGTTCGCGTAGCGCGGCATTGTCCACCACCGCGCCGCGGCTGGCGTTGATCAGCCAGCTGCCGGGGCGCAGTTGCGCCAGCCGGGAAGCGTCGAACAGATGGAAGGTCGGATGCGCGCCCTGCAATTCCAGTGGCGTATGCAGGCTGATCACATCGCACTCGGCAATGATCTCCTCCAGTGTGACGAAGTCACCGGTCTCGCGCGCCTGGCGCGGCGGATCGCAGACCCGCACATCCCAGCCCAGCCCGCGCAGCACCTCCGCCAGCCGCCCGCCCACTTCACCCGCCCCGACCACGCCGTAGCGGCGCGTCGCCAGTTCCTCGCCCTGGCGCTCGGCCAGCGCCAGCAGGCTGCCCAGCACGTAGTCCACCACACCGCGCGCATTGCAGCCGGGCGCGCTGGCCCAGGTGATGCCGGCTTCGAGGAAATAGTCGAGGTCCAGATGATCGGTGCCGATGGTACAGGTGCCGACGAAGCGCACCGGTGTGCCCGCGAGCAGTTCGCGGTCGACGCGGGTCACCGAGCGCACCAGCAGTACGTCGGTCTGCTCCAGCGCCGCCCGGTTGATCGAGCGGCCGGCCATGCGGCGGATACTGCCGAAGCCGGCGAAGAAGGCATCGACCAGAGGAATGTTTTCGTCGGCAAGGATACGCATGGCAGGCTCCGTTTCAGATGCGGCCCATTCTAGACGCCCCGCCGCCGTTTTTCCGCCTTTCGGCCGGCTGCCGTGCGGCGTAAACTACCGCGCCTTTTGTATACAACCGGAACGATGCAATGCCTTCTGAGTCGAGGTCCGGCCGGATGCGGACCGAGCTGCGCACCCTCTTCGCCCTCGCCCTGCCGATGATGATCGCCCAACTGGCCAGCACGGCGATGGGTTTCGTCGATACGGTAATGGCCGGCCGGGTCAGCGCGCACGACCTGGCGGCGGTGGCCCTGGGCAACTCCCTCTGGGTGCCGGTGTTCCTGTTCCTGACCGGCGTGATCCTGGCGACCACGCCGAACGTGGCGCAACGTTTCGGTGCCGAGCAGCATGGCGAGATCGGCCCGCTGGTGCGCCAGGCGCTGTGGATGGGCGGCGGCCTCGGCAGCCTGTGCGCCATCCTGATGTGGAACGCCGAGCCGATACTGCGCGGGATGAACGTCGAAGCGGCGCTGATCGGCCCCAGCATGGGTTACCTGCGCGCCATCGCCTGCGGCTTTCCAGTGATCGGGCTGTATCAGGTGCTGCGCTGCTACAGCGACGGCCTCGGCCATTCGCGCCCGAGCATGGTGATCGGCGTGCTCGGCCTGCTGCTGAACATTCCGCTCAATTACATCTTCATCTACGGCAAGCTCGGCGCGCCGGCGCTCGGTGGTGTCGGCTGCGGTGTCGCGACGGCGCTGGTGATGCTGTTCATGCTGCTGGCCATGCTGTTCTGGGTGCGCCGCGCCGCACTGTATCGACCGAGCCAACTGTTCGCCCGCTTCGAATGGCCGCGCTGGCCGGTGCTCAGTCCCCTGCTGGCGGTCGGCCTGCCGATCGGCATCGCGGTGTTCGCCGAAGCCAGCATCTTCTCGGTCATCGCCCTGCTGATCGGCGCGCTGGGCGCAACGGTGGTGGCCGGACACCAGATTGCGCTGAACTTCACCTCGCTAATTTTCATGATTCCGCTGTCGCTGGGCATGGCCGTCACCGTGCGGGTAGGACAGGCGCTGGGCCGCAGCGCACCGCGCGATGCGCGCTTCGCCGCCGGCGTCGGGATGGGCACGGGACTGGTGTATGCCTGCTTCTCCGCCAGCGTGATGCTGCTGTTCGCCGAGCCGATCGCCCACATCTACACGCCCGACCCGGCGGTGGTCGCCGTGGCGTCCGGGCTGTTCTTCTATGCGGCGCTGTTCCAGTTCTCCGACGTCGTGCAGGTCACGGCGGCCGGCGCCCTGCGCGGTTACCAGGACACGCGCATGACCATGCTCTTGACCCTGCTCGCCTATTGGGGCATCGGTCTGCCGATCGGTTACGTGCTCGGCCTGACCGACCACTTCGGCCCCGCGTCCGGCCCCGGCGGGCTATGGCAGGGGCTGATCGTCGGGCTGAGCTGCGCGGCGGTGTTGCTCAGCACTCGCCTGGCGCGCAGCGCACGGCGCGCGATCCGCGTCCAGCGGGCCCGCCCGGTGTGGGCCTGAACCCACCGACGCGGCATGCGCAAAGGAAAACCGGCACCCCAAACGCCCATACCGCGAACCTGACGCACACGACACCGGTGAAGCACAAACGCTTGCCTGCAGCCATGATGATGTACCCGCTGTCGCGACAAACGCTGTGCATCCGGCGTTGATCGCGCCCGACGACAGCCTCGTCAATTACCGAGGGTGATGCCGAGCGACGGGGCGGCACTGGCGACGCCTCGCGCTCGATATCAAGAAGTACCCCGGGGGCCGAGCCAGAGGCATTCGGTCAATGCAGCCATCCACCCAATGCACGGCACTACGAGCGTTGTCGGCGCACACCGCCCTGCTCCACTCAGGCCAGCCCCTCGGTCTGCAACGCCCGCTGCACCGCCGGCCGTGCCTGGATGCGCGCCTGGTAGGCCGCCAGATTCGGCCAGCGCTCCAGCGCCAGGCCGTTCGGCGGCATCCAGCGCAGCACGGTGAACAGGTAGCCGTCGGCGACGCTGAAGCGCTCGCCCAAGAGGTACTCGCGGTCGGCAAGGTAGTCATCGAGATAGCCCAGGCGCTTTTCCAGATTGGCGCGCGCGGCGGCCTTCCAGTCGTCACTCGCCCGCGGATTGAAAAAGGCGCCGCAGGGCTTCTGCAACTCGCAGCCGATGAAATTCAGCCAGCCCTGCAGGTGGTAACGCTCCTGCGTGCCGTTGGCCGGCGCCAACTGCCGCTCGGGCACCTGGTCGGCAATGTACTGGACGATGGCCGCGCCCTCGGTCAGCACCTCACCGGCACCGAGCACCAGCGCCGGTACGTAGCCTTTCGGGTTGAGGACGAGGAAATCCGCGCCGCTGGCGGTGCGTTTGCTTTGCAGATCGACGCTTTCGGTCTGGAACTCCAGGCCTGATTCGCACAGCGCGATATGCGGGCTCAGCGAGCAGGCGCCGGATGTGTAGAAGAGTTTCATGGGAAATCTCCAAAGGGACTGGAAAAAAGAAACTACACGCTAACAGCCTAGCGACCGCAGAGCAGGTGTTTGGTTTGGCTTTGGCTCTTTGCATGGCATGGAACTATATAGTTGACGGTGGCACTCAATAGCTGTGCGGGCTGCTCGCCCGGTTTCGGCCCCCCGGCCGCAACCAGAGCCATCCGCACACGTGGCAAGTACCCTGATCTTCGAACGCAAACCCAAACAATCCGGCAATACCACCCAACCCTGCCAGCCCGATACCACCAATCTCCCCCTCCCAAAGCAAGTGCAATGAACCCGGCTATTGGCCCCCAATCAGTCACCCCCAATCAGCCGTTTCGATTTCGCTACAAACGTAATGAAACCACTACACAGCATGAAAGCGACCGGTTTCGCGCGCTGCCGAGCGTTCCTCCACTTCGGGCGTAGCGAAATCGCTCCATAACATTTCCTCGCTCACCCTCAATAAAAACCTAACCAATTGATTTATATAGATATTTTAAATATGGCACTGCCTTTGCTCTAACCTAGGCAACCGCTCGCTGCCATGCACGAGCCTTTCCCCCCGCTTCGGACTGTCGCGGGCCTCTAACAAGAGTCAGGAGTTTACCCATGAGCGAATTGCGTTTTACGGCCGATCACGAATGGCTGCGTCTGGATAGCGACGGTCTGGTCACCGTGGGTATCACCCCGTTCGCCCAGGAAGCGCTGGGCGATGTGGTCTTCGTGCAATTGCCGGAGCTGCAGGAATACGCCGCGGGCGATGAGGTCGCCGTGCTGGAATCGGTGAAGGCCGCCAGCAATATCGCCATGCCGCTGTCTGGCGAAATCGTCGAGATCAACCCCGCGCTGGAAGCAAGCCCGGAGCTGGTCAACAG
Organism: Stutzerimonas stutzeri TS44; assembly: GCA_000263395.1. GTDB lineage: Bacteria > Pseudomonadota > Gammaproteobacteria > Pseudomonadales > Pseudomonadaceae > Stutzerimonas > Stutzerimonas stutzeri_C. The sequence continues at coordinate 33,484 of AJXE01000018.1, forward strand.
CTCGCCGCTGCAGGAAGGCTGGTTCTTCCGCTTCCGCCCGCAAGACACCAGCGCCGTGGCCGACCTGCTCGACCAGGCTGCCTACAACCGTCTGCTCAACGCCAGCGACGATGTTTGAGGAGGCCCGATGAACAAGCCTTTACCCCTGGATACCGCCAACGAGTTCATCGCCCGCCACATCGGCCCGCGTGCGGCTGATACCGCCGCCATGCTGCAGCAGCTGGGCTATGACTCGCTGGAAGCGCTGGGCGCCAGCGTGATCCCCGACAGCATCAAGGGCACCAGCGTACTCGAGCTGACCGACGGCCTCGGCGAAGCCCAGGCGCTGGCCCGGCTCAAGGCCATCGCCGCGCAGAACCAGCAGTTCGCCAGCCATATCGGCCAGGGGTACTACGGCACCCACACGCCGACGCCGATCCTGCGCAACCTGCTGGAAAACCCCGCCTGGTACACCGCCTACACGCCCTACCAGCCGGAAATCTCCCAGGGTCGCCTGGAAGCGCTGCTGAATTTCCAGACGCTGATCAGCGACCTCACCGGCATGGAGATCGCCAACGCCTCCCTGCTCGACGAGGCCACCGCCGCCGCCGAAGCCATGACCTTCTGCCAGCGTCTGTCGAAGAACAAGGCCGCCAAGGCCTTCTTCGCCTCGCAGCACTGCCACCCGCAGACCCTCGACGTGCTGCGTACCCGTGCCGAACCGCTGGGCATCAAGGTGGTGGTCGGCGACGAGCGCGAGCTGGACGATGTCAGCGTCTATTTCGGCGCCCTGCTGCAGTATCCGGCGAGCAATGGCGACATCTTCGACTACCGTGCACTGGTCGAGCGCTTCCATGAAGCCAAGGCCCTGGTGGCGGTCGCTGCCGACCTGCTGGCGCTGTGCCTGCTCACCCCGCCCGGCGAGTTCGGCGCCGACGTCGCGCTCGGCAGTGCGCAGCGCTTCGGCGTGCCGCTGGGCTTCGGCGGCCCGCATGCCGCCTACTTCGCCACCCGCGACGCTTTCAAGCGCGACATGCCGGGCCGCCTGGTCGGCCTCTCGGTGGATCGCCACGGTCAGCCGGCCCTGCGCCTGGCCATGCAGACCCGCGAACAGCACATCCGCCGCGAGAAGGCCACCAGCAACATCTGCACCGCGCAGGTGCTGCTGGCCAACATCGCCAGCATGTACGCCGTCTACCACGGCCCGCGCGGCCTGACCCAGATCGCCCAGCGGGTGCACCAGCTGACCGCGATCCTCGCCGAAGGCCTGCGCGCGCTCGGCTTCACCGTCGAGCAGCAAAGCTTCTTCGACACCCTCACCCTGGCCACTGGCGAGCGCACCGCGCAACTGCACAAGCAGGCCCGCGCGATGGGCATCAACCTGCGTGAAGTGGATGCCGGTCGCCTCGGCCTGTCGCTGGACGAAACCACCGATCGCGTTGCGGTCGAGCGCCTGTGGGAAGTCTTCGCCGAGCCGGGCCAGAGCCTGCCGAGCTTCGACGCACTGACCAGCAGCGCGGCGAAACTGCCGCAGGACCTGCTGCGCCAGTCGGCGATCCTGCAGCACCCGGTGTTCAACCGCTACCACTCCGAAACCGAGCTGATGCGCTACCTGCGCAAGCTCTCGGACAAGGACCTGGCGCTCGATCGCGCGATGATTCCGCTGGGCTCGTGCACCATGAAGCTCAACGCCGCCAGCGAGATGATCCCGATCACCTGGCCGGAATTCGGCAACCTGCATCCGTTCGCACCGGCCGAGCAGAGCCAGGGCTACCTCCAGCTGACCGACGATCTGGAGCGCATGCTCTGCGCCGCCACCGGCTACGACGCGGTGTCGCTGCAGCCCAACGCCGGCTCGCAGGGCGAGTACTCCGGCCTGCTGGCGATCCGCGCCTATCACCAGAGCCGTGGCGACGACCAGCGTGACGTCTGCCTGATCCCCTCCTCGGCGCACGGTACCAACCCGGCAACCGCCAACATGGCCGGCATGCGCGTGGTGGTGGTGGCTTGCGACGAGCGTGGCAACGTCGATATCGACGATCTGCGCGCCAAGGCCGAGCAGCATGCTGCCCAGCTCGCCGCGCTGATGATCACCTACCCCTCGACCCACGGCGTGTTCGAGGAAGGCATCCGCGAGATCTGCACCATCGTCCACCAGCATGGCGGCCAGGTGTACATCGACGGCGCCAACATGAACGCGATGGTCGGCCTGTGTGCCCCGGGCCAGTTCGGCGGCGACGTTTCGCACCTGAACCTGCACAAGACCTTCTGCATTCCGCACGGCGGCGGCGGCCCGGGCGTCGGCCCGATCGGCGTGAAGGCGCACCTGGCGCCGTTCCTGCCCGGCCATGACCGGCTGGAGCGCAAGGAAGGTGCCGTCTGCGCCGCGCCGTTCGGCAGCGCCAGCATCCTGCCGATCACCTGGATGTACATCAGCATGATGGGCGGCGAAGGCCTGCGGCAGGCCTCGCTGATGGCGATCCTCAACGCCAACTACATCGCCCGTCGCCTGGAGGAGCACTACCCGGTGCTCTACACCGGTGGCAACGGCCTGGTGGCCCACGAGTGCATCCTCGACCTGCGTCCGCTCAAGGACTCCAGCGGCATCTCGGTGGACGACGTGGCCAAGCGCCTGATCGACTTCGGCTTCCACGCCCCGACCATGTCCTTCCCGGTGGCCGGCACGCTGATGATCGAGCCGACCGAGAGCGAATCGAAGGAAGAGCTGGATCGCTTCATCGACGCCATGATCGCCATCCGCGAGGAAATCCGCGCGGTGGAGAACGGCGAGCTGGACAGCACCGACAACCCGCTGGCGAACGCGCCGCATACCGCGGCGGAGCTGGCCGGCCAGTGGTCGCACCCCTACAGCCGTGAGCAGGCGGTATACCCCGGCAAGACCGCGGTGGACAGCAAGTACTGGCCGCCCGTGGCCCGTGTCGACAACGTCTACGGCGACCGCAACCTGGTCTGCTCGTGCCCACCGATGGAGGCCTACCAGGACTGACGCTCCCTCCGGCCTGACCGGGGGCCGGTATGCCGGCGGGGTGATCCCCCGCCGCATGCCGGCCAGTGTCCTCACTAACAAACCGCACCCATAACAAAACGGGAGCCACAAGCACCCCACCGCCTCCGGGCCAAACCAATAACCGGCTACCAAATAAAAACAAGATTGGAGTAGTTATGGAAACCCTTAATACCCTGGTAAACGACATCAACGCCCTGGTCTGGGGCGTGCCAATGCTGGTGCTGATCCTCGGCACCGGTCTGTTCCTGATGATCTATCTCAAATTCATGCCCTGGCTGAACATCCCGGCCGGCTTCGCGCTGCTCTGGAAAGGCCGTCAGAAGGGCGATGACGAATCCGGCGAGATCAGCCCGTTCCAGGCGCTGATGACCTGTCTGGCCGCCACCGTCGGCACCGGCAACATCGCCGGCGTCGCCACCGCGATCTTCCTCGGCGGCCCCGGCGCGGTGTTCTGGATGTGGTGCACCGCGCTGGTGGGCATGGCCACCAAGTACTGCGAAGTGGTACTGGCCGTGCATTACCGTGAGAAGGACGAGCGCGGCGAGCACGTCGGCGGGCCGATGTACGCGATCAAGAACGGCCTGGGCAGCAAATGGGCCTGGATGGGTGGCGCCTTCGCGCTGTTCGGCGGCCTGGCGGGCTTCGGCATCGGCAACATGGTGCAGGTCAACAGCATGGCCGACGCGCTGCACGGCTCGTTCGGCATCCCGGACTGGGTGACCGGCGTGGCAACGATGGTCGTCACCGGGCTGGTGATCCTCGGCGGCGTCAAGCGCATCGGCAAGGTAGCCGAGATGCTGGTGCCGTTCATGTGCGTGGGCTACGTCGTCGCCTCGCTGACCGTGCTGGTGATCAACTACCAGGCCATCCCCGGCGCCTTCGCGCTGATCTTCGAGCACGCCTTCAGCCCGGCGGCAGCCACCGGTGGTTTCGCTGGCGCGGCGGTGATGGCAGCGATCCGCTTCGGCGTGGCGCGCGGCATCTTCTCCAACGAAGCGGGTCTGGGTACTGCGGGTATCGCCCAAGCCGCCGGCACCACCAACTGCTCGGTACGTTCGGGGCTGATCGGCATGCTCGGCACCTTCATCGACACCCTCATCGTCTGCTCGATGACCGCCCTGGTGATCCTCACCACCGGCGCCTGGACCAGCGGTGTCAGCGGTGCGGCGTTGTCCAGCGCGGCCTTCGAGAGTGCACTGCCGGGCGTCGGCCAGTATGTGCTGGCGCTGTCGCTGGTGGTGTTCAGCTACACCACCATCCTCGGCTGGAGCTACTACGGCGAGCGTTGCTGGGAATACCTGGTCGGCACCAAGTCGATCCTGCCGTTCCGCCTGCTCTGGGTCGTGGCCATCCCCTTCGGCGCTGTCGCCCAGCTCGACTTCGCCTGGCTGGTCGCCGACACCCTCAACGGGTTGATGGCCATTCCCAACCTGATCTCGCTGGTGTTGCTCAGCCCGGTGGTGGTCAAGCTCACCCGTGAGTATTTCGCCCGACGCCGGCTGCAGACGGCCGTGTCCTTCGAGCGTTGAAGACGCGAACCGATGATCCGAGGCGCGGTCCCCGCCGCGCCTCCCTACAACAAGAGGTGCAACCATGTTCCACAAGAATCTGACCCTGACCCAGTACGACCCGGCCCTGGCCCAAGCCATCACAGCCGAAGACCGCCGCCAGGAAGATCACATCGAACTGATCGCCTCGGAGAACTACACCAGCCCGCAGGTCATGCAGGCCCAGGGCAGCGGGCTGACCAACAAGTACGCCGAAGGCTACCCGGGCAAGCGCTACTACGGTGGCTGCGAATACGTCGACGTGGTCGAGCAACTGGCCATCGATCGCGCCAAGGAGCTGTTCGGCGCCGACTATGCCAACGTCCAGCCGCACTCGGGCTCCTCGGCCAACAGCGAGGTGTACCTGGCGCTGCTCAATGCCGGCGACACCATCCTCGGCATGAGCCTGGCCCACGGCGGCCACCTGACCCACGGCGCCAAGGTTTCCTCCTCGGGCAAGCTGTACAACGCCGTGCAGTACGGCATCGATGAGCAGGGCCTGATCGACTACGACGAGGTCGAGCGCCTGGCCGTCGAGCACAAGCCGAAGATGATCGTCGCCGGCTTCTCCGCCTATTCCCGCGTACTGGACTTCGCCCGTTTCCGCGCCATCGCCGACAAGGTTGGCGCCTACCTGTTCGTCGACATGGCCCACGTCGCCGGGCTGGTCGCCGCTGGCCTGTACCCGAACCCCGTGCCGTTCGCCGACGTGGTCACCACCACCACCCACAAGACCCTGCGCGGCCCGCGCGGCGGCCTGATCCTGGCGAAGAAGAACGAGGAGATCGAGAAGAAGCTCAATGCCGCGGTATTCCCCGGCGCTCAGGGCGGCCCGCTGATGCACGTGATCGCCGCCAAGGCGGTGTGCTTCAAGGAAGCGCTGGAGCCCGAGTTCAAGGCCTACCAGCAGCAGGTGGTGCAGAACGCCCGGGCGATGGCCGAAGTCTTCGTCGGGCGCGGTTATGACGTGGTTTCCGGTGGCACCGACAACCACCTGATGCTGGTCAGCCTGATCCGCCAGGGCCTGACCGGCAAGGCCGCCGACGCCGCGCTGGGCGCCGCGCACATCACGGTGAACAAGAACGCCGTGCCCAACGACCCGCAGTCGCCGTTCGTGACCTCGGGCATCCGCATCGGCACCCCGGCGGTAACCACCCGCGGCTGCGGCGAAGGCGAGTGCCGCGAGCTGGCCGGCTGGATCTGCGACATCCTCGACGACATCGACAACCCGGCGGTGATCGAGCGCGTCAAGGAGCAGGTCACCGACCTCTGTGCGACGTTCCCTGTCTATGCTGAATAACCAGGCCATCGATGTTGCGCGGGCCGCTGGTACGGCCCCCGCAATCGGAGTACATGCCATGTCCCTGAGCGTTTTCGACCTGTTCAAGATCGGTATCGGGCCATCCAGCTCGCATACCGTCGGCCCGATGCGCGCCGCGGTGCGCTTCGTCGAGGGCCTGCGTCGCGACGACCTGTTGGCCGCCACGGCGAGCGTGCGGGTCGAGCTGTACGGCTCGCTCGGCGCCACCGGCAAGGGCCACGGCAGCGACAAGGCCGTGCTGCTCGGCCTGGAAGGCGAACTGCCGGAGCTGGTCGACACTACACTGATCCCGCAGCGCCTGGAGGCGATCCGCGCAAGCGGCGAGCTGAAGCTGGGCGGCGAACGGCCGATCCGTTTCGTCGAGAAAGAACACTTGGCGATGATTCGCAAAGCCCTGCCGTATCACCCCAACGGCATGATCTTCCGCGCCTTCGACGCCGCCGGCCTGCAACTGCGTTCACGCGAGTACTACTCGGTGGGCGGCGGCTTCGTGGTCGATGACAGCGCCGCCGGCGCCGACCGCATCGTCGAGGACAGAACCCCGCTGCCTTATCCGTTCCGTACCGGCGACGAACTGCTGGCGCTGTGTGCCGAGCATGGCCTGTCGATCAGCGAGCTGATGCGCGAGAACGAGCGCGTCTGGCGCCCCGACGAGGAAACCCGCAGCGGCCTGCAACGCATCTGGCAGGTCATGCAGGATTGCGTCAAGGCCGGTTGCCACAGCGAGGGCATCATGCCCGGCGGGCTCAAGGTCAAGCGTCGCGCGGCCGCGCTGTACCGCCAGCTGAGCAGCAACCCCGAGGCCGGCCTGCGCGATCCGCTGTCGGTGGTGGACTGGGTGAACCTCTACGCGCTGGCGGTGAACGAGGAAAACGCCAGCGGTGGCCGCGTGGTCACCGCGCCCACCAACGGCGCGGCCGGCATCGTTCCGGCGGTGCTGCACTACTACATGCGCTTCATCCCCGGCGCCAACTTCGAGGGCGTCGAGCGCTTCCTGCTCACGGCTGCCGCCATCGGCATTCTCTACAAGGAGAACGCCTCGATTTCCGGCGCCGAGGTCGGCTGCCAGGGCGAGGTCGGCGTGGCCTGCTCGATGGCCGCCGCGGCGCTGTGCGAGGTGCTCGGCGGCACGCCGCAGCAGGTCGAGAACGCCGCCGAGATCGGCATGGAGCACAACCTCGGGCTGACCTGCGACCCGGTCGGCGGGCTGGTGCAGGTACCGTGCATCGAGCGCAACGCGATGGGCTCGGTGAAGGCGATCAACGCCGCGCGCCTGGCGCTGCGCGGCGACGGCCACCATTTCATCTCGCTGGACAAGGTCATCCGCACCATGCGCCAGACCGGTGCGGACATGAAGAGCAAGTACAAGGAGACCGCCCGCGGTGGGCTGGCGGTGAACATCATCGAATGTTGAAAAAAGCAGCAGCAAGCGGCAAGCAGCAAGCGGCAAGCGAGGCGTCATGCCCACTTGCGGTTTGCCGCTTGAAGCCTGCCGCTCCTTCAAATTGAGGAACGAGCAATGTCCCTGGAAAAAACTCCGCTGCACGCCCTACATCTGGAACTGGGCGCCAAGATGGTTCCGTTCGCCGGCTACGACATGCCGGTGCAGTACCCGCTTGGTGTGCTCAAGGAACACCTGCACTGCCGCGAGCAGGCCGGCCTGTTCGACGTTTCGCACATGGGCCAGATCCTGCTGCACGGCCCGCAGGCCGCAGCCGCACTGGAAAGCCTGGTGCCGGTGGACATCATCGACCTGCCGGTGGGCATGCAGCGCTACGCGATGTTCACCGACGACAACGGCGGCATTCTGGACGACCTGATGGTCGCCAACCTGGGCAACGACCGGCTGTTCCTGGTGGTCAACGCCGCCTGCAAGGAACAGGACCTGGCCCACCTGCGCAAGCACATCGGCGACCGCTGCGAGATCGAATCGCTGTTCGAGTCGCGCGCCCTGCTCGCCCTGCAAGGCCCGCAGGCGGCAAAGGTGCTGGCCCGCCTGGCACCGGAAGTGGCGCAGATGACCTTCATGAACTTCGCGCGGGTGGCCGTGGCCGGCATCGACTGCTACGTCAGCCGCTCGGGCTACACCGGCGAGGACGGCTTCGAGATTTCCGTGCCGACCGTCGCCACCGAGCAGCTCGCCCGCGCCCTGCTGGCCGAGCCGGAAGTCCAGCCGATCGGCCTCGGCGCGCGCGACTCGCTGCGCCTGGAAGCCGGCCTGTGCCTGTACGGCCACGACATGAGCAGCGCCACCACCCCGATCGATGCCAGCCTGCTGTGGGCCATCTCCAAGATCCGCCGCGCCGATGGCGCACGGGCCGGCGGCTTCCCCGGCGCTGAGCGTATGTTCGCCCAGCAGCGCGACGGCGTACCGAGCAAGCGCGTCGGCCTGCTGCCGCAGGACCGTATGCCGGTGCGCGAAGGCGCCGAGATCGTCGACGCCGATGGCAACCCGATCGGCCAGGTCACCAGCGGTGGCTTCGGCCCCAGCCTGGGCGCACCGCTGGCGATGGGCTACGTCACCAGCAACCATGCCGCGCTCGACAACGAAGTCTGGGCCGTGGTGCGCGGCAAGCGCGTGCCGATGAAGGTCGCCAAGACGCCGTTCGTGCCGCAGCGCTACTACCGCGGCTGAAAGCGTTCGCGCACAGTGGCTCGCCGCAGATGCCTGCGGCGAGTCGCTACCGGCCGACTACCATGCGAGCTGATGTTCGGCATTGCGGCAGGCATCGAAAAGACGCGAATCGCTGTATAATCTCGCGCCATTTTTCCCCCGCCGCATCACCGAGGCCCGGCCTGTCATGTCGAATAAAGTCCCAAGCGTAGGGTTCGTGTCACTTGGATGCCCCAAGGCAACCGTGGACTCGGAGCGCATCCTTACCCAGCTGCGCATGGAGGGCTACCAGATCGTCCCCTCCTATGAGGATGCCGATGTGGTGGTGGTCAACACCTGCGGCTTCATCGACAGCGCCAAGGCCGAATCGCTGGACGCCATCGGCGAGGCCATCGCCGAGAACGGCAAGGTCATCGTCACCGGCTGCATGGGCGTGGACGAGAACAACATCCGCGGCGTACACCCCAGCGTGCTCGCCGTCACCGGCCCGCAGCAATACGAGCAGGTGGTCAACGCGGTGCACGAAGTGGTGCCGCCGAGCATCGAGCACGATCCGTTCATCGATCTGGTACCGCCACAGGGCATCAAGCTCACCCCGCGCCACTACGCCTACCTGAAGATTTCCGAAGGCTGCAACCACAGCTGCAGCTTCTGCATCATCCCGTCGATGCGCGGCAAGCTGGTCAGCCGTCCGGTCGGTGACGTACTCAGCGAAGCCGAGCGGCTGGTCAAGGCCGGCGTCAAGGAAATCCTGGTGATCAGCCAGGACACCAGCGCCTACGGCGTCGACCTCAAGTACAAGCTCGACTTCTGGGACGGCCAGCCGGTCAAGACGCGCATGCTCGAACTGTGCGAAGCGCTGGGCAAGATGGGCGTATGGGTGCGCCTGCACTACGTCTACCCCTACCCCAACGTCGACGACGTGATCCCGCTGATGGCCGCCGGCAAGCTCCTGCCGTACCTGGACATCCCCTTCCAGCACGCCAGCCCGAAGGTGCTCAAGGCCATGAAGCGCCCGGCCTTCGAGGACAAGACGCTGGCGCGCATCCAGAAGTGGCGCGAGATCTGCCCCGAGCTGACCATCCGCTCCACCTTCATCGTCGGCTTCCCCGGCGAAACCGAGGAAGACTTCCAGTACCTGCTCGACTGGCTGACCGAAGCCCAGCTGGATCGCGTCGGCTGCTTCCAGTATTCGCCGGTCGACGGCGCACCGGCCGAAGAGATGGGACTGGAGCCGGTGCCTGACGAGATCAAGCAGGACCGCTGGGACCGCTTCATGGCCCATCAGCAAGCCATCAGCGCCGCCCGCCTGCAACTGAAGGTCGGTCGCGAAATGGACGTGCTGATCGACGAAGTGGACGAAGACGGCGCCATCGGCCGCTCCTGGGCCGACGCCCCGGAGATCGACGGCATGGTCTACGTCGACAGCGAGCAGCCGCTGCAACCGGGCGACAAGGTCCGCGTGCGCGTCACCCACGCCGACGAGTACGACCTCTGGGCCGAAGTGCTCTGATCACCCTGCCAAAAAAGCCCCGCCCGTGCGGGGCTTTTTCATGGGCGGTCGAGCGGGCTGAGTACTGCCAGACCACCGCGATTGAGGACATGCGTGTAGATCTGCGTGGTTTTCACGTCGGCATGGCCGAGCAGCTCCTGCACCGTGCGAATATCCTGGCCGCTCTCCAGCAAATGCGTGGCAAAGCAGTGGCGCAGCGTGTGCGGGGTCGCTGGCCTGTGCAGCCCGACCCGGCGCACCGCATTACGGACCGCCCGCTGGATGGTCTTCTCGTGTAAATGATGGCGGAAGATACCTCCCGAGCGTGGATCCTCTGAACGATTGATCGACGGAAACACGAACTGCCAGCCCCACTCCGACATCGCATTCGGATACTTGCGCGCCAACGCATGAGGCAGATTGGCTCGTCCATAGCCTTCCAGCAAATCCCGGTTGTGCAAGCGCTCCACCTTTTCCAGATGCAACCGCAATGGCTCCACCAGCTTGCGCGGCAGCATGGTGACCCTGTCCTTCTGCCCCTTGCCGTCGCGAATCAGGATTTCCAGACGAGAAAACTCCACATCCTTGACCCGCAAGCGCAGTGCCTCCATCAGTCGCATGCCAGAGCCTGGCCACCAGCCATAGCGTGCCATCCAGTTGCGCCAGCACGCTCGCCACCTCATCGCGGGTCAACACTACCGGTAACCGCTGCGAGCGTTTCGCCCGAACCACCCCGTCAAGCCAGAGAAGTTCAATCTGTAGCACTTGCCTATAAAGGAACAGGATCGCCGCCAGCGCCTGGTTTTGGGTAGAAGCCGAGACATCGCGGCGCACCGCCGGATCACTGAGAAAAGCCTCGACCTCAGCCACCCCTATTTCCCGTGGATGGCGGTACTGATGAAAGCGGATAAAACGCCTGACCCACTCCAGATAGACAGTTTCGGTACGAATCGAATAATGTCTCAGACGAATTTGCTCACGCACTTGATCGAGTAGTCTTGGCTTGCCATCCATGTCGCTGTTGCTCCCTGACTCATGTCGCATCTGCTGATATTTTTTTCAGGTTAGACAAGGACTTATCAGATGACAGGAATATTATGCGACACATGTGGCGTGGTTTTTTTCGACACACCTGTCGCCTACTTATAGCTAGGCTTTTAACCCCCGAAAAACACCGAGCACACAATGCCATTGGAGGCAAAATGCGGAAAGTAACTGCACTATTAATCGCAACCATCTCAGCAGTTGTAATTTCTGGCTGCTCAAGCAGGGCTGGTCCCTTTGTAACCAGTATCAGTAGCGACGGCAGGGGCGGGTTAATTGTAGAAAAGTGCATGGCGAAATTTGACCCATGGATGTCCACCGTCAACAACGACAACTGCACATCAACAACAATGCGTGTTCAGTCTAACTAGCGATTCAAGACCGCTCGCTGCGCCCACTGGCGGGCTAAAGCCCGCCCCTTAACAAAGCGTTATGCTTTACTCTGGAGTTCACATGGAAGTACATATTAATAAAGCCGAATTAGCTAACCTTCAAGGGGTCGCCAAACTTTTTGATGCATACAGAGTTTTTTTATGGCCAAGAAACTAACTTGAAGCTAGCGCGCGACTTCATAACCGAACGTCTTGAAAATTCAGAGTCAACTATTTTTTATGCTCAAACTGCTGACGGAAAATATATAGGCTTTACTCAGCTTTATCCGAGTTTCTCATCCGTATCGGCTCAACGCTCATGGATTCTAAATGACCTATACGTTTCCGAGGAAGCCAGGGGCAGAGGGATTGGTAAGAAACTTCTGAATAAAGCCAAAGAATACGCCCTCATTACGAAGGCAAAGGGCATATCACTTGAAACTGCAATATCAAACATCCAGGCCCAAAATCTCTATGAGTCTCTCGGCTACATCAAAGATCTCGACTATTACAGTTATTACTTGAATTTAAACAAAGCATAACAACAGGCTCAAACCGCTCGCTTCGCTCACTGGGACGGGCTAAAGCCCGCCCCTTAACCAAACTTTAGACTTTCACGAAGGATAAATAGTGTCCGGAAAATTGGCCGCATGCCTCGGGGTTATCGCTATAGCCGCCGGACTTCTCGTAATAGCCACATCCTATATTCGACTGGGCGTTATTCCTGACAAGGGCGAGCATGGCAAGTTTTATCTGAACCCCTTGGGGGAGCACGACAAATTCAAGTTGACACGGAAAGACCACCCCGCACGATTCTGGTTCGTATGTATATCTTTAATCGCGATGGCTGTGGCTTTGACTTTTTTTGCGGCATATGAAATCTTTGCAGTCGCTTCCTAATTCGACAAATGCGTTAATATGCATATGAATACAGGAATTAGAATATCCAACTTGAAACTCAACGCCGACGTGCAAGCACGCAGGTCAATAGAGCGTTAGGCTTAAGCTATGAGCATCCGTAAAGCTACAGTTCAAGACGCACCTCAAGTCGCTACCATGATGGGCGAGTTGCTTACTGAAATCATGAAGGCCATTAGTGTTCAGGCATTTCTCCGGCAGGATTCGACGCTATGCAGCCAAGTGGTTCATCGAGGTCAAAAATGCATAACAAGGCGCTTTTTTCGCCGCTATCGCGACTGGGACAGTTTACGCTCCGCTCCAGCCCCAAAGTTTTTCGTTATCAATTGGAGAGTCCTGTGCTAGACGGATCAAAAATAAGAATCTGTACCTTGAGTACTACGAAGCCATTAAAAGCAGCGAAACCAAACAAACCTACCACTACCTAATCGGCTGGACTGTATCACTCAATAGCTATAATTGCTCTCCTAGCGACCACGAGACAATCAACGACTTCACGTTTATACGCGGCAGCGGCTGGAATATTTAACCAATTCCGAATCAGTAATAGCTACTTTTCCAATTCAGAAAACCCTGCCTGAATCTTGAGAAATCTTCAACAGCATGGGTAACGGAAGACTTCCCCAGCGCCACCGAAAATAACACCGGCGAACTCACAGTTAGAATTTCTTCGTTTGAAATAGCTGCTCGATTTGCTGCGTTTATTGAGCACCAATAATTTACCCACTCAATAGTCGCTTACTTCATTCGCCGGATAACCACAGACACACACCTCCAGCGTAGTAAAATCCGCCCACTCCAAATAGCTCGGAAGCCTGAATGAACATGCCTTACCGCCGCGAGGGCGAGGTCTGGCAGATTGATCTGCGTCTGGATCATCTGCAGCAGCTGACCGACCCGCGCGACCCTTCGCCCTTTGCCCGCCGCGATCTGCATCCCGAGGCCGAGGAGTACATTCTCGCCGCCTGTCGCGAGCTGCCGGCGCGTGATCCGCTGGCACTGAACCTCTGGCTGCCGGCCTCGGAGCTGGCGCCTACAACCGAAGCGCGCGCCCGTGACGCCGTACAGTTTCATTTCACCTGGCAGGCTCACTACAGCTACCAGCGACTGCGCGAGCACTTACGTGCGGCGCGGCGGGCGACGCTGCTGGGGTTGGGCTTTATGGCCGTGTGCATGCTGCTCCACAACCTGATCGGCAGCATCGATACGCTGCTGACCCAGACCCTCGCCGAGGGGCTGATGGTCATCGGCTGGGTGGCGCTCTGGCGTCCGGTGGAGATGTATCTCTACGATTGGTGGCCGCTGCGGCGCGACAGCCAGTTGGGGGAGCGGCTCAGCCAGATACCGGTCAACCTGCTCGTATCACCGCAGCCCGAGCACGACCATGAACATGGCCCGTGCGCTCCTCACGTGATGAAGGTATCGAACCCGTGATGCGCCATACCATCGAACCCGTCGGTTATGTGCACTCCTGTTTCAAGGAGAAGTTCGCCATCCCGCGCCAGCCACAGCTGGCGCCAGCGGCACGCGGCGTACTGGAACTGCTGCCGCCCTACGACAGCGGCGAGGCGGTGGCCGGGCTGGAGCAGGTCAGCCATGTCTGGCTGCTGTTCCTGTTCCATCAGGCGCTGGAGGACAAGCCGCGGCTCCGGGTGCGCCCGCCGCGCCTGGGCGGCAATCGCATGGTGGGCGTGTTCGCCACCCGCGCGACCCATCGCCCCAACGGCATCGGTCAATCGGTGGTGAAACTGGAGAAGGTGGAGGCGAATCGGCTGTGGCTTTCCGGCATCGATCTGCTCGACGGTACGCCGGTAATCGATATCAAACCTTACGTGCCCTACGCCGACGCCTTGCCGCACGCCACGAACGCGATGGCTGCGGCACCGCCCCGGTTGCTCGAGGTGCAGTGGAGTGAGTCGGGGCTGGCGCAGGCTCGTGGTGAGGCGCTGCGCCTGGGCGAGCCGCTGGTGGAGCTGATCGAGCAGTGTCTGGCGCAGGACCCGCGTCCGGCGTACCAGAAGCCCGATCCCGAGCGACGTTACGGCACGCGGTTCTGGGACGTGCAGGTCCGCTGGCATTACCCGACGCCGGAGACGATCCGCGTGATCGAGGTGGTTCGCGCCTAGCGCTGCCACCTCGGCAGGCGAGGCGGCTACTTCTTCGGCGTCAGCAACAGGCGCTGGGTGCCATAGGTCTTGTCCAGGTTCGCCGGCTGGAATGGGAAGCTCAGATACTGCGCCTTCATCCAGGCCTCGATACCGTCGGCGTAATGCGGGCTGGCCGGATTACCCGACTGGCCCGAGCTGTTCAACCCCAGCATCGGCTCGGCACGGTTGAAGTCGACGATGATGCGCATCGCCGGGATCAGCCAGGTGTCGAACCCCTCGCCCCAGCGGTACGCCGAGGCATTCAGCGTGCTGTGGTCGCCACCCGCCGGATACGGACCGCGATCCAGATAACCGTGCAGCGCCCTGATCGTGCGCCCCTGCCCCGCCGGCAGGTGTGGCGCCAGCTGGGTACTGCCGGTGAGCCATTCGTAACGATGCAGCTTGCCCCACTGCCAAGCGCTGCGGTCGTGCCCCAGCTGTGCCTCCAGCAGGCTCACCGCGGCTGCCAGGCTACGTGCCAGAATCGCCGGCTTGTCCTCGACCTGCGGCGTGCCAGCGTCGTCCCAGAAGGGGCTGTCGTCGCGACCGAGCAGATGGTCGGCCTGCGCCGAATAGGACAGACCGGACACCTGCAGCAGCGCTTTCCAGGCCTGGCTGTCATCCGGCCCCAGTTCGTCGAGGAACGTCTGACGCGCGCTCTCATGCAGGAAGGCACCGTACAGCGCGGCATCCGCCGAGCTGGCGGCGAGACGGCCGTCGAACGCCAGCAGCCGCCGGTAGGCCTCCTCGGCCTTGGCACGCTCGCCGGCTGGCAGCGCCGCGATGGCGGCACGCAGCGGCTCGGCCATGCCCGGCGCCGCGAACATCGCCTTCAGCTTGGCAGCGAACGGCGTGATCTGGTCGTACTGCATGGCGATGGTGCTGCGGGTGTCGTGCTTGCCGCGCCCGGCCAGCTCGGCCAGACGCTCGAAGCGCTCCGGCGCGTACCAGGTGCTGGACAGCTGCATCCCGTAACCGCGCGGGGCGATACGGTGGTTGGCCGTGCCCAGCCAGCCCTGCGCGGGGTCCTGGTCGTAGGGATGCAGCATCGGATCGGCGAAACCGTCCCAGTCGTAGCGCCCGTCCCAGCCGGGCGACGGCATCAGGCCGAGCCCCTCGCGACGGTTGGGGAAACGTCCGGTCACCTGCCAGCCAATGCTCTGGCGGTCGACGAAGACCATGTTCAACGCGCTCGTGCCGATCCTGCCGGTGGCGGCGAAGGCTTCATCGACGGACTGCGCGCGCGACAGGTCGAAAAACGCATCCAGCGACTTGTCCGCTTCCAGCTGCGTGGTCTTGAGCGCCAGGCCATAGCCGCTGCCGAGCTGCAACGGCTGAATCGGGTGCTTGCGCTCGCCCAGTGCACTGTTGAGCAGCGGGCCGTGGCGGGTTTCGTAGATGATTTCGCGAACCGGCCGCTGCCCCTTGATGAAGAACGTCTCATGCCGCTCGCGCGCGGCGAGCCACTTGCCGTCGGCCTGATACATCAGCCGCGCGCCCTCGCGACGAATCCGCTCGAGGAACAGGTCCTGGTTGTCGCCCATGACCATCGTCATGCCCCAGCCCAGCTTGCCGTTGAAACCGGCGACCACCGCCGGCACCCCGGCAATGGAGACGCCTGCGGCCTGGAATTTCGGCGCGCGGATCTGCACGAAATTCCAGTACGAGGGCATCGACAGCGGCAAATGGGTGTCGTTGGCCAGGATCGGTTTGCCGCCGCGCGTATGGCTGCCGGCAATCGCCCAGTTGTTCGAGGCGGCGACGCCGAGCATGTTCAGCGCCGCGACCTGGCCGGCGGCGCGCTCCAGCGCAGCCAGCCCCGGAATTTGCCCGCCCAGCGCCAGACCTTGCAGCTTGGCCGCCTCCTCCACTGGCAGCGGCTCGTCCGGGTAGGTCGGCAGCAGCCAGGCCAGCTTGTCGCTGCCGACCTTCTGTGCCATGAGCAGCGCGGCGATCTCCTCCTGCAGGTTCACCGACAGGCCGAAATTGAGCAGACAGAACACCAGCACCGAGTCCTCGGGCTTCCAGTATTCGGGACGATAGCCGGACTCGGCGAGGTCCATCGGCAAGCGGTCGCGGTGACGGAACAGATAGGCGTTGACGCCGCGGGCGTAGACCTCGAAGAACTTCTTCATCCGTGGCGAGCTTTCGCGATACAGCAGCTCGGCGCTCTGGCGCAGGTTCACCGTGCGCATGAAGCGGTCGATCTCCAGCACGCCCGGTCCGGCCATCTCCGCCAGCCGGCCCTGAGCGGTCAGGCGCAGGCTGACCATCTGGCTCAGGCGATCCGTGGCGTGGACGTAGCCCAGGGCGAACAGCGCATCGTGAAACGACGAGGTTTCGATCAAGGGCATACCCAGAGGGTTACGCCGAATGCTCGCGCTGCCGGCCAGGCCCGACAGCGGCTGGATACCTTGCGCCGGTGGCAAGCTGGCGCTGTAGCGGTTGTCCAGGTAGGACTGGCAACCGGTCAGGCTGGCCAGGCCGAACGCCATGCCGACGGCCAGGCGAACCAGGGGGAAAGGCAGACACAGCGACATCGACGACTCCTGAGCGAACGCAAAGCCGGTGGTAATGGTAGCGGGTGTATGAGACGCCGAGAGTGCCTGGGGCTGGGCGCTCAGGCCGCGTGGCCGGGTTTGGGCAACGCCTCGTCGAGCAGCCAGCGCGCCGAACGCCGGGCGGCCGCCTTGTGCTGCAGCTCCAGCGCACTGAAGCTCGCCTCGTGATGGCGCCGTTCCTTGCTGTCCAGCGCCTTCCAGGCCGCGTGCGTGGGGATCTGCGCAGTCGCGTCAAACAGTTGCTGGAACACCTGGCAGCGCGGGTCCTGACCCAGCGCCGAATCGTAGTTGTCGAGCAGCACCTTGATGCGGATGGCGCCCTCGATCAGCGGCAGCTGTTCATCCAGCAGGCAGCTGGCGAGAATCCGCAGGTCCTCGGCAAGCTCGGCGTGACGCTTGCTCTGCGCCTCGGCCAGCAACCGCTCGTTGCGCCACACCCGACGCCACAGATACAGAGCATAGCCAGCCAGCGCGCTGACCAGCAGCGTCGCGACAATCAGCAGCGTGACGACGAGCGGAGTCATGATCGGTCAGGCGCCGTGGCACTTCTTGTATTTTTTCTGGCTGCCGCACGGGCACGGATCGTTGCGACCAACGTCCTTCAGCGGATTGCGCACCGGCTCATGATGGCCGTGATTGCAGTGCGGCCCGTGCACATGATGATGATCATGCGCGTGGTCGTGATCGTGATTGCAGTCGGGGCCGTGGACGTGGGTTTCGTGGTTCATGTGGCGTTTACTACTCAGGGATGAAGTTGCCGGGGATTATCTCGCCACTGCTCGCGACATGCACCTTGCGGCCGAACATCAGGCCGGTCTTGATTTCGCCGTCGAAGCGATAGCGGATCGGCCGATCAGGCTTTTCCAGCAGCCGCACGATGTATTTCATGTGCCGCCACAGATTGGTATGCACCGGCACCTCGTAATAGTCGAAGCCGTTGGCCGGGACCGTCAGCCAGCCGCTGGACTCGCCGGTGGCCAGCTCGACATCGTTCAGGTGCACGGTATAGACGAGCCCGCGCACCGGCAGGCTGTGATCGTTGGGATTGTCGATGCGAAAACGCAGCAGGAACTCCTGCTCCAGCAGCCGCGCCTTGATGATTTCGACCTTGCTCAGCTCGACGCGCGGATCGCGAAACTCGGCGCCAAACCAGGTGGAGCAGCCGCCCAGAAGACTGAAGAGACTCAGCAGGACCACGGTGTTTAGCGTTCTTGTTATGCGTGGCGGGCAAAGCATACTGGTACTCCGGAAGGCGGCTCAGTGTAGCAAGCGGCGCTTGTGCCGCAACGGGGAGCAACCATAAAAGAAGGCAGTTTCCTACATTTGGATGACAAGCCGGTTTCCGTCTGCGGTCTTGCGTGCATGTCCGCTCTCAGGCCAGGAGCCGTGCCAAAACCGCGCGCGCCTGGCCGATGCCCTCGACCAGCGCCGCCTCGATCGCGCTCATGGTGATCACCTCGTTCGCCTTGCCTGCCGCCGGATTGACCACCAGCGCCAGGCACGCATAGGGCAGTTGCAGTTCACGCGCCAGCGCCGCCTCGGGCATGCCGGTCATCCCGACGATGTCGCAGCCATCGCGCTCCATCCGGACGATCTCGGCAGCCGTCTCCAGGCGCGGTCCCTGGGTGCAGCCATAGACGCCGTGGTCGCTGAAGGCGCAGCCCTGGGCCTGCAACGCAGCGATCAGCCGCTCACGCAGTTGCGCATCATAGGGATGACTGAAATCGATATGGGTGACGTGGTCGAGCTCGCCTGCGAAGAAGGTATGTTCGCGGCCGTAGCTGTAGTCGATGATCTGATGCGGTACGCAGAAATGCCCGGTGCCCATTGCCGCATGGATGCCGCCGACGGCATTCACCGCGATGATCGCCTGCGCGCCGGCATGCCGCAGCGCCCACAGGTTCGCCCGGTAGTTGACCTGATGCGGCGCGATGCGATGCGGATGTCCGTGGCGGGCGAGAAACAGTACCTCGCGCCCGGCGAACTCGCCGCAGACGATATCGGCGGACGGCAGGCCATAGGGTGTCTCGATCGTTCTGACCTCGCGCAGCACGAGCCCACCGAGTTCGGTCAGGCCGGTGCCGCCGATGATGGCGTGGACGGTCATGGATGGTTTTCCTGAAGTGTTGGCGTGTTCAGTCGATGAGCCCGGCGCTACGCAACGCGCCGATCGATTCAAGCCAGCGTGGCTGCTGCTTGTAGTCGGGCGAGGCGGTACCCGCGCTGCGCATGCGAGCCAGCGCCGGCGCCGGCCGCGCGCCCAGCCGCTGCAGCGCGCCGAGCGCCAGCTCCGCCGCCGCGCGGTCGTTACATACCAGCCCCATGTCACAACCGGCCACCAGTGCAGCCTCGATGCGGGCCGCGGCATCCCCGGCAACATGCGCCCCCGCCATCGACAGGTCATCGCTGAAGATCACCCCCCCAAAGCCCAGCTCGCCGCGCAGGATGTCCTGCAACCAGCGTCGGGAGAAACCGGCGGGCTGCGCATCCACCTCGGGGTAGATCACGTGCGCCGGCATCACCGCATCGAGCACGCCGGCCAGTGCACGAAACGGCAACATATCGTGCTGGCGCAGTTCGTCGAGGCTGCGCCCGTCGACCGGGATCGCCACATGCGAATCCGCCTCGGCCCAGCCATGTCCGGGGAAGTGCTTGCCGGTCGCGGCCATGCCGGCGGCGCGCATGCCGCGGATGAACGCGCCAATCAGCTCGACCGCACGCTGTGGATCAGCCTCGAAGGCACGCGTGCCAACGACTCCGCTGCGCTGGTGATCGAGGTCGAGCACCGGCGCGAAACTGAAATCCAGTCCCACCGCCAGCACCTCGGTGGCCATCACCCAGCCGCAGACTTCGGCTAGGCGCGCGCCGTTGGCATGCCGGGAAAACTCGCGCATCGCCGGCAGCCGCACGAAATCCTGGCGCAGCCGCTGCACGCGCCCGCCCTCCTGATCCACCGCCAACAGCAGATCGGGGCGCAACGCGCGGATCGCACGGCACAACTCCTGCACCTGACGGGGATGCTCGATGTTGCGAGCGAACAGGATCAACCCGCCGACTTCCGGCTGGCGCAACAGGTGGCGATCCTCGGGCGTCAGCCAGGTACCGCCGATATCCAGCATCAGTGAGCCGTGCATGAGTCAGATAAATCCTTGAGCGAGTTCGGCGCCGGCCCATTCCGGGCGGGCGGCTTCTTCTATGTGAACCGGGCAATGCAGCGGCACCTGCTCGAACAGCCGGGCCAGATCGGCATTGCGCATGCGAATGCAACCGTGAGACAGCGGCACGCCCATGG
Organism: Stutzerimonas stutzeri TS44; assembly: GCA_000263395.1. GTDB lineage: Bacteria > Pseudomonadota > Gammaproteobacteria > Pseudomonadales > Pseudomonadaceae > Stutzerimonas > Stutzerimonas stutzeri_C. Next base: position 53,798 of record AJXE01000018.1, read on the forward strand.
GTTCGCAATCAGGCGTGCCGTGCAGGTAGATGTAGCGGCGAAAGGTATCGACAGCGCCCAGTCGATTGCGACCGACCTCGCAGCCGCTCAGCCAGAGGATACGGCTCAGAATCCAGTCGCGGCCGGGAAAACGCTCGTGCAGCTCGGCTGACCAGATTTCCCCGGTCCAGCGCCGACCACGCAGTACCGCGCCGAGCGGCAGCCCGCCACCGATACGCGCACGCACCTGATGCCGGCCGCGCGGCGTGCAACCCGAGCCGTTGCGCTCGCCGGCGCCATTGAGGGCGGTGGATACCGGAAACCGACAGCGCAGCGTGCCGCCAGCAAAGCCGTAAAGCTGCTGGTCGGCGAGGGAGATGTACAAGCAATCGAGAGGAGTCATGGGCGGCTAGCTTAGCCGAAGGACCCGTGGCCTAGCATCCTCAGCCCTTCGCCGGCATGGCCACGGCGCTGCGCCTGCCCTTGGGCTGGGCCTCGGCCAGCGCAGCATCCGCCACACCGCTCTCGGCCCGCATGCCGGCCGCCAGGAACGGCACCATCATCCGCATGATCTGCTCGATCGAGGTCCGAGCGCCAAAGTCGTTTTCGGCGATCGCCCGCAACGCCTTGATCCCGGACATGCTGAAGGCTGCGGCACCGAGCATGAAATGCACGCGCCAGAACAGCTCGATCGGCGGAATGTTCGGCGCCGCCTCGTGCACGCGCAGCATGTAGCGACGGAACACTTTGCCGTACATGTCTTCGAGATAGCGCCGCAGGTGGCCTTGGCTCTGACTGAAGGAAAGCCCGAGCAGACGCATGAAGATCGACAGATCGTCGCCGCTGCGCGGCTTAACCGCCAAGGCCTGTTCAACCAGTATTTCCAGCAGTTCTTCGAGCGTATCCGGCTTGCTGGAAAGCGCCTCGCGACGATCCAGTTCGCGCTCCAGGCTGGCGCAGAACGGACCGAGAAAACGTGAGAAAACCGCCTGGATCAGCGCCTTCTTCGAACCGAAGTGGTAATTCACCGCCGCCAGGTTGACGCCTGCCTTGCTGGTGATCAGGCGAAGCGAAGTCTCGGCGAAGCCTTTTTCAGCGAACAGCTGTTCCGCTGCATCCAGAATGCGCTCGACTGTCTCGGACTGCGCCATGCCCCCTCCAATGACAAACAACTGTTTGAAACCTACGTTTCAGCCAAACCCAAGTCAACCATGAAAGCGACGCGGCGCCTAGCTCATCGTCGCAATCTCGACCGCCATGATCGATTGTCCCGCAGAACCCGATTGCCAACACCCGATCACTGTATATAATCCCAGTCACTGTATAAAAGAACAGAGACCGCCATGATCAAGCTGACGCCCCGCCAGTCGGAAATCCTCGCCTTCATCAAGCGCTGCCTGGAAGACCACGGTTACCCGCCGACCCGCGCCGAAATCGCTCAGGAGCTCGGTTTCAAGTCGCCCAATGCCGCCGAGGAGCACCTCAAGGCGCTGGCGCGCAAGGGCGCAATCGAGATGACGCCCGGCGCCTCGCGCGGGATACGCATTCCCGATTTCGAGCCCGCCACGCAGGAAGGTGGCCTGCCGATCATCGGTCGGGTGGCGGCTGGCGCACCGATCCTGGCACAACAGCATGTCGAGGAATCCTGCCAGATCAATCCGGACTTTTTCCACCCGCGAGCCGACTACCTGCTACGGGTGCGTGGCATGAGCATGAAGGACATCGGCATCTTCGATGGCGACCTGCTGGCCGTACACAGCACCCGCGACGCACGCAACGGCCAGGTCGTCGTCGCGCGAGTCGGCGAAGAGGTCACCGTCAAACGCCTCAAGCGCGATGGCGACAAGGTCTGGCTACTGGCGGAAAACCCCGAGTTCGCACCAATCGAAGTGGATCTCGAACATGAAGACTTCGTGATCGAAGGCTTGAGTGTCGGCGTGATACGCCGCTAGGAGAAGTTCGATGCAGTACCAGCCCACGACAAGTGCCAAGCCGCAACTGTCCCTCTTCGAGGGGCTGATCGCGCATGGCATGCCGCCGTTTCTCACCGAATCACCGCCGCCACAGCTCGAGCACCTGAGCGAACTGAGCCTGAGCGGCAACAGCGAGCACTGTCGGCTGCTGCTCGCGCCCATGCTGCGCGAACTCAGCGATGCGCCCGACAGTCGCTGGCTGACGCTGGTCGCTCCACCGGCCTTCCTCTCATCCCACTGGCTACGGGAAACCGGGCTGAATCGCGAACGCATCATCCTGCTGCAACCGCGCGGGGTTCAGGGCGCGCTGGAGCTGACCTGCAAGGCACTGACCTCCGGCTGCAGCCACACCGTTGTCAGCTGGTTCGCCCAGATGGATGGCCGCATGCGCAGCACGCTGCATGGTGCCGCCAGCCTGGGCAACGCCCAGAGTCTCAACATTCGCCTGGGCCGCTGAACCGCCCCGGCAGGCACAAGGATCGTGCCAATTCCTCGCTACACCCCGCCCCGTTCAGTGCAGCACCCGCGGCTCATCCTCGTACTCGATATCGCCATCGACTTCCGATATCTGTCCAGCCATCTGCACACCCACGTTGAACATCGCCTTGGCGATCTCCACATGCTGGCCCTGCAGAAAGAGTTTCGTATCATCGGAGAAATCCAGCGTCACCAGCACCTCTTCGTCTTCGGCACGGCGCAGCACGATGCGGCCGTCAGGTAGCTCGACAATTTCCAGAAACGAGGTAGGCATTCGATCAGCTCTCCGTGAAAGGTGCGCATTGTACCAGTCGACTATCGGCAGAGCAGCCTTCGGGCAGCCGGCCGGCCGAGCTGCAATCCGGGTTCCACGGCCGTCGCCAGCCACGTAGCATACCGGCCGAACCGAGACTGCCCGACACAACACACACAAGAACAGGTCGAGTCCCCATGGCGCCCCGCATTCTGTTGCTGACCACTCTGGCCATGCTCGCCTTCGCCGGTAATTCGCTGCTGTGCCGGATCGCCCTGCGAGACACCGCCATAGACCCCGCCAGCTTCACCAGCGTACGCCTGCTCGGCGGTGCGCTGACCCTCTGGCTCCTGATGCTGCGACGAGAACGTCGCGCGATACCCGATGGCGATTGGTACGGTGCGGTGGCCCTGTTCGTGTACGCGGCGGCATTCTCGTTCGCCTATCTGCACCTGGATGCCGGCACCGGCGCGCTGCTGCTGTTCGGCGCGGTGCAATTGAGCATGATCATCTGGGGCCTGATACGCGGCGAGCGCTTCGGCCGCTGGCAGGTAGCCGGCCTCATCCTGGCAATGGGTGGCCTGGTGTTTCTGCTGCTGCCGGGCAGCAGCGCACCGTCATGGCACGCTGCGCTGCTGATGCTGGCCTCCGGAGTTGCCTGGGGAATCTATTCGCTGCGGGGGCGTGCGGCCGCCAATCCACTGAATGCCACCACCGGCAACTTCGTGCGAGCGGTGCCGCTGGGCATTCTGCTCAGCCTGGTGACGTTGAATCAGTGGCAGTGGGATATCCCGGGAGTGGTTTACGCGCTGCTCTCCGGCGCTCTGGCCTCCGGTGTCGGCTACGCCATCTGGTATTCGGCGCTACCCGGCCTGACGGCGATCCAGGCCGCCAGCGTGCAACTGAGCGTGCCGCTGTTGACGGCCATTGCCGGAGCGCTGTTGCTCGGCGAAGCACTGACGGATCGCCTGCTGATCGCCGGTACGGCGATTCTCTGCGGCATCGCCCTGGTCATGCTCACCCGGCGGACGGAACCGTCATGATGTGGAAGCGCTCACTCACCACTCGGTCAGCGACTCGCGAAAGCGCAGGGCCAGGCTCTTCAGGTTCTGCCGCCAGAGCTCCAATTCGTCACGGGTCAGACCAGGTTTCGGCTCGTCGAGGCTGACGGCCTCGATCAACGGCTGACGCGGATCGGTCTTGGCCTTTGTCGGTGCACGCGGCGGCTCGAACAGCGCCGCATAGGCTTGCAACAGACTGGCCAGCCAGGTTTCGCCCTGCTCGGCCAGTTCCACCAGTTCGGCCAGTTCCGGACTCGGTGCCGCCTCGAGGATCGAACGCGAGAGAATCAGCTCGACCCGTGGCGCACCGGCGCCTGGAGAGCGGTAATAGCCGGCGATTTCATGACACAGCCCCAACAAGGCGCCGTAGAGGTGGAACAGGCTCGCCTCGCGCTCGGCCTGGATCAGCCCCTGCGCATTCAGCGAGCCCGACGCCTCGGCCTTGCGCCAGCTGTCCAACGACAGACCAGCGAAATAGATTTTCTGATTGGTCCGGGTGTAGAGCTCGTGAGCCATGAGGGCGCTCTCCGAATGACGGGAAACTGCAAGGATGAACCCCGGCGATCGCCAACGCCAGCGCCGCAGGCGGGGCACAACGTCCGGCAGATGCCGCCCGGCCGGGCATGCATCTGCGAACACAGCGTCGCAACGGTGTGCGTTACTTCTCCGCGACCGTCCATTTGCCACCGGCGAAGAAGGCCTTCCAGCCGGTCGGCTTGCCTTCGACTTCCGACTGCACGTACTGCTCCTTGGTCTTGCGGCTGAAGCGGATGACCGTTGGGCGACCCTCCGCATCCTGCTGCGGTGCATCCAGCAGGAAGTGGTACTTCGGATCGATCTCGTCACGGTGCGGGATCAGCTCCTTCACCAGCGGAGCGCGGGTTTCGCGGTTCTTCGGGAACTGGCTGGCCGCCAGGAACAGCCCCGATGCGCCGTCACGCAGTACGTAGGTGTCGTCGACCTTCTCGCAACGCAGCTCGGGCATCTTCACCGCGTCCATCTTCGGCGGCGCCGGCTCGCCGTTCTTCAGCAGCTTGCGGGTGTTCTTGCATTCGGCGTTGGTGCAGCCGAAGAACTTGCCGAAGCGACCGGTCTTGAGCTGCATCTCGCTGCCGCACTTGTCGCATTCCAGGCTCGGGCCTTCATAGCCCTTGATGCGGTACTGGCCTTCCTCGATCTCGTAGCCCGAGCAATCGGGGTTGTTGCCGCAGATGTGCAGCTTGCGCTTCTCATCGAGCAGATAGGCATCCATCGCCGTGCTGCAGATCGGGCAACGATGCTTGCCCAGCAGCACCAGCGATTCGGACTCGCCCTCGTCGTCGGCGGCGATCTCGTCGCCCGGCACGAGGTTGAGCGTCGACTTGCAGCGCTCCTTCGGCGGCAGGCTGTAGCCCGAGCAGCCGAGGAACACGCCGGTGGACGCGGTGCGGATCATCATCGGCCGGCCGCAGACCTTGCAGGGAATGTCGGTCAGGGTCGGCTGGTTGGCGCGCATGCCGTTCTCGCTGCCCTCGGCCTGTTCGAGCTTGCGCTTGAAATCACCGTAGAACTCGTCGAGCACGTGCTTCCATTCGCGCTCACCCTGCGCCACGTCGTCCAGATGCTCTTCCATGCCGGCGGTGAAGCCGTAGTCCATCAGGTTTTCGAAGCTCTCGGAAAGGCGCTCGGTGACGATGTCACCCATCTTTTCCGAATAGAAGCGACGGTTATGCAGCGAGACGTAACCGCGATCCTGAATGGTGGAAATGATCGCCGCATAGGTGGACGGCCGACCGATGCCACGCTTCTCCATCTCCTTGACCAGGCTGGCTTCGGAATAGCGCGCCGGCGGCTTGGTGAAGTGCTGGCTCGGATCGAGCTTGAGCAGCGCGAGCGCTTCGCCCTGCTGCATATCCGGCAGCACGTCGTCCTCACCGGCCTTGCTCTGCTGCGGCATGACCTTGGTGTAGCCGTCGAACTTGAGGATGCGGCCCTTGGCCCGCAGCTCGAACTCACCGGCCGCGGCCGTCACGCTGGTGGACAGGTACTGCGCCGGCGGCATCTGGCAGGCGACAAACTGGCGCCAGATCAACTCGTAGAGGCGCTCGGCGTCGCGCTCCATTCCCGAAAGCTGGGTGGGGCGCAGATTGACGTCAGACGGGCGGATCGCCTCGTGCGCTTCCTGGGCGCCCTCCTTGCTCGAATAGACGATGGCCTTTTCAGGCAGGTACTTGCCGCCGAATTCGCTCTCGATGAAACCGCGCACCATGGTGATGGCGTCGGCCGAGAGGTTGGTCGAGTCGGTACGCATATAGGTGATGTAGCCGGCTTCGTACAGACGTTGCGCCATCATCATGGTCTTCTTCACGCCGAAGCCGAGGCGGTTGCTCGCCGCCTGCTGCAGGGTCGAAGTGATGAACGGCGCCGACGGCTTGCTGGAAGTCGGCTTGTCCTCGCGCTTGCTGACCCGGTAGCTCGAACTCTTGAGTTGTTCCAGCGCGGCGCTGGCCTGCGCCTCGTTCAACGGCTTGAACGCGGTACCGTTCTGACGGGCCACCTCGAAGCGCACCTTGGCCTGCTGTGCGGTCGCCAGGTCGGCATGCACTTCCCAGTATTCTTCCGGCACGAAGGCGCGGATTTCACGCTCGCGCTCGACTACCAGCTTCACCGCCACCGACTGCACCCGGCCAGCGGACAGGCCGCGGGCGATCTTCGCCCACAGTAGTGGGGACACCATGTAGCCGACCACGCGGTCGAGGAAGCGCCGGGCCTGCTGGGCATTGACGCGATTGATGTCGAGCTCGCCGGGCTGCGCGAACGCCTCCTGGATCGCCTTCTTGGTAATTTCGTTGAACACCACGCGCCTGTAGCGGCTGTCGTCGCCGCCGATAGATTCGCGCAGGTGCCAGGCGATCGCCTCCCCTTCTCTATCCAAGTCAGTCGCCAGATAGATGGTGTCGGCTTCCTTGGCCAGGCGACGCAGTTCCTCGATCACCTTCTCCTTGCCCGGCAGGATCTCGTACTTGGCCTTCCAGTCATGCTCCGGGTCGACGCCCATGCGCGCGAAGAGCTGACGCTTGGCCTTCTCCTTCGGCGACAGCGCAGGCGTCTCGCCAGCGGCGGCCTTGCCGCGCTTTGCCGGCTCCTTGCTGGCGGAACCGCTGGTGGGAAGGTCGCGGATGTGGCCGATACTCGACTTCACCACGTACTGGTTGCCCAAATACTTGTTGATTGTCTTGGCCTTGGCCGGTGATTCCACGATGACCAGCGATTTACCCATGGAGAGCAGAGTTCCTGAATCGAGAGGTGAACGGAGCGAGTATCTGCGGCAAGATGCGCGCAAATCGGCGACCGGAGGTCGGACTGCTGGCAGCGGCGTCGACGCGCTGTAATGAGCTTTCCGAGCATGCCCGAGAACGCATGAACGAGTGCAAAGACGGCCACTCTGTCCGAAAGGCACCGCTATATATAGTGGCGAGCGCAACGAGGTCAAGCGCCGAGCCTGGCAAGCAAGCGTTCGCACGCATCAGTAACGGCTCGGCTCGGCCTCGATCAGAGCGAACCGTGGCACAGTTTCGCCATCGACATCGACGGTCTCGACGAACATGGACAATGGGCGCACCCACAGTCCGTACTCACCGTACAGAGCCTGATAGAACACCATCGGCTCTTCCGTCTCCGAATGTCGCGCCACGGCAAACACCCGGTATTCGGGCCCCTTGTAGTGACGATATCGCCCCGGCTCCACCTGCATTGCCTGCCTCCCCTATCGATGTCGCAAAAAGAAAAACCGGGGCACCAGGCCCCGGCTTCCATGCACCGGTTGACAATCCGCCCCGCGAACCTGCGGGCGCGGCTGTCAGCCTAGCGCAGTCATCTGCATCTGTCAGACGCGTTCGAAGACCGTACTGATCCCCTGCCCCAGACCGATACACATGGTGGCGACACCGAGCGTACCGTTGTTCTGCTTCATCACGTTCAGCAGGGTGCCGGAGATACGCGCACCGGAGCAGCCGAACGGGTGACCCAGGGCGATTGCGCCGCCATGCAGGTTGACCTTCTGTTCCATCTGGTCGAGCAGCTTGAGGTCCTTGAGCACCGGCAGCGCCTGCGCGGCGAAGGCTTCGTTCAGCTCGACGTGGCTGATGTCATTGATGGTCAGACCGGCGCGCTTGAGCACCTTCTGGGTCGACGGTACCGGGCCGTAGCCCATGATCGCCGGATCGACACCTGCGACCGCCATGGCACGAACCACTGCCATCGGCTGGATGCCGAGGTCCTTGGCGCGCTGGGCGGACATGACGATCATGCAGGACGCGCCGTCGGTGATCTGCGAGGAAGTACCCGCAGTCACGGTGCCGCCCTTCGGATTGAATGCCGGCTTCAGTGCGGCCAGGCTTTCCAGGGTGGTATCCGGACGGATGGTTTCGTCGTAGTCGAAGACCTTGAGGAAGCCGTTCTCGTCATGGCCTTCCATCGGGATGATCTCGTCCTTGAACTTGCCTTCCACCGTGGCCTTGTGCGCCAGGCGGTGCGAACGCTCGCCGAAGGCATCCTGCTGCTCGCGGGTGATGCCGTGCATCTTGCCGAGCATCTCGGCGGTCAGACCCATCATGCCGGACGCCTTGGCGGCGTGCAGCGACAGCTGCGGATTCGGATCGACGCCGTGCATCATGCTGACGTGGCCCATGTGCTCCACGCCGCCGACGACGAACACGTCACCGTTGCCGGTCTGGATCGCCTGTACGGCGGTGTGCAGCGCGCTCATGGACGAACCGCACAGGCGGCTCACGGTCTGGCCGGCGCTGGTGTGCGGAATGCGGGTCAGCAGCGAGGCCATACGTGCGATGTTCCAGCCCTGCTCGAGGGTCTGGTTCACGCAGCCCCAGATCACGTCCTCGACTTCGGCCGGGTCGATCTTCGGGTTGCGCGCCAGCACGCCGTCGATCAGGTGTGCGGACATGGTTTCAGCGCGGGTATTACGGTGCATGCCGCCCTTGGAGCGCCCCATCGGGGTGCGACCGAAGTCGACGATGACTGCATCTCTTGGATTCAGGCTCATGAATTCTCTCTCCCTCGATTAACCGTAGAAGCGCTGGCCGTTGGCAGCCATCTCACGCAGCTTCGCGGTCGGGTGGTACAGCGGGCCCAGGTCGGCGTACTTGTCGGTCATCGCGACGAACTCGGCGACGCCGATCGAATCGATGTAGCGCAGCGCACCACCACGGAAGGGTGGGAAGCCGATGCCGTAGATCAGGCCCATGTCGGCTTCGGCAGCGGTCTCGACGATGCCGTCTTCCAGGCAACGCACGGTTTCCAGGCACAGCGGGATCATCATGTAGTTGATGATGTCCTCGTCGGACAGCTCGCGCGTCTCGGCAACGATTGGCTTGAGCAGTTCATAGGCCTGCGGGTCGACCACCTTCTTCGGCTTGCCCTTCTTGTCCATCTCGTAGACGTAGAAGCCCTTGCCGTTCTTCTGGCCGAGGCGGTTGGCCTCGTACATGACATCGATGGCGGTGCGGCCGTCATCCTTCATGCGATCCGGGAAGCCTTCGGCCATCACGTCACGGCCGTGGTGGCCGGTGTCCATGCCGACCACGTCCATCAGGTAGGCCGGGCCCATCGGCCAGCCGAACTTCTCCATCACCTTGTCGGCGCGGGCGAAATCGACACCGTGAGCGATGGCGCGGGCGAAGCCGCCGAAGTACGGGAACAGCACGCGGTTGACCAGGAAGCCCGGGCAGTCGTTGACCACGACCGGGCTCTTGCCCATCTTCTTGGCGTAGGCGACGGTGGTGGCGATGGCGGTTTCGCTGGTCTTCTCGCCACGGATCACTTCCACCAGCGGCATCATGTGTACCGGGTTGAAGAAATGCATGCCGCAGAAGTTTTCCGGACGCTTGAGCGCTTGGGCCAGGTAGCTGATGGAAATGGTGGAGGTGTTGGAGGCGATGATCGCGTCTTCGCGAACGTGGCCTTCCACCTCGGCCAGCACGGCGTGCTTGACCTTCGGGTTCTCGACCACGGCTTCGACGACGATGTCGACGTTGCCGAAATCGCCGTAGGACATGGTCGGGCGGATTGCGTTAAGCGCCTGCGCCATCTTCTCCGGAGTCAGGCGGCCTTTCTCAACACGCTTGCCGAGCAGCTTGGAGGCTTCATCCAGACCCATCTGGATGCCTTCCTCGCGGATATCCTTCATCAGGATCGGCGTACCCTTGACCGCCGACTGGTAGGCGATGCCACCACCCATGATGCCGGCGCCCAGCACGGCGGCGAGCTTCACGTCACGCGCCTGCTTGTCGTAGGCCTTGGCCTTCTTCTTCAGTTCCTGATCGCTGAGGAACAGGCCGACCAGGCTCTGTGCCACAGAAGTCTTGGCCAGCTTGACGAAGCCGGCGGCCTCGACTTCCAGCGCCTTGTCACGGCCGAAGCTGGCGGCTTTCTGAATGGTCTTGATGGCTTCGACCGGGGCCGGGTAGTTCGGACCGGCCTGGCCGGCCACGAAGGCCTTGCTGGTCTCGAAGGCCATCATCTGCTCGATGGCATTGAGCTTGAGCTTGTCCAGCTTCGGCTGGCGCTTGGCCTTGTAGTCCAACTCGCCGGAGATGGCGCGCTTGACCAGATCCAATGCGGCTTCCTGCAGTTTGTCCGGAGCGACCACGGCATCGACCGCGTGCACCTTGAGCGCATCCTCGGCACCGTTTTCCTTGCCGGAGGCAATCCACTCGACGGCGTTATCGACACCGATCAGGCGCGGCAAACGAACGGTACCGCCGAAGCCCGGGTAGATGCCCAGCTTGACTTCCGGCAGGCCGACCTTGGCGACGGTGGACATGACGCGGTAATCGGCGGACATGCACATCTCGAAACCGCCACCCAGGGCGATGCCGTTGATGGCAACCACGGTGGGCACGCCCAGGTCTTCGAAATCGCTGAAGATCTTGTTGGCTTCGAGGTTGCCGGCGACCAGCTCCTCGTCGGGCAGCTTGAAGTTGTCGACGAACTCGGTGATGTCGGCGCCGACGATGAATACGTCCTTGCCGCTGGTGACGATCACGCCCTTGACCGATGCATCGGCCTTGATGGCGTCGATCGCCTGGCGGAGTTCGTTGAGAGTGAGGCGATTGAATTTATTGACGGACTCACCCTTGAGGTCGAAATTCAATTCGACGATGCCGCTCTCAAGAGCCTTAACCGTGATGGCTTTACCTTCGTAAATCATCAACTGATCTCCAGGAATGGAAGCTGAACGTTACGTGCCGCACGTCTTCGGTCTTCTTGCGCAACCGCGCCTTACGGCGACGACACCCACCGACACGATACATCGGGCAATCGAGGCTCGCTGACAAACGCTCGATTCATACGCCCGTTTGATTTGGGTCGGCACACCTTCGAGCAAAAGCACCGCCTTGTCAATCGGCACTCACATCGAGGCGGATACGGACATTTCGCGACCGATCGGTCATTCTCAACCGCACGAATGCCTCCCCATTTTCGCCACCTATCGACCCTTGGCGAGCGGCGCCTGCCACGGAAACCGTAGCCCACCGCGCCAGTCAATCCTAGACAGGACCGAGCAGGTACACTGCCACCTTTCGTTGCACGCCACGCGCGGACCGAAGCGCCGCCGATCCAGACCGGAGTACCGCATGCCCAAAGCCCCCATCGCTCGCGCCGATACCGGCACCGACCCTTACCGCTGGCTGGAGAATCGTGACGCCGAGGACGTGCTGGCTTATCTCAGGGCGGAGAATGCCTACCTCGAAGAACAACTCGCCGACCAGGCCGGGCTGCGCGAAAGCCTGTTCCAGGAAATCAAGGGCCGCATCCGCGAAACCGACCTTTCCCTGCCCTCGCCCTGGGGCCCCTGGCTGTACTACCAGCGCACCACCGCCGGCGACGAATACCCGCGCCACTATCGCTGCCCGCGTCCGTTGGATGGCTCGCTCACCGTGGACGAAAGCGCCGAGCAATTGCTGCTCGATCCCAATGAGCTGGCCGGCGGGGGCTTTCTCTCGCTGGGCGCCTTCAGCATCAGCCAGGACCACAGCAAGCTGGCCTACAGCCTCGACCGCGAAGGCGACGAGATCTACCGGCTGTTCGTCAAGGATCTGGCCAGCGGTGCGATAGCGGAACTGCCCTTCGACGATTGCGACGGCAGCATGACTTGGGCCAACGACAGCCAGACCCTGTTCTACGGCGAGCTGGACGACACCCACCGCCCGCACAAAATCTACCGCCATCGCCTGGGCGAGGCCGGCAGCACCGCAGTATTCCACGACCCGGACGGACGTTTCTTCGTGCACTGCTACCGCGCCAGTTCCGAGCGCCAACTGGTGATTCTCTCCCACAGCAAGACCACCAGCGAAGCCTGGGTATTGTCGGCGGACCAGCCGGAAGGCAGTTGGACCTGCCTGGCGCCGCGCCAGGAAGATCACGAGTACTTTCCCGATCACGGCCTCCATGACGGCCAGTGGAGCTGGCTGATCCGCAGCAACCAGACGGGCATCAACTTCGCGCTGTATCGCGCCAGCGAGGCGCAGCCCGAGCGCACGTACTGGCAGGAACTGATCGCGCATGACGACGCGGTGATGCTGGAAGACGTCAGCCTGAACGCCGAAGCGCTCACCCTGACCCTGCGCGAAAGCGGCCTGCCGGTAATCGAGGTGCGTCCGCAGGGCGCGCAGCCCTATCGCCTACAACTGCCTGATGCCGCCTACAGCCTGCACGTGCAGAACTCGCTGGAGTTCACCAGCACGGTGATCCGCCTACGCTACGAGGCACTGAACCGCCCGGCGCAGATTCGCCAGTTGACCCTCGCCGACGGCACGCAGGCGGTGCTCAAGGAAACCCCGGTGGAAGGTCCGTTCGATGCTGACGCCTACGAAAGCCGGCGCATCTGGGCGACCGCGTCCGACGGCACGCAGATTCCCATCAGCCTGGTCGGCCGGCGCGACAGCTTCGGCAAGCCGGCACCGCTCTATCTCTATGGCTATGGCGCCTATGGACATAGCCTCGATCCGTGGTTCTCCCACGCGCGGCTGTCGCTGCTCGAGCGTGGCTTCATCTTCGCCATCGCCCACGTGCGCGGTGGTGGCGACCTGGGCGAGGCCTGGTATCGCGCCGGCAAGCTGGAGCACAAGCCCAATACCTTCAATGACTTCATCGCCTGCGCCGAAAAGCTGCTGGCTGACGGCTACACCACCTCGCAACGCCTGGCCATCAGCGGCGGCAGCGCTGGCGGCCTGCTGATCGGGGCGGTGCTCAACCTGCGTCCGGAACTGTTCGGTGCGGCGGTCGCGGAGGTGCCCTTCGTCGACGTACTCAACACCATGCTCAACGCCGACCTGCCGCTGACGGTGACCGAGTACGACGAGTGGGGCGACCCGAACCAGCCCGAAGTGCACGAGCGTATCAAGACCTACGCGCCATACGAGAATGTCCGCACCCAGGCCTATCCGCCAGTGCTGGTCGTGGCCGGCTACAACGACAGCCGCGTGCAGTACTGGGAAGCGGCCAAGTGGGTCGCCAAGCTGCGCGCCACGCGCACCGACGACAACCTGCTGCTGCTCAAGACCGAGTTCGGCGCAGGACACGGCGGCATGAGTGGCCGTTACCAGGCGCTCAAGGACGTGGCGCTGGAATATGCCTTCGTGCTCAAGGTGCTCGGCCTGGCGGGATAAGCCGGGCATCGCGCCCTTCCCGGCCAGCTACGGCCTGGCGAGTGGTCCTGGCGAAAGCACAAATAGAAAGGGGAGCCTGACGGCTCCCCTCCAAGAGATGTTGCTTTGTTCTTCTTGTGCTGACGGGCTTGTTGTTTTTGTTGAGCGCCCGGCTCGAGCCAGAACTCGAAAGCAATCCCATATCCGGGACATCAAGAACAAACGGATTTTTTTGGTCGCTGATTTGCCACTGCCCTCGCAGGCTCAACCGGTTCTGGCGCTGCCTCATGGCAGTTTTGTCGTTCTCGGCCCGGTCGACAGGAAACCTGTCGGGCAATTCCTCTCCAAAAAAATCGGTTTGTTACGCCTCCACGTGCTTGTTCTTATTGTGTTGGAGTCGCTACGTGTTGTTTTTATTGTGGGTTCTGCTTTCTTGTTTTTGTTGTGCCAGAGATAAAGCATTCGGCGTGCCAGTGTTTACAATCCCTTACTTTTCAATGACTTATCGATTTCATCAGTACGCCTTGCGCACCAGAAACGGCCCTAGTCGTTACCGTGCGCCCCACGACATCGTTACATTTCCGTGAGCCGGTAACACCGCCCCCCCACGCGGCGGAGCGACATCCGGTGACAGCGAGAGGGCAGCAAAGGTGGCCTGGAACAGGGACGCGGCAGCCGCGGACAAACCGGCGGCTACCGCACTTGCACTCAGAATGGGCGCTGGCGCGACGGCTGCGCCCGGCGACTCGTGCTCAGGCCCGGATGGCTGATTGCAGCGCGTCTTCCTGACGCTTGGCCAAAAAATCGGCGACTACAAGCGCGAGTAGTGGAATCAACCCCACATTCAGGGCCACGCTCCAGGACCCGATCAAACCGATGAACAACATGCCGGCCACAACAATGGCAGCGATGCAATGCGCGCAGAAGCGGCATAGTTCGAGTGCAACTACAGGCTCGTTGTAATTGTTCATGACGTCTGACTCCCCGCTTTTTGTTGTAATAATTGGCATCTACATTGAGGGTAGCCAGCTCTCGTACCGATGCAATTCGGTCCGACGCGCGGCTCGTCTAGATCGAGCATTACAGCCGGATGACCATTGGTTTGCCGATACTTTTGCAACATATCTCCGGCGCAATCCACGCGCGACCGGAAGTTCGCCGATCATATTCAACAGCCGATACTCCACCGCCGTCGCCACCCCATCGGCGATGTGGACTTGCCGGGTTCAGCACGTATTACTGAGCGTCGGACATTGAAACTCTGTGCAATCATCGCGTGTTCATTGGTGTGAACTGCCGAACCGATAAACGCAGGCAGTGCGCATCAATCCCAGCGGGCGTCCGCTTGCGCTACGCGCAGCGTGCGCCGGGCCTTGCCAGGGGTGCGTGAGAAGCGCGGCGCAGGCGCTGCTTGCAACTGGCCGTCGACCTCCTGATAGACGCCGCGTTGGCGCATGTGAACATGCCCGGCTGCTTCCTCCAGAGGCAGCACCGGAGCGAAGCAGGCATCGCTGCCCTCCAGCAGGGCGCACCATTCGGCCTGGCTGCGGCCGGCGAACAACCGTGCCAGCGCATCGCCCTGCCCGGCCCAGGCAGCCGGGTCCGCGCAGCCCTCCCAGAGCGCTTGCGGGGCGTCGATGCGTTCGAGCAGCTCGCGCCAGAACGGCGCCTCCAGCGCGCCGATGGCGATCTCGCGACCGTCGGCGCAGAGGTAACACCGGTAGTTCGGCGCCGCGCCACCCAGCGGATTACGCTCGCGCTGCATCCCGATGCGTCCGCTGGGCAGCAGCCCGGCAAAGAAGGTCATCAGCGACGACACGCCATCGACGATCGCGGCATCGATCACCTGCCCTTGGCCCGAGCGCTCGCGCTCCCACAGAGCGGCGAGGATACCCACGGCGAGATACAGCGAGCCGCCACCGAAATCGCCGACCAGATTCAGCGGTGGCACCGCCGGTCCGCTCTCGCCGCGGATCGCGGCCAGCGCCCCGGTCAGCGCGATGTAGTTGATGTCGTGCCCGGCCGCCCTGGCCAGCGGTCCGGTCTGGCCCCAACCCGTCATGCGCCCGTAAATCAGCCGCGGGTTGCGCGCCAGTAACTCGTCCGGCCCGAGGCCCAGGCGCTCCATGACGCCCGGACGAAACCCCTCGATCAGCACGTCGGCGCCCTGCGCCAGTTCCATGCAGCGCGCCCGCCCAGAAGCATTGCGGATATCCAGCGTCATCACCTTGCGGCCGCGATCGACCACCGGGTTCGCCCATCCCGTACCGCCCTCGCGCTCGACACGCAGCACCTCGGCGCCCATGTCCGCCAGCAGCATCGCGCAGTGTGGTCCGGGACCGATGCCGGCGAACTCCAGCACGCGCAGGCCGCGCAGCGGTCCCTGCCGATCCTGCTCGGTCTCGCTCATAAACCCTCCCCGTTCCTGTCAGCCGCAGGCGCTCCGCCTCTGCACGAGAGCACCCTGCGGCGGCGACTACTGGTTCGCTGCATTCAGCGGCTTGTCGAGCAGATGGTCGCGGTAGCGCTCGCGCAGCACTTTCTTGTCGATCTTGCCGGTGGCGGTCAGCGGCACGGCATCGAAGATCACCGCATCGGGCATCCACCACTTGACGATATTCGGCTCCAGGTGCGCGAGGACTGATTCGGCGGTGACCTCGGCGTCACCATGCGGCTCGATCACCAGTAGCGGGCGCTCCTCCCATTTCGGGTGGAACACGCCGACCACCGCCGCGACCTTCACGCCGGGACACGCGGCGGCAACGTTCTCGATATCGATGGAGCTAACCCACTCGCCGCCGGACTTGATCACGTCCTTGCTGCGATCGGTGATGCGCATGAAGCCATCGGCATCCAGAGTGGCGATGTCGCCGGTATCGAACCAGCCGTCCTCGTCCAGCGCGCTGGTGTCGCTGCGGTAGTAGCGTTCCACCGTCCACGGTCCGCGCACCTTGAGATTGCCGGAGCTGACGCCGTCACACGGCAGCTCGAGCCCCTCCTCGTCGACAACCTTGAGCTCGATGCCGAATTGCAGGCGCCCCTGACGCGTCCAGATGGTGTCGTTGGTCGCCTGCTGGCCACGCTCGGCCAGTCTCGGCGTCGGCGTCGCCACTACCCCCAACGGGCTGGTTTCGGTCATGCCCCACAGCTGGCAGACCGCAACGCCGTACTTGGTTTGGAAGGTCTCGGCCATCGCACGCGGCACGGCGGAGCCGCCGATCACTAGGCGCGCGAGGCTGCCGGAATCCTCGCCGCTGCGCTCAAGATGGGCCAGGTACATGGTCCAGATGGTCGGCACGCCGCCGGACAGCGTCACGCCTTCGCTCTGGATAAGCTCCTGCAGGCTCGCGCCGTCCATCCTGTCGCACGGCAGGACGAACTTGCAGCCGTTGATCGCCGCGGCGTACGGCAAGCCCCAGGCGGTGCCGTGGTAGAGCGATGAGCACGGCATGATGCAGTCGAATGCGGACAGGCCGAAGGCACCGGACAGCCCCGCCGCCATCGCATGCAACACCACCGAACGGTGGCTGTACAGCACCCCCTTGGGATCGCCGGTGGTACCGGAGGTGTAACAGAGCACGGCACCGGCGTTCTCGTCGAACTGCGGCCAGTCCAGCGGCGCCGCGGCAGCGATCAGTCGCTCATAGCCCTGCACGTCGGCCATTGCGCAAACCGGCTGGGCTGCCAGCTCGATGAAATGCCGGATATTGTCCAGGCGCGGCCGCAACCGGGCGACGCATTCGGCGAAGGAACTGTCGAACAACAGCACCTGGCTGCCGGCGTGGTTGATGGTGTAGACGATCTGCTCGTCCGACAGCCGCGGGTTGGCGGTATGCAGCACCGCGCCGATGCCTGGCACCGCGAAGAACAACTCGTAATGCCGATGGGTGTTCCACGCCAGCGACGACACGCAGTCGCCAGCGTCGATGCCGAGGCTGCGCAGCATCGTGGCGGCCTGCGCGGCGCGGCTGGCCAGACCGGCGTAGTCGTAGCGCCAGAGCGGCTCGCCGACCAGCCGCGAGACGATCTCGCGATCGGCGTGTGCGCGCGCGGCGTGGGTGAGGATGCCACTGATCAACAGGGGGGCGTTCTGCATCAAGCCTGGTTGCATGTTTCCTACCTCTATCTTGTTTTTATTGTGCAAGTGCCGGTCGAGGAAACGGCGTTCTACCGGCACCACTGAAATCATCAATCGATGCGCCACACGGCACGCGAGCGCAGCTGTTTCGCTCAGGCCGGCCCTCCGAGGTTGCGTGCAATCACCAGACGCTGGATGTCGCTGGTGCCCTCGTAGATCTGGCAGACGCGCACGTCGCGGTAGATGCGCTCCACTGGGAAGTCGGCCAGGTAGCCGTAGCCGCCGAGCGTCTGGATCGCCGCCGAGCACACCTTCTCCGCCATTTCGGAGGCGAACAGCTTGGCCATCGAGGCCTCCACCTGCGCCGGGCGCCCGGCTTCGCACAGCGCGGCGGCGTGATGCACCATCTGCCGCGCCACGGCGATCTGCGTGGCCATGTCGGCCAGGCGGAAGGCCACCGCCTGGTGCTCGATGATGGCCTTGCCGAACGCTTCGCGCTCACGGGCGTAATCGCGTGCGGCCTCGAACGCGGCGCGCGCCATGCCCACCGCCTGCGCGGCGATGCCGATGCGCCCGCCTTCCAGATTGGCCAGAGCGATGCGGTAGCCCTCACCCTCCTCGCCGAGGCGGTTGGCCAGCGGCACGCGCAGGTCCTCGAAGGCGATCTGGCAGGTATCGGACGCATGCTGGCCGAGCTTGTCCTCGACCCGTACCACCTGATAGCCGGGGCTGTCGGTGGGCACGAGGAAGGCACTGATGCCGCGCTTGCCGGCGTCCGGATCGGTGACGGCGAACACGATCACCGTGCCGGCGTGCTTGCCGGAGGTGATGAACTGCTTGGCGCCGTTGAGCACGTAGTGCTCGCCGTCGCGCCGGGCGCGGGTACGCAGGCTGCTGGCATCGGAGCCTGCCTGCGGCTCGGTCAGGGCGAAGGCGCCGAGTTGCTCGCCTCGTGCCAGCGGCATGAGGAAGTCGCGCTTCTGCTGCTCGCTGCCGAAGCGCAGGATCGGTACGCAGCCCACCGAGTTGTGCACGCTCATGATGGTCGAGCAGGCGCCATCACCGGCGGCAATCTCTTCCAGCGCCATGGCATAGGCCAGGTAACCGGTGTCGCTACCGCCCCACTGCTCCGGCACCAGCATGCCGAAGAAGCCCAGCGCCGCCATCTCGCCGATGGCCTCGGTCGGAAAGCGGTGCTCGCGACTCCACTGCTCGGCGAAGGGTTTTAGCCGTTCCTGGGCGAACTGTCGGGCCATCTCGGCAATCGCGTTTTGATCTTCATTGGGCAGCATCGGTGCCTCCTCAGATCAGCTCGACAGCCATCGCCGTGGCCTCGCCACCGCCGATGCAGATCGCCGCCACGCCGCGCCGCAAGCCGCGCGCACGCAGCGCCGCCAGCAGCGTGACCAGGATGCGCGCACCGGACGCACCGATGGGATGGCCAAGCGCGCAGGCGCCGCCGTTGACGTTGACCTTGGCGTGATCCAGCCCCAGCTCGCGCATCGCCACCATCGCCACCACGGCAAAGGCTTCGTTGATCTCGAACAGATCGACGTCCTCGAGACGCCAGCCGGTGCGCTCCATCAGCTTGCGGATCGCCCCGATCGGCGCGGTGGTGAACAGGTTCGGCGCATCGGCATGCGCCGCGTGGCCGTGAATCACCGCCTGCGGTTGCAGTCCCCAGCGCTCGGCTTCGGAGCGACGCATCAGCAGCAGCGCGGCGGCGCCATCGGAGATCGAACTGGAGTTCGCGGCGGTCACCGTGCCGCCTTCGCGGAACGCCGGCTTCAGGCTCGGGATCTTCTCCGGCATGGCCTTGGGCGGCTGCTCATCGTCGCGAACCGTGCGCTGCTGTTTGCCTTGGGTGACTTCCAGGGTGACGATTTCCTCGGCGAAGCGCCCCTCGCCGATCGCCGCCTGCGCCCGGCGCAGCGATTCCAGTGCATAGGCATCCTGCGCCTCGCGGCTGAAGCCGAAGGTGTCGGCGCATTCTTCGGCGAAGGTGCCCATCAGTCGGCCCTTGTCGAACGCGTCTTCCAGGCCGTCGAGGAACATGTGGTCGAGCACCCGGCCATGGCCCATGCGGTAGCCACCACGGGCGCGGTCGAGCAGATAGGGCGCGTTGGACATGCTCTCCATGCCGCCGGCGACGACGATCTCGGCACTGCCGGCGAGCAGTTGATCGTGCGCCAGGATCACCGTCTGCATGCCCGAACCGCACATCTTGTTCACCGTGGTGCAGGTGGTCGCGCGGGTCAGCCCGGCGCCCAGCGCCGCCTGGCGCGCCGGTGCCTGGCCCTGCCCGGCCGGCAGCACACAGCCCATCAGCACGTCCTGCACGTTCTCCGGCGGCAGGCCGCTGCGCTCCACCGCGGCGCGGATCGCCGCCGCGCCGAGCTGCGGAGCGGTCATGCCCAGCAGGTCACCCTGAAAGCCGCCCATCGGCGTGCGCGCGCTGCTGACGATTACGATCGGATCATCTTTCATGTGCATTTCCTTTATTTGGCGGCCATGCGCAAGGCGCCGTCGAGACGGATCACCTCGCCGTTGAGCATGCTGTTTTCGAAGATGTGCCGCACCAGCGCAGCATATTCGGCGGGGCGGCCCAGACGTGGCGGGAACGGCACGCCGGCGGCCAGAGAATCGCGGATTTCCTGGGTCATGCCGGCCATCATCGGCGTCTCGAACACGCCGGGGGCGATGGTCATCACGCGGATACCGAAGCGCGCCAGCTCGCGGGCGGCCGGCAGCGTCAGGCTGACGACGCCGCCCTTGGAGGCGGCATAGGCAGCCTGGCCGATCTGCCCGTCGAAGGCCGCGATGGACGCGGTATTGATGATCACGCCGCGCTCGCCGTTGGCATCCGGTGCGTTCTCGGCCATCGCCTCGGCGGCCAGGCGCAGCATGTTGAAGCTGCCGATCAGGTTGATGCCGACGATGCAGCTGAAACTGTCGAGGCCGTGCGGGCCATTGCGGCCGAGGACCTTCTCGCCACCGGCGACCCCGGCGCAGTTGACCAACCCGTGCAGCGCACCGAAGTGCTGACGGGCCGTCGTCACCGCGTGGCGCGCGGCCTGTTCGTCGCGGATGTCGGCCTGCACGCCGAGTGCCCCGGCGCCGAGCGCTTCGGCCTGGGCGATGGCCGCCGCCTCGTCGAGATCGGCCAGCACCACGCGGCCACCCGCCTCGACCAGCGCTTGCGCCGCGGCGGCACCAAGCCCCGAAGCGCCGCCAGTGATGAGGAATACCCTGTCGCGAATCTGCATGGCGCTCTCCCGTGCTTGTTGTTGTTCGGTGCGAAGCCGGGATTCATCTTTAGACAGCGACACGGGTGCGGCAATGGTCGATCTACTCAACCTGCCTGAGCGTTTTGGCCAATGGCAAAGAGCGACCAGGGTGGCCGCCCGCGTGTTCAACCCTGCACCGGCGCCAGGATCAGGTTGCGGTAATGGCCGGGATTGCTGCCCGTCCACTTGCGGAACGCCTTGTAGAACGAGCTGACATCGGCGAACCCGAGCCGCGCGGCGATCTCGCCGTAGCTGACGCCGGCATCGGCCAGCCACTGCGTGGCCATCTCCTGGCGCAGGCCGTCCTTGATGGTCTGGTAGGGCTGGCCCGCTTCGGCCAGCCGGCGGCGCAACGTCGAGGCGGACATGCACAGGCGCTGCGCCAGCGTCGCCGCGTCGGGCCACTGCTCGGCCGGCAGATGGCGCAGCTGCTGGCGGATGCGGCTGGCCAGGCTGGAGTGATCGCGATAGCGCACCAGGATGTTCGCCGGCGCATCGGCAAGAAAGCTGTGCAGCTCGGCTTCGCTGCGCCGGATCGGCAGATCGAGCACTTCGGCGGCGAAGATGATGCGCGTCGACGGCCGCGCGAAGCGCAGGTTGTCGGAGAACATCACCCGGTAGTCGTCGGTGTACGACGGCTCGACGCAGCGCAGTTCGACGGCCAGCAGCGGAATGCGCCGGCCCACCAGCCAGCAGGCCAACCCGTGCAGCAGCATCCAGAACGTGAAGTAGCAGAACGCCCGCGCGGGCTCGGCGGAGCGTTCGCGCAACACGATCTCGGCCAGGCTCTGACTGCGGATCAGCGTGCCGCGAAAGCTCTCCAGCGCCAGGCCGAAGAAGCTCAGCGCCTGCTGCAGCGCCTTCTCCAGCGTGGGTTGCTGGATACAGCAGCGGCTGATGAAGACGAAACTGCCGGAGCGCAGTCGGCGCGGGTCCATGCCAAACAATTCATCATCGAAGCGCTGCGCCAGCCCGAGCCACAACCGCGTGTAATCGCGCACATCGACACGCCCATCCGGCTCCAACAGGCAGGCCGGATCGAGACCCAGCTCGGCCAGCAGCTGCGCGCCCGAAAAATCGGGGCGCTCGAATGCCTGCAGCGCCTCGCGCACCAGGCGCACGGAGATGCTGTCGCGTTGCGTAGCGGTAAGGCGTGTGGTCGAGGATGGTGCGTGGGTCATGCGTGCCAAGGTATCCGCTGGACGTCGCACGGGATCATCGTTCAGTCGGCCGCGGTTTCCAACCCGACGTCCGTCACATCCAGCCCAGAGTCAGGCCGATCACCATCAGATAGCGCGTCGTCTTGGCCAGCGCGACGATCAGCACGAAGCTCCACAGCGGCTCGCGCATCATTCCGGCCACCAGCGTCAGCGGGTCACCGATGATCGGCATCCAGCTGAGCAGCAAGGTCCAGCGTCCGTAGCGGTGATAGTGCTGCTGTGCGCGCATCAGCTGCCGTTCGTTGACCGGAAACCAGCGCTTGTGGCGAAACCGCTCGACGTAGCGCCCCAGCAGCCAGGTCAGCAGTGAACCGAGCACGTTGCCGGCGCTGGCCACTGCCAGCAGCCCCCACACCGCATAGCGCTCCGATAGCAGCAGCCCCGCCAGCAGCGCCTCGGACTGCATCGGCAGCAGCGTCGCCGCGCCGAATGCGGCCAGGAAAAGGCCCAGATAGCCGGAAAACTCCCACATCGCTCGTCGCTACCGCTCAGCCGTTGCTCGGCCGCGCAGTATGCACGCGCTGGCTGGCCCGGGCACGCACCGCAAGCCGGCGCTACATCTCGTTGATACGCCCGACCTGCTGCGCCAGGCGCATGGTCTCGTGCTCCTCGAGCTGCAGCAGGTCTTCGACCAGCTTGCGGGCGCCATCGATGTCGGCATTACGCGCCAGCGCACGGTAGAGGTCGAGCACCTGGTTGTGCACATCGAAGATCTCGCGGGAGATCGTTTCGACGTCCATGGTCTCGTAAGCCCTGCATGCCTGGTTCGGCAATACCGGAGCATGCCCCAGGTAGTCGAAGATCCAGGTATGCAGTGCCTTGGGATCGGCATGCTGCTCGATCTTGCCAATGGTTTGCGCCAGCACCCGCTCATGATCGGCCAGGTAGGCCAGCAACCACTTGGCGCGGGTTTCCGCGTGCCGGTCGGAGCTGCGCCCCATGCATCTGGCGAGCAGATCGTGCGTCTTGCGCGTCCAGTCGATGAGGTCTTCGAAGCGTTCGATTTTCATGGCGCATCTCCCGGGCGGTGGCGGTCAGCAGCTTGGGTTCAGAATAGCCTGCCATGCGTTTGCAGCGCCGACTAAGAACCTGTCGCCACAGCCTGCCGTCGCACCGGCGATCGGACATTGATCGCGATTAAGGAGCAGCAGGCGTCGTGTGCGTCGCTACGCCGGCTGGCGCGTCCAGATCCCCCGCCCCGCCAGCCGTTGCCGATCATGCGGGCGCTCCAGCGCCAATTCGGGGCCTTGCGGCACGATGCCGTTGCCGTTGATCTGCCGATGGCTCTGGTAGTAATGCCCCTTGATATGGCGGTAATCCACCGTGTCGGCGACTCCCGGCCACTGGTACAGCTCGCGCAGCCAGTTGGACAAATTCGGATAGTCCTCGATGCGCCGCAGGTTGCACTTGAAGTGACCGTGGTACACCGCGTCGAAGCGGATGAGCGTGGTGAACAGGCGCCAGTCGGCCTCGGTCAGGTACTCACCGGTGAGATAGCGCAGCTTGTCGAGACGATGCTCCAGCCAGTCCAGGGTGCCGAACACTTCGGCGAACGCCTCTTCATAGGCCTCCTGGCTGGTGGCGAAGCCGGCCCGGTAGACACCGTTGTTGACCGCCGGATAGATACGCGCATTGAGCGCGTCGATCTCGCCGTGCAGCGGCTGCGGGTAGAGATCGAGTGACGATCCGGTCAGGTGGTCGAAGGCGCTGTTGAAGATGCGGATCAGCTCGGACGACTCGTTGTTGACGATGCGCTGCTGCTTGCGATCCCACAGCAGCGGTACGGTCACACGGCCGTTGTAACGCGGATCGTCGCGGGTGTAGCGCTGGTGCAAGTAGCGGTCATCGTCCAGCGCATCGCCGCTGGAGCCGGTGCTGCGGTCGAAGGTCCAGCCGTGGTCGGCCATCAGCCAGCTGACCACCGAGACGTCGATCAGGCTTTCGAGCCCCTTGATCTTGCGATAGATCAGCGTGCGATGCGCCCACGGACAGGCGAGCGAAACATACAGATGGTAGCGCCCGGCCTCGGCCATGAAACCCGGCTGCCCGTCGGCAGTCGGCTTGCCGTCCGCGGTGATCCAGTGACGGCGTTTGGCCTGCTCGCGCTCGAAGCGCCCGTCGCGGCTTTCATACCAGCGGTCATGCCACTGGCCATCGATCAACAATCCCATTCGTGCCTCCAGTTGTTTCTATTAGGAAGCACTCTAGAGACGATGGTTCGGTCGATGGGACCGAATGCTTGGTCTAACCGATCCGTCAGTTCGATGAATTGCGCTGCGCCCAGTAGCGTTGCGCCAGCTCGAACGCCGTCTCACGCGGATGCCCGAGCCCACGCAGGCCCAGCGCCATGCTTGCCACCACGGCCAGCTCGCCGTAGGCGTCGCTGGCGCGGCCATGCCAGACGTCGAGCAGGTGCTGCGGCTCGAGCATCGCAGGCTTGACATGGCGTTGCGCCGATTGCGCCGGCCACTCCTCGTCCCAGGCCTGGCCGGCGGTGGCGCCGTACAGATGGGAAATGTTGTCCGGGTTGATCTCGATCTCCCCGCCCTCGCCCTTGATCACGATGGCGTGGTCGCCCAGCAGCCGACTCGCCTCCCGGTGGGTGTCCTGATAGCCGGGATGGAAGATGCTCTGCAAACCACAGCGCGCGTTCAGCGGATTGAGGATGCGCGCCAGCGAGTGGACCGGCGAGCGCAGGCCGAGCACGTTGCGCAGGTCAATCATGCGCTGCAGCGTCGGCATCCACGCGCCGAGCGGGATGAACGCCAGGCCGTCGCGATCGAGCGCGGCCCCCACCTCCTGCCAGCTGTCACAGCGCGCAATGCCGAGCATATCGAGCAATTGCTCGCTGTAGAGGCGCCCAGCGGTGTGCGCGCCGCCGCCGTGCATCAGGATGCGCACGCCGTTGCCGGCGAGGCATTTCGCAGCAAGCAGATACCAGGGCAGATGACGCTTCTTGCCGGCGTAGCTCGGCCAGTCGAGATCGACCGCAATGTTCTGCTCACCCACCCGCGCACGCACCGCGTCGGTGAAGCCGGCCAGCTCCTCGGCACTCTCCTCCTTGTGCCGCAGCAACATGAGAAAGGCGCCGAGCTGAGCCTCCTCGACGTGACCATCGAGCAGCATGCCCATCGCCTCGCGGGCCTCCTCGCGGGTCAGGCCGCGTGCGCCCCGCTTGCCCTTGCCAAGAATGCGCACGAAAACGGCAAACGGATGCTCTTCAGGGGTGACCAGACTCATAGACAATTGCTCGGTTTGGGCAGGCCCGCCAGCTTGGCGGCCAGCTTGGCGGGGGTGCCGTTGAATAGACGATTGAGGTGCAGGCTGTTGCCCTTTTCCGCGCCCAGCTTGAGCGCGACGTATTTGATCAGCGGCCGGGTGGCCGGCGACAGCTGGAACTCGCGATAAAAATCGCGCAGCAGATGAATGACTTCCCAATGCGCGGCTTCGAGCGCCAGCCCTTCGCGCTCGGCGAGCGCCTGGGCCACGTCCTCGTTCCATTCGGCGAGATCGCGCAGGTAGCCGTCGTCGTCCAGCTCGATGTGCCGACCGTCCACGTTCAGGACGCTCATAGCCAGCTGTTGACCCGCTCGAAGCGGCCGCAGAGTTCGACAAAGCCCGGGTAATCGAGCAGCGCCACCCGCGCAGGCAGTTCGCCGAGCGCGCGAGCCTCGACATCTTCGGCCAGGGCATACAGCGTAACGTCTGCCGCAAGCTGTTCGAGCTGGCGACGCTGGCCCGTGGCTGCCCGCAACGCATAAACGGCATCGCCGCAAAGCAGCAGGCCATCGCCCGCGCCGAGCAGCGGCAGGCAGCCGGCGAAATGGTCGCTGGCGAAAGGTGAAGCGGAAAGAACGTGCAGGGTCGCCATCAGAGAGTGATCACATGGTCGTAGCGATTGATGAGTGCGCGCAGGCCGGCATCGTCGAGCTGCTCGACCGGCAGGCTCAGCGGCTGCCCGTCCAGGCCGCGCTCGACAAGGCTGCGCGAGGCGACGTAGAGCGCCTCGACACCGAACAGCGACAAGGCCTGCAGGTTGGCACCGAGGTCTTTCTGCTGCAGGCACGCGGCCTGTTGCCCGGGCACCAGCTGGAACACGCCGTCGTCGAGGAACAGCAAGCCCAGCGGCAACTCGAACGCGCCACCGGCCAGCACGATATCCAGCGCCTCACGCGCGCCCGGCCCGGACCAGGGCGACTGGCGGCTGATGATCAGCATCGAACGCGCCATCAGTCACCTCCGAAGCAGATCAGGCGGTCGGCCTGCTGCGCCGCCTCGTGCAACTGGCCGAGACCGGAAAGCTCCCAGCCCGCGGCGAGATTGGCCGAAGGACGCGCATAGCGGCGCGCCTCCTGCGCGTCCAGCACGCCGCGGCGCAGGCCGGCGGCGATGCACACCACGCCATCCAGCTGGTGCGCGGCGATGAAGCGGCTCCACTCGCCGGCGACATCCAGCTCGTCCTGCGCGGTCACGATGTTGGCCGACGCGCTGTGCACCCCGTCCTGATAGAAGAACAGGCGAACGAGGTCATGCCCGCCGGCCAGCACCGCTTCGGCAAAGCGCAAGGCCCGGCGCGAGGCCGGCGCATGAGGAGGAGAAAACAGAGCGATCGCGAATTTCATGGCTCACCAGTGGGTTGCTGGGCCGACATGATACGCGAGTCGGAAAAACGAAAAAGCCCGCCGAAGCGGGCTCCATCGATCCGGCGCGCGATCAGTCGTCGCCGCCGAAGATGCCCAGCAGCTGCAGCAGGCTGAGGAACAGGTTGTACAGCGAAACGTACAGGCCGATGGTGGCCATGATGTAGTTGCGCTCGCCGCCGTGGATGATCGCGCTGGTCTGGAACAGGATGCAGGCCGAGGAGAACAGCACGAAACCGGCGCTGATCGCCAGCTGCAGCCCGGTGATCTCGAAGAAGAAGCCGGCCAGCATGGCGCCGAGCAGGACGAAGAAGCCTGCGGTGATGAAGCCGCTGAGGAAGCTCATGTCCTTGCGGGTGATCAGCACGTAGGCCGACAAGCCGAAGAACACCAGCGCCGTCATCGACAGCGCCGAGCTGATCAGCTCGCCACCGTTGCTCAGGCCCAGGTACATGTTCAGCACCGGACCGAGGGTATAGCCCATGAAACCGGTCAGGGCGAAGGTGGAAACCAGCCCCCAGGCCGAATTGCGCAGTTTGGTGGTCAGGAAGAACAGGCCGTAGAAACCGATCAGCACCACGAAGATGTTCGGATACGCGGCGTTGGCCTGCATGGCCAGGTATGCGATCAGGCCGCTGAAGGCCAGCGTCATGGCCAGCAGGCCATAGGTGTTGCGCAGGACCTTGCTGACTTCGCGCTGTTCGACCTGCGTGTGGCTAAGCGCGTATTCGTGTTCGTGCATGGCGACACTCCCGAGGATGAAAACGATTCGTCGGCGACTATAACAGAGCCCCGGAACCAGTTTGACCCGCAGTGTTTGACAGTGTGTTTCGATCCGGTACTATGGCGCCCGCTTCATGCGGAGGTGTGGCCGAGTGGTTGAAGGCAGCGGTCTTGAAAACAGTTGTAACTAGAATTAGGAAGCGTGGCAGAGCGGTTGAATGCACCGGTCTTGAAAACCGGCGATGGGCGACCATCCGTGAGTTCGAATCTCACCGCTTCCGCCAATAAAAACAAGCACTTAGCGCAGTTTGGTGAACACGCAAGGGCTTGTGAAGGCGGCAAAGAAGGCTCCCAACTTGGGGGCCTTCTTTGTTTCAGGGCAAACGTGCCCCGTAAGCACACCGTAACTGATCGCGTGGCGATGGCTGGTTCATGCAGCCGCCGCCTAGGCCCAGCTCGGCAAGGCCAGTACCATAGCTAGAGCGGCCCATGTGGCAGGTGACAGACATGAATGAGCGAGATACAGATGAGCGAGTTTGTAATGCGAGAGGTGCTGGATTTATTTCCTGAAGAAGAGGCGGCCAAGGGTGTCGCCAAAAGCAAGCGACTCAAGGACAAGCTCGCCCCGTTCAACCTTGCGGCCTACTTGGAGGCCGATCACGAGCCGTTTTTCCAGTCTGGTCACGGCGCGCTATTCGACGGTGACTGCCTAGCTGTGCTGCCTCACATCAAGGCGGATTCGATTGACACCGTGTTTGCTGATCCACCCTTCAACCTGGACAAGAAGTACGGTGCCAAGGCCAAGGACAACCTTCCCGAACACAAGTACGTCGAATGGTGCAAAGCGTGGTTAGACGAGTGCATCCGGGTGCTGAAGCCGGGCGGCTCCCTGTTCCTCTACAACCTGCCGCGCTGGAACATCGTCCTTGAGGACTTTCATGGGCTTGGCCTTGATCGGCACGACGCCGTTACCCTGACCGGACTTCTTGCCACTCTCGGGGTGGATAGTGAAGGAGCCTGAACCTACAGGCCATTCAGCTTGCGCAATGGCTGCATGGATTTTGTCGCGGATCGCCTTCCATTCCGCCGACTGTGCAAATGCGCCCCGACTGAGCAGGACAACGGTTTCCGCAATTTTCATGAACGAGCCATAGCCAAAAGCTCGATCATAAATCTTGGACTTCTTCAAGAGAAGAACCACGGGCGATTTATTACGCTGTGCTTATGCCTTGCGGATGTTGCAGACCTAACCATAGCAGCGCCAAGCTCTTAGCGGGCAAGCCCGAATAACTGTGTGTTTGGCGTTCCTTGCCCACGGCATGCGCGCCGCTACAGGCCGCGCACCGTTGCCGCCAATACCCTAGCGGCGGCAGTGTGGTTATCGTCGCCCCAGCCGCCCGCTACGCTCGCGCACTCACGACAACGGGCACCATGCGGCACCCGTTGAAGGCAGCGTCACACAGGCAGGAGCTTTCCTGTCCCGCTGCTGCGGTGGTTGGATTTACGAGGAACTCGCCGCTATGCCTCGGCTCCCGTGGGACTAGAGCAGGTCGTAATCAACGTCTTTTCTGCGACAGCCCAGAACCCCTGTGGCGCTCATCTCGTCGCACATGCGCAAGCGCGCCACGTCGTCCGAAAAGAACCACTTCCCGCAACGAATGCACTTGCGCCAGCCGACGTGCCTAACCACACGGGGCGGATCGAAAACAACGTCAAG
>AJXE01000019.1 GCA_000263395.1 Stutzerimonas stutzeri TS44
AACAGGGCGTGGATTTCCGCGTGCACGGCAGCCGGCTGCGCATCGACAGCGACATCCGCCTGCTGCGCCGGGTGCTGCAGAACTTCCTGACCAACGCCTTCCGCTACGCCAAGGGCCGCGTGGTGCTCGGCGTGCGCCGCCAGGGCAAGCACCTGCGCCTGGAGGTGTGGGATCGCGGCCCGGGCATCCCGAAAGACAAACTGAAGGTGATCTTCGAGGAATTCAAACGCCTGGACAGCCACCAGACCCGCGCCGAGAAGGGCCTGGGGCTGGGGCTGGCGATCGCCGACGGCCTCTGCCGGGTGCTGCACCATCCGTTGCAGGTTCGCTCCTGGCCGGGCGTCGGCAGCGTATTCAGCGTCACCGTACCGATCGCCCAGAACGCCAAGCCACGCCAGGTGAAGGGACCGCGCGACGTCCAGCACAGCGCGCTGACCGGTACCCAGGTGCTGTGCATCGACAACGAGGACAGCATCCTGATCGGCATGCACAGCCTGCTCACGCGCTGGGGCTGCCAGGTCTGGACCGCGCGCGACCGCGCCGAGTGCGAGAGCCTGCTGGCCGAGGATGTTCGGCCGCAGCTGGTGCTGGTCGACTATCACCTCGACCACGGCCAGACCGGCACCGAGCTGATGGCCTGGCTGCGCACCCGCCTCGGCGAGCCGGTGCCGGGCGTGGTGATCAGTGCCGATGCGCGCCCCGAACTGGTGGCGGAAATCCACGCCAGCGGCCTGGACTTCCTCGCCAAACCGGTGAAGCCCGCAGTTCTGCGAGCGCTGATGAGCCGTCACCTGACGCTCAACTGAAGCCGCGCGCGGGCAGCTCTAGCCGCCCGCCGCGGTTACACTGATGGCCGTTTGCTGCAACGGCCAGGTAGCCATGAACTCCGAACTTCTACTCAACCTCGCCACCGCCCTGGGTGTCGGCCTGCTGATCGGCACCGAACGCGGCTGGAACAACCGCCAGCACGCCGACGGCGAACTGGTCGCCGGGCTGCGCACCTTCGGCCTCGGCGGCCTGCTCGGCGGGCTGGCGGCACTCGGCGTGCTGCATTTCGGCGCGGCGGTGTGGATCGCCCTGTTCGTGATGTTCGCCCTGCTGGTGATCACCGGCTACCTGGTCGATGCGCAACGCAGCGGCGACCACGGCATGACCACCGAAGTCGCGTTGCTGGTGACCTTCCTGCTCGGCAGCCTGGCGGTGGCCGAAAGCCGGCTGCTGGCGGCCTCCTGCGCGATCGTCGTGGCCTTGCTGCTGAGCCTGAAGGCACGCCTGCACGGCGCCCTGCAACAGCTCAGCGAAGCCGAGCTGGGCGGCGCGCTGAAGCTGCTGTTCATCTCCGTGGTGCTGCTGCCGGCGCTGCCCAATCAGGGCTATGGTCCCTGGCAGGCGCTCAATCCATACACCACCTGGCTGATGGTGGTGCTGATCACCGGCATCGGCTTCGCCGCCTATGTGGCGATCCGCCTGCTCGGCACCCGCCACGGCCTGCTGGTCACGGCGATACTCGGCGGCATGGTGTCCTCCACGGCGATGACGCTGACCCTCGCCCGGCTGGATACGCCCAAGCTGCGCTGCGCGCTGGCGGCCGGGCTGCTGGCGACCTCGGCGCTGATGTTCCCGCGCGTGCTGCTGGAAGTCGGCGTGATCAACGCGGCGCTGCTGCCGTCCCTGCTGGCACCGATGCTGACGGCCGGCGCCATCTATGCCGGCGGCGCGCTGGTGTTCTACCTGCGCGCCGCCCAGCAGCCGGACGTCGACACCGAGCCGCCGCTGAAGAACCCGTTCGAGCTCGGCCCGGCGCTGCGCTTCGGCGCGCTGCTGGTGGCGATCCTGGTGCTGGTCGAGGGGGCGCGGCACTGGCTGGGCGATGTCGGCGTCTACCTGGTCGCCCTGCTCTCGGGGATGAGCGACGTGGATGCGATCACCCTGTCGCTCGCCAACAGCGCGCTGACCGACCTCGATGCGCATATCGCGGTGCGCGGCATCTTCCTCGCGGCGCTGAGCAACAGCCTGGTCAAGGCCGGGCTGGTCGCCATCGTCGGCGGCCAGGCCCTCGCCCTGCGCACCCTGCCGGTCATGCTGGGCGGCCTGCTCTGCGGCCTGGCGGTGCTGATGCTGGTCTGAGCGGCACTATTCGCCCGCCTCGCCCACGGCCCCGGCACGTTCCAGCCAGTCGCCCGGCAGGCGCTTGCTCGCCCGCGCACCCAGCGCCTTCAACTGCTCGGCGCGCCCGACCAGGTTGCCCCGCCCCTCGGTGAGCTTGCCGCGCGCGGCGAGATAGGCCCGATCGAGCTGCTGCAGGCGGCTGCCGACCTCGTCCAGGTCCTGCAGGAAGGCGGTGAATTTGTCGTACAGCGCCCCGGCCTTCTCGGCGATCTCGCGCGCGTTCTGGTTCTGCCGCTCCTGCCGCCAGAGGCTGTCGATGACCCGCAGCGTGGCCAGCAGCGTGGTCGGGCTGACGATCACCACGTGCCGCCCGAAGGCTTCCTGGAACAACTCGGGATCAGCCTGCAGCGCGGCAGCGAACGCCGCTTCGATCGGCACGAACAGCAACACGAAATCCAGGCTCTGCAAGCCCTCCAGCCGCTGGTAGTCCTTGAGCGAGAGGCCCTTGAGGTGATTGCGCAGCGACAGCACGTGCTGCTTGAGCGCCAGCGCCCGGCTGTGCTCGTCTTCGGCACAGGTCAGCGCCTGGTAGGCGGTCAGGCTGACCTTGGCATCGACCACCACCTGCTTGTCGCCCGGCAGACGGATCAGCACGTCCGGCTGGAAGCGCTCGCCATCGGCGCTCTTCAGGCTGACCTGGGTGTGATACTCGCGGCCCTTCTCCAGCCCGGCGTGCTCCAGCACCCGTTCGAGCACCAGCTCGCCCCAGTTGCCCTGGGTCTTCTGCCCCTGCAGCGCACGGGTGAGGTTGGTCGCCTCGTCGCCCAGGCGCTGGTTGAGCTGCTGCAGGCGCTCCAGCTCGCGCGCCAGCGAGAAGCGCTCGCGCGCCTCGCTCTGGTAGCTCTCCTCGACACGCTTCTCGAACGCCTGGATGCGCTCCTTCAGCGGATCGAGCAACTGGCCGAGGCGCTCGTGGCTGGTGTCGGCGAAGCGCTGCTCGCGCTCGTCGAAGATTTTCCCGGCCAGCTCGGCGAACTGCGCACGCAGCTCATCGCGCGCGGCCTGCAGGTCCTGCAGGCGCTGCTGATGCGCCGCCTGCTGCTCGCGCAGCTCCGCGCTAACCGCCGCATGCGCCGCGCTCAGGCGGAGCAGTTCGGCCTGCTGGGCGTCGCGCTCGGCCTGCAGTTCGTCGAGGCGGTCGCGGTCGTCGCCATGACGGCTCTGCAGCCACTGCGCCTCACGCCGCAGAGCCGCGAGTTCGGCCTGCTGCGCCGCCTTGATCTCCTGCAGATCGGCCTGTTCCAGCCGGACGCTTTCCAGCTGCGCGCTCAGCCCCTCCTGCGCCAGCGCGGCCTGGGTCAGGCGCTCGTCGAGCAGTGCCCGCGCAGCCTCGACCGCGGACAAGCGGCGCTGCAGATAGAACGCAGCGACCATCGCGCAGACGCAAACGAACGCCAGCCCGGCCAGCAGGAAATCGGAATCGAGAGACATGAAGGGCTCCGGCAAAATGCCGGGCAGTATAGCGAGCGGTCGTCAGCCGCGCTGCGACAGGCGCTGAAGCCAGCGGGCAGCGTCCGGTGAGCCCTGCGCCGCGGCCTGCTCCAGCCAGAGCCGGGCCTTGGCCGGTTCGCGGTGTTGCGGCTGGCAGTACAGCCGCCCCAGTTCCAGCTGCGCCTGGCAGTCGCCCGCGCGAGCGGCCTGGCGCAACAGCTCGAAACCGATGCGGCGGTCGCGCTGGCCGTCGCAATCCCGGCAGAGCAACTGTCCCAGACGGCTCTGCGCCTCGACCACGCCTTCGCGCGCCGGCTGCTTGAGCAGTCGTCCGGCGATCCGCTTGACCCCCACGGTGCGGCCCAGACGCTCACTGTCGAGCAGCCAGACGGCCATGCGCACCGGCAGCGGCGAGCCGGCGGAAGGAACGGTGATAGGACGCATCGTCATGGATCGAGGGCGCGGCAGAGGATGAGGGCGCGCACTCTACACCTTTTTGCCGAGAGTTGAAGTCTTGCCAAAACCGGCAAAACACGATCTAGATCACGTTCCATTTTTCATCCACAGAACCTGTGGATAACTCGGTGGACAATCGGCGAACAAATCCCCGAAAGCCCGGTGCTCCGGGGCCTGCGGTTAAACTGGCGGTTTTTTCACCACAAAAAATTATCCTTTAATTTCAACTGGTTACGCTCAATCCCAGCTAGCACGCGGGTTTGCGACAGTTTGTCATAAGCGCTTGACAAAGCCTGCCGGCGAATGTGCACAAGTCTGCCGAAAAGGGCTGCGAGAGCCTTGGCACAAGGGTTTGCGCGGCCCCGGCAGTTCGCCATGCGAGAACTTTTCCGCACTTATCCGGTCGCCCGGCGCACAACGCCGCCGGCACGATTGCATACATCTTTTGCGGCTATGCTGTGCCGTCGACACGAGCACGGATCGGGGCAATGAGCACACGGCACAAGCGCTGGCTCTGGCTGTCGCTGGGCCTGCTGCTGGTCTGCGCAGCGGTCATCTATGCCCAGCATCGCTGGCAGCAGCTGGCCCGGGCGCAGGGCATCGAAACCCTGCAGTGGCAGGGTCTGGCGCTCGCGCGCGGCGGATTGTCGCTGCAGCACCTCTCCTATGCCCAGCAGACGAGTGGTGGCGGCCGACTCGCGCTGCGCGCCGAAGGCGTTTCGCTGCATGTGTCCGGCCTGCTACGCGGCCGGCCCCCGCAAGCGCTGGAAATCGCCCGGCTCGAGCTGGACTGGCAAGCGCCCGCCGCCACGCCGGCAACCCCGGGCACCGCGCCAAGCGCCGCGCAACTGCGCCGCTGGGCCGCCTGGCTGCCGCGCACGCTGACCATCAACGACCTGCAGCTGCGCCTACCCTGCGCCAGCGGGACCTGCCAGGAACAGGCGCGCCTGCGCCTGCAGCACGCCGGTGCCGAACTGCTGCCACTGAATGGCGAGCTGACGCTGGCGCGTGGCGATCATCGGGCGACGCTGCTGATCGAAGCCACCGCCGAGAGCGCCGCGCTCCGCGCGCAGGGACGGTTGCTGCTCGACGATCAGCCACGCCTGAGTCTCGACAGCCAGGCGACGCGCGACGACACGCAGCAGCACTGGCGCGGCACCCTGGCCCTGAGCGGCCTGCCGGAGGCGCCGTGGGTGCTGGAGTGGCTCGGCAGCTGGCTGGAGTACGACCCCGCAGCGCTCGGCGAGCTGCCCAGCGACATGCGCCTCGCCGCTGGCTGGGCGCTGTCGCGACCGGCGACCGCTGCCTTCGACGACTGGCGCCAACTGAGCGGCGAGCTGCGGCTGTCCACCGATCTGCCGCTGTTCTGGCCGCTACTCGACCTCGGCGAGCTGCGCGGCCGGCTCGATCTCGGCGCGCGCGCCACCGCCGGCACCTGGCTGCCGACCTCGCTGAGCGCCGATCTGCAGCTGCGCCCCGGCGCGCGGCTGCTGCAAACGCTGCCGGAAACGCTGCAACCGGACCTGCTGCGCCTGACCATCACGCCTGCCGGCAACGCGCCACCCGGCGCCCCACTGACGCTGCAGCTGCGGCTGGAGGGCGAAGGCGCCAGCCCGGCCACCCTGCAGGCGCAACTGCAGGTCGAGACCGGCGCAGCGGAGCCTGGCATCGTCGTAGAGGACGCGCGCCTGCAGCTGCGCAGTCCACGCCTCGCGCAGGCGGCACTCGAACTGCGCAACCTGCAGGCCGACCTGCGCCTGCACGGGCGCATCGCCGCCGCGCACAGCGAGCTGAGCCTCGCGGCCAACTCGCGCCTCGGCATCGAGCGCCTGAGCAGCGGAACGCTGCAGGCGCAACGACTCGACGCCGAACTCAACGGCCTGCAACTGCAACTCGGCGCCACTGCCGACGCCACCCAGCAGCTACGTCTGTACGGCCCCGCCCGTCTGCGGCTGGCGCGCCTGCAACAGCCGCAGCTGGTCGCCCAGAAATGGCAGTGGAACGGCCGGCTCGACCTTGACGCCAGCCGCCTGCACGCCAGCGGCGCGCTGGGCAATGCCGCCGGGCTGGCGCTCGACATCGAGCTGGAGCAGGCCTGGAACGGCGCGCTGCAGATCGACGCCAAGCTGCCGGAGGTATTCCTGCGCGCCGGCAATCCGCTCGCCGGCACCCTGACCGACTGGCCCGCGCTGCTGCAGCTCGACAGCGGCCGGCTGCAGGCGGACGGCCACCTGAGCGTACCCGCCGGCAACGCGCCGCTTGCGGCCAGCCTGGCACTGCGTAGCAACGGGCTGGCGGGCATCTACGACCGTACCGAGCTGAGCGGCCTGGACCTGCAGCTCGCCCTGAGCCTGGCGCGCCAGCAACTGCGCCTGGAGCTTCCCGAGCTGCGGCTGCAGCGCGCCAACCCCGGCATCGAATTCGGCCCGCTGCGCCTGCGCGGCGACTACCAGGCCGACCTCACGCAACCGGCGCAGGGCCGGCTCAGCTGGCAACTGGCCGAAACCCGCCTGTTCGATGGCCGCCTGTGGCTGCAACCCGGCAACCTCGACCTCGCCGGCCAGCCGCAGCCGCTGCAGGCCCGCCTGGAAGGCCTGCAACTGCCGGCGCTGCTGGCCGCCTACCCGACCGAAGGGCTGAGCGGCAGCGGCATCCTCGACGGCAGCCTGCAGCTGCGCTTCCTGCCCACGGGGCTGGTGATCGATGACGGTCAACTCGCCGCGCGGGCGCCAGGCGGCGTGTTGCGCTTCCGTTCGCCGAAGATCGATGCCATTGGCCAGGCCAACCCGGCGATGAAGATCGTCGCCGACGCCCTGCACGACTTCCATTACGACCTGTTGGCCAGCGACGTCCGCTATGATGCCAGCGGCAAGCTGGACCTCGCGCTGCGCCTGCATGGGCGCAACCCGGGCCTGGAGGGCGGGCGGCCGATCAACTTCTCGATCAACCTCGAGGAGGACATTCCGGCACTGCTGACCAGCCTGCAGCTGAGCGACCGGGTCAGCGAAACCATTCAACGGCGGGTGCGCGAACGCCTCCAGTGAGGCGCCGCAGCCGCGATATCACAGGAGAACCCGCCATGCGCGCGCACCATCCGCCGCTCCTCCTGGCGCTGGCCCTGCTCGCCAGCGCCTGCACGCCCCGCGTGGAGCTGGCCGTGCCGGACGAGCCGATCAACATCAACCTGAACGTGAAGATCGAGCACGAGATCTACATCAAGGTCGACAAGCAGCTCGATTCGATCATCAACGAAGACAGCGGACTGTTCTGAGGAAAGCCCATGAGAACCTACCGGAAACTCGCCGGCCTGGCGCTGGCGCTCTGCCTGAGCCTGCCGGCCGCCGCCATGACGCTCAACGAAGCCATGTCCGCGCTGGGCGCCGCCAAGGCCGCCGGCCTGCTCGGCGAGAAGCCCGACGGCTATCTGGGCGTGGTCGAGTCGCGCGGCACCGCCGAGGAGATCGCCAGCCAGATCAACCAGGCACGCCGGGCCGAATACCACCGCGTGGCCCAGCAGAACGGCATCAGCGTGGGCGACGTCGAAGCCATCGCCGGCAAGAAGGCCATCGAGAAAACCCCGCCCGGGCAGATCATCCAGCTGAACGGCAGCTGGATTCGCAAATGAAGGGCTGGTCACGACCAGTCGCCGCCGCACGGGCTTGGCGCCCGTGCTGACGACCTGCCGCTTGCGTACCCACCTCGCCCTGCTCGCCAGCCTGCTGCTGGCCGGTTGCGCACTGCCGCCGCTGGAGGGCCGCACGCTGTCCAGTGCACCGAGCCCGGCCGAAACCGTCGACACCGCCCTGGGCCGCGCACTCGCTCCACTGGTCGCTGCACATCCGGGGCGCAGCGGCATCCATCCGCTGAGCGACCCGCGTGATGCGTTCGCCGCGCGCGCGATGCTGGCCAACGCCGCCGAGCGCACGCTCGACGTGCAGTACTACATCTGGCGCAACGATCTGACCGGCACGCTGCTGCTCGAAGCGTTGCATGATGCCGCCGACCGCGGCGTCAGGGTTCGTCTGCTGCTGGACGACAACGGCACCAGCGGCCTCGACCACCGACTGGCGACACTCGATGCGCATCCGCTGATCGAGGTGCGGCTGTTCAATCCCTTCGTGCTGCGCCAACCGAAGGCCATCGGTTACCTCAGCGATTTCTCCCGCGCCAACCGGCGCATGCACAACAAGTCGTTCACCAGCGACAACCAGGCCACCATCGTCGGCGGCCGCAATATCGGCGACGAATACTTCGCCGCCAGCGAGGGCATGCTCTTCGCCGATCTGGACGTGCTGGCGGTCGGCCCGGTGGTCGATGAAGTCTCGCGCGACTTCGACCGCTACTGGGCCAGCGACTCCGCCTACCCGGTGACCGGCATCCTGCCCGCGGCAAGCGAGACGGCGCTGGACGAGCTGTCCGCGCAGGCCTCGATCATCGAGCGCGACCCAGCCGCCGGCCGCTACGTCGAGGCGCTGCGCGACTCCGCCTTCATCCGTGACCTGCTCACCGGCCATCTGTCGTTCGAGTGGGCGAACACGCGCATGGTCAGCGACGATCCAGCCAAGGGTCTCGGCCTGGCCGAAGGCGAGGGCCTGCTGACCTACCAGCTGGGGCAGATCCTTGGCGCGCCGCGCCGCGACGTCGAGCTGGTGTCGCCCTACTTCGTGCCCACGGCCACCGGCACCGCGGCCTTCGCCGCGCTGGCGGGCAACGGCGTGAAGGTGCGCATCCTGACCAACTCGCTGGACGCCACCGACGTCACCGCCGTGCACGCCGGCTACGCCAAGCGCCGCAAGGACCTGCTGCAGGCCGGCATCGCGCTCTACGAGCTGCGCCGGCTGACCGAGGGCAACGAGCCGAAGGACAAGGCTGGCCCGTTCGGCAGCTCCGGCTCCAGCCTGCACGCCAAGACCTTCGCCGTGGACCGCGAGCGGGTCTTCGTCGGTTCGTTCAACTTCGACCCACGTTCGGCGCACCTGAACACCGAGCTGGGCTTCGTCATCGACAGCCCGCAGCTGGCGGCACGTATCGAAACGATGTTTGACGAGCAGATTCCCGCCGCCTCCTACGAGGTCCGCCTGGCCGATGACGGCCGGCTCTACTGGCTGGAGCGCCGCAACGGCACCACCGTCCGCCACGACAACGAGCCGCAAGCCGGCTTCTGGCGGCGCGCCTCGGTGACGCTGCTGTCCTGGCTGCCGATCGAGTGGCTGCTGTGAGCGGCTGAGGTTCGCGCAACGCGGGCGCTCAGAACAGCTCGAGCTGCCCGTCGATCAGCGCGGAGAAATCATCGCCGACGAACGGCAGAATCGCCTCGGCCACCGGCTGCAGCTGGCGCGTCAGGTAGTGGTCGTAGTCGATCGCGGCACGGCGGACTTCCAGCGGCTCGGGACCGGCGACGGTGATCACGTAGCGGATCCAGCCACCATTCTGATACTGCCGCGGCCGCCCCAGGTGATCGTTGTACTCGTCGGCCAGGCGCGCGGCGCGCACGTGCGGCGGCACGTTGCGCTGGTAGTCGGCCAGCCGGCGGCGCAGACGCTTGCGGTAGATCAGCAGCTCGTCGAATTCACCCGCCAGCGTGCGCTGCACGTAATCGCGCACGAAGTCGCGATAGGGCTGGCGATGGAAGATGCGCCGGTACAGCTCCTGCTGGAAGCGCTGGGCCAGCGGCGACCAGTCGGTGCGCACCGTTTCCAGCCCCTTGAAGACCAGCCCGTCGCTGCCGTCCGGCAGCGTGACCAGGCCGGCGTAGCGCTTCTTGCTGCCCTCCTCGGCGCCGCGGATGGTCGGCATCAGGAAGCGCCGGAAGTGCGTCTCGAACTGCAGCTCCAGCGCGCTCTCCAGGCCGAATTCCGCGCGCAGCTGCGCGCGCCAGTCATCGTTGATCTGCTGCACCAGCGCACGGCCGATGCGCGCGGCCTCCTCGTCGGAATGCGCGCGGTGCAGCCAGACGAAGGTGGAGTCGGTGTCGCCGTAGATCACCGTGTGGCCCTGCGCCTCGATCAGCTCGCGGGTGCGCCGCATGATCTGGTGGCCGCGCAGGGTGATCGACGATGCCAGGCGCGGATCGAAGAAGCGGCAGCCGCTGGAGCCGAGCACGCCGTAGAAGGCGTTCATGATGATCTTCAGCGCCTGCGCCAGTGGCTTGTTGCGCGCCCGCTTGGCCGCCTCGCGCCCCTGCCAGACGCGTTCGACGATCGCCGGCAGGCAATGCCGGGTACGCGAGAAGCGCGCGCCGCGAAAGCCCGGCACCGAGGCCTCGTCGGTCGGCTGGCGCAGCCCCTCGATCAGTCCGACCGGATCGATCAGGAAGGTGCGGATGATCGAGGGATACAGGCTCTTGTAATCGAGCACCAGCACCGACTCGTACAGTCCCGGCCGCGAATCCATCACGAAGCCGCCGGGGCTGGCTTCCGGCTCGCGCTCGCCGAGGTTCGGCGCGACGAAGCCCTGGCGATGCATCAGCGGCAGGTACAGATGCTCGAACGCGGCCACCGAACCACCGCTGCGGTCGGCGGCCAGGCCGGTGACGCTCGCGCGTTCGAGCAGGAAGTCCAGCAGTTCGGCATGGGCGAAGATGCGCGTGACCAGCTCGCAGTCCTTGAGGTTGTAGCGGGCCAGGGCCGGCTTGTCCTCGGCGAACATGCGGTCGATCTCGGCCATGCGCTGGTACGGATTGTCGATCGCCTTGCCCTCGCCGAGCAGGCTCTGGGCGACATTCTCCAGGCTGAACGAGGGGAAGCTCCAGGTCGCCGAACGCAGCGCCTCGATGCCGTCGATGAGCAATCGCCCCGCCGCCGCGGCGAAGAAGTGGTTGCGCCGCTGGCCGTGCTCGCGCCACTCCATTTGCGCCCCGCCGCGGCCCAGGCGCAGCGGAATCTGCAGACGCTGGGCGTGCTCGTGCAGCACACGCAGGTCGAACTGCACAAGGTTCCAGCCGATGATCGCATCCGGGTCGTGCGCCGCCAGCCACGCGTTCAGGCACTCCAGCAGCTCGGCGCGGCTCTGACAGTAGTCGAGACGAAAATCCACCGTGGCGTCCGACCCGTTCGCCGGGCCGAGCATGTAGACCTGCCGCTGGCCGCAGCCCTCCAGCGCGATGGAGTAGAGATCGCCGCGGGCGTTGGTTTCGATGTCCAGCGAGACCAGTCGCAGCCGCGGCCGGTAGTCGGCGGCCGGTTTGAGCCGCGCGTCGATCAGGCCTTCATCGCCAGCGGGCGTGCCGCTGAAGCACACCGGCGCGGTGATGAAGCGCTCCATCAGGTAGCGCTCCGGCGGGCGGATGTCGGCCTCGTACACATCCACCCCGGCATCGCGCAGCAGCCGCGCGCACTCGAGCAGGCGCCGGTACTGCCGGCAATACAGCCCCAGCACCGGCCGCTGCTGGAAATCGCGCAACGCCAGCAGACTCAACTGAGCATCGGCTTCGCGCCGCAGCAACGCCTCGGCCCGCGCGCGCTCGTGCGCCGGGATGAAGGCGACCACCGGCCGGCTGGGAGCGCGCACATGCCGCGCGCCATCGGCGGTGGCGAGCCAGAAGCTGATCTCGCAGCCCTCGGCGGTGTCGCGCCAGTGCCGGGTCAGAATGAACCCCTGCGCTAGATCCGGCATCACTCTCTCGGTCGCTCAGGCAAAGGCGGATTCTACGTCAGCGCGCTGTAATCAGCCGGCCTGGAAGCGCTGGCGATACTCGCCCGGGGTCAGCCCGACGATGCGCGTGAAGACCTTGCGAAACGCCCCCGGGTCGCCATAACCGACCTCCCAGGCGACCCGCTCGATGGGCAGGCGGCCGGCCTGCAGCATCTCCCGCGCCCGCCCGACGCGCAGGCGCTGGCAGTATTCGGTGGTGGTCATGCCGGTGGCCTTCTGGAAGCGCCGCAGGAAGGTGCGCGCCTCCAGCCCGGCGCGACGCGCCAGGTCGGCGAGTGCAACTTCCTTGGCATCGGTTTCGGCAAGCCAGTGCTGCACGGCGAGCACGGCGTCATCGCCATGCGTCAGGCGCGGCGCGAAAGCGCTGTAATAGCGCTGCTGGCGCCCCGGCGGATCGACCAGCAACATCCGCGCGGTGTCGATCATGATCGCCGCGCCCAGATAGCGATCCACCAGCCGCAGCCCCAGATCGGTCCAGGCCATGATGCCGCCGGCGGTGATGATGTCATCGGCGTCAATGATGAGCTGGTCGACATCCACCTGAACGTCCGCAAAACGGGCCAGCAGGCGCTGCGCGTAGAGCCAGTGAGTGGTAACCGTACGGCCGGCGAGCAAGCCGGTTTCGCCAAGCAGGAAGGCGCCGGCGCACACCGATGCCAGCGTCGTGCCCGCCGCATGCTGCGCCAGCAGCCAGTTCCGGTAAGGCGCTGCCGCCTCGGACGAAAGCGGCTCCTCCAGGCTGGGCGGCAGGATCAGCACTTTTGGCGCGCCGCCCCCGCCCGGCAACGAATCGCAGACGCGCACCGGCGCATCGTCGTCGGCCTGTTGCAGCCAATGACTGACCCGCAGCAACGCGCCGGGTACCGGCCGCTCGTCGGCGATGCGCTGAGCAATCGCGAACAGATCGCTCAGGCCCAGCACGGCCGCCATCTGCGCGCCGGGGTACAGCAGTATTCCGATCTCGATGCTGCTTTCCTGCGCCATATGTCTCTATCACCCCGCAAGTTGTCGATCGCGCCACTTCGCAGCGTGCCGCCGCTGGCCAAGGATAGCCAGACCCTTTTTCACCCGAATGCAAAGGAATTCCCGCATGAGCACACGCGCCGTCATCGTCATCGACCTGCAAAACGAATACACCGCGGCGGGCAAGCTGCCCCTGACGGGGATCGAGGCCGCGGTCGCCAACGCCGCACGGGTGATCGACGATGCCCGCGCCAAGGGCATCGCGGTCATCCACGTCCGCCACGAATTCGCCCACGGCGAAAAACCGGCGTTCACGCCCGGCACCGATGGCGTGCTGATCCAGCCCGAAGTCGCGCCACGCGAAGGTGAGCCGGTTGTCGTCAAGAACCACGTCAACGCCTTCCGCGACACGCCGCTGCAGCGCCTGCTCGACGAGCGGAACGTGGGCGAACTGGTCGTCGTCGGCGCCATGAGCCACATGTGTGTCGATGCCGCGGTACGCGCCGCGGCGGACCTCGGCTACACGGTCAGCGTGCTGCACGACGCCTGCGCGACCCTCGACCTCGAATTCGGCGGCGTAACGGTACCGGCCGCACAGGTCCACGCCGCGATGATGGCAGCGCTCGGCTTCGCCTACGCCACTATCCGCTCGACCGACGACTATCTGTCCGCTTGAGATGATCTGGGTGTGCGCCAAGGTCGAGGTGATCAAGCGCCAGTTTCGGTTATGTGAAGACACGCTTGCGTGGCCTGGCGAAGAACATGGCGCAACCGGTGACGTTGCCTGCCCTGCCGAACCGGTGACTGGCCCGCCGACAGTTGTTGACCAGCGCAGGAGAGGTGCGGCGGCAATTCGCAACCAGGCTGCTGCGAGGTGCTCGCGATAGCGAAAGAGGATGGATAGCGCGACCGGTCAAGTCGGTCCGAAACTGTCGTCTCAACCGGCAGAAGCAAGCATTGGCGGTAACTACGGAACCTGCGGTGTTTCAGAATCCTCTTCTCGCAGGCTCCGTAGATCGCTTATCGGCTGGCAATGCCAGTCAGTTATCCTTCCCATCCTTGCGCACTTCCACCTCGGCCCGTCCCTGCGCAGACAAATGCGCAAACGGCAAACGCCAGCCGAAGCGGATCGCCATGAACCGCAGCGCAAAGCACAGCAGTCCTCCGGCCAGGGCGGAGATGCCGTAAGGCAGGCCGAGCACATCGCCGGTGACGACGATGCTGGCACCGGCCAGGGCGGCAACCGCGTACAGCTCGGAGCGCAGCACCTGGGGGACTTCGGCGACCAGGATGTCGCGGGTGATGCCGCCGCCGATCCCCGTCAACATGCCCAGCAGCGCAGCCATGACCGGGCTGAGGCCGAATTCAATGGCTTTCTGTGCGCCGGCGACGGCGAAGAACGCCAGGCCCGCCGCGTCGAACAGCGCCACCGGACTGCGCAGCCGGTCGACGCCGGAGTACAGGAAGAAGGTGGTGAGCCCGGCCAGCACCGATACCAGCAGGTAGCGTCCATCGCTCAGTGCGGCCGGCGGTACCGCGCCGATCAGCACATCCCGGACGATTCCGCCGAAGTTGCCGGCCACGAACGACAGCACCAGGATGCCGAAGAGGTCCAGCCGGCGATTGACCGCCACCAGCGCGCCGCTGATGGCGAACACGAAGGTACCGCCCAGGTCGAGTACCCGCAGGAAGGTTTCAATCGTGGTCATGTCGGCCCAGCCAGGCCAGGGCGCCGACCACCATTGCCTCGGTGCCGGTTGCCAGGGTGGGGTGCAATACCGGCGCGAATGCCGGGCTGTGATTGACCGGTAACTGGTTCAGCCGGCCCTCTGCCTTGGCGCTGGCCCAGGTCTGCGGGTCGGTGCCGCCGACGAACCAGTACACCGAGGGCACCTGCCAGGCCGTGCCGAAGCAGCCAAAATCCTCGCTCGCCGGTGCCGGTCCGGTGTGGCTGACCCGCTCTGTGGAGAAGTGGCGGCGGAACGCCTCGGCGATCCGGTTGCTGGCGGTTTCATCATTGACGTTGAGGGGGTAGCGATCGAGCGGCGTGATCTCCGGTTTGCGTGGCGCTCCCGATGCCTCGGCCTCGGCATTGACGATGCGCTCTATCGCGGCCAGCACATGCTCACGCACGCCCGGATCGAAAGTACGCACGTTGAGTTTGATGATGGCCTCGTCGGGGATGACGTTTTCCTTGGTGCCCGCTTGCAGCACGCCGACCGTGACCACCGCGGCATCGGTGGCCGCCACTTCCCGGGAAACGATGGTCTGCAACCGCAAGACGATGGACGCTGCCATGACGATGGGGTCGACACTCGCCTGGGGCATCGAACCGTGGGCGCCACGTCCGAACAGGCGGATCTGCAGGCTGTCCGCCGCCGAGGTGATCGGCCCGGCGCTGCCCGCCACACTGCCGGCAGGGCCGACCATGACGTGC
The DNA here is from genome assembly GCA_000263395.1 of Stutzerimonas stutzeri TS44. Lineage (GTDB taxonomy): Bacteria > Pseudomonadota > Gammaproteobacteria > Pseudomonadales > Pseudomonadaceae > Stutzerimonas > Stutzerimonas stutzeri_C. The sequence continues at coordinate 15,110 of AJXE01000019.1, forward strand.
TGGCCCAGCACCACGTCCGGGGCCGGGAAGCGTTCGAGCAGACCGTCATCGAGCATGGCCTGCGCACCTTGCGCCGTCTCCTCACCCGGCTGAAAGACCACCATCAGCGTGCCCTGCCAGGCCTCGCGAGCCTGAGCCAGCAGGCTGGCGGCACCGATCAGCCAGGTGACGTGGATATCGTGACCGCACATATGCGCCACCGGCACCGTGTCGCCCTCGGTGTTCTGCACGGTGACCTTGCTGGCGTAATCCAGCCCGGTGCTCTCGGCGATCGGCAGCGCATCCATGTCCGCCCGCAGCATCACGGTCGCCCCGCTGCCATTGCGTAGCAGTCCCACGACACCGGTGCCACCCACCCCGGTGGTGACCTCGTACCCGGCCGCCCGCAACCGCTCGGCAGCAATGCCGGCGGTGCGCGTCTCCTGCATGGACAACTCGGGGTGGGCGTGAACGTCCCTGTACAGGGACTCCAGATCAGGCAACACCGCGGTCAAATTCGCCAATACTGCGGCAGCGCTGCTGCCGGTCACCTGCTCAGCCATGATGCTCTCCTGCGATACCGGGGTCGGATAGAAAATATCTTCAGGGGGGTTCGTTAACAATGGCAGGGACGGACTTCCATCAAGCGATTCCGTTAAAAAAATGGTCGTGGGCCGCGATGAAGCTCGGGGCGGTCGCCGGCGTGAGCTACCGTACGTATCCTCGCAGGGAAGAAAAGGTGTCGAGGCGTGGACCTGCTGCTGCCTGTTGCCGGTGGCGACGGAATCAAACAATCCATTGCCGCGATCAGGGCAGCGGACAGAATCGCTCAGGTCGGCTTCCTGCCGGGGCAAACCCGTCAATTGAGGCGGATGCCGCTGGTCTTCCGGCAAACGACCATCCAAGACATCGCCGTGGCGACGCGCACCTCATTCAGCCGCATGAAAGCTTTTCTCAACCAGCACGACATCCGGCCGGTGATCGACACGGTATACCCATTCGAAGAGACACCTCGGACATATGAGCATCTCGCCAAAGGAGCCGTCGGCAAGATCGTCATCAAGGCAGGCTGAGGCGTGACCGGAGCGCCTGTGGAGACGTGAAACTGGCTTCGATGCAGAGACACGTGGATGAGCGCCCGCTTCTAGCCCGATCCGCGCGATAACGTCGGCACCCAGAGCATTCGGGAAATCCTGTTGTCGGACGCTAAAGCAAAAGCCCCCGAAACTCTACGAATTTCAGGGGCTTAGGCTATATGTAATGGCGGAGAGATAGGGATTTGAACCCTAGGTACCCGCGAAGGTACAACGGATTTCGAATCCGTCCCGTTCGGCCACTCCGGCATCTCTCCAGCGGCGCGCATGATAGCAGCTCGGTACGCGTTGGCGAACCCCGGCTGCCGACATTTTTTTGCAATTTTTCAGCATCTTGCATGCGGCGCCCCGAATCGGTCGGACGGGGCGCCTGGCATTCACGCAGTGAGACGGGTCAGCGCCTCGCGGTACTTGTCGGCGGTCTTGCGCGCGACCTCGGCAGGCAGCGCGGGTGCCGGCGGTTCCTTGTTCCAGCCGGTGGACTCCAGCCAGTCGCGTACGAACTGCTTGTCGAAGCTCGGCGGGTTGCTGCCTTCGGCGTAGCTGTCGGCTGGCCAGAAGCGGCTGGAGTCGGGCGTCAGTACCTCGTCCATCAGCGTCAGGGTGCCGTCCTCGTCGAGACCGAACTCGAACTTGGTATCGGCGATGATGATGCCGCGGGTGGCTGCGTATTCGACGGCGGCGCTGTAGAGCGCGATGGAAACGTCACGTACCCGGGCGGCCAGTTCCGCGCCGATGATGGCCTCGCATTGGGCGAAGGAGATGTTCTCGTCGTGATCGCCCACGGCCGCCTTGGTCGAGGGAGTGAAGATCGGCTGCGGCAGCTTGGCCGCCTCCTTGAGCCCGGCCGGCAGCTGGATGCCGCAGACGGTGCCGCTCTTCTGATATTCCTTCCAACCGGAGCCGGCGATATAGCCGCGCACGATCGCTTCCACCGCAACCGGCTGCAGGCGCTTGGCCACGACGGCACGGCCCTCCACCAGCGGCAGTTCGGCAGCCGGGACCACCTCCTCGACGCGGTCGCCGGTGAAGTGGTTGGGCACCAGGTCCTTGAGCTTGTCGAACCAGAAGTTGGAGATGGCGGTGAGGATCTTGCCCTTCTCGGGAATCGGCTCGGCGAGGATCACGTCGAATGCCGAGAGACGATCGGTGGCGACCATGAGCATGCGCTTGTCATCGATCGCGTAGAGATCGCGAACCTTGCCCGAATAGATCTTCTTCAGGCTCAGGGTGGTGGGAGTGGTCATAGAAGAGATTCCGCTGTTGGCAGGTCGTCAAAACAAAACAGGCGAAACCGGGGTTTCGCCTATTGGGTTCGGTGCAGGGCTGCCGGTCCGTCAGCCCAGGTTGTCCTTGATCAGCGACAGCACGCGGCGCGCCACATCGGCCGGAGCCACGGCGTCGATGCCCTTGTCCAGGGTCACCAGCACCTTGTCGTCGGCACGGGTCAGGCGCAGCTGATAACGTTCGGCACGCGCGTCGATCTCGTCCTTGTCTTCTCCGCCGAACAGCCGGCCGAAGAAGCCCGGCTTTTCCTGCGGGTCCTTCGCGCCTTCGGCGAGGTTGACGTAGTAGACGCCCAGGCTACGATCCAGGTCGTCGACCCGCACATCGCCAGCCTGCAGCGCGCGACCGACACTTGACCAGGCGCGGTCGAAGTCGGTCTCCAGCTGCAGCACCGGAATGCCTGCACCGTCGTCGCTGAGGGTGACACGGCTCGGCGCATCGAAGTCGCGCTCGGCCAGCAGCGACACGGAGCCAGCCTGCTCGGCGCTGCTGGCCAGCTTGGCGTGCAGTTCGTCGAGCAGTACGCGATCGAGTTCAGGAGTGCTGGCGGTTTGCGGCCAGGCAATCTCCTCATTGCTGCCGAGCGGACGCTTCATGCTGAACACATAGACTTCGCTGGTGTTGCGCTGCACCCCGGGCTCGACACGCACGCGCACCCGCGCTTCAGCGTCCTGCAGACCGAGATTGCGCGCGACCGCCTGATCGAGCTGGTCGCCACGCTGCCAGGCAGTGCTGAACTCGCCGGTCTGCGGCCGTTCGTCGGCGATGCCGAAGCCGTTGTCGACGAAGAACTGCCGCGTCGCCGCCCACACCTGCGCAGGCGCGCGCTGGGCGACCAGCCAGCGGGAGCCCTCGGAGCTCTGGATGCTGAAGTCGCTGACCTGGGCTGCCACCTGCAGACGCTGCGGCCGCGGCACTTCGTATTCGCCCGTGTGGGTGGAATCGGCGATCTGGTGAGGAATCGGCAGCAGCGGCTCGAGCGGACGGATATCGCCCTCGACCAGCACCTGCATCGGTGCGACCTGACGCGCCGAAAGATAATCGCTGCCGCGATCGCGGAAATAGCCGTCTTCGCCCCACAACCAGCCGCAGCCGCTGGTGGCAGAGATGATCAGGGCTAGGGTCGAGAGTCCGGCCAGTCGCTTCATGCGTATTCCTTGGTTGTTCAAGCCAGCACGCCGGTCTGGCGCATGGCCTGGCGTAGCGGTTCCTGGTAGTTCGCACTCAGCCAGGTCAGCGGCAGGCGGATGCCATTGCCCATCAGGCCCATTTCATGCAGCGCCCACTTGACCGGAATCGGATTGGATTCGAGGAACAGCGCACGGTGCAACGGCATCAGGCGCTCGTTGATGGCCCGCGCCGTCACCGCATCACCGGCCATCGCGGCGGCGCAGAGATCGCTCATGGCCCGCGGCGCGACGTTGGCAGTCACCGAGATGTTGCCCTTGCCGCCCAGCAGCATCAGTTCGACGGCGCTGGGATCGTCGCCGGAATACACCAGGAAATCCTTGCCGACCCGATCCAGCACTTCCTGGCCGCGCTTGAGATCGCCGGTGGCTTCCTTGATGCCGATGATGTTCGCCACCCTGGACAAACGCTCGACCGTCTCCGGCAGCATGTCGCACACGGTGCGGCCCGGCACGTTGTAGAGAATCTGCGGAATCGCCACTGCTTCGGCGATGTGCTTGAAGTGCTGATACAAGCCTTCCTGGGTCGGCTTGTTGTAGTACGGCGTGACCAGCAGGCAGGCATCGGCACCGGCGGCGCGGGCGTTTTCCGTCAGCTCGACGGCCTCACTGGTGGAGTTGGCGCCAGTGCCGGCGATGACCGGAATGCGTCCGGCGACCTGGTCGACGACGCGACGGATCACTTCGATGTGTTCGGCCACGCTGAGGGTCGCCGATTCACCGGTCGTTCCGACGGCAACGATTGCATTCGTGCCTTCCTGCAAATGGAAGTCGACGAGTTTGCTCAGGCTATCCCAATCCAGACCACCCTGTGCGTCCATGGGGGTGACCAGCGCCACCATACTGCCCGCAATCATGCAACCGCTCCTGCCGGAAAAATAGAGGCGTAATGGTACAAGGCTCCATTGCGCTTTGCGAGCACACCGCACGCTCCGAACGCAATGGCGCGACGCGCGCATACAGGCCGCTTTCCGCCCTGCAAACCGCACGACAGATTCCCACGCGCGGCGCTTTTCGCTAGTCTTATCCGTTTTCGGCTTGGCTGGCCGACCCGATTCATCACCGCCAGGAATGTTGCATGTCCACCCCCCCAGTACCCCGCGAGCAGTTCCTCGTCATCAGCGCCCTGGGCGCCAGCCCCATGGAGCTCACCAATGTGCTCTGCCGGGCCAGCAACGAGAACCGTTGCGCCGTCGTCAGTACGCGGCTGACCCGCCACGGCGCCTGCAGCGCGCTGGTGCTGGAGATCACCGGCAGCTGGGATGCCCTCGCGCGCATGGAAACCGCCCTGCCCGGCCTGACCAAGAAGCACGGTTTCACCGCCAGCGTGGTGCGTAGCGAGCCTCTGGAAAGCCGCCCGCAGGCACTGCCGTACGTCGCCTACGTCAGCGCGGTGTACCGCCCGGACATTCTCAACGAGCTGTGCCAGTTCTTCATCGATCACCGCGTGGAACTGGAAAATCTGACCTGCGACACCTATGAGGCACCGCAGACCGGCGGCACCATGCTCAATGCCACGCTGACCGTCACCCTTCCGGCCGGCACCCAGATCAGCTGGCTGCGCGACCAGTTCCTCGACTTCGCCGATGCGTTGAATCTCGATGCGCTGATCGAACCGTGGCGCCCGCAGACCCCGTAAGGAGCATCCCGATATGGCAGTCGAACTCGATCAACCCGTCGCGACCTTCCAGGCCCAGGCCACCAGCGGCCTGCAGGTCGATCTCGCCGCGCTGCAGGGCGAGCAGGTCGTGCTGTACTTCTATCCCAAGGACAACACGCCGGGCTGCACCAGCGAAGGGCAGGATTTTCGTGACCGCCATGCAGCCTTTAGCGCGGCCAACACGCGAGTGTTCGGCGTCTCGCGCGACAGTCTGAAGACTCACGAGAACTTCAAGAACAAGCAGGGCTTTCCCTTCGAGCTGATCAGCGACAAGGACGAGCAGCTCTGCCAGCTGTTCGACGTGATCAAGCTGAAGAAGCTCTACGGCAAGGAATACCTGGGCATCGATCGCAGCACCTTCCTGATCGATCGCAACGGCGTGCTGCGCCAGCAATGGCGCGGCGTGAAGGTTCCGGGACATGCCGAGGCGGTCCTGCAGGCCGCCCTGGCGCTGAACGACGCCTGAACCGCAAAGGGGCGGACATAGCCGCCCCTGCGCTGCAGACTGGGCGACCGCGCTCAGGCCTTGCGCAGCCAGTAGCGGTAGATCCCCTCCACCTCCTCCTCATGCAGCAAAGCATGCCCGGCCAGCTTGGCGAAACTGCGAAAATCCCGCTGCGAGCCCGGATCGCTGGCGATCACCTTCAGCACCGCGCCGCTGGGCAGGCGGTTGAGTTCCAGCTTGGCCTTGAGCAACGGCATCGGGCAGGCAAGCCCGATCGCGTCCAGCTCGGCGTCGAAAGCGAGGGTCGGATCGTTCGCCTCGGTCATGGTCCTGCCTCCGCAAAAGGAGCGCAGGATACCGGGCGCGGACGCCCTCTGGCCAGCCGCCCGAACACAAGGCTACAGTAGCGCTCCACTACCATGAGCCCGCCTGGATGAACCTGCTGCGCCCAACCCTGCTGACGCTCGCCTGCCTGCTTGCCGCCCCGCTACCCGCCAGCGAACTGCCGTCGCTGGGCGATGCCAGTTCGAGTATCGTTTCGCCGGAGCAGGAGCATCTGCTGGGGCGCGCCTGGCTCAGTCTGCTGCGCGGACAGGTCCGTCAGCTATCCGATCCGCTGCTCAAGGACTATGTGGAACGCAGCGTCTATCGCCTGGCCGAAACCAGCCAACTGGAGGATCGCCGCCTCGAGTTCGTCCTGCTCGAGAGCCCGCAGCTCAACGCCTTCGCCGCACCGGGCGGAATCATCGGCGTCAACGGAGGCCTGTTTATTCACGCGCAGACCGAGGCCGAGTACGCCTCGGTGATGGCGCACGAACTGGCGCACCTGTCGCAGCGACACTTCGCCCGCGGCCTGGAAGCGCAGCAACGCATGCAGATACCGATGATGGCCGCCATGCTCGCCGGCGTGGTGGCCGCCGCAGCCGGCGCGGGCGATGCCGGCATCGCCGCGATCGTTTCGAGCCAGGCGGCGGCGATCCAGGCGCAGCGCCGCTTCTCGCGACAGAACGAGCAGGAAGCAGACCGCATCGGCATCCTCAACCTCGAGAAGGCCGGCTACGATCCACGCGCCATGCCGCAGATGTTCGCCCGCCTGATGCGCCAGTATCGCTATGACCAGAAACCGCCAGAGTTCCTGCTGACGCACCCGGTTACCGAGTCGCGCATCGCCGACACCACCAACCGCGCCGAACAGCTCGCCAACGGCGGCATCGAGAACAGTCTGCGCTACCAGCTGATCCGCGCCCGCACGCAGTTGCGCTTCGAAACCACACCCGGCCTCGGCGCCAAACGCTTCCGCGCACAGCTCAACGAGAACCCAGACCTCGATGCCGCGCGTTACGGCCTGGCGCTGGCGCAGATCAAAGGCGGGCAACTGGAGGAGGCGCGCAGCACCCTCGCGCCGCTGCTGGACAAGGCACCCGACGAACTGATCTACAACCTCGCCCAGATCGAACTGGAGATCACCGCCAATCGATTGCCGCAGGCCGAGCAATACCTGCAGCGCATGCTGCGCCAGTACCCGGGCAGCTACCCGTTGCACCAGACACGCATCGATCTGCTGATCAAGCAGGGACAGACCACCCAGGCCGCCAGGGAACTCGATCAGCTGGCTGCACAACGCAGCGCCGATCCGGACATCTGGTATCAGGTCGCCGAGATTCGCGGGCTCACGGGCAATATCGTTGGCGTCCACGAAGCCCGCGCCGAGTATTTCGCACTGGTTGGCGATTACGATCAGGCCATCGAGCAGCTGGATTTCGCCAAGCGACGCTCCAGCAATTTCCAGCTCGCATCGCGCATCGATGCCCGCCAGCAGCGGCTGATGGCAGAAAAACGCATGGTCGAGGATATGCTGCGCTGAGCGCAGTACCGGGGCGCATTCATCCGCCTGGACGAATACGCCGCCTTTACCTGAATCGCTCTCGAATCGCCGCTGCGGCGGTCGGTCAGGCGTTACCGGCCTGACGCAGGCGCGCGGCCTGGGTGAAGTCGAGCATGCGCTTGAGCGGCTTGACCGCGCGCGGAATCAGCGCCGGGTCGACGCGAATCTCGTTGCTGCCCCGGCGCAGGCAGTCCAGCGTGCGCTCAAGGGTATTCATCGCCATCCACGGACAATGCGCGCAGCTGCGACAGGCGGCGCCCTGGCCGGCGGTGGGCGCCTCGATGAAGGTCTTGTCGGGGCACAACTGCTGCATCTTGTAGAAGATGCCGCGGTCGGTCGCGACGATAAACGACGTGTTCGGCAGCGTCTGCGCCGCCTTGATCAGCTGGCTGGTGGAGCCGACGGCATCAGCCAGCTCGATCACCGACTCCGGCGACTCCGGATGCACGAGAATCGCCGCATCCGGGTACAGCGCCTTCATGTCCGCCAGCTGGCGGGCCTTGAATTCCTCGTGAACGATGCAGGCGCCATCCCACAGCAGCATGTCCGCACCGGTTTCACGCTGCACGTAGCTCCCCAGGTGCTTGTCCGGTGCCCAAATGATCTTCTCGCCGTTATCCATCAGGCTTTCGACGATTTCCAGCGCGCAGCTGGACGTCACCACCCAGTCAGCACGCGCCTTGACCGCCGCCGACGTGTTGGCATAGACCACCACGGTACGCTCGGGATGCTGATCGCAGAAGGTGGCAAACTCCTCGACCGGGCAGCCCAGGTCGAGCGAGCAGGTCGCATCCAGCGTCGGCATCAGCACGCGCTTCTCCGGGTTGAGGATCTTCGCCGTCTCCCCCATGAACTTCACCCCCGCGACCACCACGGTCTGCGCCGGATGCTCGTTGCCGAAGCGCGCCATTTCCAGCGAATCGGAAACACAGCCACCGGTCTCCTCGGCCAGCGCCTGGATAACCGGATCGGTGTAGTAGTGCGCAACCAGGACCGCATTCTGCTTCTTCAGCTCGGCGGCGATCTCGCTGCGCAGTTGCGCCTCCTGCTCGGGCGTCAGCGGCTTGGGCTGCTTGGCCGCGAGGTGAGCCTGCACAAGAATGCGTTCGGGTATTTGCGTCATGTTGCGGTCCTGCATGCACATCAATGCGTGAGGCGTCGAGTATACCCGGGCATCGTGCGGATTCGGCAGCGGATGCAGCCAAAGTGCCGGGGCGAGTGGATACAGCCCGCTGCGCACGCCTGATCGCCCCGCAAGGACAATCGACTTATGCAGAAACGAAAAAGCCGGATGACCTTTGCGGCCTCCGGCTTCTCGGTTCTCTCGGGGAGAATATGGTGGGTCGTGTAGGATTCGAACCTACGACCAATTGGTTAAAAGCCAACTGCTCTACCAACTGAGCTAACGACCCGATGCGGGCGCATGATACTGATTTGATTGATGAAATCAACGATTTTTTTATTTTTTCTTCATTGGTAGCGTGTCGGGTCGGCGATTCCGGCCTCGGCAAATCCCGCGGCGCGCAGGCGGCAGCTGTCGCACTTGCCACAGGCGCGCCCGTCGTCATCGGCCTGATAGCAGGACACGGTCATCGCGTAATCCACCCCCAGGCGCCCCCCTTCCCGCACGATCTGCGCCTTGCTCAACTGCTGCAACGGTGCCCGAATATGGAAGCCCTGCCCCTCGACGCCGGCCTTGGTCGCGAGATTGGCCAGGCGCTCGAAGGCCTCGACGAACTCCGGTCGGCAGTCCGGATAACCGGAATAATCGATGGCATTGACGCCGATGAAGATGTCACGGGCATCCAGCACTTCGGCCCAGCCGAGCGCCAGCGAAAGGAAGACGGTATTGCGCGCCGGCACGTAGGTGACCGGAATCCCCTCGCCGGGCGTCTCGGGCACCCCGATGCGGCTGTCGGTGAGCGCCGAACCGCCGATGCCATCGAGCGTCAGCCCGATGACCTTGTGCTCGACCACGCCGAGCTGCCGGGCGACGCGCTCGGCCGCCTGCAGCTCGGCGCGATGGCGCTGCCCATAATCGAAGCTCATGGTGTAACAGCTGTAGCCCTGGTCGCGGGCGATCGCCACGACCGTCGCCGAATCGAGACCACCCGATAGCAGAATGACCGCTTTCTTCTCGCTCATGCCTACCTCTCAAACGATTGTCGATTGCCGGCCACCGCGGGCCGCAACGCCGGGCTCAATGTCCGGGCGCGTCGTTCCAGATGATCTTGTGCAACTGCAGCTGCAGGCGTACCGGCAGATTGTCGCTGACGATCCAGTCCGCCAGCGCACGCACATCGACCTGGCCATGACTGGGCGAGAACAGCACTTCGCCCGCACGCTGCTCCAGCCGGTACTCGATCAGCTTCGACACCGCCCAGTCGTAGTCCTCGCGCGAGCAGATGACGAACTTCACCTGATCGCTGGGAGTAAGCAGCGCGATGTTCTCGTAGCGATTGCGCCCGACCTCGGCGGAGCCTGGCGTCTTCAGGTCGAGCACACGGCTCACCCGCTCGTCGACGCCGGCGATGTCCAGCGCTCCGCTGGTTTCCAGCGACACGGCGTAACCGACATCGCACAGCCGCTGCAGCAGCGGCAGGCAATTGGGCTGCGCCAGCGGTTCGCCACCGGTGACGCAGACATAACGCGGCGAGTAGGCGGCAACACGTTCGAGGATGGCCTCGAGCGTCATCAGCTCGCCACCGTTGAAGGCGTACGCGGTATCGCAGTACTGGCAGCGCAGGGGACAGCCGGTCAGGCGAACGAACACCGTGGGTAAGCCACTGGTGCGCGTCTCCCCCTGTAGCGAGTAGAAAATCTCGGTAATTCGCAGGGTCTGGTGCATATCAGCCACGGGCGTGACGGCTAAACAGGCCATCCGCCTCCGTTGCAGGAAAAGGGGGCGCCGATTCTAACGAAAAAACCCGCCTTGTGGGCGGGTTTCGACTGATCGGCGACTCAGCGATTGAGCTGTCGCTGCGCCAGCTGTGCCGCCGAGCTGTTCGGGAACTGTGCGATGACCTGCCGCAGAATGCCCTGCGCCTTGTCACGATTACCCAGCCGCAGCTCGACATCGGCGAGCTTGTACAGCGAATCCGGCACCTTGTTGTGCTGCGGATAGAGCTGGCTGACCTTGGCGAAGGCCTGCCCGGCGCCCTGTAGGTCGCCTTTGGCCAGATTGACCTCGCCCAGCCAGTACTGGGCATTGCCGGCATACTGGCTGTTCGGATATTTGCGCAGAAATGCGCCGAATGCCTGGCTGGCCTTGTCGAAATCCTTGGCCTTGATCAGATCGAAGGCAGCGTCGTAATACAGCTTTTCCTTCGCCGGATCACCCGCCTGCTCACCCGCGGATACCGGACTGCCTGGTGCAACACCGCCGGCGCCGGCACTCTGGCCAGCATCGGCAACGGAATTCTGACCTGTCGCGGCGCCACCACCGGCACCACTGGTCAAACGACGATCGAGATCCTGATAACGCTCCAGGCCTTCCTGTTGCAGGCGCTGGATCTGGTTCTGTTGCTCCTCGAGCATGCCGCGCAATTGCGCGATCTCTTCCTGCATCTGCTGCAATTGCTGGAAGAGCATGCCCTGTGCCGAGGCTGGAGCAGTGGCTCCACCCCCGACATAGGCACCGCCACTCTCCGGCGCGGCCGTGGAATAACCCGAGTTGCCGTAGGCGGCTCCCGAATCACCCTCGACTACCGGCACCTGGGCCGCCGCGAGCAGCGGCAACCCGAATACTGCGAAACTCAGAGCGTGGCGGTACTTGCGCATGGCGAATTACTTGCGCAGTTCGACGCGACGGTTCTGCGCCCAGGACTGCTCGTCGTTGCCCGTGGCGATCGCACGCTCTTCGCCGTAGGAAACCAGTTCCAGTTGAGCCGGGGAAACGCCCTGCAGCACCAGGTAGCGCTGAACGGCCTTGGAGCGACGCTCGCCCAGAGCCATGTTGTACTCGCGGGTGCCGCGCTCGTCGGTGTGGCCTTCCAGAACGATGCGAGCGCCATTGCCTTTCAGGTCCTTGGCGTGTACGTCGAGGGCACGCATGGCTTCCGGCTTGAGGTCGGAGCTGTCGTACTCGAAGTAGAAGGTGGTGATGGCGCGCAGAGCGGCTTCTTCGCTCATGCTGCCGTCAACGGAACCAGCGTCCGCGCCGTAGCCAGCGTTAGGATCGATAGCGCCCGAGCCTTCGCCGGAATCGTCGCCGCCCTTGGAGGAGCAGCCAACAGCGACAGCCATGGCCAGAGCCAGCGCGGTGAACTTACCGAATTTCAGCATTTCCATCTGTAATAACCCCAGGTGTGGTTTTGGTGTTTTGGTTTAAAAGCGTTGGTACCGCATCAGTTCAGGTAAGGGGACCAGGATGGCTCTCGGACTTCGCCTTGAGCAGTAGGAAGCGGGAGCCTCACTCGTCCATTGATGGAGACGAGCATCAAGACTCCCCGGCCCTGCTGGCGGGTTGCGTAGATTAGCATGGTGCCATTAGGCGCAACAGTGGGCGACTCGTCCAGAGTGGTCTCCGAGAGCAGGCGCAGACTGCCCCGCTGAAGGTCCTGCGCTGCGACCTTGAAGTTGGTGTAGCCATCCTGGCGATGGATCATCACCAGGGTCTTCTCGTCGGCCGACAGTTTCGGATTGGCATTGTAGTTACCGACGAAGGTGACCCGCTCCGCCGCACCACTGCCCAGCCGCTGCTTGTAGATTTGCGGCTTGCCGGCACGATCGGAGGTGAAATAGATGGTCTGACCGTCGGCACCCCAGAACGGCTCGGTGTCGATCGAATAGTGATTGGTCAGCCGCTGCAGCTGCCGCGAGCCCAGATTCATCACGTAGATTTCCGGGTTGCCATCCTTGGACAGCACGAACGCCAGGCGATTGCCGTCCGGCGAGAACGCCGGGGCGCCGTTGAGCCCCTCGAAGCCGGTGACCTGCTCGCGCCGGCCGGTATCGATGTGCTGGATGAAGATGCGCGGCCGCTTCTGCTCGAACGAGACATAGGCGATGCGGCGCCCGTCCGGCGAGTAGCGCGGCGACAGGATCGGTTCGCGCGATTGCAGCAGCGTCACCGCCCGCGCGCCGTCATAGTCGGAACGCTGCAGGGTGTAGCGCGTATTGGCGCTACCGAGACGCTCCGCCGTCACATACAGCAGGCGGGTGGAAAACGCCCCCTTGATCCCGGTGAGCTTCTCGAACGCCTGATCGGAGACATAGTGCGCCATGTCGCGCAACTGATCGGGCGAACCGCCGACGCTGCCGGTCATCACCTGCTGCTCGGTGGTCACGTTGAACACGCCGAACTGCACCTGCAGACGCCCACCGGCCGGCTGGATGCTGCCCACCACCACGTACTGGGCACCCAGAGCCTTCCAATCGCGGTAGATGATCTCGCTACCGCGGGTGGGCATGCTGATCATGTTCTGCCGCGGAATCGGCTGGAAAATTCCGGAATTGCGCAGGTCATTACCGATGATATCGGCCATGTCTTCGGGCAGCACGGTGCCGCCTTGCCAGCCGAACGGAACCACCGCCACCGGAATGGCGCGATCGGCACCGCTGGTGACGACGATGTTCTTCTCCTGCGCTACCGCCGTGCCCAGCAGGCAGCAGAGAAGGATGAGAAAACCTCGAAGGGAATTGATCACAACGCTAGATCCTCTGGCGTGAACGTCATTTTGAACGATCGGTAGGGTTGGAAATCCTGCGGGCTGAGTCCCTGCATTTCCGTCAACCGACCAATATTCCTCACTGCGGCGACAGCGGAGTTGTCGAACGGCACATCGCCACTCGACCTCGCCACGCTGACTCCGGTAATCGTGCCGTCAGGCAGCATGTTCACCTGCAACTGTACCGACATGTTGTTGCGGGCCGAAGGCGGACGCGTCCAGCCTTCGGCGGCGCGCATGCGAATCAGGTCGTCGAAGTTGCCCGCCACCTGGTCGCCCTGGCTGTCGGCCAGCGCCTGCTGGCGCTCGGTTGTGTCCGATAGCAGCTCGGCCAATGCCTGCGCCTTCTTCTCCTCGGCCGCTTTACGCGCAGCCTCTGCCGCAGCCTTCTTCTTCGCCGCTTCGGCCGCGGCCTTTTTCTTGGCGTCTTCGGCCGCTTTCTTCTTCGCCTGCTCGGCTGCCGCCTTTTTCTTCGCTTCCTCGGCAGCCTTCTTCTTGGCCTCTTCAGCCGCTTTCTTCTTCGCCTCTTCGGCCGCCTTCTTCTTGGCGATATCGGCCTGTTTCTGCTGTTCGACCTTCTTGGCTTCCTCGGCCTTCTTCGCCTCGGCAGTCTTCTTGGCAGCGGCCGCTTTCTCCGCTTCGGCCTTTCGAGCCTGCTCGGCCTTCTTTTGTTCCGCGGCCTTGGCCGCCGCCTGCTTCTGCTGCTCGACCTTGCGCTGTTCCATCTGCTCGGTCTCGTACTGCTTGGCAGCGGTCTTCTTGGCTTCGCCGGCGATCTTCTGGTTGGTCTGGGTCGTCGCCTGGCTTTGCGATTTGAGCTGGTACAGCGTGGCCTGGACGATGGGCTTGGACGGCGGCAACTCGGGCGTCATGGCGAAACTGACGAAAAGCAGGCCGAAGATGATGACATGCAGGCCTACCGCCAGAATGACGGGCCAGAAATAGCTTTGCGCAGGAGAGCGTTCAGCGTGTTGCATCAGGGCGCCTCGGTGATCAGGCCGACGTTGCCCACGCCCGCTTCCTGCAGCCCACCCATCGCGGCCATGACCGAGCCGTAATCGACCGCCTTGTCGCCACGCACGAATACCTGCACCTGCTTACCCTGGCTGCGGTTCTGATTCATGATCGCGGTGACCGCCCGGGTCATCTCGTCGAGCGTCAGCGCACGATCCTGCACGGTATCGGTGTCCACCTCGCTGCCCATGTTCCAGTAATAGGTCTTGTCGGCCTTGATCGAGATGGTCAGCACCTGCGCATTGTTGTCCTGCGGCAGCGCCTCGCTGCTGACCTTGGGCAGATCGACCTTCACGCCCTGGTTGAGCATGGGCGCAGTCACCATGAAGATCACCAGCAGCACCAGCATCACGTCGATGTAGGGCACCACGTTCATCTCGGCGACGGGCTTGCGTCTGTTGCGAATTCTGGCCATGGCCTGAGGCCTCAATCTTCGGTGGTGTGGACTTTGCGGTGCAGGATCGCCTGGAACTCGTCGGCAAAGGTGTAGTAGCGCCCGATCAGCATCTCGCCACGCGCGGAGAAGCGGTTATAGGCGATCACCGCCGGAATTGCGGCGAACAGGCCGATGGCGGTGGCGATCAGCGCTTCGGCGATGCCCGGGGCGACGGTCGCCAGGGTCGCCTGCTGCACCTGGGCCAGGCCGCGGAAGGAGTTCATGATGCCCCACACCGTGCCGAACAGGCCGATGTAGGGGCTGGTCGAACCGACGGTGGCGAGGAACGGCAGGCTCTGCTCGAGCTTTTCTTCCTCGCGGGAGATGGCCACGCGCATGGCGCGGTTGACGCCGTCCATCACCGCATCCGGATCGACGCCCTGCTGCTGGCGCAGCCGGGAGAACTCCTTGAAACCGGCGCGGAAGATCTGCTCGACCCCCGAATCCGGGTCAGGATTGCTGCCGGCCTGACGGTACAGCTTGGACAGATCGATGCCCGACCAGAAGCGCTCCTCGAAGGTATCCAGCGAACGCTTGGCGGCGCGCAGCAGATTGCCGCGCTGGAAAATCATGATCCACGAGGTGACCGAGGCCCCCACAAGGATCAGCATCACCAGCTGCACCACGAAGCTGGCGTTGCTGATCAGGCTCCACATGGACATGTGATCGACGTTGGCTTCCACGCTTACTCTCCTGCAGGGGATAGACCCGAGCCGGCGAAGGCTTCGCGCAGCGCTTCGGGAATGGCTCGGGGTTTCAGACTTTCGGCACGCACGCAGGCCACCAGGACCTGACCTTCACACAGCAGTCGCCCATCCGCGGCACGCCTGACCTGCTGCTTGAAACACAGGCTGGCACGCTTCATTTCGACCACCTCGGCACTCACCAGCAGCTCGTCGTCCAGTCGCGCCGGGGCGTGATAGCGCGCCTCGCACGAATGCACGACGAACAGCAGGTCCTCCCCGACGAGCTGCGACTGATCGAAACCCAGATCGCGCAGGCGTTCGGTACGAGCCCGTTCCATGAACTTGAGGTAGTTGACGTAGTAGACGATGCCGCCCGCGTCGGTGTCCTCGTAATAGACCCGACAGCGATGGACGAACGGCTCAGCGTTGATTTGCGCGCGCATACTAGTGCCCGGCCTGGAAAATGCCAATTGGGTGGGTGAACAATATTTTCATCAATCCGTGTCGCCGCCGAACAGGTCCGGCGTGGGTGCTTCAGCCAGGCGCCGCGGCAGGTTCAGACCGAAGTGCAGATAGGCGTGCCGCGTAACCACGCGCCCGCGCGGCGTACGCATGATGTAGCCCTGCTGGATCAGGTAGGGCTCGAGCACATCCTCGATGGTATGGCGCTCCTCGCTGATGGCGGCGGCCAGGCTGTCGACGCCCACCGGCCCGCCGTCGAACTTCTCGATCAGCGCCAGCAGCAGGCGGCGATCCTGATGATCGAAGCCACGCTCGTCGACATCCAGCATGTTCAACGCCAGGTCGGCGATCTCGCGGGTGATCTCGCCGCGTCCGCGCACCTCGGCGAAATCGCGCACGCGGCGCAGCAGGCGGTTGGCGATCCGCGGCGTGCCGCGCGCGCGGCGGGCGATCTCGTAGGCGCCCGCCGCTTCGGTCGGCAACCCGAGGATGCCCGCCGAACGACTGACGATGGTCGCCAGGTCCTCGGTCGAGTAGAACTCCAGGCGCTGCACGATACCGAAGCGGTCGCGCAGCGGATTGGTCAGCATGCCGGCGCGGGTGGTCGCACCGACCAGGGTGAAGGGCGGCAGATCGAGCTTGATCGAGCGCGCCGCCGGGCCTTCGCCGATCATGATGTCGAGCTGGAAATCCTCCATCGCCGGATACAGCACTTCCTCGACGATCGGGGACAGACGATGGATCTCATCGACGAACAGCACGTCGCCGGCTTCCAGATTGGTCAGCAGCGCGGCGAGATCGCCCGGGCGCTCGAGGACCGGGCCGGACGTGCTCTTGATCGAGACGCCCATCTCCTCGGCGATGATGTTCGCCAGGGTGGTCTTGCCGAGGCCCGGCGGGCCGAAGATCAGGGTGTGGTCCAGCGCCTCGCCGCGGCCCTTGGCGGCACGGATGAACAGGTCCATCTGCTCGCGCACCACCGGCTGGCCGATGTATTCGGCCAGTCGTAACGGACGGATGGCGCGGTCCAGCTGCTCGTCGCGGTCACGACTGCTGGCGGTGATCAGGCGGTCGGCTTCGATCATGGCGCTACACCATGCCCTTGAGGGCACGGCGAATCAATTCTTCACTGCTCAAACCGTCTTCCTGTATGGCACCGACCGCCCGACTGGCTTCCTGCGGCTTGAACCCCAGGGAAATCAGGGCGCTGACCGCATCGTTCTCGGCGCTTGTGACTGCGCCGACACCACGAGGTTCAACCACCAGCGTGGCGATCGAGGGCATGGTTTCCCAGGCCTTGAAGCGATCCTTGAGCTCGACCAGCAGGCGCTCGGCAGTCTTCTTGCCGACCCCCGGGATCTTCACCAGGGTCGATGTGTCCTGCGCCTGCACGCAACGCACCAGCTCGTCCACCTCCAGCCCGGACATCAGCGCCAGCGCCAGCTTCGGCCCTACGCCGTTGAGGCGGATCAGTTCGCGAAACAGCTCGCGTTCGCGCTTCTCGAAGAAGCCGTAGAGCAACTGGGCGTCTTCGCGCACCACCAGATGGGTGTGCAGCGTGACGCTTTCGCCAACGCCGGGCAGGCGATAGAGCGTGGTCATCGGCACCTCGACCTCATAGCCGACGCCGCTCGCATCGAGAAGCAGATGAGGCGGCTGCTTTTCCGCCAGGGTGCCACGCAAACGTCCGATCACGATTCCGCTTCCTCCAACATCGCCGGTCTCGCCCGGCGGCTGCCAAAACTGTTCTACCGCCACAAGCGGGACTACAAGCGCAAACGTCCGCCCCGGCGCTTGGCGCCGCTCAAACCATGCGGAATCAGGCTCTGCCGATGATGCGCATGGCACAGCGCGATGGCTAGCGCATCGGAGGCATCGATCTGCGGCTTTTCCAGCAGCTTGAGCAAGTGCATGACCATCATCTGGACTTGCTGCTTGTCCGCCCCACCGGTTCCGGCGATCGCCTGCTTGACCTGGGTCGCCGTGTACTCGGCGATCTGCAGGCCGGCCTCGGCACCGGCGACGATTGCCGCACCGCGCGCCTGGCCGAGCTTGAGCGCCGAATCGGCGTTACGCGCCATGAACACCTGCTCGATGCCCATCGTCACCGGGCCGTAGGTCCGGATCACCTCGCTGACGCCGCTGAATACCGCTCGCAGACGCTCGGCCAGCTCGCCGCTGCCGGTGCGAATGCAGCCCGAAGCCACGTATTCGCAGCCACGCCCGGTGTCACGCACCACCCCGTAGCCGGTAATTCGCGAGCCGGGGTCGATTCCCAAAATCAGCGTCATGCCTGTGGTCGCGCTGTCTATTTATCCAGTGCACGAGTATACGGCTGCGCCCTACGGCGCGCCACCGTCGAGCCGATTCAGGCCCGGTGATTTCCTCAGGCTGGCGCGCATAAAAAAGCCGGAAGCGCCGCTGGGCGTCTTCCGGCCTTCTTCGATCCAGATGCCGTCAGCCGAGCTGTTCCATGATCTCGTCCGCGATCTCGGCGTTGTGGTAGACGTTCTGCACGTCGTCCAGATCCTCCAGCGCATCGATCAGGCGCAGCACCTTCTGCGCGGTCTCGACATCGGCGATCGGAGCGGTGATCGAGGGGATCATCGCGACTTCAGCCTCATCACCCTTGAAGCCAGCCTGGGTCAGCGCCTCGTTGACCGAGAGGAAGTCGGCGAAGCTGGTGTAGATCTCCACCGAGCCGTCCTCCTGGCTGACCACATCGTCGGCGCCCGCTTCCAGCGCCGCTTCCATCAGCGCGTCCTCGTCGACACCCGGCGCGTAGCTGATCTGCCCCTTGCGATCGAACATGTAGGCCACGGAACCATCGGTGCCAAGGTTGCCGCCATTCTTGCTGAAGGCGTGGCGCACCTCGGCCGCAGTACGGTTACGGTTGTCGGTCATGGCCTCGATGATGATGGCCACGCCGCTGGGTGCGTAGCCCTCATAGGTCAGCTCGGTCATGTTGTCGGCTTCGTTGGAGCCGGCACCACGGGCGATGGCACGGTCGATCACGTCGCGCGACATGTTGGCGGTCAGCGCCTTGTCCACCGCCAGGCGCAGGCGCGGGTTGTCCGCGGGTACGCCACCGCCGTGTTTGGCCGCCACGGTCAATTCGCGAATCAGCTTGGTGAAGATCTTGCCCCGCTTGGCGTCCTGACGCTCCTTGCGGTGCTTGATGTTGGCCCATTTGGAATGACCAGCCATAACTCACTCCATTTCTTCAACTGGATCAGTAGTTCCGAAACCCACCCCGCGGGCGGGCTTCGCCGAATCGCCTGGCAAATCGCTACCGCCAAGACGAAGAAGCCTGGCAAAACCAGGCTTCCGATGGTGCTTATTCCGCCTTGGGCTGCTCGCGCAGGCGGATGTGCAGGTCGCGCAGCGCCTTGTTGTCCACTGCACCCGGCGCCTGGGTCATGACGTCCGCAGCGCTCTGGGTTTTCGGGAACGCGATCACTTCGCGGATCGACTGCGCACCGGTCATCAGCATCACCAGCCGGTCCAGGCCGAAGGCCAGACCGCCATGCGGCGGCGCGCCGAACTTCAGCGCGTCGAGCAGGAAGCCGAACTTCTCTTCCTGCTCGGCCTCGTCGATGCCGAGGATGCGGAATACCGCCTGCTGCATTTCCTTGCGATGGATACGGATGGAGCCGCCGCCCAACTCGGTGCCGTTGAGCACCATGTCGTAGGCACGCGACAGCGCGGCGCCCGGATTGGTCTCCAGCTCCTCGGGGGTGCACTTGGGCGCAGTGAACGGGTGGTGCAGCGCCGACAGCGAGCCGTCGTCGTTCTCCTCGAACATCGGGAAGTCCACCACCCACAGCGGTGCCCACTCGCAGGTCAGCAGCTTGAGGTCATGGCCGAGCTTGATGCGCAGTGCACCCAGTGCTTCGGAGACGATTTTCGCCTTGTCGGCGCCGAAGAAGACGATGTCGCCATCCTGCGCACCGACGCGGTCAAGAATGACATTGAGGTTGTCTTCGGGGATGAACTTGACGATCGGCGACTGCAGACCCTCGACACCCTTGGCACGCTCGTTGACCTTGATGTAGGCCAGGCCCTTGGCGCCGTAGATGCCGACGAACTTGGTGTAGTCGTCGATCTGGCTGCGCGGCATGCTCGCCGCGCCCGGAACGCGCAGCGCAGCGACGCGACCCTTCGGATCGTTGGCCGGGCCGGAGAAGACCTTGAACTCGACGGCATTGAGCTGATCGGCAACGTCCACCAGTTCCAGCGGGATGCGCAGGTCGGGCTTGTCAGAGCCATAGCGGCGCATGGCTTCCTCGAACGGCATGTGCGGGAATTCGCCGAATTCCAGGTCCAGTACTTCCTTGAACAGCTTGCGGATCATGCCCTCGGTGATGGCGATGATGTCCGCCTCCTCGAGGAAGCTGGTCTCGATGTCGATCTGGGTGAATTCCGGCTGGCGGTCGGCGCGCAGGTCTTCGTCACGGAAGCACTTGGCGATCTGGTAGTAGCGGTCGAAGCCGGCCACCATCAGCAGTTGCTTGAACAGCTGCGGCGATTGCGGCAGAGCAAAGAAGTTGCCCGCATGGGTGCGGCTCGGCACGAGGTAGTCGCGCGCACCCTCGGGGGTCGGGCGACCGAGGATCGGCGTTTCGACGTCGAGGAAGCCGTTCTCGTCCAGGTAGCGACGGATGCTGGCGGTGATGCGCGAGCGCAGCTTGAGCTTCTCGGCCATCTCCGGGCGACGCAGGTCGATGAAGCGATAGCGCAGGCGAGTTTCCTCACCCACGTCGCTGTATTCGTTGAGCGGGAACGGCGGGGTTTCCGCCTCGTTCAGCACGTCCAGCTCGTAGCCCAGCACCTCGATGGCGCCGGAGGCAATGTTCGGGTTAACCGCACCGGCCGGACGCAGGCGCACCTTGCCGCGAATGCAGACGACGAACTCGCTGCGCACGCGGTCGGCGACCGCGAAGGTTTCCGCGCGATCCGGATCGAATACCACCTGGGCCAGACCTTCACGATCACGAATGTCGAGGAAGATCACCCCGCCATGATCGCGACGGCGATGTACCCAGCCGCAGAGAGTGATTTCCTGGCCATCCAGGCTTTCATTGAGTTGGCCGCAATAGTGGCTGCGCATCATGGTGGTGTTCGCTTCTCGTATCTTTGATTCGTTAGGTCGCTGGAGCCGCGGTGCCGGCGCACGATTGCCGGGCGCCGCTTCCTGGCTATCGAGCCGCCGGGCACAAGCGCGGGATTATATCCACATAATCGTCACGACGCAGCCGTCGCCCGGCAGCCGAGCCTGCGCATTCGCTCGCAGGGAACCCACGACGATGAGCCCCTTCCAAAGCCAGGTGGCCTGCCGCGGCGCCAGTTCAGCAACAAAAGCCGCGACTTTTCTGGCATAACTGCAATCGGATCACCCACCAAGGAGAACAACCATGGAAATCGATATCGGCATCGCCGAACAGGACCGTGCCGCCATCGCAGAAGGGCTGTCTCGTCTGCTCGCCGACACCTATACGCTGTACCTGAAGACCCACAACTTCCACTGGAACGTCACCGGGCCGATGTTCAACACGCTGCACACCATGTTCGAGACCCAGTACACCGAACTGGCGCTCGCCGTGGACGAGATCGCCGAGCGTATCCGCGCCCTCGGCTTCCCGGCGCCGGGAACCTACGCCGCCTATGCGCGCCTGTCGTCGATCAAGGAAGACGAAGGCGTGCCGTCTGCCGAGCAGATGATCAAGCTGCTGGTCGAAGGTCAGGAAGCGGTCGTGCGCACCGCTCGCGGCATCTTCCCGCTGCTGGAGAAGGTCAGCGACGAGCCGACCGCAGACCTGCTGACCCAGCGCATGCAGATCCACGAAAAGACCGCCTGGATGCTGCGCAGCCTGCTGGCAGCCTGAGTCATCCTCGCCGAGGCGGGCCGCCTGCCGCCTCGGCCGCAGATTCCCTCCCCCGGGTGCGCCGCCAGCGTGCGCCCGGCCAAAGGCTCATTTGAGCGCCACCGGCCTTTGCTGTTAAATACGGCCGCGCTGCGGCGCCGAGTCTCTCGCCAGTCAGACATCTGCACGTCTGCTAGCTCATTTCCCAGGCATTCGCCTGCCGCCGCCTTTTCCTGTCGTGTATCCACTACGAGTCATAAGAATGCTCAAGATCGTCCATGTACTAACCGGCGTCCTCGCCCTGCTCCTGTCATTCGTCCCCAGCCTGCGCGGCGACCTGCCGCTTCTTCTGCAACCAGCCGCACTCACTCTGCTGATGATCGGCCTGCTGAATATTCAGTTCATTCCGTCGACTACCGCGAACACCGATCCACGCACCCGTCCCGTTCTGCTCGGAGTATCGGCGTTGCTGGTGCTGGCCGCCGCCGTCCAGGCACTCATCCTGCTGCTGCCGCTGGAGCAGATCGCCGGCCAACCGGCCACGCTCGCCAGCCTGCTGCTGGTATTCGTCGCCGTACTCCTGCACCTGGCGACCACTCGCACCCAGCGCCAGCCACAGCGCGAACGCCCGCGGCAGCAGCGCGCGCCCGCCGCCAGCGTCGGCGGCGCCGGCCGGGAAACCGGTACGGTGAAGTGGTTCAACACGTCCAAAGGCTTCGGCTTCATTTCCCGCGATAGTGGCGACGACGTGTTCGTGCATTTCCGTGCGATTCGCGGCGAAGGCCATCGCGTGCTGACCGAAGGCCAGCGCGTCGAATTCACCATCATGATGCGTGACAAGGGCCTGCAGGCCGAGGACGTGGTCACGCTGTAATTGCGATGCCGGCAGGTGTGCAGCCTGCCGGCCTCTCGCGCTCCACCCGTCAGTAGTGCGGCGGCGGCGCCTCGTCCTCCTCGCCACCCATGCTGCTGTGCACTTCCTCCAGACGCCTGGCCAGTGCCTGCAACTGCAGTTGCATCCGGTCAACCAGGCGCCGCTGTTCAACCAGCACATCGCTCAACGTCTGGATCGTGTCGTCCTGGAACGCCAGTCGCGCCTCCAGATCGGCGATTCGCGATTCGATATTCATGCTCACTCTCCGAAACGGAACTGATCGGTCAGCACGGTCTTCAACCGGGCCCTGATCGCCGCGGCCTGCTCCTGCGTATACGGCCTGGGCTGATGCCTGCCCCACACCGGCGCCGGCCACGCCGCATCATCGCGGGAACGGGCGATGACGTGCATGTGCAACTGGCTGACGACGTTGCCCAGCGTCGCGACATTCATCTTGTCCGCGCCGAAGCTGTCCTTGACGATTTCCGCAAGGGCGGTGGTTTCGCGCCACAGCTGCTGCTGGTCCGCCGCGTCCAGCTGAAACAGCTCGCTGATCGCCTCGCGTCGCGGCACCAGGATGAACCAGGGGTACTGGGCATCGTTCATCAGCAGCAGCCGACACAGCGGGTAGTCGCCAATCGGCAGCGTGTCCTGCTCCAGACGCGAATCGAGAATGAACATAACGGGCGCTCCTGTGTGAAAAGTCAGGCGCGGTCGAACCCACGCTGGCGCAAGAATACCCTTGCGCGCTCGTTCGCGCCCCCACGGGGCATATGCGGGTGAGCGCGCCCCGCGATGCAGCACCTGCAGTCGCGCACGAGGAGCGTGTCAACGAAATTCCTGGCACATACGACTTGCGTACGCTTCTTGCTAGGCCATGACTCGCTGCCTCTCGCCAGCAAGCCGAAAGCAGGCTTGGCAAACTTGCTCTAGCCTATCGACGCAGCTAAACAGTACATTCCGCGGATGGTTCGATACGAAGAGCGTAGATACGCCGAAATCGGGCCAGATTCGAATAACAAGAAGCGATCTCTGCGTGCGTCGACACGCGAGCAAGCACCGTTTTGAACCAATGGAGCAAATCACGATGAAAGTGATGAAGTGGAGCGTAATCGCCCTTGCCGTTGCGGCGGGCACATCCCAGATGGCGCTGGCCAGCCAGCAGTCGGAAGCCAAGGGCTTCGTCGAGGATGCCAAGCTGGATCTGTTGCTGCGCAACACCTATTGGAACCGTGACCACAACAACGGCAACGACGACCGCAACACCTGGGCGCAGGGCTTCATTGCCACGTTCGAGTCCGGCTTCACCCAGGGCACCATCGGTGTCGGGATCGATGCCTACGGCCTGTTGGGCGTCAAGCTTGATGGCGGCCAGGGCGACATGTTCCCCGGAGAACCGAAGGATTGGGAAGATGATCTCTCCGAAGCGGGCGCGGCGGTGAAATTCCGCCTTTCCAACACTACACTGAAATACGGCAACCAGTTCGTCAGCCTGCCGGTCATCGCCTCGGATGACTCGCGCCTGCTGCCGGAAGCCTTCACCGGTACATTGATTACCAGCAGCGAAATCGAAGGACTGGAACTGAACGCCGGTCGCTTCACCGCGGACAGCCCGATGGGCTCCCCGGCGCGTGACGACTTCGGACTGAAGAGCCTCGACGTCTTCGGTGGTACCTATGCCTTCAGCGACAATCTCAGCGCGTCGCTGTACTTCTCCGATGTCGAAGACACGTACGACAAGAAGTACGCCAACGTCAATTACGTGATGCCGCTGGCGGATGACCAGTCGCTGACCTTCGACCTCAACTACTACAAAACCGACGATATCGACCAGAGCTTCCGCGGCAAAGACGGAGCAGCAGTGGACGACAACACCATCTGGAGTCTGTCGGCCAAGTATGCGGTCGGGGCCCATGCCTTTATCCTCGCGCATCAGCGCGTTTCCGGCGATACCGGTTATCTGTACGACAACGGCGATGGCGGCGGTGCGATCTGGGTAGCCAACTCCTATCTCTCGGACTTCAACTTCAAGGACGAGCGTTCCTGGCAGGCCAGCTATGAGCTGGACTTCAGCAGCTACGGCGTACCGGGTCTGCAATGGAAAACCGCCTACCTGCGCGGCGACAACATCGATGCAGCCTTCTACGACGCCAACAGTGAAGGCGAGGCGACCGAGCGTGAAATCTTCAACCAGGTCTCCTACACCTTCCAAAATGGCGCTGCCAAGGACCTGACCCTGCGGGCGCGCAACTCCATCCTGCGCACCAACAACCCGGCCTGGAACGACGTGAACGAATGGCGCCTGTACGCCATTTACCCGATCAGCATCCTGTAACCGGCGGCAAGCGCGACACCCCGGAGCCCGGCCAATTGGCCGGGTTCTTCATTTGCACCCGGCAGCCGCCCCACGCGTCCGCTCGCGCTGGCGACTTCTGTACGCTTCTTTCCCGCAGCCGTACAATGCCGGGCCAAATTCCAGCCTCTGCAAGGACATAACGGCCACATGCGCACCAGTCAGTTCCTGCTCTCGACCCTCAAAGAAACCCCGTCCGATGCCGTGGTCATCAGCCACCAGCTGATGCTGCGCGCCGGGATGATCCGCAAGCTGGCTTCGGGGCTCTACACCTGGATGCCGATGGGGCTGCGCGCGCTGCGCAAGGCCGAGGCCATCGTGCGTGACGAGATGAACAAGGCTGGCGCCCTGGAAGTGCTGATGCCGGCGATCCAGCCGGCCGAGCTGTGGCAGGAGTCCGGGCGCTGGGAGCAGTACGGTCCCGAGCTGCTGCGCATCAAGGATCGCCACCAGCGCGAGTTCTGCGTCGGCCCGACCCACGAGGAAGTGATCACCGACCTGGCGCGCAACGAGCTGAACAGCTACAAGCAGCTGCCGATCAACTTCTACCAGATCCAGACCAAGTTCCGCGACGAGATCCGCCCGCGCTTCGGCCTGATGCGCGGCCGCGAATTCCTCATGAAGGACGCCTACTCCTTCCACCTGAGCCAGGAATCGCTGCAGGAAACCTACGACCGCATGCACCAGGCCTACTGCAACATCTTCACCCGCCTGGGCCTGAACTTCCGCCCGGTACAGGCCGATACCGGTTCGATCGGCGGCACCGGCTCGCACGAGTTCCACGTGCTGGCCGAATCCGGCGAAGACGATATCGCCTTCAGCGATACTTCCGATTACGCCGCCAACATCGAGAAGGCCGAGGCCATCCCGCGTGAGGCTGCGCGCGGCGCCGCCAGCGAAGAGATGCGCCTGGTCGATACGCCGAACGCCAAGACCATCGACGACCTGGTCCAGCAGTTTGGCCTGGCGATCGAGAAGACCGTCAAGACCCTGGTGGTCCATGCCGCCGAGGAAGGCAAGCTGATCGCCCTGATCGTGCGCGGCGACCACGAACTCAACGAGATCAAGGCCGCCAACCTGGAGCAGGTCGCCAGTCCGCTGGTGTTCGCCTCCGAGGCCGAACTGCGCGATGCCATCGGTGCCGGCGCCGGTTCGCTCGGTCCGCGGAACCTGCCTCTGCCGTGCATCGTCGATCGCTCCGTCGCCTTGATGAGCAACTTCGCCATCGGCGCCAACATCGACGACAAGCACTACTTCGGCGTCAACTGGGAGCGCGACCTGCCGCTGCCGACCGTCGCCGACCTGCGCAACGTGGTCGCCGGCGACCCGAGCCCGGACGGCCAGGGTCACCTGGTGATCAAGCGCGGCATCGAGGTCGGGCACATCTTCCAGCTCGGCACCAAGTACAGCGAAGCCATGAACTGCCAGGTCATGGGCGAGAACGGTAAGCCGGCCACGCTGATCATGGGCTGCTACGGCATCGGTGTTTCGCGCGTGGTCGCCGCGGCGATCGAGCAGAACTACGACGAACGCGGCATCCTCTGGCCCGACGCCCTGGCGCCGTTCCAGATCGCCCTCGTGCCGATGAAGTACGAGAACCAAGCCGTGCGCGAGGCGACCGACAAGCTCTATGCCGAGCTGACCGCCGCCGGCTATGAGGTGCTGCTCGACGACCGTGACAAGAAGACCAGTCCGGGCGTCAAATTCGCCGACATGGAGCTGATCGGCATTCCGCATCGCATCGTCATCAGCGATCGCGGCCTGGCCGACGGCACCCTGGAGTACAAGCACCGTCGCGATACCGGGCCACAGGCGGTCGCGGCCGCAGACATCCTGCCCTTCATCAATGCGCGTGTCCCACGCTGATCGGAAACCATGCTCAACCGACGTGTTGTAGTTTCAACCGGCGCCGCGCTCTGCGCGGCGTTGCTGCTTGGCGGCTGCGCCAACCATCTGCCGCAGCGCAGCGAGCACGAGGCCAGGACCGAGCGCAAGCCGCTCGACCATAGCCTGCGTATCGAAGTCGGCGAGCCGCCAGTGCTGGAGTTGCCGCAACGGCGCGTCCGTATCCAAGAGCAGCGGACCTTCGAGGTTACCGATTTCGAGGTCACCCGCCGTTACGATCGCTACACGCCCTACCAGGCCTGGCGCGAGCTGTACGAGATACCGCTCGGGGCGGCCGCGGTGGTCGCCGGCATCGGCGCCAACCTGGTCAACGTCGTGCTGCTCGGCAACGTGCCGGAAAGCGCGACGCGCGGCTGGATCAGCTACGGTTTCGCCGGCCTCAACCCCTTCCTCAACGTCGAGTCCAACGGGCGCTCGCAGCAGAACCTCGCCAGCCTCGACGAACAGCGCCGCGATTCCCGTCTGGAATACACCAGCCTGCCCTGGGCCGAACGTCCGGTGCGGGTCGGCGCAGGCGAACAGCTTCACGAGCTGAACACCGACCGCAACGGCGTGCTGCACCTCAATCTGCTCGACGGACCGTTTGCCGGGCAGGACATCGGCCCCATCGGCAAGCTGCTGCTGAGCGTCGAGGACGAGCAGGACGGCACGCGCGCCGACGCCGTGCTGCTGGTCAGCCACAACCTGCGCGGCAAGCTGCTGGAAGCCCACGACCTGATCTTCAACGATCTCGAAGGCGATGACGTGGCGCAGTGGGTTCATCGCGTCAAACGCCTGTCCGAGCTGGGCCTGGAAGAGGAGGCCAGCGAGCTGGAGCAGAGCCTGATCGAGCTGACGCGGCATGATCCCGAACTGCAGCAGGAGTTTCTCCAGCGCCTGATGCAGGACGCCGGGCGCGCCGCTTCATCGGCGGACAACTGACACCATGCCGTGGCGCTGCTGGCTGCTGCCGGTCCTGCTGTTGCTGGCATGGCCACTCCAGGCCAGCATCCGCCAGGCCCCGGAGCCCGAACTACGCGAACTGATGCA
Source organism: Stutzerimonas stutzeri TS44 (assembly GCA_000263395.1). Taxonomy (GTDB): domain Bacteria; phylum Pseudomonadota; class Gammaproteobacteria; order Pseudomonadales; family Pseudomonadaceae; genus Stutzerimonas; species Stutzerimonas stutzeri_C. Next base: position 42,939 of record AJXE01000019.1, read on the forward strand.
GCGCACGGTCGCCGAAGCGGACAGCTTTCAGGACCGTTTCGAGGCCGAGGTCTGGCTGCTCGACATGTCCACCCGCCTCAAGCGCCACATCGCCGACACCGAGGAACGTCTCACCCTGCTGCGCCTGGTGCACCGCGAGGCGACCAGGGCCGGGCTGCGCCCCGATCTGGTCATGGCGCTGATCCACGCCGAGAGCCGCTTCGACCGCTTCGCAATTTCCAGCGTCGGCGCTCAGGGCATGATGCAGGTGATGCCGTTCTGGAAGGCCGAACTCGGGCGCCCGCAGGACAACCTCACCGACAACGCCACCAACCTGCGCTACGGCTGCACGATCCTCAGCTACTACCTGCGCAAGGAGAACGGCGACATCAGCCGCGCCCTCGCCCGCTACAACGGCAGCCTCGGCCAGCAGCGCTACCCGGCGAAGGTGATCGGTTTCTGGCAGGACTTCTGGTACGTGCGCCCCTGAGCACCGACCCGCTACTCGTCGCGCAGTTGCTCAAGCCGGGCCAGCAGTTTGTCGGCGGTCTGCTCGCCGACCAGTCGCTCGCGCACCGTGCCCGTTTCATCGACCAGATAGGTCACCGGCAGTACCGCGCTGCGTGATAGCTGCAGTCGCTCGGCCGGGTCCTCGCTGAGCACGCGAAAGCGGATGCCCAGCGCCTCGGCGGCCTGCGTCAGCTCTTGGCCGCGCAGCTCGTCGAAGTTGACGCCGAGCACCTGCAGGTCCGAGCGGGATTCGGCCAGGCGATTCAGCTCGGGGATTTCGGTACGGCACGGGCCACACCACTCCGCCCAGTAGTTGATCAGCAGCCAGCGCCCCTGCAATTGCTCGGCGGCCACCAGTTGCCCGTGCTGATCCACGCCCCAGTCCTGCTCGCAGCCACTGAGCAGCAGACCGCCCAGCAGCACCAACAGCAGGCCCCTGAACTTGCCCATGTCCGCTCCCCCGTCAGATGTTCGATACTCGCTAGCCTGAACCAAGCGGCCGCCGCAGGGCAACCATGTGCGCCGAGCGCAACCGGAGCCGCCTTCTTTATGTCGGCTCCGCGGGATGCTGCCAACTAACCGGCGGCTTTACCGAACTGCGAGCCCAGTCACGCCCCGCGTCGGCAACGTGCACGGTTTTGCCGCCAGGTGGCTGCCTATAATTTCGCACCCTCTACCCTCCCTGCCTGCAGCGAAGCCATGTCCCAGACCCATGACAAACTGATCGGCCCCGTCCCGTCGCGCATCGTCGACCAGGCGCCTCTCGCGCTCACGGCCTACGAGGGTCGCGTCGCCGAATTCAACATCGCCAGCTGGCTGCAGCTGCACGGGCGGGCCGGCTTGGCCGTTTCGCTGGTGATGAAGTACCGCGACAGCCAGCAGCGCCGCGAAGCCGCCGTGGATCACGGACGCACCGATGCCAACGGCAGGATCCTGCTGTCCGGCGTGGCGCGCCTGATCGTCAGAAGTCGCATCGAGGATCTGCAGGTGTACCTGCGTGCCGGCATCGAGATCGAACTGCTGAAAGTGGAAGAACTCTTCGTGCAGGCCGCCGAGCGGCTCGAAGTGCCCGGGCAACTGGTGCAGGCCTAGGCTCAGCGTGCCAGTTTTTCCGGAGCGGACGCATCCTGCCCGGCGGGTTCGTCCTGCGCGCACAGGGCGACGAGCGACTCGGGCCAGTGGCTGAAGGACAGGCCGGTCAGACGGTTGAGCGATCGCAGCGCCAGCTCCGGAACCCGCTGGTACAGATGGATGACGGTATTGCGTTCGGTCTTCACGGCCACATTCCTTCCTTTCGCTTCAGCGCAGACCACAGCGAGAAACGTGCCAGCCCACAGCGTCCTGCCGCGCCACTGCGCACCCGCGCGGTTCAGCACGACCAGGATGCCAAAGTGCCATAACGCGACGGCAGAATCGCTCAGCTACTGACCGTTTTTGTCACTGGCGCCGCTCAACCAGTCGGCCAGGCTGCCGCCGAGCAGATTGCACTGCTCCTGCTGCAGCTGCTCCAGCGCGCTCCGCAGCTTCGGATACCAGACCTCCGGCAGCGTCTCGGGCAAGCGCTCCAGCCCGGACAATGGCCAGGGATTGTGCCGCAGCAGCTGGTCGAGGCTGTAATGACTGAGGTCGCGACACAGCACCCAACCGCCCGAGCCCGTACGGCAGACCAGTTGTTCGCGCTCGAAGAATTCCAGCAGCTCGTCCCACTCGTCTTCGGGCAGGTGCCAGCCGGCGCGGTGCATGTCACGCAGCGCCAGTTCGCGCCCTTCCTGCTGGCGGTCATAGAGCAAGCGCAGCAGCACCAGCATCACCAGCAGGCGCGGCAGGCGGCGACGGCGCCACTGTTGCGACGAGGACAGGCCGCAGACCAGTTCGGCACCGAACAGCACGATCATCCACGACAGATAGATCCACAGCAGGAACAGCGGCACCGCCGCGAAGGCGCCGTAGATCAGCTGATAGCTCGGGAAATAGCTGACATACAGGCCGAACAGCTGCTTGGCCGCCTCGAACAGCACCGCGGCGAACAGCCCGCCGACCAGCGCATGGCGCAGCGGCACGCGGGTATTGGGCACGGCCACATAGAGCAACGTGAAGGCCAGGATGCTGAGCACCAGCGGCATCGCCTTCAGCAGCGTGCCTGCGCCGAGCAACGCATGCGGCCCCGAGATCAGCGCCAGCGAGGCGATGTAGGTGCTGGTGGCAAACCCCGCACCGAGCAGCAACGGGCCGAGGCTGAGGATCGCCCAGTACAGCAGGAAGCTCGACACCCCGCGCCGCGGCTGGCGCACGCGCCAGATCGTGTTGAAGGCCTTCTCGATGGTCAGCAGCATCATCAGCGCGGTCGCCATCAGGAACCCGACGCCGAACCAGGTCAGCTGGCGCGCCTGGCTGGTGAATGCGATCAGGTACTCATGGATCGTCGCCCCGGTGGAGGGAATGAAGTTCTTGAAGATATACAGCTGGATCTGCTCGCCGACGCCCTGAAACGCCGGAATCGCCGAAAGCATGGCGAAGGTGACGGTCATCATCGGCACCACCGCGAACAGCGTGGTGTAGGTCAGCGCGGCGGCGCTGTTCGGGCCGCGGTCGGTGAGGAAGCGCTGCACCAGAAAGCGGCAGAACTCCATCAGATTGTCGATGCGCTGCTGCATCCCCGTTCCTTAGCCAGCGGGTCGTTTCGAACCGTCCCCTCGAGAAGGTTAGAATGGCCGCCTTCATCGGCGAGGCGCAACCCAAAATGACCGAACTCACCCTCTATCACAATCCGCGTTGCTCCAAATCGCGCGGCGCACTGGAACTGCTCGAAGCCCGCGGGCTTGAGCCGCACATCGTGCGCTACCTGGAAACCCCGCCCAGCGCCGCCGAACTCCAGGCCCTGCTGGCCAAGCTCGGCCTGGGCGCGCGGCAACTGCTGCGCAGCGGCGAAGAGGAATACCAGAGCCTCGGCCTGGCCGACCCGAATCTCAGCGAGGCGCAGCTGATCGAAGCGATGGTCGCCCATCCACGGCTGATCGAGCGACCGATCCTCATCGCCGGCGACAAGGCGGTGGTCGGACGTCCGCCGGAACGCGTGTTGGAGATACTGCCGTGAGTGCGCCGTACATCCTGGTGCTCTATTACAGCCGCCACGGCGCCACCGCCGAGATGGCCCGGCAGATCGCCCGCGGTATCGAGATGGCCGGACTCGAGGCGCGCTTGCGCACGGTGCCCGCGGTATCCAGCGAATGCGAGGCGGTGGCGCCGAGCATTCCGCAGGATGGCGCGCTCTACGCCACGCTGGACGACCTGAAGCACTGCGCCGGCGTGGCGCTCGGCAGCCCGACGCGTTTCGGCAACATGGCCGCCCCGCTCAAGTACTTCCTCGACGGCACCAGCAGCCTGTGGCTGACCGGCGAGCTGGTCGGCAAACCCGCTGCGGTATTCACCTCCACCGCCAGCCTGCACGGCGGCCAGGAGAGCACGCTGCTGTCGATGCTGCTGCCGCTGCTGCATCACGGCATGCTGGTTCTGGGCCTGCCCTACAGCGAGAACGCCCTGCTGGAAACCCGTGGCGGCGGCACGCCGTATGGCGCCAGTCACCATGCCGGCGCCGACGGCAAGCGGGCGCTCGATACGCATGAAACCGCCCTTTGCCGCGCACTCGGCCAGCGCCTGGCGCAGACCGCGCAGCGTCTGGAGGCAGCCCGTGGCTAAAGCACGCAAGCCCCTGCCGTCCCTCGATTGGCTGGCGCCACGACTGAAGTTCGCCCGCGTCGCCAGTCTCGCCAGCTTTGTCGCCCTCGCAGTACTGCTGACGACTTGGAACCTCGTCTTCGCCGACCTGCACGGTGCGCGCACCTGGGTGGTGATCGGCATTCAGCTGGTCCCGCTGCTGCTGGTAGCACCGGGCATGATTCTCGGCAGTCCGCGGGCGCACGCCTGGACCTGCTTCATCGTCAATATCTACTTCCTCCAGGGTGTGCTGGCAGCGATCGATCCGAATCGCATGCTCTACGGCTGGCTGGAGGCACTGCTCAGTCTGGTGTTGTTCACCTCGGCGCTGCTGTATACGCGCTGGGCCTACCAGTACCAGCGCAAGCTGGCCGGCGAACACTGACAGACTGCGGCGGGCGGGTGCCACATGGCACTCGCCATCGGCGCGGCGGCGCGCCAGACTGCAAGTTCCCTCAATCGCCCGGAGCATTCCATGAGCAGAACCATTCTCATCGTCGGCGCCTCGCGCGGCCTCGGTCTCGGCCTGGCGCGGCAGTTCTCCAGCCAGGGCTGGCAGGTGATCGCCACCGTGCGCGACCCGGCGCGCGCCGATGCGCTCAAGGCGCTCGCCGGCGTGCGGATCGAAGCGCTGGAGCTGGATGATGCCGACAGTCTCGAACGACTGGCGCAGCGCCTGGCGGGCACGCAGCTCGATGTGCTCTACGTCAATGCCGGTATCGCCGGTCCGCAGAACAAACCCGCCACCGCGACCAGCCAAATGGAAGTCGGCCAGCTGTTCTTCACCAATGCGGTCGCGCCGGTGCGCCTGGCCGAGCGACTGCTGCCGCTGGTGGAGCAGAAACAGGGCGTCATCGTCTTCATGAGTTCCATCCTCGGCAGCGTCGAAACCGGCCCCGGCATGGGCATGCCGCTGTACGGCGCCAGCAAGGCCGCACTCAACCACCTGACGCGTTCCTTCGTCGCCGGCCTGGGCGAAAGCACGCTGACGGTGCTGTCGATGCACCCGGGCTGGGTGAAGACCGACATGGGCGGCAGCGAGGCGCCGCTGGATATCGAGACCAGCACGCGCGGCATGACCGAGCAGGTGATCCGCGCCAGCGGCCAGGGCGGTCATCGCTACCTCGATTTCCAGGGCAACCCGCTGCCCTGGTGATTCGCTCGCGGCCGGGCGTGGTCCGGTCGCCGCCTCCCCTACCCAGGCACCGCCGACGGTCGACAAGCCCGCACACCGCGGCTATCGTTCGCCCCCGGATGTTCGCCACGGCGACACCCCCTGGATCAGCAGACAGGGCATAACTGAGCTGGCTACTCTGAACTCAACCCTTCAGGAGAAAGCCGGCCATGCCTGCTGAGCGTATCTGGATCAAGAATCCCCTCGCCCTGTTCACCGCCAACGACTACCAGGCCCCGGGCGGGCTGGTGGTCGAAAATGGCGTCATCGTCGAAATGCTCGCCGCCGGGACCTCGCCCGCGCAGCCGGTCGACGAGACCTTCGATGCCCGCGAGCACGTCGTGCTGCCGGGGCTGGTCAACACCCATCACCACTTCTACCAGACGCTCACCCGCGCCTGGGGGCCGGTGGTCAACGAGCCGCTGTTCAACTGGTTGCTGACGCTCTACCCGGTATGGGCCCGCCTCACGCCGCGGGCGCTGCAGCTGGCGAGCAAGGTGGCGCTGGCCGAGTTGCTGCTGTCGGGCTGCACCACCGCCGCCGACCACCACTACCTGTTCCCAGCCGGGCTCGAGGAGGCGATCGACATCCAGGTCGAGGCCGTCCGCGAGCTGGGCATGCGCGCCATGCTGACGCGCGGCTCGATGAACCTGTCCAAGGAAAACGGCGGCCTGCCCTGCAAGAGCGTGGTGCAAGATGCCGAAACGATCCTCGCCGACAGCGAGCGACTGATCGCGCGCTACCACGAGCGCGGCGACGGCGCGCAGGTCCAGATCGCCCTGGCACCCTGCTCACCGTTCTCGGTGACCACCGACATCATGCACGCCTGCGCCGAGCTGGCCGAAGCGCGCGACGTGCGCCTGCACACCCACCTGGCCGAGACACTGGACGAGCAGGAGTTCTGCGCGCAGCGCTTCGGCATGCGCACCGTCGACTACCTGCAGAGCGTCGGCTGGCTCGGCCCGCGGACCTGGCTGGCGCACGGCATCCACTTCAACCAGGTGGAAATCCATCGCCTGGGCGCGGCCGGCGTCGGCATCTGCCATTGCCCGAGCTCCAACATGCGCCTGGCCTCGGGCATCTGCCACACGCTGGAGCTGGAAGACAAGGGCGCCATCATCGGCCTCGGCGTCGACGGCTCGGCCTCCAACGACGCCTCGAACATGATGCTCGAGGCGCGCCAGGCGCTGTTCATCGGGCGCCTGCGCTACGGCGCGGCGAAGATCACTCCCGAGAAGGTCCTCGGCTGGGCGACCCACGGTTCGGCGCGGCTGCTCGGACGCCGCGACATCGGCGAGCTGGCGGTCGGCAAACAGGCCGACCTCGCGCTGTTCAAGCTCGACGAACTGCGTTTCTCCGGCAGCCACGACCCCATCGCCGCGCTGCTGCTGTGCGGCGCCGACCGCGCCGACCGGGTGATGGTCGGCGGCCGCTGGCGGGTGATCGACGGCCAGATCGAAGGCCTGGACGTCGCCGGGCTGATCGCCGATCACCGCCAGGCGGCACGCGAGCTGATCTCCGGCTGACCACGCACTGCGCAACCGTGGGCGGCGTCTGCACGGCGTTCGCTCGCGGTTGCGGACCTGCCGTCAAAAGCCGCCACCGACGTGGCGCAGACGGCTTTACTTTCTATTAGTAACGCTCGTCCACTGCCGTATGGCCGTTGGTTGTCAGGTGCGCTCGTCCGCCACATTGACTTTTCAGTCAATTTTTCTTGACCCATAAGTCAGTTAATACTAATTTTTCACTCCAGGCGCTATCCGAGAGCCAAGAACAAGAAAGCGGAGGTCTACCTTGATCCAGTTTCTGCTCAATCGAGAGCTGCGCAGCGAGCGCACGCTCGACCCCAACATCACGGTGCTGCAGTACCTGCGCGAGCACCGTGGCAAAACCGGCACCAAGGAGGGCTGCGCCTCCGGCGACTGTGGCGCCTGCACCGTGGTGGTCGGCGAACTGGTCGGTGAACGCCTGCGCTACCGCACCCTCAATTCCTGCCTGACCTTCGTGTCCGCGCTGCACGGCAAGCAACTGATCAGCGTCGAAGACCTCAAGCACCAGGGCCGACTGCACAGCGTGCAGCAGGCGATGGTCGACTGCCACGGCTCGCAGTGCGGTTTCTGTACGCCGGGCTTCGTCATGAGCCTGTTCGCCCTGCAGAAGAACGCCGCCGGGGTGAACGAATACGACCCGCACCAGACCCACGAGGCGCTGGCCGGCAATCTCTGCCGCTGCACCGGCTACCGGCCCATCCTCGCCGCCGCCGAGCAGGCCTGCAGCCATCCCGAGGCGGATCAGTTCGACGCTGAAGAAGCCGCAACCATCGCCCAGCTCAAGGCCATCGCCCCGCGTGAAATGGCCGAACTCAGCGATGGCGACAAGCGTTGCCTGTCGCCGCTGAGCGTCGCCGAACTGGCCGAAGTCTACGCCGCCAACCCGGACGCCCGGCTGGTCGCTGGCGGCACCGACCTGGCGCTGGAAGTCACCCAGTTCCATCGCGCGCTGCCGCTGCTGATCCACGTCGGCCAGGTCGCCGAGATGAAGCAGGTGCTGATCACCGACCGCCATATCGAGATCGGCGCCGCCGCACCGCTGACCGACTGCTACGCCGCGCTGGCCGCCGACTACCCGGACTTCGGCGAGCTGCTGCAGCGCTTCGCCTCGCTGCAGATCCGCAACCAGGGCACGCTGGGCGGCAACATCGGCAACGCCTCGCCCATCGGCGATTCGCCGCCGCTGCTGATCGCCCTCGGCGCCGAGATCGTCCTGCGTCACGGCGCGCAGAGCCGCACGCTGGCGCTCGCGGACTTCTTCCTCGACTACAAGGTCACCGCGCGTCAGCCCGGCGAGTTCATCGAGAAGGTGCTGGTGCCGCGCGCCACGCCGCAGCGGCTGTTCCGCGCCTACAAGGTTTCCAAGCGCCTGGACGACGACATTTCCGCCGTCTGCGCCGCCTTCGATCTGCAGATCAGCAATGGCGTGATCGCCGATGCCCGCGTCGCCTTCGGCGGCATGGCGGCGATTCCCAAACGCGCCGCCGCCTGCGAGGCGACGCTCAAGGGCGCGCCGTGGAATCAGCAAACCGTGGAGGCGGCCTGCGATGCGCTGGCCGAAGACTTCACCCCGCTGACCGACTTCCGTGCCAGCCGCGAGTACCGCCTGCTGGTGGCGCAGAACCTGCTGCGCAAATGTTTCCTCGAACAACAAGCGTCCAAGACCGAGACGAGGGTGACCGCATATGTCTAACCACAGCCTTGCCAAGACCCAGGAAGAACTCATCGCCCTGTTCAAGCAGGACCTGGTCACCGGCGTCGGTCGCAGCGTCAGGCACGAGAGCGCGCCCAAGCACGTCTCCGGCGAAGCGGTGTACGTCGACGACCGCCTGGAGTTTCCCAACCAGCTGCACGTCTATGCCCGCATGAGCGACCGCGCCCATGCCCGCATCGTCAGCATCGACACCTCGCCCTGCTACCAGATTCCGGGCGTGGCCATCGCCATTACCGCCGAAGACGTGCCCGGCCAGTTGGACATCGGCCCGGTGGTCGCCGGCGACCCGCTGCTGGCCGACGGCAAGGTGGAATACATCGGCCAGCCGGTGATCGCCGTGGCCGCCGACAGCCTGGAAACCGCGCGCAAGGCGGCGCTGGCGGCGATCATCGAGTACGAAGACCTGGAGCCGGTGCTCGACGTGGTCGAGGCGCTGCGCAAGAAGCACTTCGTGCTGGATAGCCACACCCACCAGCGCGGCGACTCCGCCAGCGCCCTGGCTGCCGCACCGCGCCGTTTGCAGGGCACGCTGCACATCGGCGGCCAGGAACACTTCTACCTGGAGACGCAGATTTCCTCGGTAATGCCCACCGAGGACGGCGGCATGATCGTCTACACCTCGACGCAGAACCCCACCGAGGTGCAGAAGCTGGTGGCCGAAGTGCTCGGCGTGCCGATGAACAAGATCGTCATCGACATGCGCCGCATGGGCGGCGGCTTCGGCGGCAAGGAAACCCAGGCCTCGATGCCGGCCTGCCTGTGCGCAGTGATCGCCCACCTGACCGGACGCCCGACCAAGATGCGCCTGCCGCGCATGGAAGACATGACCATGACCGGCAAGCGTCACCCGTTCTATGTCGAATACGACGTCGGCTTCGACGACGACGGCCTGCTGCACGGCATCCAGATCGATCTCGCCGGCAACTGCGGCTACTCGCCCGACCTCTCCGGCTCGATCGTCGACCGCGCCATGTTCCACGCCGACAACGCCTATTACCTGGGCGACGCCACCATCCACGGCCACCGCTGCAAGACCAACACCGCATCGAACACCGCCTACCGCGGCTTCGGCGGCCCGCAGGGCATGGTCGCCATCGAGGAGATCATGGACGCCATCGCCCGCGAGCTGGGCAAGGACCCGCTCGACGTGCGCAAGCGCAACTACTACGGCAAGACCGAACGCAACGTCACGCCTTACTACCAGACCGTCGAGCACAACATGCTCGAGGAGATGACCGCCGAACTGGAGGCCAGCTGCGAGTACACCCGCCGCCGCGAGGAAATCCGCACGTTCAATGCCGCGAGCCCGATCCTGAAGAAGGGCCTGTCGCTGACGCCGGTGAAGTTCGGCATCAGCTTCACCGCGAGCTTCCTCAACCAGGCCGGCGCGCTGGTGCACGTCTACACCGACGGCAGCATTCACCTGAACCACGGCGGCACCGAGATGGGCCAGGGCCTCAACACCAAGGTCGCGCAGGTGGTGGCCGAGGTGTTCCAGGTCGACATCGAGCGCATCCAGATCACCGCCACCAACACCGACAAGGTGCCCAACACCTCGCCGACGGCGGCCTCCAGCGGTGCCGACCTCAACGGCAAGGCGGCACAGAACGCGGCGCTGACCATCAAGCAGCGGCTGGTCGAATTCGCCGCGCGGCACTGGAACGTCACCGAGGAAGACGTCGAATTCCGCAACGGCCAGGTGCGCGTCCGCGACCAGTACGTCTCGTTCGAGGAGCTGATCCAGCAGGCCTACTTCGGTCAGGTTTCGTTGTCGTCCACCGGCTTCTACCGCACGCCGAAGATCTACTACGACCGCAGCCAGGCGCGCGGCCGGCCGTTCTACTACTTCGCCTACGGCGTGGCCTGCTCGGAAGTGATCGTCGATACGCTGACCGGCGAGTACAAGATGCTGCGCAGCGACATCCTGCACGATGTCGGCGCCTCGCTGAATCCGGCCATCGACATCGGCCAGGTGGAAGGCGGCTTCGTCCAGGGCATGGGCTGGCTGACCATGGAAGAGCTGGTGTGGAATGACAAGGGCAAGCTGATGACCAACGGCCCGGCCAGCTACAAGGTCCCGGCGGTCGCCGACATGCCGCTGGACCTGCGCATCAAGCTGGTGGAGAACCGCAAGAACCCCGAAGACACGGTGTTCCACTCCAAGGCCGTCGGCGAGCCGCCGTTCATGCTCGGCATCTCGGCCTGGTGCGCGATCAAGGACGCCGTGGCAAGCCTCGCGGACTACCAGGTGCAGCCGCAGATCGACGCGCCAGCCACTCCCGAGCGCGTGCTCTGGGGCGTCGAGCAGATGCGCAAGCTGAAGCGGACCGCGGCGGTGCCGAGCGCCACGGAAACCGCCCCGGCCTGAAACTCAATGGTGGGCTAAAGCCCACCCTACGAGCCACGCTGCAAACGACCCGTAGGGTGGGCTTCAGCCCACCAAAGCACCATGACCGCAACCCGGATGCGCCGGCGCAACCCCACGCTGTCCCGGCCCCTGGAGAACGAAATGAATAACTGGATCGAAGCCCTCGCCGAACTGCAGCAGCAAGGCGAACCCAGCGTGCTGGTCACCATCGTCGAGGAGCGCGGTTCGACGCCGCGCAATGCCGGTTCGAAGATGGTGGTCACCCGCGAGCGCCTGTACGACACCATCGGCGGCGGCCACCTGGAATACCGCGTGCAGCAGATCGCCCACGAGATGCTGGAGAGCCGCAGCCGCGAGACGCGTCTGGAGCGCTTCGCCCTCGGCGCCAGCCTCGGCCAGTGCTGCGGCGGCGCGGCCGTCGTGCTGTTCGAGCCGATGGGTCAGCCGCAGGCGCAGATCGCCGTGTTCGGTGCCGGGCATGTCGGCCGCGCGCTGGTGCCGCTGCTGGCCAGCCTGCCGTGCAAGGTGCGCTGGATCGACTCGCGCGAAAACGAATTTCCCGCCGAGATTCCGCGCGGCGTGGAAAAGGTGGTCAACGACGACGTGGTCGAGGAAGTCGACGAGATGCCTGCCGGCAGTTACTTCATCGTCATGACGCATAATCACCAGCTCGATCTGGAGCTGACCGCCGCCATCCTCGAACGCAACGACTTCACCTACTACGGGCTGATCGGCTCGCAGAGCAAGCGCGCCAAGTTCGAGCATCGCCTGCGCGACCGCGGCTTCCAGCCGGAAACCGTGCAACGCATGCGCTGCCCGATGGGCATCGCCGAGGTGAAGGGCAAGCTGCCGGTGGAGATCGCCGTGTCCATCGCCGGTGAGGTGATCGCCACCTACAACGCGCACTTCGGTGAAAAAAGCGGCGAGAAGCGCGAAGGCGGCGAGAAACCCATCCCCATGCTGGTCCCGGCCTCGCGCCGCGGCTGAATCCACAAACGCCACCGGCGGCAGCGGACTCGCGCGTGAACAGGGCTGGCGCCCGTCACGTCAGGACGCGGCCGCGCGTGCAGAAGAACGACAGCGAAGAGAACACCATGTCCCGCACCAAAGCCTACCGTGCCGCCCTGCTCCACTGCCTCGCCGACCCGCGCGAGGTGGGCATCGAGCAATCCCACGAATACTTCGAGGACGGCCTGCTGGTCGTCGAGGACGGCAAGGTCGCGCGCATCGGCGCCGCCAGCGAACTGCTGCCGGCGCTGCCGGCGGGCAGCGAAGTCATCGAATACCCGAACGCGCTGATCATCCCGGGCTTCATCGACACCCACATCCACTACCCGCAGACCGGCATGATCGCCTCCTACGGCGAGCAGCTGCTGGACTGGCTCAACACCTACACCTTCCCCACCGAACGCGCCTTCGCCGACCCGGCTCACGCCGGCGAGGTCGCCGAGGTCTTCCTGAACGAAATGCTGCGCAACGGCACCACCACTGCGCTGGTGTTCGGCAGCGTGCACAAGCAGTCGGTGGATGCCTTCTTCGCGGCCTGCGAGAAGCGCAACCTGCGGATGATCGCCGGCAAGGTGCTGATGGACCGCAACGCCCCGGACTACCTGACCGACACCGCCGAATCGGGCTATGCCGACAGCCGCGAGCTGATCGAGCGCTGGCACGGCAAGGGCCGCCTGCACTACGCCGTCACCCCGCGCTTCGCGCCGACCAGCACGCCGGAGCAACTGGCGCTGGCCGGCCGACTGTTCAAGGAATACCCGGACCTCTACATGCACACCCACCTCTCCGAGAACCGCAAGGAGATCGAATGGGTGCGCGAGCTGTTCCCGGCGCGCAAGGGCTACCTGGACGTCTACGACCACCACGGGCTGATCGGCGCGCGCGCGGTATTCGCCCACGGCGTGCACCTGTGCGACGACGAGTGCCGGCGCCTGGGCGAAACCGGTTCGGCGGTGGCGTTCTGCCCGACCTCCAACCTGTTCCTCGGCAGCGGCCTGTTCGATCTGGAAAAGGTCGAGGGCTTCGGCGTGCGCGTCGGCCTGGGCACCGATGTCGGCGCCGGCACCAGCTTCTCGCAGCTGCAGTCGCTGAACGAGGCCTACAAGGTGATGCAGCTGCAGGGCAAGAAGCTCGATCCGTTCAAGTCCCTGTATCTCGCCACCCTCGGCGGCGCGCGGGCACTGTATCTGGACGACCAGATCGGCAACCTGCAACCGGGCAAGGACGCCGACTTCGTGGTGCTCGATTATCAGGCCACGCCGCTGATCGACTACCGCCTGCGCCAGGCTAAGACGCTGGAAGAAAAACTCTTCGCCCTGATGATGCTCGGCGACGACCGCGCCGTGAAGGAAACCTACGCCGCCGGCGTGTCGGTGCACCGCAAGGCCTGAACGGCAAAGCCGCTCTGCATTGCGCAAGAGCGGCCTTTTATCCGTAGGGTGGAAACTCGCGTAGCGATTTTCCACCAGCACTTGCCAGAAGGTGGATGGCTGCGGCCATCCACCCTACCCGCTGGTTCAACCGGCGTGGTAATCCGCGTCGGCTTCCTCGAAGCGCTTGACGATGCTCGGCGCGGGCTCGGCGCCCATCAGGCTGACCACGAAGATCGCCAGGCTGGCGAGGATGAAGCCGGGGATGATCTCGTACAGCCCCAGACCGATGAACTCCTTCCACACCACCACGGTGATGGCACCGACCAGCATGCCGGCCAGCGCGCCGTTGCGGGTCATGCGCTTCCACAGCAGCGAGATCAGCACCACCGGACCGAATGCCGCGCCGAATCCGGCCCAGGCGTAGGACACCAGGCCCAGCACCTTGCTCTCCGGGTTGGAGGCGATGCCGATGGCGATCAGCGCGATCAGCAGCACCATGGCGCGGCCGACCCAGACCAACTCGGTCTGCGAGGCGTTCTTGCGCAGCATCGCCTTGTAGAAGTCCTGGGTCAGCGCGCTGGAGCTGACCAGCAGCTGCGCGCTCAGAGTGCTCATCACCGCCGCCAGCACGCCGGAGAGAATCAGGCCGGCGACCCACGGGTTGAACAGGATCTTCACCAGCTCGAGGAACACCCGCTCGCCGTTCTCGCTCACCGGACCGGCCAGCTCCGGGTGCCCGGCGAAGTAGGCGATACCGAAGAAGCCCACCGCCACCGCGCCGCCCAGGCAGAGAATCATCCAGGCCATGCCGATGCGACGGGCGTTGGGGATGGTCTTGACCGAGTCGGCCGCCATGAAGCGCACCAGAATGTGCGGCTGGCCGAAGTAGCCCAGGCCCCAGGCCAGCAGCGAGATGATCGCAACGAAGGACAGCCCGCGGAACATGTCGAAGTTGGCCGGATTCTGCGCCTCGATGGTGGCCATCACGCTACCCATGTCGCCCAGCGCCAGGATGACGAACAGCGGCGTGACCAGCAGCGCGAAGATCATCAGCGTCGCCTGCACGGTATCGGTCCAGCTCACCGCGAGGAAGCCGCCGATGAACACATAGAGAATGGTCGCCGCCGCGCCGATCCACAGCGCCAGGTCATAGGACACGCCGAAGGTGGACTCGAACAGCCGCGCACCGGCCACCACGCCGGAGGCGCAGTAGATGGTGAAGAACACCAGGATCACCAGCGCCGAGAAGATGCGCAGCAGGCGGCTGGTGTCCTCGAAGCGGTTGGTGAAGTAGTCCGGCAGGGTCAGCGCGTTGTGGTTGTGCTCGGTGTGCACGCGCAGCCGCCCGGCGACGAACAGCCAGTTGAGCCAGGCGCCGATGATCAGGCCGATGGCGATCCAGCTCTCCGACAGGCCGGCGACGAAGATCGCCCCCGGCAGGCCCATCAGCAGCCAGCCGCTCATGTCCGAGGCGCCAGCCGACAAGGCGGTGACGAAACTGCCGAGGCTGCGGCCGCCGAGGATGTAGTCGTCGAAGTTCTTGGTGGCGCGATAGGCGGCGAAACCGATGAAGATCATCGCCGCGATGTAGACCACGAACGTGATCAGGGTGGGTGTACTGGCGCTCATTGTGTATCCCTCGTTAGTTGTTGTCCGGCGCACCGCGAGCAGCTCGCGTCGCGCCCTTGGCAGAGGGCGATGGCACTGGCGCCATCACCTGCGACAGGTCCGAAACCGGCCCGTCAGTGGCGGAAGAGCGTCCGCCATCTGTCCGTTATTGTTGTGCCCCGGCTGCCAAAGCCGCCGAGGGTACCGCTGGTGCCCGTCACATGGAAAATCGCCGTGCGGTTTGCGGCGGCGATTGCCATGCGCTCACCGTGCTCAGTCGTCGCCGAGCGACAGCAGCGAGGCGTTACCGCCCACCGCCGTGGTGTTGGTCGAAGTGGTGCGCTCGTTGGTGAAACGCAGCAGGTAGCTCGGCCCGCCGGCCTTCGGCCCGGTGCCGGACAACCCGCAGCCGCCGAAGGGCTGTACGCCGACCACCGCGCCGATCTGGTTGCGGTTGACGTAGACGTTGCCGACCCGCGCCAGCTGCTCGATGCGTTCGGCGGTTTCCTCGTTGCGGCTGTGCACGCCGAGGGTCAGGCCGTAGCCGGTGCCGTTGATCGCCGCGACGACCTTTTCCAGATCGGCGGCATCGTAGCGCACGACATGCAGAACCGGGCCGAAATGCTCTTTCTTGAGCTGTTCGATGCCCTCGATCTCGAAGGCCACCGGCGCTACGAAATGGCCGTTGAGGCCAGCCGGCAGGGTCGCTTCGGCGATCAGCCGGCCTTCGTTCTTGAGCTGCTGGATATGCGCCAGCAGGCCGTCGCGCGCCTCCTCATCGATCACCGGGCCGATATCGTTTTCGCGCAGATGGGTGGGGCCGACCTTCAGCTCGGCCATCGCGCCCTTGAGCAGCTCGATGACGCGGTCGGCGATATCGCGCTGCACGTAGAGCACGCGCAGGGCCGAGCAGCGCTGGCCGGCGCTGGTGAAGGCGGAGCTGACGGCATCCTTGATCACCTGCTCGGGCAGCGCGGTGGAGTCGACGATCATCGCGTTCTGTCCGCCGGTTTCGGCGATCAGCGTGGCGATCGGGCCTTCCTTTTCGGCCAGCTGGCGATTGATGATCCGCGCGGTGTCGGTGGAGCCGGTGAAGCACACGCCGACCACCCGCGGATCGCGGCAGAACACGCCGCCCAGCGTGGCGCCGTCGCCCGGCAGCAGCGCGATGGCGTCCTTCGGCAGGCCGGCCTCGAACATCAGCTCCAGCGCGCGCGCGGCGATCAGGCTGGTCTGCTCGGCCGGCTTGGCCAGCACGGTGTTGCCGGCGACCAGCGCCGCGCTGATCTGGCCGAGGTAGATGGCCAGCGGGAAGTTCCACGGGCTGACGCAGACGAACACGCCGCGGCCTTCATGGAACAGCTCGTTGCGCTCGCCAGTCGGGCCTTTCAGCTCTTCGCGGCCCAGTTTCAGGCGCGCCTGCTGCGCGTAGTAGCGGCAGAAATCCACCGCCTCGCGCACCTCGTCGATGCCGTCCTGCAGCGACTTGCCGGCTTCCACCGTGCACAGCGCCATCAGCTCGGCGCGGTTGCGCTCCAGCAGCTCGGCCAGGCGTTCGAGGATCGCCGCGCGGCTGTCCACCGGCGTCGCGTTCCAGGTCGGCCAGTAGGCCGCCAGCGCGCCGATGGCCTGGCGCGCCTGCTCGGCGTTGGCGAACTGCGCCGTGCCGACGATCTTGTTCAGGTCGTAGGGGCAACGCACTTCGCTGGCGCTACCGCCCAGACGCTGGCCGCCGATCACCGGCATGGCCTGCCACTGGCGGTCGAGGAAGGGTTGGTAGGCGCTGGCCAGTTCGTTCCATTGTTGTTGGATATTCATGTTGATCCCTTGGGAGTTCTTGCGATTGCCGTACAGGGCCGGGGGCAGCGGAATGCGCGGGTTGCCGAGCGCCGCAAACTGGCGCAGCTGGCTCACCGGGTGATCGATCAGCGAATCCACCGGCACGCGCGGGTCGACCAGCTGGTGGACGAACGAGGAGTTGGCACCGTTCTCCAGCAGGCGCCGCACCAGATAGGGCAGCAGGTCCTTGTGCGCACCGACCGGCGCGTAGATGCGCACGTTCTTGCGGTACTTTTCGATCACCGTGTCGTACAGCGCATCGCCCATGCCGTGCAGGCGCTGGAACTCGAACTCGCGCGGCGTGGCGGTCTGCTCGGCCATCGCCAGGATGCAGCTGACGGTGTGTGCGTTGTGGCTGGCGAACTGCGGGTAGATCACGCCGCGGGTGTGCTCCGACAGCAGGTAGCGCGCGCAGGCGAGGTACGAGGTGTCGGTACCTTCCTTGCGGGTGAACACCGGGTAGCCCTCCAGACCCTGCACCTGACACTGCTTGATCTCGCTGTCCCAGTAGGCGCCCTTGACCAACCGCAGCGGGATGCGCTCGCCCAGCTCGCGGCCGAGCAGGGTCAGCCACACCAGCACCGGCAGGCAGCGCTTGGAATAGGCCTGGATCACCAGACCGAACTCGCCCCAGCCGGCGATGGCCGGATCGCGCAGGAGTTTTTCGTACAGTTCCAGCGACAGTTCGAGGCGGTCGGCCTCCTCGGCGTCGATGGTGATGCCGACGTCGCGCTGGCGCGCCAGCACGGCCAGCTCGCGGACGTTGGCGAACAGCTCGCTGAGTACGCGCTCGCGCTGGGCGACTTCATAGCGCGGATGCAGCGCCGACAGCTTGATCGACACCGACGGTCGCGGGCCGGGGCCGACCTGCGGCTCGGCGCCGACGGTTTCCACGGCGCGGCGGTAATCGGCCATGTACTTGGCCGCATCCTCGTTGGTCAGCGCCGCCTCGCCGAGCATGTCGAAGGAATAGGTGTAGCCCTTCTCGCGCTCGGGCCGGCCGTTCTTCAGCGCTTCGGCGATGGTGCGGCCGAGGACGAACTGCTTGCCCATCAGCTTCATCGCCTGGTTCATCGCGGCGCGGATCACCGGCTCGCCGGAGCGCTTGAGCAGGCGGCCGATGACGTTCTTCGGGCGGCCGTCGGCGGTGTCCGGGTCGACCACCTTGCCGGTCATCACCAGCCCCCAGGCGGCGAAGTTGACCAGCACGTTGTCGCTCTGGCCGAGGTGGCGTTCCCACTCGGCGGCATTCAGCTTGTCGCGGATCAGCGCATCGGCGGTGGCGGCATCCGGCACGCGCAGCAGCGCCTCGGCCAGGCACATCAGCATCAGCCCTTCGTGGGTGTCCAGGCTGTACTGGCGCAGCAGCGCGTCGAGGGTGTCGACGGCATTCTCACGACCGCGCACGGTTTCGATCAGCGTGCGCGCGCGCTCGCGGATGGCGGCAATGCCCGCCTCGCCGGGATCGGCCAGTTGCAGCAGTTCGGTGAGATAGCCCGCTTCGTCGACGCTGTAGTTGGCGCTGATGGTGGGAAAGAATTCTGCGGCTTTCTGGCTGGCGAAGGCGCCATCCAGCACGTGACCGGCCTTGAACATCGCGCCGCTCCTCTGAGGGTGTGTCTGCTTGTTAGGTGTAGTTCACGGCCCGGCCCTTGGCGCACTGCGCGACGATGGGTCGGGGCGGAGACGGAATGTAGGGGCAGCGCCGGCGCGACTTCTTGCAGGAAACTACGGAAGTTTTACGAAACGCTACGATTGCGGCGCGCTGAAACCGCAGCGTCACGAAGACGCAGCACACTGGCGCGCGCGTTTGCCGGCGACGAGGCCGAAGGGATGAAAAGCGGACGTGGCGCGGGAGTCAGTCGTCGGTCTGGCGCAGCTTGCGCGGGGTCAGCCCGAGGTAGCGGCGCGTCGCGGTGGTCAGTGCGCTCTGGCTGGAAAAACCGCACTCCTCGGCGATGCGCACCAGCGGCAGCGGCGATTCGCGCAGCAGCCGCGCGGCGCGGTCGAGGCGGCTCTTGAGCAGGTACTGGTGCGGCGTGAGGCCGACGCTGTCCTTGAACTGCACGTGGAAGTGGCTGGGACTGAGGCAGGCCACCTGCGCCAGCTCGGCCACCGTGATGCGCCGCGCCAGGTTGTCCTGGATGTGCGCGTCCAGCCGCTGCAAATCCAGCGGCCCGCTCGGCCGCTGCGGCGCTTCACCGAACAGCCGCAGATGCAGCGCGCGCAGCAGCACGCCGCCAAGCGCCCGCGCCAGCAATGGATCGCTGCCATAGCGCGCCAGCTCGGCGCCGGCATAGGCCAGCAGGTTCTGGAAATCCGCATCCAGCGCCGGGTAGCGCGGCGCCTCGAACAGCCGGGCGAGCAACGCGGGATCGTCGAGGCAGGCGTCCTGCTCGTCCAGATCGATGATCAGCATGCGGTTGTCGCCCATGCCGGCAAAGCCGTGATCGGCGTCGCCCGGCACTAGGCAGGCGCGCATCCGGCAGACCTCGCCGCCCGAACCATCCACCTCGAATTCGGCGCGGCCCGCCAGCGACAGCACCAGCTGGTGATAGTCGTGGGCGTGCTGGTGAATCTGGTCATCCAGGCGAAGCAAACGGGCGTTGAGCATGACGAGTACCTGAAGCGGGCGCCGATGCGCCGGGCGCCGTTGCGTCGGGCGCCGTTGCGTCGGGCGCCCGGCGCGCTCGTTCGCGACCGCAAGGTGACGCAAACGGCATGCGGCACTCTACCCGAAGCCGGCGGACGCCGCCCAGCCCCGGCCGGCGGGATTGAAATCGGCCGGACGGCCACCATGTATCCCGCATGTATTCGTAACGGGTGCCGCATGAACGACGACAATCAGGATCATCTCGAGCAGGAAATCATTTCCGGCAACGGTCTGGTGCTGCCGGACCAGCAGCAGCCGGACAAGCTCTACATCATTCCGGTGCACAACCGGCCGTTCTTCCCGGCGCAGGTGCTGCCGGTGATCGTCAACGAAGACCCCTGGGCCGAAACCCTGGCGCGCGTGGCCAAGACGCCGCACCAGCGCGTGGCGCTGTTCTTCGTCGACTCGCCGGTGCTGGACATGGCCACCTTCGACCCCGAAAGCCTGCCCGAGCACGGCACCATGGTGCGCGTGCACCACGCCACGCAGGAGGGCGGCAAGCTGCAGTTCGTCGCCCAGGGCCTGACGCGCGTGCGCATCCGTGGCTGGCTGCGGCGCAAACCGCCGTATCTGGTGGAGGTCGACTACCCCAAGAGCGACGCCGACCCGCGTGACGAGGTGAAGGCCTACGGCATGGCGCTGATCAACGCGATCAAGGAGCTACTGCCGCTCAACCCGCTGTACAGCGAGGAGCTGAAGAACTACCTCAACCGCTTCAGCCCGAACGATCCGTCGCCTTTGACCGACTTCGCCGCCGCGCTGACCACCGCACCCGGCACGGAGCTGCAGGAAGTGCTGGATACCGTGCCGGTGCTCAAGCGCATGGAGAAGGTGCTACCGCTGCTGCGCCGCGAGGTCGAGGTGGCTAAGCTGCAGAAGGAGCTGACCGGCGAGGTCAATCGCAAGATCGGCGAACGCCAGCGCGAGTTCTTCCTCAAGGAACAGCTGAAGATCATCCAGCGCGAGCTGGGCATCACCAAGGACGACAAGAGCGCCGACGCCGACGAGTTCCGCGCGCGCTTGGAAGGCAAGGTGGTGCCGCCGGCCGCGCAGAAGCGCATCGACGAGGAGCTGAACAAGCTGTCGATCCTCGAAACCGGCTCGCCGGAATATGCCGTCACCCGCAACTACCTGGACTGGGCCACCGCCCTGCCCTGGGGCGTGCATGGCCAGGACAAGCTCGACCTCAAGCGTGCGCGCAAGGTGCTCGACAAGCACCACGCCGGCATGGACGACATCAAGCAGCGGATCATCGAATTCCTCGCCGTCGGCGCCTTCAAGGGTGAGATCGCCGGTTCCATCGTGCTGCTGGTCGGCCCGCCGGGTGTGGGCAAGACCAGCATCGGAAAATCCATCGCCGAATCGCTGGGGCGGCCGTTCTATCGCTTCTCGGTCGGCGGCATGCGCGACGAGGCGGAGATCAAGGGCCACCGCCGCACCTACATCGGCGCCCTGCCCGGCAAGCTGGTGCAGGCGCTGAAGGAAGTCGAGGTGATGAACCCGGTGATCATGCTCGACGAAATCGACAAGCTCGGCGCCAGCTACCAGGGCGATCCGGCCTCGGCGCTGCTGGAGACGCTGGACCCGGAGCAGAATGTCGAATTCCTCGACCACTACCTGGACCTGCGCCTGGACCTGTCCAAGGTGCTGTTCGTCTGCACGGCCAACACGCTGGATTCGATCCCCGGCCCGCTGCTCGACCGCATGGAAGTGATCCGCCTGTCCGGCTACATCGCCGAGGAGAAGCTGGCGATCGCCAAGCGCCACCTGTGGCCCAAGCTGCTGGACAAGACCGGCGTGCCGAAGGAGCGCCTGGCCATCAGCGACAGCGCCCTCAAGGCGGTGATCGAGGGCTATGCCCGCGAGGCCGGCGTGCGCCAGCTGGAGAAACAGCTCGGCAAGGTGGTGCGCAAGGCGGTGGTCCAGCTACTGGAAGACCCGCAGGCCACGCTGAAGATCGTCCCGAAGGACCTCGAGCATTACCTTGGCAAGCCGGTGTTCCGCAGCGAGCAGGTGCTTTCCGGCGTCGGCGTGATCACCGGGCTGGCCTGGACCAGCATGGGCGGCGCCACCCTGCCGATCGAGGCGACGCGCATCCATACGCTTAATCGCGGCTTCAAGCTCACCGGCCAGCTCGGCGAGGTGATGAAGGAATCGGCGGAGATCGCCTACAGCTACGTCAGCTCGCACCTCAAGCAGTTCAAGGGCGATCCGACGTTCTTCGACCAGGCCTTCGTGCACCTGCACGTACCCGAAGGCGCGACGCCCAAGGACGGCCCCAGCGCCGGCATCACCATGGCCAGCGCGCTGGTGTCGCTGGCGCGCAACCAGCCACCGAAGAAAGGCGTGGCGATGACCGGCGAGCTGACGCTGACCGGGCAGGTGCTGCCCATCGGCGGTGTACGCGAGAAGGTGATTGCCGCGCGGCGGCAGAAGATCTTCGAGCTGATCCTGCCGGAAGCCAACCGTGGCGACTTCGAGGAACTGCCGGACTATCTGAGGGAAGGTCTGACGGTGCACTTCGCCCGGCGTTTCGCCGATGTGGCGAAGGTGCTGTTCTGAGCTGAGGAAGGTCTGCGGGCAGGGAAAGCCGGAAGCTCACACGGAGCTTCCGGCTCGGGCGTCGCTTAGCCGCGCGCGCGCGCGGCGTCGCGCAGCGCCTTGACCTGATCGTGATTGCGCAGCACACCCTGGTACTGGCGCTCCACCACCAGCCGTACCTCGGCCGGCAGGTCCTTCTCCAGCGCCTTGCGATAGCTCTTCACCGCGACGTCTTCGCCGCGCTCGCACTCATTGAGGATCGCCTCGTCGTCCTTGCCGGTGATCATCGACTTGAGATCGACCCAGCGCCGGTGCATATCGGCAGCCATGCTGGTGGTGGTTTCCGGGTCGCCGCCCAGCGAGCGCACCATCTGCTGCAGTTCCGCCGCGGCCGTGGCGCAGTCGCGGGCGCGCTGGCTCATGGTGCTCTTGAGCTGCGGATCGCGCAGATCCTCGGCACACTCCATGAAGCCCTTTTCGCCGTCCTTGCTGGTTTCGATCAGGTCGTTGAGCACCGAAATCGTGTCTTTCGTATCCATTTCTCTCTCCTCGGGATCGACTGAAATGGCCGGAACGCGCGCTGTCCGGCCTCAGTAGGGTCGACTGCCGAGCCGGAAAAAAGGTTCAGCCCAGCCGCCCGAAGGTGCCTGCCGACAACTGCGCAGACCGCTCGCGCTGGCCGCCTAAGGCGACACGGGCCGGGGGCCGAGTGGCCCCGGCCGGCCGAGCAGGTACCCCTGCGCCTTGTTCACTTGCAGTCGCCGCAACACGGCGAGCTCCGCTTCCGTCTCGACGCCTTCGGCGACCACCTTGCAGCCCGTTTCCTCGGCGAAGCGGATCAGCGCAGCCGCCAGCGCGCGGCCGCCGGTGTCGCTGTCGAGGTTGCGGATCAGGCTGCTGTCGAGCTTGATCACGTCCGGTTTGAGCCTGAGGATGTGGCGGAAACTCGCATAGCCGGCACCGGCATCGTCCACCGCCAGGCGCAGCCCCTCGCGACGCAGCGGCCGGAGCGCCTCGGCAAGCAAGTCGTAATCCTGCACCAGCGCATGCTCGGTCACCTCCAGTATCAGCCGCGCCAGCGGCTGGCCGGCGAGTACCCTGGCCACCGCGCCGCTGAGGATGGTGTCCGGCGAGATGTTGAGCGACAGGTAACTGTCCGCCGGCAACTGGTCGAAGCCCTGCAGCGCGGCCTCGATCAGGGCGATTTCCAGCTCCTGCTGCAGCCCCACCTGCCCGGCTTCGGCAAACCACTGGTCCGGCGAGCGCTGCGGCTCGGCCGAGAAGCGCGCCAGCGCCTCGTGGCCGACGATGCGGTTTTCCACCAGGTGCACGATGGGCTGGTAGACCACGGCATAGGCGCGCGCGGCCAGCATCGCAGTGACCCGGTTGCGCCGGTTCTCATACGCCCGCTGGCTCTTCGTCTGCGACTCCAGCAGGCGACCGGCGAAGGCGGCGAACAGACGCAGGGTGTTGAGATCGCGCTCGTTCAGGCTGCCGTCCGCGTAGGTGCTGAAGCAACAGAAGGTGCCGTAGAGGCAGCCATCGCTGAAGCGAATCGGCACGCTCAGGTGCGCACCGATCGGCAGCGCGGTGGTGACCGGCAAGGTCAGTGCCTCGGCGAGCTGCGTGGCGTCGTGGATCAGCTCCGGCAGGCGCCCGTCGACCACCCGCAGGCAGTAGCTGTCCTCCAGGGGATTGGCGTCGCCAGGACAGAGCACCAGGCCTTCGGTCTGCCCATCGACGTGGCGAAAGACCCGCACGCCCTCGTCGAACTCGGAGATGAACGCCACCTCCATGCCCAGCTGGTTGCGCACCGCATGCAACGCCTCGCAGAGCATCGCGCCGATCGGCAGGCTGTCGGATTCCAGATTCGCCAGGATTTGCACCGGATTAACGCCGAACGAGTCGGCCCCATGTACTGCGGCCCCCTTCCCTGCATGTCCAAGCATTCGTACCCCCTCGACAACCAGGATCGTTTCGTATCGCCCCGCTCACCCTGCCAGAGCAATCCTCGCAACACATGGTGAAGGGCTCGCGGCGAACGCGCCAGGCCGATTGACGGCGATCCGCTGCGCCGCTCAGGCATCGGCCGCCAACGCCAGGCTGACCCAGGCCGGCGCGTGATCGCTGGCGTGTTCCTCGCCGCGCACCCAGCGGTCGACGCCGGCATCGCGCAGGCGCGGCGCCAGCTCCGGGCTGAGCAGCAGATGGTCGATGCGCAGCCCGGAGTCCTTCTGCCAGTGCTGGCGGAAGTAGTCCCAGAAGGTATAGACCGGCTGGTCCGGATAGCGCCAACGCAGCGCATCGGTCCAGCCCTGGGCGAGCAGTCGCGCGTAGCAGTCGCGGCTCTCCGGCTGCAGCAGCGCGTCCTTGCGCCAGGAGCGCGGGTTGTAGATGTCGGCGTCGGTGGGCACCACGTTGTAGTCGCCGGCCAGCACCAGCGGCTGGCCGCTGGCGAGCAGCCCGGCGGCATGGGCGAGCAGCCGCTCGAACCAGGCCAGCTTGTAGTCGAATTTCGGCCCCGGCTGCGGGTTGCCGTTGGGCAGGTAGAGGCTGGCGACGGTCACGCCGTGCACCGCCGCTTCGAGGTAGCGGCTGTGGCTGTCGTCCGGGTCGCCGGGCAGACCGCGGCGGATTTCCAGCGGCTCGCGGCCACGGGCGAGGATCGCCACGCCGTTCCAGGACTTCTGCCCATGCCAGATCGCGCCGTAGCCGGCGGCGCGGATGTCGTCGAGGGGAAAGTCGGCGTCCTGCGCCTTGAGCTCCTGCAGGCAGACCACGTCGGGCTGCTCGCGCGCCAGCCATTGCAGCAAATTGGGCAGATGCGCGCGGATGCCGTTGATGTTGAAGGTGGCGATTTTCAGCGAGCCCACGGCTGCACCTCCGGTTGTCCTGGCGGCTCCCCCGGCCGCCGCGCGATGTATCGCGCGACACTGATCCTACGACCCACGGCCACGCCCCGGGGTTCGGCTCAGCGCGTTTCCCAGTAGCCGGGGGCGTTGTAGATGCCCTTCAGGTAATCGATGAAGAAACGCACCTTGGCCGGCAGATAGCGCTGCTGCGGGTATACCGCCTGGATGTCGTAGGCCGGCAGCGCGTACTCGTCGAGTACCGTGACCAGCTCGCCGCGCTTGAGCTCGGCCTGGATTTCCCAGGTCGAGCGCCAGCCGATGCCCAGTCCCTGCTTGACCCAGTCGAACAGCAGCTCGCCGTCGTTGCAGTCCAGATTGCCGGACACGCGGATCGCCACCTGCTTGCCGTCGCGCAGGAAGGTCCAGCCGCGCTGCTGGCCGCCCTGCAGGTTGAAGGCCAGGCAGTTGTGCCGCGTCAGGTCTTCCAGTTCGCGCGGCACGCCCTGGCGATCGAAATAGTACGACGCGCCGCAGACCACGCGGCGGTTGGGGAACAGCTTGACCGCCACGTAGTTGGGGTCGGTCACCTCGCCGATGCGGATACCCATGTCGTAGCCGTGGCGCACCAGATCGACCACGCTGTCGGTGAAGTTGAACGACAGCTGCAGGTCCGGGTAGCGCGCCTGGAACGCCGGCGCGTGCGGACCGATATGCCGGCGGCCGAACGCCGCCGGCGCCGACACCACCAGATGCCCACGTACCGAGGTGCGGTCATGGCTGATGCTGGCATCCACCTCATCGAAATCCCTGAGCAGCCCACGGGCGCGCTCCAGGTATTGCTCGCCCAGATCGGTCAGCGACAGGCCGCGGGTCGAGCGATGCATCAGCTTCACGCCCAGATGACGCTCCAGCGCATCCAGCCGCCGGCCCATCACCACCGGCGTGACGTTTTCCTTGTGCGCAGCGGCGGCGAAGCTGCCGCAGTCGGCGACCAGCACGAAGCTGCGCAGGCTCGTATATCGATCCATTCGATACTCCTGATATCGACAGAACTGAAGTCTCGGCCAATTCCGCCACGGAATCCAGGCCGTCATGCTTGGGCCACCTACAAAAACTATCGGATCCCTCGAGGAGGAAGAACCATGGCCCGCATGAGAGCAATCGACGCCGCCGTCGCGGTACTGCGCAAGGAAGGCATCGACACCGCCTTCGGCATTCCCGGCGCGGCGATCAACCCGCTGTATTCCGCCCTGCGTGCCGATGGCGGCATCCGCCACATTCTCGCCCGCCACGTCGAGGGCGCCTCGCACATGGCCGAGGGTTACACCCGCACCAAGGCCGGCAACATCGGCGTGTGCATCGGCACCTCGGGCCCGGCCGGCACCGACATGATCACCGGCCTGTATTCGGCCTGGGCCGACTCCATTCCGATCCTCTGCATCACCGGCCAGGCGCCGCGTGCCCGCCTGCACAAGGAAGATTTCCAGGCCGTGGACATCGAGTCCATCGCCAAGCCGGTGACCAAGTGGGCGGTGACCGTGCGCGAGCCGGCGCTGGTGCCGCGCGTGTTCCAGCAGGCCTTCCATGTGATGCGCTCGGGCCGTCCGGGCCCGGTGCTGATCGACCTGCCGTTCGATGTGCAGATGGCCGAGATCGAATTCGATGTCGATACCTACGAGCCGCTCTCCGTCTACAAGCCGGCGGCCAGCCGCAAGCAGATCGAGAAAGCCATCGACATGCTCTGCGCCGCCGAGCGCCCGCTGATCGTCGCCGGTGGCGGCATCTATAACGCCGGTGCCGAAGCGCTGCTGGTGGAATTCGCCGAGACCGTCGGCGTGCCGGTGATCCCGACGCTGATGGGCTGGGGCTCGATCCCCGATGACCATCCGCTGATGGCCGGTATGTGCGGGCTGCAGACCAGCCACCGCTACGGCAACGCGAACATGCTGGCGTCCGACTTCGTGCTCGGCATCGGCAACCGCTGGGCCAACCGCCACACCGGCTCGGTCGAGGTCTACACCAAGGACCGCACATTCGTCCACGTGGACATCGAGCCGACGCAGATCGGCCGGGTGTTCTCGCCGGACTACGGCATCACCTCCGATGCCGGCGCCGCGCTGAAGCTGTTCGTCGAAGTCGCCAAGGAGCGCAAGGCCGCCGGCAAATTGCCGGACCGCAACGCCTGGGCCGCCGACTGCATGGAGCGCAAGCGCACGATGCTGCGCAAGACGCACTTCGACAGCGTGCCGATGAAGCCGCAGCGCGTGTACCAGTGCATGAACAACGCGTTCGGCAAGGACGCCTGCTACGTCAGCACCATCGGCCTGTCGCAGATCGCCGCCGCGCAGTTCCTGCACGTCTACAAGCCGCGCCACTGGATCAACTGCGGCCAGGCCGGCCCGCTCGGCTGGACCATTCCGGCGGCGCTCGGCGTCGTCGCCGCGGACCCGGACCGCAAGGTGGTGGCGCTGTCTGGCGACTACGACTTCCAGTTCATGATCGAGGAGCTGGCGGTAGGTGCGCAGTTCAAGCTGCCGTACATCCACATCCTGGTGAACAACGCCTACCTGGGCCTGATCCGTCAGTCGCAGCGCGGTTTCGAGATGGATTACTGCGTGCAGCTCGGCTTCGAGAACATCAATGCCGATCAGACCGGCATGGAAGGCTACGGCGTCGACCACGTTGCGGTGGTCGAGGGCCTGGGTTGCAAGGCGATCCGCGTGTTCAAGCAGGAAGACCTGCGCCCGGCCATCGAACAGGCCCAGGCCTGGATGGCCGAGCATCAGGTACCGGTGGTGATCGAGGTGATCCTCGAGCGGGTGACCAACATCGCCATGGGCACCGAGATCGACGCCATCAACGAGTTCGAACCGCTGGCCGAAGGCCGCGCGGACGCACCGACCGCAGTCGGGCTGCTGGACTGATCGTTCCACCCCATCCGGCGGGGCTGGGAGCGCAGCAGCTTCCACCCCGTTCGGGAATTGTCCCTACAGACACAAGGAAAACCCCATGCCCCGTTTCGCCGCCAACCTGTCGATGCTGTTCACCGAACAGGACTTCCTCGAACGCTTCGAGGCCGCCGCCAAGGCCGGTTTTTCCGGCGTCGAGTACCTGTTCCCCTACGATTATGCGGCCGATGAGATCAAGGCCCGGCTGGACGCCAACGGCCTGACCCAGGTGCTGTTCAACCTGCCGGCCGGCGACTGGGCCGGTGGCGAGCGCGGCATTGCCATCCTGCCGGAGCGGGTCGAGGAATTCCGCGCCGGCGTCGACCAGGCCATCGCCTACGCCAAGGTGCTGGGCAATACCCAGGTCAACTGCCTGGCCGGCATCGCGCCGAAGGGCGCCGACCTCGGCAAGCTGGAGGCGACCCTCATCGAGAACCTGCGCTACGCCGCGGAAAAACTGCAGGCCGCCGGCATCCGCCTGGTGATGGAGATGATCAACACCCGCGACATCCCGCGCTTCTTCCTCAACAACACCTCGCAGGCGCTGGAGATTCGCGACAAGGTCGGCCACCCCAACCTGTTCCTGCAGTACGACATCTATCACATGCAGATCATGGAAGGTGACCTGGCCCGGACCATGGAAAGCAACCTGGCGGCGATCAACCACGTACAGCTGGCCGACAACCCCGGGCGCAACGAGCCGGGCACCGGCGAGATCAACTACCGCTTCCTGTTCGAACACCTGGACCGCATCGGCTACCAGGGCTGGGTGGGCTGCGAGTACAAGCCGGCCACCACCACCGAAGCCGGCCTCGGCTGGATGAAAGCGCATAACGCGATCTGACCCGAACGAATTGAAGGAGAACTCTCATGGCTAAAATCGGATTCATCGGCACCGGCATCATGGGTCTGCCCATGGCACTCAACCTGCAGAAAGCCGGTCACGACCTCTTCGTTTCCACTCACCACGACGCCGCTCCGGCCGCACTGGTCGAAGGCGGCGCCGTCGCCCTGGCCAATCCGAAGGAAGTCGCTCAGGAAGCCGAGTTCATCATCGTCATGGTGCCGGACACCCCGCATGTCGAGGACGTGCTGTTCCGCGAGAACGGCGTGGCCGAGGGCGTCGGCGCCGGCAAGCTGGTGATCGACATGAGCTCGATCTCGCCGACCGCCACCAAGCAGTTCGCCGCGAAGATCAACGCCACCGGCGCGCAGTATCTCGACGCACCGGTTTCCGGTGGCGAAGTGGGCGCCAAGGCCGCCACCCTGTCGATCATGGTCGGCGGCAGTGAAGACAGCTTCGCCCGCGCCCTGCCGCTGTTCCAGGCGATGGGCAAGAACATCACCCGCGTCGGCGAGAACGGCGACGGCCAGACCGCCAAGGTGGCCAACCAGATCATCGTCGCGCTGAACATCCAGGCGGTGGCCGAGGCGCTGCTGTTCGCCGCCAAGAACGGCGCCGACCCGGCCAAGGTGCGCGAGGCGCTGATGGGTGGTTTCGCCGGTTCGAAGATCCTCGAGGTGCACGGCGAGCGCATGATCAAGGGCACCTTCGACCCGGGCTTCCGCATCAGCCTGCACCAGAAGGACCTCAACCTGGCGCTCAACGGCGCGCGCGAACTGGGCCTGAACCTGCCCAACACCGCCAACGCCCAGCAGGTGTTCAGCACCTGCGCGGCCATCGGCGGCAGCGGCTGGGACCACTCGGCGCTGATCAAGGGGCTGGAGCACATGGCCAACTTCTCGATCCGCAAGTAAGCAAGCAGCTCCCGAGCCCGCTGCGTCGGGCCATGCGGTACCCACCTTCAGGACAGACAGAATCCCGGGTGGTGGGCCATCGCAGCGTCAGACGCGGCGGCGCTTCGAGAGTTGAACCACGGCGGCGCGGGGCCGGAATCACAGTGTCCCCCCACGACCTCACCTCGCGCAGTCGCGGTTCAACCGCCGTCCTCGGACGGCAACCCTTTCGATTCGCCCGGCAGAAGGAGTCACGGCCCGACCGCCGGGCGGGTCGATTCCAACCCTCAGTGCTTGCCTTATCGAGCCTTGAGGTCTGGAATCGGCGCAGACCCAAATAAAAGGAGCCCGCAAATGTCCATCGCCCCGCAAACCCTGCTGCGCCAACTGTTCGACAGTGCCATCGACGCCGCCCATCCGCGCCAGGTGCTGGCCGATCAGCTGCCGGAGGATCGCAGCGGTCGCGCCATCGTCATCGGCGCCGGCAAGGCCGCCGCGGCCATGGCCGAAGCCATCGAACAGGTCTGGGAAGGCGAGATTTCCGGGCTGGTGGTGACCCGCTACGAGCACGACGCCAACTGCCGCAAGATCGAGGTGGTGGAGGCCGCGCATCCGGTGCCGGATGACGCCGGCGAGCGCGTCGCGCGCCGGGTGCTGGAGCTGGTCAGCAATCTCGAGGAAAGCGACCGGGTGATCTTCCTGCTCTCCGGCGGCGGCTCCTCCCTGCTGGCGCTGCCGGCCGAAGGCATTTCGCTGGCCGACAAGCAGGCGATCAACAAGGCGCTGCTGCGCTCCGGCGCGCACATCGGCGAGATGAACTGCGTGCGCAAGCACCTCTCGGCGATCAAGGGCGGTCGCCTGGCCCGCGCCTGCTGGCCGGCCAGCGTGTACACCTACGCGATTTCCGACGTGCCCGGCGACGAGGCCACGGTGATCGCCTCCGGGCCGACCGTGGCCGACCCGACCACCTCGGCGCAGGCGCTGGAAATCCTCGCGCGCTACCACATCGAGGTGCCGGCCAACGTGCGCGCCTGGCTCGAGGACCCGCGCTCGGAAACGCTCAAGCCGGGCGACCCGATGCTCTCGCGCAGCCACTTCCAGCTGATCGCCACGCCGCAGCAGTCGCTCGACGCCGCCGCCGAGGTGGCCCGCGCCGCCGGTATCACGCCGCTGATCCTCGGCGACCTGGAGGGCGAAGCGCGCGAGGTGGCCAAGGTGCATGCCGGCATCGCCCGCCAGGTGGTGCTGCATGGCCAGCCGCTCGCCGCGCCCTGCGTGATTCTTTCCGGCGGGGAAACCACGGTGACCGTGCGCGGCAACGGCCGTGGCGGGCGCAATGCGGAATTCCTGCTCGGCCTGACCGAAGCGCTGCAGGGCCTGCCGAACGTCTACGCGCTGGCCGGCGACACCGACGGCATCGACGGCTCGGAAGACAACGCCGGCGCGCTGATGACCCCGGACAGCTTCGCCCGCGCCGAGGCCCTCGGCCTGCGCGCCGCCGATGCGCTGGCCAACAACGACGGCTACGGCTACTTCGCCGCGCTGGACAGCCTGATCGTCACCGGGCCAACGCGCACCAACGTCAACGATTTCCGCGCCATCCTCATTCTGCCGCCCACTGCCTAGCGGCCCACAGGGAGTATCCACTCATGACGCCCGACAAGAAGGTCAAGATTCTCGCCACCCTCGGCCCCGCCACGCGCAGCATCGACGACGTGCGCGCCCTGGTGGACGCCGGCGTGAACCTGTTCCGTCTGAACTTCAGCCACGGCGAGCACGCCGATCACGCCGAGCGTTTTCACTGGATTCGCCAGGTCGAGCGCGAGCAGGACCAGGCCATCGGCATCCTCATGGACCTGCAGGGGCCGAAGCTGCGCGTCGGCCGCTTCGCCGCCGGCCGCGTGCAGCTCGAGCGCGGGCAGAAATTCCGCCTGGACCTGGACGAGGCGCCGGGCGACCAGCACCGCGTGATGCTGCCGCACCCGGAAATCATCGCCGCGCTGGAACCCGGCATGACGCTGCTGATCGACGACGGCCGCCTGCGCCTGACCGTGCTGTCCAAGCAGGACAGTGTCATCGAGACCCGCGTGATGGCCGGCGGCGAGCTGTCCGACCGCAAGGGCGTCAACGTGCCGGAGGCGGTGCTGGAACTCTCGCCGCTGACCGCCAAGGACCGTCGCGACCTGGCCTTCGGCCTGGATCTCGGTGTGGACTGGGTGGCGCTGTCGTTCGTGCAGCGCCCGCAGGACATCCACGAGGCGCGCGAACTGATCGGCGAGCGTGCCTTCCTCATGGCCAAGATCGAGAAGCCCTCGGCCGTGCAGCACCTGCGCGAGATCGCCCGGCTGTCGGACGCCATCATGGTGGCGCGCGGCGACCTCGGCGTGGAGGTGCCGGCCGAGAACGTGCCGCGCATCCAGAAGGACATCGTGCGCATCTGCCGCCAGCTCGGCCGCCCGGTGGTGGTGGCCACGCAGATGCTTGAATCCATGCGCTTCGCCCCGGCGCCGACCCGCGCGGAAGTCACCGACGTGGCCCACGCGGTGGCCGAAGGCGCCGACGCGCTGATGCTCTCGGCCGAGACGGCTTCGGGCGACTACCCGCAGGAAGCGGCGAGCATGATGAGCAAGATCATCCGCCAGGTGGAAAGCGGCCCGGACTATTCGGCGCAGCTCGACGTACACCGGCCGAGCGCCGAGGCCACGCTGTCGGATGCGATCAGCTGCGCGATCCGCCGCATCAGCGGCATCCTGCCGGTCGCGGTGCTGGTCAACTACACCGAGTCCGGCGCCTCCAGCCTGCGCGCCTCGCGCGAGCGCCCGGCGACGCCGATCCTCAGCCTGACGCCTAACCTGGCCACGGCGCGCAAGCTGACCGTCGCCTGGGGCGTGTACTCGCTGGTCGAGGCGCCGCTGCGCGACATGGAGCAGGTCTGCGCCCAGGCGCTGGAGCTGGCGCGCGCCCGCGGCATGGCCGGCAGCGGCGATACCGTGCTGGTCACCGCCGGCGTGCCGCTGGGCAAGCCGGGCACGACCAATTCGCTGCGGATCGAAACGCTCGCCTGACCATCGGTTGCACACGTCGCGGCGCGCCGGCCTTGTTTCGGCGCCGCCGCGCTGTAGCATGCTCGCCAGCACCGTTCCCTCGTCAGGCTTCCGATGCCCCATCTCCCGCGTCCTGTCAGCGCCGTGCTCAACGGCTTCAGCCAGATCTTTCTGCAGGTCCATCCGCTGTGCGGGCTGCTGATCGCGCTCGCCATCGCCCTGCATGCGCCGGCGCTGCTGGCCGGGGCGTTGGTCGGGGCGCTCGCCGGCACCTTCGGCGCCGCCGCGCTGGGGCGTCCACAAGCCGATATCGACTGCGGGCTGTACGGCTACAACAGTGCGCTGCTGGGCCTGCTGATCGTGCTGCAGCTGGGGCTTTCGGCGTTCTCGCTGGGGCTGATCGTGCTCGCCGCGCCACTCCTCGACCTGCTGCAGACGCGCCTGCTCGCCGGCCTGCGCGAACGCCAGTGGCTGCCCGGTTTCACCCTGCCCTTCGTGCTGTTCGGCTGGCTCGCGCTGGCGCTGCTGTCGGCACCGGAACCAACAGTCGCGACGGCGCCGGCAGCAGCGCTCGATGCGCCGGCCCTGGCGCTGGCCATCGCCGCGGGCATCGCTCAGGTGATTTTCCTCGACCAGCCACTGGCCGGGCTGCTGCTGATGCTGGCGGTCTGGCTGGCCGACCGGCGAACCGCATACTGGATGCTGGCCGGTTCCGCCGCCGGCCTGGGCATCGGCCTGCTGCTCGGCAGCGCGCATGCACCACTCCTCGACGGCTTGGCCGGCTACAACCCGGCGCTGGCCGCGCTGGCGGTGAGCCAGGCACAGCGCTCGGCGTGGGCGCCGCTGCTGGCGATCATCGCCGCCGTGCTGATGCGGCTGGCCTTCGATCATCTGGGGCTGCCACCGCTGACGATGCCGTTCATCCTCGCCTGCTGGCTGGTGGCGCTGGCGGCGCAGCGGTTCCGCCAGCAGCCCGAGAGCGCCTGACCTCAGCCCCCGGTCGCGCGCGGATTCTGGTCCTGCGGGTAGTGGCGCTCTTCTTCCAGCTCGCCGTCGCGCCCGTGGACCTTCACCGTGGCCGTGCGCAGCTTCATGTAGTCACGGGTCTGCTCGAGCGCCGCTTCGCGACTGGCAGTCTCGATCAGCACGCGCGGGTCGCCGACCTCGCGCAGCAGCCAGCGATTGCCTTCATGGGTGATGTGGTAGGTCTCCATGACGATCTCCCGCAGGGGTGGTGGGCTCTTTCATAGGGCAGGCGTGGAGCGCGATGGTTCGCCCCAGGGTTATCTCGACCCTAATGGTGATTAAAACCCTCTAACGGCGGGGTTTTTTGTACCTCCAAGGCATTACAGACCTTGATTTCAGTCAATTCCAGAACTGGAACGATTGTTGAAAGAGTTCTCGTAGAACGTCGCGCCTTTGCCTGGCAACGGACGCGGCGGCTTTCCCACGAGAGGAGTATTCGATGCTTTGCGCTGAACAAATCGCCCTGATCAAAGCCACCGTGCCGCTGCTGGAAAGCGGCGGGGAGGCGCTGACCACGCATTTCTACAACCTGATGCTGAGCGAGTACCCGCAGGTACGTCCGCTGTTCAACCAGGCCCACCAGGCCAGCGGCGACCAGCCGCGCGCACTGGCCAACGGCGTGCTGATGTACGCCCGCCACATCGACCGGCTCGAGGCGCTCGGCCCGCTGGTCGGGCAGATCATCAACAAGCATGTGGCGCTGCAGGTGCTGCCCGAGCACTACCCCATCGTCGGTAGCTGCCTGCTGCGTGCCATCCGCGAGGTGCTGGGCGAGGAAATCGCCACCGACGCGGTGATCGACGCCTGGGCCGCGGCCTACCAGCAACTGGCCGACATCCTCATCGGCAACGAGGAGCAGCTCTACCAGGCCAAGGCCGAGGCATCCGGCGGCTGGCGTGGCGCGCGGCGCTTTCGCATTGCGCGCAAGGTGGTCGAGAGCGACGAGATCGTCTCCTTCTACCTGCAGCCCGAAGACGGCGGCGCGGTGCTGGCCCATCAGCCCGGCCAGTACATCGGCCTGCGCCTGCAGATCGACGGCGCGGAAGTGCGCCGCAACTACTCGCTGTCGGCGGCCAGCAACGGTCGCGACTACCGCATCAGCGTCAAGCGCGAGCCCGGCGGCGTAGTGTCCAACGCCCTGCATGCCCTGGACGAAGGCGCGGTGCTGGAGCTGTTTGCCCCGGCCGGCGACTTCACCCTGCAGCCCGGCGACAAGCCGCTGGTACTGATCAGCGGTGGCGTCGGCATCACCCCGACCCTGGCCATGCTCGAACAGGCACTGGCCACCTCGCGCCCGGTGCACTTCATCCACTGCGCGCGCAACGCCGGCGTGCATGCGTTCCGCCGCACGGTGGACGCCCTGGCCGAGCGCCATGCGCAGCTGCGGCACTTCTACTGCTATGACGAACACGAAGGCGAAGCTGCCGCGCCCGACGCCGTCGGCCTGCTCACCGAGGATCGCCTGGCCGCGTGGCTGCCGGCGGATCGCGACGTGGACGCCTACTTCCTCGGTCCCAAGCCGTTCATGGCGGCGGTCAAGCGCCAGCTGAAGGCGCTCGGCGTACCGGAGCGGCAGACCCGCTACGAGTTCTTCGGCCCGGCCAGCGCTCTCGAATAAGCCCCACCCGAGCCCGCTCCCGCGGGCTCCCTCTCCTGCCTTGACGGAGGTGAAGCATGTTTCAACGCACCTGGGACCCGCAACACCTGCTGCATCTGGCCAACGCGCTGATGCTCGGCGGCGTGCTGCTCCTGCTGCTGGGCGTCAGCGGCGCCTACCTGTTCGACCAGTGGCTGGGCCTGCCGCTGGTGGTCGCCTGCCACGCGCTGGTGATCCTCGGCCCCACCGCCCTGAAGATCGGCTACGTCATGCGCCTGCTCGCCCAGCGACAACTCGCCCTGGCGGCCTGACGCGGCGAAGTCACCCTTTTAATTGCAACTACCGTTTCGCTGTAATTGCACGGCGCCATACGCACGAGCGATATAGGGAAAACCATTCGTCCGCCGTTGCTGAAACAGTGAAACTTCCAGCGCAGCCCGCTCCTCTGAAACCGTGAAGGCTGATGAATCTCTCTCATTGGCCGTTTCCAAAGTCTCTATCCAACTGAGGAGAAAAAGACATGGCAAATAACAACCCGGGCAACTTCGCCAACGATCGAGAGAAAGCATCCGAAGCCGGCCGCAAGGGCGGGCACAACAGCGGCGGCAACTTTGCCAACGACCGCGAGAAGGCCTCCGAGGCAGGCCGCAAGGGTGGCCAGAACAGCCACGGCGGTGGCCGCAGCAGCTGACAAAGCAGCCGACACCTGAGTAAAAAGGCAAGAGCTTCGGCTCTTGCCTTTTTTATTTCCTGCAATTTAACCACTCCGAACTATCAGTATTTATTTATGGCGCTCGAATATTATTCCGCCAACAGTTACACCCATAAAATTCATAACTTTTCGACAGAACAAAAAACCGACAGCCGGATGTACCGCACATCGCCCGATTAATTAGCACTTTTATTTTCCACCGGCATCGTTCTTGCCAGATGCCGTTCCGAGCGGCAAGGTGCATGGCAGTGCAGCCAGGAACGCCACCGTGAACAGCACCGCCATCGTCCAGAGTCTGCTGGACACCGACTTCTACAAACTGACGATGATGCAGGCCGTGCTGCATCACTACCCCAACGCCGAGGTGGAGTGGGCCTTCCGCTGCCGCTCGGAAGAAGACCTCAGCCCGTACCTGCACGCAGTACGCGAGCAGATCGAGGCGCTTGCCGAGCTGGCGATGAGCGCCGAAGAACTGGCCTTCCTCGAACGCATCCCCTACATGCAGCCGGACTTCATCCGCTTTCTCGGCCTGTTTCGCTTCGACCTGCGTTACCTGCGCCTGGAGGTCGAAGCGGGCGAGCTGGTGATCCACCTGCGCGGCCCGTGGCTGCACGTGATCCTCTTCGAGGTGCCGCTGCTGGCGATCATCAGCGAGGTGCGCAACCGGGTCCGCTATCCGCAGGTGGGGCCGGAGCATGCGCTCGAACGGCTGGAGGCGAAGTGCGCCTGGCTGCGCGAGCAGGCCACGGCTGAGGAACTGGCCGAGTTCAAGCTGGCGGATTTCGGCACCCGCCGGCGCTTTTCCTATGCGGTGCAGGCCGCGGTGGTCGAGCGCCTCGCCCAGACGTTCCCCGGCGATTTCGTCGGCACCAGCAACGTGCACTTGGCGCGGACGCTCGATCTGCGGCCGATGGGCACGATGGCGCACGAATGGATCATGGCGCACCAGCAGCTCGGCCCGCGGCTGATCGACAGCCAGCGCGCTGCGCTGGACTGCTGGGTGCGCGAGTATCGTGGCGCGCTGGGGATCGCGCTGACCGACTGCATCACCATGGACGCCTTCCTGCGCGACTTCGATCTGTACTTCGCCAAGCTGTTCGATGGCCTGCGCCATGACTCGGGCGACCCGCTGCTCTGGGCGGAGAAAGCCATCGCCCACTACCAGCGTCTGGGCATCGACCCGCGCAGCCGCCAGCTGGTGTTCTCCGATGGTCTGGACCTGTCCCGCGCACTGACGATCCTGCGCGCGCTGGCGGGGCGCTGCCGGCCGAGCTTCGGCATCGGCACCGGGCTGACTTGCGACATCGCCGGCGTGGAGCCCACCAACATGGTGATCAAGATGACCGCGTGCAACGGCCAGCCGGTGGCGAAGATTTCCGACTCGCCGGGCAAGACCCTGTGCCGCGATCCGGCGTTCGTCAGCTACCTGCGGCATGTCTTCGCAATCACCGACAACCCGCCAGGCTAGCTCTCCAGCACTGCCGTCACGGGCTGGACCATCGTGTATTCGGCATGGCCGTGCAGGCGGTTGCGGCCGCCGGACTTGGCCTGGTACATGCGCTGGTCGGCGATCTCCAGCAGCTGGCGGTAGTCCCCGGCCGCGTCCGCCTGGCGCTCGGACAGGCCGATGCTGGCGGTCAGCGGCAGGCCGTCCGGGCGCAGGCCCAGGCCGTTGCCGACCAGCCGGGCGAGCGCCCGGTGCGCCTGCTGCAGGTCGGTGTCCGG